>JADGEO010000049.1 GCA_016744335.1 Anaerolineales bacterium
CTTAATCAATTAGCCATTCGGTTTGAAGACCGATGGCCTAAATAATAGTCCGTTTACACAATCTTCTTGACACCCCCTATTTGTATTATATGTACCCATGTATTTTCACCTCTACCAAGAATTTAATCCTACCATCGTAAATCAAAAAAGCCCTCCGAACTCAAACTCGGAGGGCTTTCACATTCAACCATCAAACCTTCTACCCTCGCAACTCAGCCCCCAACTCATGCTCCAGCCTTCTCACAATCTTATTCCTAATCTTCGCCGCTTCTTTATCTGTCAGCGTGCGGTCGGGAGCTTGGTAGGTCAGGGCATACGCTAAAGATTTTTTACCTTCGCCGAGTTTTTCGTCACGATAGACATCGAGAAGACGGGAACTGGGATAATAATTCTTCTCCACTTGCCTCAAAGCATCATACTGCCAAAATCTCAAATTCTGTCGCCTTTACCTTTGGCTTGACTTGGCGTTTTTCCTTAGTCAATTCTACAATGCCATACATCGCCATTGTTTTTAAGGTTCTAGACAAATTGCTCGATTGCCTTCCCGTGGCTTCAGAGAGAACCTTAATAGAATCTGGCTCCAACTCCCTGATAACGCGCAACAAAGCTCTATTTTCATCACTGAGTACTTCTGCAAGAGAACGCATAGAGGTAAACCAAATTGTTGGTTCATTTTCAGCTGGTTTATATTTCCCTGCGGCAATATCCAGCACTCTTTGGCGTATCTTTTCTTGGGGCATAATGCCAATTCGTATTTTTTCAGTTTCTTTCATCTCAACTTCCTGTTTTGGCTAATAATTTGTCTACACTTTCAAAAAAATCTTGTATCAGCTGATAGGCATCCTTAAATTCATAAGGAATTCCTATATCTTTTTGATTGCGGTGGCGATGGTCAAACTCAACTTTACGACCAGCGTACTTTTTTCTGTGAGACACTTTTAGGGCATGAGCATTATCATAACCCATGACTCTTTGACCATATTCATTGTGCAAAGTTATGCTATAGCGAATGCCATGCGGTCTTTCAGGGGAAGTATTTGTTAATGACACCTCAAATTTGACCCAATAGCCATGTTTTTGCTCAATGATAGTGCCATTTAAATCCAGTAAAGTATCCAGTCCAAAATCTCTATCCATACTACCTCATAATATATATCAACTGTTGATAATTATATCTCAATTAAGCAATTAAAAGCAAGGAGCAATCGAGTATATCATCCAATGATTTAAGATAAAAAAGCCGTCCAAATGGACGGCTTTCGTTTTCAATCTTAAACTTCAAACCTTCTACCCTCGCAACTCTGCCCCCAACTCATGCTCCAACCTTCTCACAATTTTATTCCGAATCTTCGCCGCTTCCTTATCTGTCAGCGTGCGGTCGGGAGCTTGGTATGTGAGCGCATAAGCCAAAGATTTTTTGCCTTCGCCGAGTTTTTCGTCACGGTATACATCAAAGAGTCGGGCTTCGCTCAGCATTTTGCCGCCGGTCTGGCGGATGAGAAAATCCACTTTTTCGGCGGGGAGATCTTCGTCTACGATGATGGCGATGTCTTCCAGCATCGGCGGGAAGGCAGGCACAGGCTCAATTTCGTAGGCAGGTTTGGCGGCGCGCAAGGCGGCAACGTCAAATTCTGCGGCGAGAACGGGGGCATCGCCGAAGGCAAATTTCTCTGCCGCAACGGGGTGAATTTCACCAAATGCGCCCACGACCACGCCATTGACGCTCACTTGCGCCGACTTGCCGGGGTGAAATGCCGCGCCGGGCATTAACGAAGAATCCGCTGGGGTGTAGGCGATGTTTTTTAACTGCAAACCAGCCAAAAACGCGTCCGCTACGCCCTTCATATCATAAAAATCCAATTGCTCTTTGGTAGCCGAATCCCATGCGGGGGGCTGTCTGCGTCCCCGCATCGCAATCGCTAATTTATGTGGCTCATCTGGTAAATCGCCATCTTTGGGCACGAAAACAGGTCCGATTTCAAAGAAAGCGAGGGTCTCACGTACACGGGCATTGGCTTCGATATTTTCCAAAACCGACCCCATCAGACTGCGCCGCAAAACGCTTTTTTCTGGCGAAATCGGGTTCGCTACCTTCACAAATTCGCCCTGCAAACCGAGCCGCTCTTGCGCCGCTGGCGAAGTCATGCGGTAGTTAACCGTCTCTTGCAAGCCGAGCGTGGAGAGCAGATTTTTGGCATTTTCTGCCCAATCGTAGCTGGGATTTCCGCGCTGTGGCGGGAGTTGGTCGGCGAGCCGCGTTTCGGGGATTTTATCGTAGCCATAAATGCGGGCGATTTCTTCGATAACGTCTGCCTGCCCAACGATTCCTTCTCCGATATCAAGGCGGAATGACGGAGTGACCGCCGTGACGCTCGTGCCCTCAACTTGGCACTTGAACTCAAGCCTGGTGAGGAGCTTTGAGATTTGCGCGGCAGAGATTTTGATGCCGAGCAGACGCTCAACATCCGCTTCGCTGACGGTGACGGTGGGGTCGGTGGGTGGGAGCGGATAATTATCGACCAGATCGGGCGCAATTTTGCCATTTGCCCATTTTTGCATCCAATAAAGCCCGCGCTTCACGCCATCTTCTGAGAGGCTGGGGTGAACGCCGCGCGAGAAACGGTAGGAGGCTTCGGAGGGTAAATTATGATGATTTGCTGTGCGGCGGATATTGATAAATTGCCATGCCGCGCCTTCGAGGAGAACATTTGTAGTCGTATCTGTGACTTCGGACTCAAGCCCGCCCATCACGCCGGCAATAGAAAGTGAGCCAGCCGTATCGCAGACGAGAACGTTGCTTTCTTGGAGTTTGCGTTTTTCACCATCGAGGGTGGTTAGCATTTCGCCTTTTTCAGCAGTGCGGGTGGAGATTTTGACGCTTGCTGAGCCTGTCGAAGCAGCGCGTTCTACGAGAACGTCATAATCAAAAGCGTGGAGCGGCTCGCCAATCTCGAACATGGCGTAGTTTGTCGCATCCACGAGGTTGTTGATCGGACGGATTCCTGCCAGCCGCAATCTGCGTTGTACGATATAGGGGCTGGGGGCGATTTTTACATCACGGATTAATCCTAAAACAAAACGCTGGTTAAGCTCAGGGTTGGCGATTTCGATTTCCACTTTGTCGGCAATCGCTTCTCCGCTGGTTTCGTAGAGTTTCTTATCAATGCGCTTTAACGGTTGATTTGTCAGTGCGGCAATCTCTCGAGCAACGCCAAGCACGTTTACGTTACGGGCGTTATTCGGCAAAATGTCGATGCTGAGAACCGCGTCCCCCATATAATCTGCTAGGGGCATTCCCGTCTGCGCGTCATCATCCAAAATAATGATGCCCTCATGGTCATCCGAGATGCCGAGTTCCTTCTCCGAGCAAACCATCGAGCAGGATTCGATACCGCGCACTTTAGCGCATTTGAGTTTCATCAAAACTTGCCCGTCTTTATGCCCATCGTAAAGCACCGAATCCTTTTTGGCGTAGGCGACTTTGAGAGGCTTCTCTAATTTGCCTTTTCCTTTATAGGGGAGGAGATTTGGCGCGCCAGTGAGGGCTGTCCAATGCTCTTTGCCATCGAAAAGGTCGCAAAGAACGAGTTTGTCGGCGTTGGGATGCGCTTTTACTTCGCTAATTTCAGCGACAACGAGCTTTTCACGATCCCATTCGAGACCGTAGGTTTTGAATTCGTGGGATTCGCCATCTTCATACTTGGGCATTTCCCAGCCCACATAGCGAATTTCTTCTACTTCGAGACCGGCTAATGTGAGCATACTTGCTAGTTTTTCTATCGAGATGTTGATGTTGACGTAGTCTTTTAGCCAACTTACGGGGATTTTCATTTTTTACTCCTGTTTGAACCGCCAAGACGCCAAGTGCGCCAAGTTTTTTTCAGATACGCCAAGAAAAACTTGGCGACTTTTAATAATCTTGGCGTTCTCTGCGACTTGGCGGTTAAGCTTTAGAACTGTTCAAGAAAACGGGAATCGTTGCCCCAAAAATAACGAATATCCTTGATATTATGCCGTAACATCGCTTGGCGTTCTGTGCCCATCCCGAAGGCGAAACCAGTGTAGCGACTTGGGTCATAACCACCCGCCGTTAAGACATTCGGATGCACCATGCCACAACCGAGAATCTCCAGCCAACCCGCTTTTTTGCAAACATTGCAACCTTCTCCACCACAGAGAAAACATTCCACATCCATTTCTGCAGAAGGCTCGGTGAAGGGGAAATGTTGGGCGCGGAAACGTGTTCGGGCATGCTGCCCAAACATTCTGCGAGCAAAGTCAGAAAGCGTGCCTTTCAAATCACTGAAAGTGATGTTTTCTCCGACCGCCAAGCCCTCAACCTGATTAAATTGAATCTCAGAACGATGCGTAATCTGCTCGCTTCTGTAGCACATCCCCGGCAATGAGATGCGGATGGGGGGCGGATTTTCGGGGTTGCTCGCGGCATATTCTCGCATGGCACGAATTTGCCCAGGCGAGGTATGCGTTCGCATCACTTGCGCGGTATCGCTTCCTTCTATATAAAAGGAATCCTGCATTTCTCGTGCGGGGTGTCCGGGCGGGAAGTTAAGATGCTCAAAGTTATACGCATCCGATTCCACTTCACGAGATGTGTAAACTTGAAATCCCATATCGCCCAAAATCTTGAGGGTGCGGCATAAAGTTTGTGTGGCGGGATGAATGCCACCATGGCGGAAGGGGCGACCGGGCAGGGTCACGTCCAGATGATCTTCTTCGAGGGAACGCGCCAGCGCAGCATCCTTGACCTCTGACTTGCGTGCCGTTAAAGCCGCTTCGAGTGCGACTTTGACTTCGTTCGCGCGCTTCCCGACCTTGCCCCGATCTTCTTTGGCAACTTTGCCGATGCCCTTAAAAACACCCATCAGGTCAGAGCTTCGTCCTGTATGCGCCGATTTCCACGCTTGCAATGCCTCTTCATCTGTAATCGATTCGAGCGCATCCAGCGCGGCGGCTTGGATTTCGTTCAGTTTTTCTAGCATAGTGACTCCTTTGTTACTTGCTTGTAGAGCTACAGGAGATTCTAAGATGACTCGTATTGCGTATTTCGTAAAACCCAAGGAAAAACATTACGCAATACGTTTTACGAAATACGCTCGTGATGACTCTCATCTTATGGCTCCGTTATTAACACAAAACTCCCATCCCACAAATGGGACGGGAGGGAATTTCCCGCGGTACCACCCACGTTGATTTGTTGTACTCGCTGTGGTTTCGGTACGTCCTTCGACAAGCTCAGGACTACCCAACCACCGCTATAACAAACCCACTCAACACCGACTGTCATCGGCAGCCCTTATAACGTAGGGATTACGGTCTAAACTACTAATGCAACGCATGTCGCACATTCACCTAAACAACTCAGGAGGGAACTTCGGTCAACTTTTGCCGAGCGGGAGTTTCAGCATATCTCCACGCTTCTCTAACGGTTTTCGGTTAACGTACTTTTCTCCGTCTTCGCGATGGGTCTATTATCTGTGAAATGGGGATGTTGTCAAGGGCAATTTTTAGGATTGTAATTGTGCGTAGGGCGCGTTCTCTTTGCTTGCGCCGTGCATCCCGCTTGGGTTTCAGCAACCAAACCCAAAACGCGTGTGCTGAGCCTGTCGAAGTGCGTGCGTTGCGGAGCATCGTTCCATTTTTTTCTGCGGTATTAGAAATCTTGTGCGTGGTAAAATTTATTTTCTATCCACTTATATTGAGGAGTAGTTATGAGTTCTATTAGGCGTTTCTTCCCTTCTGCTATTCGTTTTTTTGCGGTTTGGTTTACAGATACTGCTTCGCTGTTGATTACGGCTTGGATTATTCCAGGCATTAGCATTGCGTCTGTGAATGCCTCTGAATTTGTGACAGCAACAAGTATTGCGTTGCTTTTGGGCATTGTCAATTTGCTCATTCGCCCACTTTTACTCTTGCTTGCGGTGCCTTTAGGATGGATTGTCGTTTTTGTGGTTGGTTTTTTTATTAATGCCATCACTTTAATTATTACTTCAAATTTGTTAGATGACTTTATAGTAGATGGGTTTGGGGCGGCTTTTTGGGGCGGCTTTTTCTTGTCTTTTGTGAATATCATTTTGACGGAACTTATCAATATAGACAAGGAGGATTCTTTTTATGTTAATCTAATTTTACGTAAAGCGTCTAAGCAAGCAAAAGAAATTGAAGATAAAAACACACGCGGCTTGTTAATGTTTGAAATTGACGGCTTGGGCTATAGTATTTTGCAGGAAGCCTTGAAGGAAGGCTATATGCCCACCGTGCAAAAGCTGATAGATGAAGCGGGCTATAAAATCTCACACATTGATTGCGGTGTACCTTCAACTACGCCTGCCTGCCAAGCGGGCATTTTGCATGGGAATAATGAAAATATCCCTGCTTTTCGTTGGCTAGATAAAAAAACAGGAAAAATGATGGCGGGTGGACAAGCGGCACCTGTTGTTGAACCACTAATCTCTGATGGAAAGGGAATCTTACGTGGCGGCACAAGTATTTGCAATATGTTTAGTGGCGATGCCGACAAATCCATTTTAACTTTTTCAAAAATCACAGAAGGATCAGCAGAAGATAAACGTCAGCGCGCACAAGATATATATTTACTCATGCGCAACCCAACTTTTTTCATGCGTACCTTAGTTTTGTTTTTCGGCGATGCCCTACTAGAATTATGGCAAGCCTGGCAACAAAGCCGCAAAGATATTCAGCCACGCATCAATCGTTTTCATAATGGCTACCCCCTTATTCGAGCGGCAACGACTGTTTTATTGCGAGATATTGCCGCTTATTTAACTATTTTAGATATTGTGCGCGGGACGCCGGCAATCTACACCCTATATGCAGGCTACGATGAAGTTGCCCATCATTCTGGACCACGCACCACCGATGCGCTACAAACTTTAAAACAATTTGACCGTACACTATCTATCGTACTAAGAGCCATTCAAGAAAAAGCCCCTAGACCTTACGAGTTGATTTTGCTCTCTGATCATGGGCAATCTTTTGGTGCTACATTTAAGCAACGCTATGATAAAACAATTTTAGAATTTCTCGAAGAACAACTTCCTGAAAATACCAGCACCGTATCTACAAGTGGCGGAGACGATGGCAGTATGCCAGTTACTGCCATGATGCAAGAGTTACAAAATATCGAAGAACAAAATTTGGGCGGCAAAATGGGGCAAGCGGCAATGGACCAAGCACAACGAACATTGGAAAAGAATGCCGATTTACAGGAGAGAACAAAAGAAATTGAGCCAGCAGAAGTAACACTCTGCTATAGCGGCAACTTGGCGCAAGTCTATTTTGATTTACACCCTCGCCGAATCACCTTGAGCGAACTAAATAACGCCTACCCCGGCATGGTAGACGCCTTAGTACAGCACGAAGGCATTGGCTTCGTGGTTGCCTACGAAGATGATGGTGAGCCAGTGGCATTTGGCAAAAACGGCGCGAGAAATCTACATACAGGTAATGTAGTAGGTGAAGACCCCCTAGCCCCTTATGGAGATATAGCACTACGCAGTTGGCAGGTGCGCCGTATCGCCAATTTTGAAAACGCTGGTGATTTACTCCTCAACAGCACCCTATACCCAGACGGCACAGTAGCGGCACTCGAAGAACTGATTGGTAGCCATGGCGGCTTAGGCGGCGAGCAAACCGATGCCTTCCTTCTCCACCCAAGCGATATGAATGTTTCTAAAACTCGTAACTCTTATGAAGTAAAAGCAATCTTAGACACTCGCCGTGGCTTATCGGGACCAACCCCTCTCCCCGAGATGTGCGAAGAACCTAAAATAGATACTTGGTCTCCAGCAGTGCTGGCTAAAGGCATTAGAGAAGTGAGTAAATGGCTGAGCAATGCCGTCCACGCGCTCGCCCTCAACCGAGACACCTACGCATCTATTGCCAAAGATGCCTACATGACAGGTCCAGCCTTGCTAATTATGCTCATCGCACAAGCACTGCAAGTGCTTAATCGCACAGGAGAATTTGATTTCTTTGAAATTCTCTTACGTTCTGGGAGTTGGATGCTAACAATAACCTTATTGACAATTACAGCCAACACACTACGCGGTAAAGGCGATTATAATAGCACCCTGCGCGTAGCAGGCTTTGCCCAAAGCGCACACATTCTTGAGTTATTTAGCTTTATCCCCGTCATTGCCCCCCTAGCACGTTTTATGGCCCTCCTTTTAACCTTATTAGGCCTCTGGCTAGGCACATCAACAGCACACGACCTAAAAGGCTGGCGAACACTTCTATTACCTCTAATTTATACCTTAACGTCCATTATTGCCGTTACATTCTTATTGGCAAGCGTAGAAGGTACGGCTTTGCTTGTGGAAGATTTGATGCGCTCCTTTGGGCTAATAGGATACTAAGATTTGTCCGTCTATAAAAATCAGACAAACATCCCCGCACCGAGCCGCTCATTTCTCTCGAAAACGCCGAGCTAAACGAACATACGCTACCTATATGAATCCAGAGTGCTACTTAAACTCTCCCAGCAGATTCTTTTTTTGTGCATCTGGCAAAAAAGAAGCCTCTACTGCGTAGCGATTGCAAGTTTTTATTTCATCCAAACTCATGCCCAAAACTTCGTGAGCAATACGATATTCGTTATTCAAATTTGTCTCTAAAACTTCGGGATCATCTGAGTTAATGGTGACACACACGCCCAAATCGAAAAGCTTTTTCAGTGGATGCGCCTCTATCGTTGGTACAGCGTTGGTTAGATAGTTGCTCCACGGATTGACCTCTAACGTGATGCCGCGTTCAACCACCATCTCAACGACCGACATATCTTCAATAATATGGATGCCGTGCCCGATACGCTCTGGACCCACAGCTTGGATAGTGTCAAAAACCGCTGAAGCGGGTGTATCCTCGCCCGAATGGATTGTTATGCCCAATCCCGCTTTTTTTGCACGGAGTACAGGGCGCATAAACTCACTAATCGGATGCTGGGCTTCGCTATCTGCCAAATCTATGCCATGAATTACTTCTTTATGCTCAATTGCCCAATCTACTGTTTTTTCGCAAGATTCTACGCCCATGCTACGGGATGTGATAGCGATTAATCCAATTGCCATGCCGAACTGCGCCTCAGCCTTTTTCTGCGCACGCAAGATGCCATCCAGTGCCACGTCCCAGTTAAGGTCGTGACCGCTAAATGCCCAATCAGGGGAAAAACGTACCTCGAGCAGTTTGATGTTTTGGCGCGCCGAATCCTCGAAAAATTCCCAAGCAATCCGCTCTAAAACCTGCGGAGATGCGATACTTTTTTGTGCAATCCCAAAGGCTTCTAGCACAGTGTCTAAATTTTTCCACTGCTCATAAACCTTGATATGCGGATTTAACTCTGCGGCATTATAGGCGGGCAAATCTAAGCCATATTCTTTGGCAATTTCTATAATAGAGGCAGTGCGGATAGCACCCTCAAGGTGAACGTGAAGGTGTGTTTTGGCGATGTCGTTATATTTTGCGTCAAAGTTTTTCATATTTATTTCTCCACAGGCAAAGTTTTCTCTAAGAACTTTTCTACTCTTTCCCAAAACGCTTCATGGAAATGACAATCGCTATGCCCCTTTTCGGGGACTACCCAAAGTTCGGTTTTTTCAGGGCGCGCGGCGAGCAAATTTTCGGCCTGTTCTAAGCAGATGATCTCATCGTTTTCACCGTGAATGAGAAGAATATCGGCTTTGGCATTAGGGATGAGGGTGATGGGCGCGATTTCGTTGAAGTCGATGCCGTAGCGCATGCGCATATAGAAAAATAAGAAAGAGCCAATAAATTTAGGGATATTGCGCTCATCAAATTGCCTCGACATGACCCTAATAGGGTGCGCCATTGCCCCAACTGTGATTACAGATGAAATTGCTTCATTATGCCCTGCTGAGGCAATAGATGCCCCACCACCAATCGATAAACCGATTAGACCAATTTTTGATGAAGCAAGTTCTTCACTTGCCTGTAGATAATTTACTGCACAAAGAATATCTTCTGTAAAAGTACCTACCGTTGGTTGTGGCGTGGGCGTGCTAGAGCCATGATTGCGTGCATCGAAAACGAGTAAGTTATATCCTTTTGGGTGCAAGTCTTGGATATAAGGCATCATTCGTTGAACATTTCTGCTCCAGCCGTGTGTGAGAATTAGCGTTGGCGCAGAGAGCGCAGAGGACGTAGAGGGAATCCACCAGCCATAAAGAGAGCCACCGTCTGTAGACGGGATTTCGATCTCATCAAAATCAATCTCATATTTGGCAGGGGTATCACGATGTGCGCGCTTTTTATAGTGGTACATTTTTTCAATCCCGCGGTCGAGCAGGAGAATGAGGATTACAAGAACAACAATAAGCCAGAGTATAGTCATTTTTACCTTTTTATAATCGCTAATCTTCACGAAGAAAATAGCATTTTTGGCGATTTTAATTATCCACGCTCTAGCCGCTGTCCCCAGCGGCGGGACTTATTTTAAGTGCTGTGTTACGGACGGCGGTATGAGCGGGAGGGGGGCAAGTGAAGTCGCTAATAAAAACATAAAAGTTTTCTAGCGACATGACACTTTTGTTTTTGCAGGTGGCTGAGTAGCTCCGAATGCTTTTTCGGAGCGTATCGAAGCCACGAAAAAGCCGATTTTATACTAATTCTTGGTTTCGATACGGCGAAAAGCATCGCCTACTCAACCAACACGCGCTTCTTCTTCCAATTAGAACCGTTTCAGATTAGAACTTAGAGCATCTCATCTTCATCTAAAACATGCAAGCCCAATAATCCCGCCATCTGAGTTGCCTGTATGGGCGAGATGATTGCCCCTTTCACATCTTCGGCTCTTAACGCTATACCATTAATTGTGGATGTGCGAAAATCAGCTTGCTCTAATTTTGCGTTACGAAAATCAGCACTAGACAAATCGCATTTTTTGAAGATAGCTTTTCGCAAATCTGCCCTTTCAAAACTAGTGTTTTTTAGAGAGCAATTTTCAAATCGTAAAAAATTGCTCTTCGTAGAAATAAAAATAGCCCCGTCTAAATTACAGTCTTTGAAAAGCACATCATTTATTTGAGCCGAAATAAATTGAATGCCCATCAAGCGACAAGCAATGACCTCAACGCGACGAAAACGTGAGTCTTCTAAAAAAGTGCCAGAAAGGTCACAAGATTCCATCCGTACATCAAAAAAATGTGATTTCGGTATCCGCACTCCAGTAAACATAATCTGACGCATCAATACTTGCTCAAAACTGATATTTTGGGCAGATTGCCTTGTTAAATCACATCCGCTTAATTTTAGGGATTCGTATTCATCCCAATCTTCTAATTTATAAAGTTCAGAGGATGGTAAATTTCTGGAGAGTTTGGGGTGTTGAAGTTCAGTCTTTTTCATTTTGTTTTTGTGAAGATTGGTGAAGATTGGCGATTCACATCTTATTTCAACAACCCTTTCATAAACCCAAGAAAAATCTGCATATCTTCAAAGTTGCTCACAAGCCCCACCGAGATTCGTACTGCACCTGATTCTTTCTCATCAAAACAAAGGGCAAACTCTTCAAAGCTGAGATGTTCCTTATGCTCAGTTTGCGAGAAACAAGTAATTAACTCTGGCTTCTCTAGTTCTAGTGCAATTTCGCCTGCACCAGGGTTGCAAAAACACCCCGTTCTAATAGAGATATTGCGCTTATTTGCCTCATCTTCAATATAGCGATGGTTAAAAGCAGTTCCATTCTCATTATAAAAATTCAGCGCAATTGTGCCGCCGCGCATTTCTGTATCTAATACGCCATAAATTTTAGCGAGCGGTGTGCCTGTGCTATGTTTCATTGCCAAAATATTCTCTAAAAGCCAGCCTGTCAATGCTTCCACACGCTCATGGATTGCTTCATAGCCCACCTCAGCAATATGTCGCAAGCCAATTTCTACAGCGGGGATATTCAAATAATCTACTGTGCCATCTTCAAATGCGGCGTGCCCTTCTGCCATATAATGCCGCTCTCCTTGCACCGATGCTACCGTAATTGTTCCACCTGCAAACCACGGTCGTTTCAGCCAGCCCAATGCTTCTCGCCGCGCGATGAGGGCACCCAAGCCTGTAGGGTAGCCAAAAAGTTTATAGAAAGACATCACGACAAAATCAGGGGCAACGCGGCTCAAATCCAATAGATTGGTGGGGATAAATGCCGCCGCGTCTAATAAAACATCCCAACCGTAGGATTTCGCTTCTGTAATCCACTCAAGCGGATGCTGTGTACCAGAAAAATTAGATTGTGCAGGATAAGAAAAAAGACGCCGCCCTTGACCCTGTGCTTGCTTCCATTCATTGAGCAGTTGTGCGTGAGATAAGCGCAAATTTGGCAATTCAACCGGCAAATAAGTTACTCGTGCCCCCCGCTGGTTGGCAAACTCGCGCAATCCGTTAACCGAATTATGGTTGTCAAAAGCCAGTAAATAATGAGCATTTTCATCAAAGGGGTAAGACTCTCCCACTAATTTAAGCGCACCGCTGGCATTTGAAGTAAATATGACTTCGTACTCATCGGGGTCAGCATTAAAAAACTCGAGCACATAAGCTCGCGCAGAATCTACCAACTTAGTCGCCGATATAGACGTTGGGTTAGATGAATGTGGATTGCCATAAACATCATTTAGCAAAATTTTCTGGTGTTTGATAATTTGCGATTCGGCGTATAGCCCGCCCCCTGTATAATCGAGATAAACATGGTTAAGACGGTCAAGCCGCGCATAATCTTTGGCACGCAGGTCGTCTAATTTAGTTGTTTTAGCATAATTAGGGTAGGATGCAATAAATTTTTCAAATTCTTTTTGAGACATCTGGGATTCCTTTATTAGATTATGGGCGCGCTTCGCTTTGATAGGCTATTTTACCCTATTGACTACGCCACACCTGCCATTTAAGCAAATAACTCTCTAGCCATGCTACTGCCCCATAGAGAACCAATGCCAATATAATTAAAGCAAAAATAGCGACAAAAACTAATGCCGTATCATATTGCCCACGCCCCACATTGATTAAGAAACCAAGCCCGCGATCTGCGCCAACAAATTCCCCAACGACTGCACCAATTACAGAAAGAGCCGCACCAATTCTTAGCCCACCTAGAAAAACGGGCAATGCGGCGGGGATTTCAAGATAACGTAAAGTTTGCCAACGTGTTGCTCGCAAAGAACGCATCAAATCACGCAAAGCAGATGGAACAGCCCGCACGCCGACAATGGTGTTTACTAAAACGGGAAAAAAGACAATTAACGCGCAAATAATCACCTTTGAAGAAATCCCTGGTCCAAACCAAATGATAAGTAGCGGCGCAATTGCTACGATTGGCACAGCCTGACTCGCAACCAAATAAGGTGCCAAAAGACGCTCAAAAAGCGGGGATTTTGCAAGCAAGTATCCCAACGCGGTCGCCGCGGCAGTTCCTAATAATAATCCTAATAAAACTTCTAAAAGCGTTACACTGGCGTGGTATAACAGGCTTCCATCAGAGAGAGTGCGTAGAAAACGTGCGCCCACATCCGCAGGGGAAGGGAGAATAAAGGAGGGCAAATCAGTAAAATGAACCACAAGTTGCCATGCAAGCAAGGCTAAAAGAAGAGAGATTGCCGCAATCGAGAAAGAGCTTATTTGAGATTGCTTTTTGAGTTGGTGGCTAGAATTGATGCCCATATTTTGTAGGTGATATTTGTTTTAGTGCGATTTATCGCACTTCGTATTTCAGACGATAACGTCAATCATTGGAGCATTAAATTAAAAACGCGCCGCATAAAATTCCTTGCGGGGCGTGAAAACAGGTAAAACGCGTAGATATGCCAATTGCATTGCTATAAAAAATCCCGAAAAGACACTCTTTTCGGGATAACGCAATCAGCCCTAACTCACGTTAGAGACTGCCTAAAAACCTTCTTCTATCCGGACTATAACCGTCGGCTTCGGCATTGAACCGAATCATGTGCTTTGCAACACTCGTGGGCTGTACCACCGATTGGGACTTTCACCCTACCCCGAAGGTAAAACTAAATTGTGACTAAATTATAGCAGGCTAGGGGAGTGCGTCAATATGAGTTTTTGAATATATGAGTTAGGGAGAAAACAGAAAAGTTTTTCTCCCTAACTCAAAAATCATACTCTGTGTAATCCGTGCAACTCCGTATTCAAAAAACTACGCCTCATATTCTGCTGGCATCTCTCCGGTTATTACATCATCAGCAGGCTTTTTATCAAGCATTTGCATCTGATTGATAACAACCTTCGTGAAATAGCGCGTTACATCACTATCATCTTGATATTTATCGGTCTTAATACGCCCTTCAACAAAAACGAAACTGCCTTTTCGCAAATACTCGTTGCAAATCTCAGCCAATCTTCCCCAAGCCTCGATATTAATCCACTCGGTATGTTCCTGCATCCCGCTATCATTCTTCCAGCGTTTAGAAACAGCCAAGCTAAACTTCACTACCTGCTTTCCTGTAGGCGTAAAACGAGCTTCTGGGTCTTTACCTAAATTTCCCATCAACTGAACACGATTTAATCCGGGCATAAAATTCTCCTTTTTGTTTGGTGGTGCTATCAACCTGTTCCCTAAAAGAGAAGGGCGTCATAGCACTCAGCTTAAAAGAAAAATGCTCATGTTTTTCAACACAAGCATTCTTTATTGAACTATTTGAGTTTTTTTAATGCGGGCAAACCCGTTTTCATCTCAATGATTTCGTAGCCATCGGGCAATTCATTGATTTCTTTTTCGGGGCGAACGTCACGGGCAAAGAAATACATTTTATATTTTTTTCCAGTTTTGGTCTCGCGCTCATTTGCGTGTAGATAATAGGTTGCACCTTTTGAATTTACTTTTGAAAAAGCCATTTTATTTCTCCTTATTTGTATAAATTTGATATTTATAGTGTAACATAGGGAAGAAAACTGTCAATGAGGAGTTTGAAGTGAGAAAAGTAATTAATTTAGAAGATTTACGGGATGCCCGCACCGCGTTGCCAGGGTCGATTGGATTTGTGCCAACAATGGGTTTTTTGCACGAGGGGCATCTTTCCCTTGTGAAACGCGCGTGTCGTGAACTCGATTCCGTTGTCGTCAGCATCTTTGTGAACCCGACCCAATTTGCCCCCACAGACGACCTAGACGCATATCCCCGCGACCTCGAGCGTGATATCGCCCTTCTTCAAGAAGCGGGTGCCGATTTGCTCTGGATGCCCAACAACGAAGTGATGTATCCGCCCGATTACCAGACTTGGGTAGAAGTAGGCGAGATTACAAAACCCCTTGAAGGCGAAAAACGCCCTGGTCATTTTCGCGGAGTAACAACTATTGTGGCAAAGTTATTTAACGCTGTTCAACCACAGGTCGCGTATTTCGGGCAGAAAGATGCTCAACAAGTCGCGGTGATTAGGCAAATGGTTAGAGACCTGAATATGCCCATAGAAATCGTAGCAAGCCCAATCGTCCGAGAGCGTGACGGGTTGGCTATGTCGAGCAGAAATACTTATCTTAATCCAGATGAACGCCAAGCGGCACTCGTCCTCTCTACATCCATCCAAAAAGCCAAATTTGCTTATGATAATGGAGAAAGAGATGCTGGTGTTTTGCGTGCAAAAATGGAAGAAATTATCAACGCCGAGCCTTTGGCGCGTTTAGAATATGTCTCTTGCGCCGATTATGTTTCTTTAGCAGAGTTAGATATAATTGAAAGAAAAACTCTGATTTCGATGGCAGTTTATATAGGCAAAACACGCCTAATTGATAATTTGATTTTAGAGTAAGACAAGATTTATCTTGCTTTAGGAGAACTCATGCGCCAAAAAACGCCCTTTATTTTTATCACCATTATATTCACTTTGCTCATTTCTGCTTGCACCTCTGCATCTTCTCCCGCCGAACCTGCTGAGTTAGAAAAAATCCGATTGCCGATGGGATATATTCCCAACATCCAATACGCACCCTATTATGTAGCCGTGGAGAAAGGATATTTTGCCGAAGTTGGCATAGAAATCGAATTTGATTATAGCTACGAAACAGATGGCGTTGCCTTAGTGGGCGCGGGAAAATTGCCCTTCTCAATTGTCTCTGGCGAGCAAGTTCCCTTGGCTAGAGCGCAAGGATTGCCCGTTGTTTATGCCTCAGCTTGGTATGAAGATTATCCTATTTCGGTAGTCTCCAAAACAGAATCGGGCATTTCTGACCCTGCTGATTTAGTTGGTAAAAAAGTTGGTTTGCCTGGTCTTTTTGGGGCAAATTACATCGGTTTTATTGCCCTGCTTCATGCCAACGATTTAGAAGAAGATGATATGACGCTAGAGGCAATTGGATTCAACCAAGTGGAAGCCTTAGCTACAGACCAAGTAGATGCGATTGTGGTCTATTCAGCAAATGAGCCAATTCAATTGGTGGCACAAGGCTACGAAATCAACGAAATTCGTGTAGCAGATTATGTTAAACTCGCCTCAAACGGCTTGCTGACTAATGAAAAAACGCTTGAAGAAAACCCTGAAATCGTAGAAAATATGTCTACGGCATTTTTGCGTGGTGTTGAATATACAGTAGAAAATCCCGATGAAGCCTATGAAATTAGCAAAGAATATATAGAAAACTTAGCGGAAACCGACGAAGCTGTGCAAAAAGAAATTTTAGCCACTTCCATAGAATTTTGGCAAACCGACAACCTTGGCTATTCAGACCCCGCCGCTTGGGAAAATATGAACGAAATTCTCTTCGAGATGGCATTAATCTCGGCAAAAATTGACATAGAAAAAGCCTATACGAATGAGTTTTTGCCCTAATCGGTAATGGTGGGTCTCAGACCTACCACAACAACAATATGAACCCTCCCCCCATCCTCACCGTCCAAGAAATGGACATGATTTTCCCCGATGATAACGGTGGACTTCACGCGGTAGAAAATATCTCCTTTCAAGTTTGCCCGCAAGAATTTCTCTGTGTTGTTGGTCCCTCTGGTTGCGGGAAGAGCACCCTATTACGCGTCCTTGCCGATTTGCTCACGCCCACAAGCGGTACAGTCACTTTTACAGATGGGGAACCGCGTATCGGTATGGTTTTTCAAGACTCCAACCTCATGCCCTGGCGCAATGTACGAGAAAACATCACTCTCCCCCTTGAACTGGAAGGTATAGACGAGAAAGAATCGCAAAATAAAGTGCAAGACTTAATAGACCTAGTGGGGTTAGTCGGCTTTGAAGAAAATCTTCCTCGTGACCTTTCTGGAGGGATGGCACACCGCGTTGCCCTTGCCCGAAGTTTGGTACACGACCCCGATATTCTCCTGCTAGACGAGCCTTTTTCCTCCCTCGATGCCCTCACCCGTGAACGGATGGGTACAGAGTTACTCCGCATTTGGCAGGCTCGCCAAAAAACCGTCATCATGGTCACGCACTCCATCAGCGAAGCCCTTTTCCTCGCTGACCGTGTACTTGTCCTAACTCAACGCCCCGGTAGCATCAAGCTGGATTTGAAAGTTGACCTTCCTCGCCCGCGCACAGAAGAAATGCTCTACACACCCAAGTTTGGGGAAATGGCAAAAACGCTAAAAGATGCGATAGAGTAAGGTAAAAATTGAGGGGGGATTAGTACAACACGAGTACGACTCGTACTCTACCTTTCACTCTGCTATAATCCTCACTATGATTCTCGTCACAGGCGGGACTGGTTTCATCGGGCGTGTATTGGTACGCCAACTTGTTGAAGCTGGTTATGAAGTCCGCACCCTCATTCGTCCCTCCCCAAAAAGCCCTCAATTGCCTCAAGGCGTTCCCGTTGAAGTAGCGGTTGTGAGCCTAAACGATTTGCGCGGGTTGCGTGCCGCGTTGCGTGGCGTAGATCAGGTTTATCATCTTGCAAGTGGGGAAAAAAGCGGCGAACTTTACGAAACAGATATTGCCGGCACAGAAATTTTGGCGCAAGCCGCGGCAGGCGCACGAGTAAAACAACTTATTTATCTCAGCCAAATAGGGGCAGACAAAGCCTCTGCTTTTCCCACACTGCGCGCTAAAGGGCTTGCCGAAGAGCATATCCGCAAAAGTGGCGTTCCCTATACCATTCTCCGCTCCTCTATCGTATTTGGACCCGAAGATAACTTCACAACCAATCTCGCTCACTTAGCACGCATTGCCCCCGGCTTTCTCTTTTTGCCGAGTAAGGGAGAGACTTTATTGCAACCAATTTGGGTAGAAGACCTAGCAACTTGCCTTCTTTGGTCTTTAGACGCACCTAATTTAGAAAATGAGATGCACGAAATTGGCGGCAGTGAGTATTTTGATTTACGCCAGGTTTTTGAAATTATTCTTTCGGCAACAGGAAGAAAACGCCTCCTTCTCCCTGCCACAACACCCCTTTTACGCGTATTAAATGTTTTTCTTGAAGCACTTATTCCCAACTTCCCCCTAACTAGTTTTTTTCTTGACTATACCGCCATTAACCGCACCTGCGAAACCGATGCGTTATCACGTATTTTTCAACTTATGCCCGCTCGCTTTACCTATAGGCTAGGTTATTTAGACAAAAGTAGCAGGTTAGATTCTCTTCGGAAAAAGTTAAAAAGAAAAAAAGGGAAGACCACCTGATTTGGAATTGTCTGTGAGCGTGTCAAAATTCCCCAACTTTGACGATATACCAAACCACGCGCGTTTTTGGATTGAGTGCCCTCAATAGGCATTTTCTTGACAAACAACACTGATTAGATCCGTGCTCTAGCCGCTGTCCCCAGCGGCGTTTTCCTGAGAAGCCTGCGCTGGGGACAGCGCAGGGAGCGAGGTAAAAATAGACTTTTGCAAAAAGTCTATTATAAAAACGGGATTGATGTTTTTCATCAATCCCGTTTTTACTTTCCTTAATCCTGAAAACTCTGTAAAAGTCTTGAAATGTAAGCCCCCCCTGCTTTCACCGCGAAGCCACGAAGAACGCGAAGTTTTTAAAATAAAAAGACAAAGAAAACAAACACTACAAAGACTTTTTTACCTTTGAAGCTAATGTTTAATACTTTAAAGTTTTTCTTTGCGCTCTTCGCTTCTTCGCGGTAAAGAACAAACAAAGTTTTACTGAGTTTTCAGTTAATCTCTCTTTAGCGTTCTATACTTCACGCTCTTTGGCACATCGACAGATTTTCCGTAGCGTTTATGATAATCTTCTTCGTAATCTGACCAGTTGCCGAGGAAGAGACGGGCTTGGGAATCGCCTTCAAAGGCAAGGATGTGAGTACAGATGCGGTCAAGGAACCAGCGATCATGGCTAACAACTACAGCACAGCCAGCAAAGTTTGAAATCGCTTCTTCGAGGGCGCGGAGGGTATTTACATCTAAATCGTTGGTTGGCTCATCAAGAAGAATCACATTTGCGCCTTCGGTGAGCATTTTTGCGGTATGCACACGATTTCTTTCACCACCAGAGAGCACGCCAACTTTTTTCTGTTGGTCAGTGCCAGAAAAGTTAAAGGTGGAGACGTAGGCACGTGAATTCATCGTTCTATCGCCGAGTGTGATGGTATCTATGCCACCAGAGATTTCTTCGTAGACGGTTTTATCGGGGTCAAGGGAGCGAGCTTGGTCTACATAAGCCATTTCGACAGTTTCACCAATTTTGACAGAGCCGCCATCGAGTTCTTCTTCGCCCGTAATCATTCTAAGTAGGGTGGTTTTACCCGCACCATTAGGTCCTACGATGCCTACAATAGAGCCAGGGCGAATTTCTGCGCTGAAATCTTCGAGTAGCAATTTATCACCATAGGCTTTAGTGATATTGTTGAGATTAATCACAATATCACCCAAGCGAGGTCCAGGCGGGATGTAGATTTGTAAATCTTTGCGGTGCGCTTCGGTCTCTTGTGAGAGCAATTTTTCGTAGGCATTTACACGCGCTTGTCCCTTGCTCTGTTTTGCTTTTTGGGACATATTAATCCACTCTAGCTCGCGCTGGAGGGTCTTTTGTCTTTTGCTTTCTTTTTTATCTTCTTGGCGCAGACGTTCTTCTTTTTGCGACAGCCAGGAGGAATAATTCCCTTTCCATGGGATGCCGTAACCACGATCGAGTTCGAGAATCCAGCCTGCTACGTTGTCGAGGAAATAGCGGTCATGCGTCACGGCAATGACCGTTCCTTTGTAGTTTTGGAGATGATGTTCGAGCCAAGCAATCGATTCGGCATCGAGGTGGTTGGTCGGTTCGTCCAGCAGAAGGATGTCGGGTTCCAGTAGCAAGATTCGGGTAAGGGCGACGCGGCGACGTTCACCACCAGATAATGTTTGGATTTTCGTATCCGATGGAGGGCAACGCAGTGCGCCCATCGCCAATTCCAAGCGGGAATCCAGATTCCAGGCATCGGCGTGATCGAGCGCATCCTGTAATTTGGCTTGCTCGGCGATGAGAGCATCAAAGTCGGCATCTGGCTCGCCAAATTCGAGATTGAGTTCTTCGTAGCGGGCGAGCTGGTCTACGACTGGCTGAACGGCTTCTTTGACAATTTCGATGACAGTTTTATCTTCGTCTAGTTGCGGTTCTTGCTCAAGGTAGCCAACTTCGTAGCCCTTTGACGTGGAGATTTCGCCGATATAATTTGTATCTACGCCCGCCATGATGCGGAGGAGGGTAGATTTACCAGAGCCGTTTAGCCCCAGCACGCCGATTTTTGCGCCATAGTAGAAGCCGAGCGAAATATCGCGGAGAACTTTTTTGTTATTAGGCGGGTGGACGCGCCCAACGCGATCCATGGAGTAGATGATTTTTTTTGTGTCGGTGGTTGACATGTGAGTTCCTAGTTTTTTTGATTGATTAGATGTGGGTGATTTTATCAGGGGGTGGGTTTAAATACAAAGGGTGCGAAGAAATCCTAAAAAAACTTTACAGCAAGAGGTATAATTACAAAAAGGTATATTTTTAGGGAGAGCAAATATTATGCAAAAAACAAATTCAATAAAAAAGATAGAGACGCATCTGGGGCTTGATATCCCCTCAATTGAGCGAGAAAAAATGGCTCAACGTGAATTAGCATGATAATTCATGCCTGAACCGATGATTGAAATCATCATCTGAAACAAGAAGTGCGATAAATCGCACTAAAACTCGCGCAATATAACCCGCTTCAACGGGTTTTGCATATTAGCCTTATGTTTTCAACATAAGGCAATTGGTAGCAATCACGTCAATTCACGCTGAACCCTTTTTATTTGTCAATCACAGTAGTACTCGATACTCCTCCGCCAAGCGATATTTTCGCCCTCGCTTGGATGGATCAGCTATTTCCAGCCAGCCGTCTGCAACCCAGCCTTTGAGCAAATCTCTGGTCTGACGCTCAGAAATTCCCAATAAGTTTGCTGCATCGGATGTTTGGATTAAGTCTTGCATATTGAAAAGCCCAAGGATACGTCGGGCGCGATGATCAAGAGGGCGCAAGAGGGACATAATCTGCGAGTCGGCTTTTTCGACAGTCTCTTCTTGGATTCTTTCTCCCACACGCTCAAATATAAATGCCATACCTCGCAAAAAATAATCCAGCCAAGAGGTTATTTCACTTTCGTGCCGTCCAAAATAATAATTGTGGTGGGGATGGGTCACTAAAGCATCGTAATAAGATTCTAAATCAGTGGCATAGAATTCTTCGAGGGCGTAGAATTTCCCCAAGTCGTAGCCACCCTGATATAAAATCCAAGTGGTTAACATACGTCCTGTGCGCCCGTTGCCATCGAAGAATGGATGGATTGTTTCAAACTGATAGTGAGCGATACCTGCTACGATGGGGATGGGGTACTCTTTGCTTGCCCTTTTTATCCACTGAAGGAGTTCCTTCATAAGAGATGGCACATCCTTTGCTTCTGGGGGCATGTAAACAATCCCTCCTGTTGATGAACGGATAACATTTTGACCATCTCGATAGGGTGTTGGTTTTGTTCTACGCCCAGAACACAAAACAGCGTGCAGTTTTCGGATGCGTTCTTCAGTGATTTCTTGTCCTTTTTCTACCCAAACTTCCATTTGTTGTAGCGCTTTATAATACCGTTCGACCTCACTTACATCCCGTTCTCGCCCAGAAAACAGTTTTCCTTGTTGAACAACTTGCTCAGTTTCTCTCAAAGTTAGGCGATTGCCTTCTATGCGAGTGGAGTAATGCGTTGAGCGGATATGCGCCTGAAAGCGCAGTATCTCAGCAATAGAAGGCGGTAAGATAGTTAATTTAACTCTTTCCCGAATGCGCTCAATGTTTTGTAGGTAACGTACAATAGCAGGAGTTATTTCAAATTTATAAGGCATAGTGCAATTATATCATCTCCGCCGTTAAACCGCCGTTATTCCGCCGATAAAATTCTTCGTGCTTCTTTGTGGCCTTTGTGTTTAAGGCATTTCCTTTACCAAGCCATTCTCTTCCCATCCTGAAAGAATCCGCCTTGTGGACCATCATCCGGCAAGGTTGCCGCCCAGACGAGACCGCGGGCACCTTCTGCTAAGCTGAGAGGTGCACCTGCGCCGCCCATCTCCGTTTTCACCCAGCCCGGATGCACAGAATTAATGAGGATATTCTTGCCCTTCACCGCATCTGCAAGCATGAGGGTAATCCCGTTTAGGGCTAATTTGGAGAGTCTGTAGGCAGGGGTGTAATCGTTGAAGCTGGTGATTTGTCCCAGCACTGAGGAAACGTTTACAATCCGCCCATAATTTTGAGCAAGCATCATCGGCAAAAAGGCGCGTGTTAGGGCGAGCGGGGCATAGGTATTTGTGTCTAATGTTGTGCGCAGTTTTTCTTCGGGGATGTCCAAAATATGATCATTTCTATCAATCAGGATACCAGCGTTGTTGATGAGCGCATCCAGACGACCAAATTCTTTTTCCACATAGGATTTGAGAACAGAAATGCTCTTTGTCTGCGTTACATCAAGAGGGTGAAAGTGCGCACCTAAATCACGAGCGGCGATTTCTCCCTTTTTCACGTCTCGGCTGGTCAAGATAACCTCATAGCCTTTTGTTTTCATCTGCTTGGCTGTTTCTAGACCAATTCCACGATTTGCACCGGTAATAAGCACTACTTTTTTCATATATATTTTGTCCTTTTCTCTCTAAAGAATTTCATAGAATCACCTTTTAATGTACCACAGAAAAAAATACTTTTTTCTTCTTTCATCTTCACTCTTCCCCTCCACATCCCAAACCCTGACAAAACCCTAGTCACCAAAATTTCCTCACAGACGTACACGACAGTTCCCCTATTTTGCTAGTGCCCAAAAAGAACATTTATTCTGTTATACTTTAGGGTAATATAATTCACGTAACTCACCCATTCGCATTAAAATTCTAAAAGATTCAATGATAAAAATCACCCCCTTCCAACCAGAAAACCAAATAGCTGTAAAAACTCTTATACTAGATGGCTTAGTTGAACACTGGGGCACGCTAGATGAAAGCAAAAATCCAGATTTAGATAATATCGTTCTTTCCTATGCAGGGGCAACCTTTTTGATAGCGTGGCTAAACGATGAGATTGTTGGCACAGGAGCATTTATTCCCCGCTCGGAAAGTCAGGTTGAGATCGTCCGCATGTCTGTAAATAAGAATTTGCGCCGTCAGGGTATCGGGCGGCAGATATTGATCGAGCTTTGCAAGAGAGCGTCTCAAGATGGCTATGAAGAAGTCATTTTAGAAACAACAGAAACTTGGCAAGATGTGATTGATTTTTATCTACAATATGGGTTTGAGATTACGCATTATAAGGATGGAGATGTGTATTTCAAACTAGATTTGAATAAATTTGAGATAATATAAACGTAAAATATATTACGTATTTCGCAATGGCTTTCCTTACGCAATACGTTTTACGAAATACGCACTTTGGAGCAATTATGCAATCAGAAGACTCAATAGAAATCGGACGTTTACTCCGCTCTGGCACGACTGGCTTTGTGGCGGGATGCAGTGTCTCGCAACTGGATGCGCCTGTCTTTGGCGGGCTAGTCCGCGCCCCACTGGGGAACGGGTATCAAGTCTACGGGCTAATCTATGACATTCACATTGACGATGATGGCTTGGTGCGTCAACTCGTCACAGCCGACAATGTCACTCCCGAAGTGATGGCAGATAATCGTGAGCGGCGAATTGTCCCCGTTGAGATGTCGGTGTTGACGGTTGGCTACGAAGAGAATGGCAAAGTTTCGCATCTTTTACCGCCACGCCCACCGCTGAGTTTGGATGTGATTTGTAAGTGTAACGATGATGATTTGATTCGCTTCACAGGTGCGGGGCGATTTGGATACTTCCGTCATATTCTCCGCGCACAAGATGCCCCAATTGGCGAGATGCTCGCGGCGCATGTTCAGCAGGCGGCTCCCGCGCATGGCGTAAAAAGCAGATTATGGCAAGAAGCGGCAACAAATGAAATTATCGCGTTATTGCGGGATGATTACGCAACGCTAATGGGCGTTTTGGGTGCGTTGAGCGAAACTGTATAATTTTTTTTACCACGAAGAGCACGAAGGGACACGAAGAAAAATCTTTTTAATATTTTTTCTTTGTGGTGAAAAAAGGAGAAGAAATGGATACCCAGAAGAAAACCTATGCACCTATTCCATTAGAAACTGAAAGAATTGGGAAAATCGTACTGGACGCAGCATATAAAGTTCATACGACTTTGGGTCCAGGATTGATGGAATCTGTCTATGAGGCTTGTGTCGCTTATGAAATCAAAAAACAAAATTTGCTTGTAGAAACACAAGTTGTTTTGCCCGTAAAGTATGATGAAGTTATCGTCAAAACAGGATTACGGTTGGATATGTGGGTAGAAAAACTCGTTATTGTTGAGTTCAAAGTTGTGCAAACGATGATTCTCCTTTTTGATGCTCAACTGCTCACTTATCTGAAATTAACAGAAAACCGTTTGGGGTTTTTGATGAACTTCAATGTCAAACGTCTTAAACGCATGGTTCATTAAAAGCTCTTACCACGAAGAGCAGAAAGAGACACAAAGGAAAAACATTTAAGTTATTTGTTTTTAGCTTTTCCCTTCGTGCTCCTTCCTGTCCTTCGTGGTGAAAAGAGAAGGTGAAATTATGGAAAATCAAAAAATCGGATATATCATTGGCGGCGGTCTTAAGGCGGCTTTTACGGTGCGGCTCAACGTCTCTTCGCAGGCGGTTTCTGAGGGTACTTTTGTAGTCATCAAGAGCGGCGATTGGCATTATTATGGCATCGTCACCGACATTCAGCTCGGCAGCACGGATGAGAAATTTGCCGATGAGCGCATGGATGGTCGGCTTTCACCAGCTTTGGCGCAGGCGTTGCATCAGCAGGCACTTTATGCAAATATCGAAGTTTTGCCAAACCTTATGTTGGATGTGGGACCGGAGCCCGGCACGCCCGCGTATCTGGCTTGGGTGCAGAAAATTGACGCGGGGTTAGCACCCCAGCCCAAACCACGTCCGGTTAAGAATATCCCTCCGCACCATGCCGAAGTTTATCTCGCATCCGAAGGAGATATTGCGGAGATATTCGGCAAATCCGATAAAAAGAAAAATTTCATCATTGGGCATACACGCGAACAGGAACACGATGTTCGCATCGACCTGAAAAAGTTCATCCAACGCTCATCGGGCATTTTTGGCGCAACCGGGACGGGAAAATCGTTTTTGACACGCGTCATTTTGGCAGGGTTAGCAAAATATGACGAAGCCTCGCTGCTGGTTTTCGACATGCACTCGGAATATGCCTACTCGTATAATCCGCCTGAAGGTGGGGACGCGGTGCCAGGGTTAAAGGATAAAATGGGGAGCAAATTTAATATTGTGGGCTTGGGACGTGGAAAAAGCGCGGCATACCAGGGCATTGCGCCCGATATTCCGCTGGAAATTGCGATGAGCGATATTCGAACATCGGATATTGAGATGCTCTCGAAAGAATTGAATTTACGAGACACGACATCGACCACGTTGAGCGCGTTGGTGAGCACTTTTGGCAGAAATTGGTTTCAATCTTTTATGGAAATGAAATCGATGCCAAAGGATAAAGATGAAGATGGAAAGCCAACGGTGTATCCCGATGGCAGTATTGAAAAATGGTCGGAGGATACGGGTATCCATGTGGAGGCGGCAAAAGCGTTGCATTCTAGGCTGAAAAGAAGAGTTTATGAATTGCCTTATATTGTTGAAACGCCCGCCACAGATGGCGTGACGCAAATTATTAACGCGTTGGCGGGCAAAAAACACGTCATTTTATCTTTCGGCAAACACGACAGCGATTTGGATTATCTTTTTGTCTCGAATATCCTAACGCGGCGAATTCGTGATGCGTGGGAGCGAAAAACAAACGAATATAACCAAAATCGGCAGACGAATTCTCCGCCGCGACCTTTGGTGATTGCGATTGAAGAAGCGCATAAATTGCTTAACCGTGAAATGGCTTCGCAGACGACTTTCTCGACCATCGCGCGTGAATTGCGAAAATATTTTGTAACTTTGCTCATCATTGATCAACGTCCTTCGCAAATTTACGATGAGGTCATGTCCCAACTTGGGACGCGTATCTCTGGCTGGCTGGGAGATGATAGCGACATCCAAGCGGTTCTCTCTGGTTTAGCCGGGCGCGATTCCTTGCGCGGGATGCTCTCCCGTTTGCAATCTGGGGAGGAGGTGCTTTTGCTCGGTCCTTGGGGCGTGCCGATGCCTTTGCCTGTGAAATCTCGGAGATATGGGGAGGCATTTTGGCGAGAGTTGAATGGGGAGGAGAAGAAGCGCGATCCGTTGAAAGAGATGGGGTTTTGATGGCATTAGCACCGCCTGTGGCTAAAACCCACAGGCTCAAAGCTAAAAGACGGTAAACCGCCTTTGCACCCCAGCCCCAACGGGGCTTCCGCTATGAGCCTGTCCCGTTCACGGGCAGGCGAAAAATGGGTAACAAATGCATCATTATTTGCAATGTCCGCCTGTGGGTAAACCCAACAGGCTCAGAGCGAAAGAACGGTAAACCGTCCTAGCCCCAACGGGGCTTCCGCTATGAGCCTGTCCCGTTCACGGGCAGGCGGAAAATGGGTAACAAATGCATCATTATTTGCAATGTCCGCCTGTGGCTAAAACCCACAGGCTCAAAGCTGAAGGACGATAAATCGCCCTAGCCCCAACGGGGCTTCCGCTATGAGCCTGTCCCGTTCACGGGCAGGCGGGAAATGAGCAACAAAACAATCATCGTTTCATCACACAGTGGCTAAAACCCACAGGCTCACAGCTAAAAAA
>JADGEO010000004.1 GCA_016744335.1 Anaerolineales bacterium
GGATATAACATCCAAGTCGCGTCAACTGAAAATGGGTTAATTACGGAAACCAAAGCCTACACAGGGGCGACACCCGATCAAAGCGGTATTGCCAACTTAGTTGCTGAACAGAAAGAACACCATAACCATTGTCCAGATAAGATGATTTACGATGCTGCCGCAGCAACGGGAAAGATACGCCATGAAATGGAAGTCGCCTCAACTGGAAAAACAAAACTTTCCGCTCCTATAATTGAATCGTACAAAAAAGAGCATATTTTTGGACCTTATGACTTCACACTCTCGCAAGATAGAAAAGAACTAATATGTCCCAACGGGAAAACTACGCCAATACGCTATCCTTCACAATCCGGAGATGGGGGTAACTTTCGCTTTCTTACTCACCATTGTTGGCAAGATAAACCGCCCAGACGAATGAAGGATGCCGATCTCAGCAAACGATGTCCACTTTGGGCACAATGTCGCAAAGAAAAATCAGGACCAAGAGCAATGCGACAAGTCTTCATTTCTGATTATCGTCAGCTAATTGAAGAAGCAAAAATCTACAACAAAACTGAAAAATATCGCCATGACCATAAACTCCGGCAACGCATAGAACGGACAGTGGCTGAACTCGTTCGATATAACGGGACACGATATTGCAGGAGGCGAGGCTTAGACGCTGCTGATTGGCAGGCAAAGATGGGCGCAACTACCTGTAATCTCAAGTGGTGGATGAGACGCGTCCCAACCTGAGAAAAACAAGCATAAAAAAGGCATTTTGAAGGGGATTCAGAAAGAATTCGGGGGAAAAGAAGAAAAAAGAGAGTAGGGGGGAGCTACTTCGACATATTTAGGCAAAAAAAATCCCCTATGATGGGGATTTGGTGGAGAGTAGATTGAATTATGCAACACTCTCTATAAGGATTTTATTGGGAAAAAACTAACTAACTCTTATGCGGCTCCCTCCTCCAAATCTCAAGCTCCCACTGAACGGCGGGCCGACCAGTGGGAGCACAACGAGCAACGAGCGCGCTCCGCTCATAGCCTGTTTCCGTGTTAGCTTGCATCAAACAAAATATCCGAAGCCTTAACGACTTCGGATATTTTGTTTGAGAACTTTGTGTTCTTCGTGTTTAAACTCTTTTTAGTCAGCTATGCCATTCTCCTTAAAAACAGCCTGCACAATCTCCCTCGCATCGGCAAAAATCTTCTTAAGATGTTCTTCATCAACAAAGCTTTCAGCATAAATTTTATATTTATCTTCTGTCCCCGAAGGACGGATAACAAACCAGCCATTTTGGGATGAGACTTTCAGCCCGCCGATGGGGGCGTCGTTGCCGGGGGCGCGCGTCAGGATGTTTGTGATTTCATCGCCAGCCAGTGTGCTTGCGGCGATTGCTTCGGGAGTCAGATTTTTCAGGATAGTTCTTTGTTCCAATGAGCCGGGCATATCAATACGGCTGTAGAGCGGATTGCCGAAGTTTTCGGTCAATTCCTGATAAATTTCGCCCGGGTCGCGTTGGGTTTTGGCGAGTATTTCTGCGGCCAAAAGCCCAAGAATGATGCCATCTTTGTCTGTAGACCAAACTGTCCCGTCTTTGCGCAGGAAGGATGCCCCAGCACTTTCTTCGCCGCCAAAACCGTAAGAGCCATCGTAGAGACCGTCCACAAACCATTTGAATCCAACGGGGACTTCTGATAAATCCAAGCCCAAGTCATTTACAACGCGGTCTATCATCGAGCTAGAGACGAGCGTCTTGCCGATTTTCAAATCCTTGCGCCAGCCCGGTCTGTTGCGGAAGAGATACCAAATCGCCACCGCCAGATAATGGTTGGGATTCAGCAAACCAGATGATCGGGTAACGATACCATGCCTATCCACGTCCGGGTCGTTGCTGAAAGCGATGTCAAAATCATCTTTTAAGCCGATTAATCCCGCCATAGCGTAGGGGGAAGAACAATCCATCCGAATTTTTCCGTCATGGTCGAGAGACATAAAAGAAAAAGTGGGGTCAACGCGATTGTTGACGACTGTCAGGTCGAGTTTGTGGACTTTGGCGATTACATCCCAATAATTTGCCGCCGCGCCGCCCATTGGGTCAACGCCGATTTTGATATTTGCCGCGCGGATGGCATCGAAATCGATTACATTTTCCAGATCACGGACATAAGGCAGGACATAGTCGTATTCGCGCGTGTTTTGGGCTTGCTGGGCGTTTTTCAACGGAATCCTGACGACATCTTTTAGCCCATTTTTCAGCATTTCATTTGCCCAATCTTGGATGATGCCAGTCGTCTCCGAATCTGCGGGACCGCCGTTGATTAGGTTATATTTGAAACCACCATCTTCGGGCGGATTATGCGAGGGGGTAATCACAACGCCGTCAGCAAGTCCGCTACTACGATTTTGGTTATAGGTCAAAATGGCGTGGGAGATAACGGGCGTAGGCGTATACTCATCTGAGATGCGAATCTCAACGCCGTTGGCGGCAAAAACTTCAATTGCCGTTCGCTCGGCGGCTTCGGAAAGGGCATGCGTATCTTTGCCGATAAAGAGCGGGCCTGTGATATTCTGTTCTTCTCGATATTTACAAATTGCCTGACAGATTGCGGCGATATGGTCTTCGTTAAAGCTCCCATTCGTTGATGAGCCACGATGTCCCGATGTGCCAAAAGAAACACTTTGCTCAATCTTTTCAGCATTGGGGTGGATGGTGTAATAATCTGACATTAAACGGGGGATATTGGCTAAGATTTCGGGGGGAGCTGGTTGACCAGCCATTTTAGTAGGACTCATAATCACCTCTTATACTTATTTATAATTTTAGCTAATTTTAGCACTATACCATGCCTTTTGCTGAGCTAAATTATGAAATGGAAAGAGGAGGGTGTTGCTCCAGCTCTCAGTATTAGACCTCTTGAAAAAGTCTGTTTTCTCTACGCTCCCTGCGCCGTCCTCGGCGCAGGCTTCTCTAAAACACGCCGCCGAGGACGGCGGCTAGAGCACTTATGCAAGAGGTCTATTATGCCCAAAGTCTCCAGTTTTCAGGCAGTAATTGCCAAAATTTGAAGATTTCGGACTGAAAGTAGGAAGGGTAATGTTTTTTAGGCTTGCATCTTCCCTGTAGATTCTATATACTAAGGCAATATCCCTCATCAAATTGAAAAAGGAGTTTTTTATGGATAAGAAAACTGGTGGTTTGGTAGCTACCTTAGCAACGTTGTTTTTATGTGGATTCCCTGGTTTATGTCTCTGTATTTTTGGTGGCGTGACAGCGGCGGGCGTGATGCCTTATGAAACCACCGTTAATAATGTTAGTAATAGTGGTGTGGTGCCAGCGAGCGTTGGTTTTGTAATGCTTTGTTTTTCGTTGATATTTATTCTTATCCCTGCTGGCGTTGGCTTTTTTACTCTTCGCAAAAAGGATGATGGTGTCATTGATGTTGTGCCAGTCACCCCATCTGCACCTGCGCCATATTCAAATGACGAGCCACTGCCGCCTACTTCATAAATATCCTAATTGCGTAGGGGCAAAATAGAGTTTTCATTCAAAGAGGCGAAGCGTGCTTTTTTTGCACACTTCGCCTTTTTTTGTTAAACGGGGGAAAATATCAGGAAAAAAAACGATCACCAGTGATAACCAAGCCTAAAACGCGCACGAAGCGGCTTTTTATCCTACCGAAAAAGGATAAAATATCCCCATCTAATCTGATAAAATTTAGACGTGTTTTTTGTACGCGGAGTTTCGCTGATTTCACGGAGAAAAAATTTATTAAAAGCCTGCTCCGTGTAATCCGTATAATCCGTGTACAAATATGCCTTAATTCAAAAGTCCCAAAAAGGAGTTTTTTATGTATGACCTCGATAAAATGAAATCTGCCCATAAATTATTGGGAGAATATAAATATGAAATGCGAGCGGTTGAGCGCGGCTATGCCAACCGAACTTTGCATATTAATTTGGATACGAACGAGTTCGCCGAAAAAGCCGTGACGCAAGAGATGAAAGATTTATTCACGGGCGGGCGTGGATTTGGCTTGAAACTGCTCTGGGACGCAATTACCCCGGAAACAAAATGGGATGACCCCGAAAACGCGCTAATTATTTCTAATGGTCCAATTTGTGGCACAACGGGTTATGCTGGCTCAGGCAAAGCGACTGTGGTAACGCTCTCGCCTTTGACGTTGAATGTGATAGACAGCAATGTAGGCGGCTATTTTGCGCCATTTTTGAAATTTGCAGGCTTCGATGCGATGGAAATCACGGGAAAAGCCGATGAAGATGTGATTATTTTTATTGATGGTGATACAGGAAAAGTAACCATCGAAACTGCGCCACTTGAAGCTGTAGATTCGCATTTGCTGGGTGCACATCTTACCAAAATGTATGCGCAAGATGAAAAAGGACAGCGTGGCGTTTCGGTAATGTCTGCGGGGGACGCGGCAGAGCATATTCGTTATGCGATTATTAACTCAACGTATTACGATGTGCGCCGCAAAGAAATTAAGCTCAAACAAGCGGGGCGTGGTGGCACAGGGCGTGTTTTTAGAGATAAAAATATCAAGGGCATTGTTGTTCGTTTCACGAAAACAGGCGGAAAGAGCAATGGTCCCGCAGATTTGTCGTTAATTCGTAAAGCGGGCAAACGCTTTAACCGAGAAATGAGTGAGCTAGACGATAAGCAAAACCAAATGAAGAAAATCGGTACAGCAAATATCGTTGAAATTATGGATAATTTTGAATTGCTCCCCACCAATAATTTCAAATTTGGCTCGCATAAAGATACGCCCCAAATTGACTCTAGCGTTTGGATGAGCAAGTTCACGCAAGGTCTGCCCGATGGCTGTTGGTTGGGGTGCACCATGTCTTGCTCACACGGCGTAGATGGACATCCGCTTCAAACCGGTCCCTACGCAGGTCAAAAAGTGCTCGTAGATGGTCCAGAATATGAAAACGCGGCAGGGCTTGGCTCTAATATCGGCAATTTTGATCCTGAAATTGTGCTAGAACTCAATTTTTATTGCGATACTTACGGCGTAGATACCATCTCTTTTGCCAATTGCGCCGCTTTTGCAATGGAGTGTTACGAAGCAGGCATCATTAACAAAGGAATCACGGGCGGTATGGATTTGAGCTTTGGCAATGGCATGGCGGCACTCGAACTTCTCCATCAAATGGCACGTGGTGAAGGTTTTGGCGTGGTCGTTGGTCAAGGGGTCATGAGAATGAAGAAATTCTTCGCCGAAGAATATGGTGGCGACCCCGAATTTTTGCACGACATTGGCATGGAAATCAAAGGCATGGAAATCTCTGAATACGGCACCAAAGAATCACTCGCTCAACAAGGCGGTTTTGGTCTTGCCACAAAGGGACCCCAACACGATGAGGCTTGGCTAATTTTTATGGATCAAGTTCTCAACCAAATTCCTACCTTCGAAGACAAAGCCGAAGCCCTGCATTACTTCCCCATGTGGCGCACTTGGTTCAGCTTACACGGTCTCTGCAAATTGCCGTGGAACGATGTCACCCCCGAAGACAACGGTGAAACAGCCGAGCCAGCCAAAGTGCAAGAGCATGTAGAAAATTATTGCTGGGTGCATGAAGGCGTGACAGGTATAAAAGTTAGCCCTGAAGATTTGCTTCTGCAATCTGAAAGGGTCTACACTTTTCAAAAAGTTTTCTCAATACGAATGGGACGAATTGGACGCGAGCATGACTATCCGCCCTATAGAGCTATGGGACCTGTGACCGAGGAAGAGTACCTATCTCGCGCAGAACTCTACGACGGGCAACTCCGTGACCTCAACTTGGGTGCCCCCGAGACGCTCTCTACCGAAGAAAAAATGGCGATTCTTCGAGCGCACCGAGAATCACAGTACGAACTCCTCCTCGATGCCGTCTACAAACGCCGCGGCTGGGATATGAACAGCATCCCAACTGTGAAGAAGTTGAAAGAATTAGGCATGGATTTGGATGAGTTGGTAGAGGTGGTAGAGAAAGCTCGAAAAGCTTAACCACGAAGCACACGAAGTTCACGAAGAAAAACTTAAAGGCAGTCACCTTGGGGAGGTGGCTGTCTTTTGATTCTGGTAAAATGACAAATGGAAATGAACGATTTAGAATTCACTTGGGAAATGAGTATCGGTACTAATGGTATTGATATGGATATCGTAACCCCATTAGCTTATCCCACCAAAACATATTTGGATATAGAGCCCACTCCTTTAAGTTTTTATGACGGTTACGCAAACATAGCAGACATTGAAGATTTACGTCAACTTTTAGGGATTGAAGAATGGAATGTTTTTGGTATGTCTTACGGAGCAAGAATTGCTTTACTCTTGATGCAAGAATATCCAGAAACTATTCGTAGTGGCGTTATAGATTCTATAATACCTTATACTTTTCCTAACATGTCTTGTGTTATTGAAGTCGAAACAGAACTTTTTAATTTTGAGCAGTAATTATCTTTTAGTTGCTTTCACTTGTTGAGCTAACTGTAGATAACTCACTAAAAGGAAAAACTATGTTCACAAAAGCAATCGTAAGAACCCCCGGGAAAAGTCTCACCAACGGAATTAGCACAGCAGGTTTGGGACTCCCAGATTATGAGCTGGCACTCGTCCAACACGCAGATTATATAGAAGCATTGGCAGCATGTGGCGTTGAAGTCACCGTCTTAGATGCAGATGAAGCCTACCCCGATTCAACATTTGTAGAAGATGTGGCATTGCTCACAAGCGAGTGCGCGATTATCACAAATCCCGGTGCAGATACGCGGAGAGGTGAAATCATTGCTATCAAGAAAGTTTTAAAGGATTTTTACGAGCATATCGAAGAAATCCGCGAGCCAGGGCGCATTGAAGCCGGCGATATTATGATGGTAGGGGATCATTTTTATATTGGTTTATCTGAAAGAACAAATCAAAGCGGTGCAGACCAGATGATTGGCTATCTCGAAAAATATGGCATGAGTGGCTCTGTAGTTATGCTCGCAGAAGTGCTCCATCTGAAAACTGGAATCGCCTATCTCGAAGAGAATAATTTGCTCGCTTGTGGTGAGTTTTTGACGAAAGATGCGTTTCAGAAATTCAAGCTCTTGGAGATTGACCAAGATGAAAGTTACTCAGCAAACTGTATTTGGGTGAATGGCACAGTCTTAATCCCAATGGGATATCCCAAAGCACGCGCTACGATAGAGGGTGCAGGTTATAAAATTAAAGAAGTGGATGTTTCAGAATTCAGGAAATTAGATGGGGGACTGAGTTGTTTATCGCTAAGATTTTAAAAAAACTCCATACTACTCAACACAAACACAAAAGAGGAATGATACGATGTCACGCCTTTATTTGCGGATTATAATGCCTCCTTTGCTCTGATAAATGCTATCAAGCATGGAGTGAATAATAAGTCCCAAAACCATTCCTGCACACGGAGAAGGTTTCCATCGCCCATTTTTGTACTTCAAAATGGGGGAGATATTTAAGCCCGCATAATGGCTCTACTGATAAATTAGCGAGAGACTTGTTTCTGTGCAATGCAAACAGCTATTTGGTTAATAAATAGCGCGAAAAAAAGGATATTTGTCATCAAGTAATTTTGGCTAATACCGATTTTTTCAATTATAATAGTCATCATCGTGTTAATGAAAATATGATAAAATAGTGCGTTGTATCACAATCCTTCCCTTAAAACTTCTGAGGAAATATGCTTTTAGAATATGTTGCCATTGCGGTTTTGTTCGTCCTTACAGCGGCTGTAGGTATTATCGCCGTTTCTCTGGGGACAATTTTTGGTCCTAAAAAAGAAACAGAGCGAAAACAGATGCCCTACGAGTCTGGGATGGTTCCAATCGGCAAGGGAACGCGTCGTATGCCGGTGCGTTTCTATCTCGTTGCCGTTTTGTTCATCCTTTTTGATATTGAAGTAATTTTCTTCCTCCCTTGGGCAGTTTCTTTCCGCAATTATATTGCGATGGGCAAGGGAGCTTTTATTTTTATAGAGATGCTAGTCTTTATCGGCATTTTGCTTATAGGCTATGTCTACGCATGGAAGAAAGGAGCCTTTGAATGGGAGTAGAAGAAAAACTTGCCGATATGGGCATTGTTACTACAACCTTAGAGAAAGCTATGGGGTGGGGGCGTACCCGCGCCATGTGGCCCATGCTCTTCGGTTTGGCTTGTTGCGCTATCGAAATGATGGCGGCACAAGCCTCTGATTATGATATGTCCCGTTTCGGGATGGAACTCATGCGCCCCAGTCCGCGCCAATCTGATTTGATGATTGTAGCGGGACGCGTTAGCCGAAAAATGGCACCCACCCTGCGTCATCTTTACGATCAAATGGCAGAACCAAAATGGGTGATTGCAATGGGCGATTGCGCCTCTACGGGTGGCGTTTTCAATAATTACGCCGTTGTTCAGGGGGTAGATGAGATTGTCCCCGTTGATATTTATATTTCAGGTTGCCCCCCACGCCCAGAAGCCTTGATTGGTGGCGTGATGGCACTTTATGAAAAAGTTGAAAAGATTAAGATAGAAAAAACTGAAGCGTAAAGCCTGAAAGATAAAGCATAATACGCAATACGAACCACCCAACTAGAAACTACCTGACTATGAAATTAGAAACTATCATTCAAAGTTTAGAAAAGGATTTTGGCGCAGTAGCCAAAGAGACCTTCGGAGAAGTAGAGCTAACGCTGGCTCCTGAAAATCTCGTCTCTGCCAGTCAAAAACTACGCGATGAATTTGACTTCGCCTTCCTTTCAACGATCTCGGCTGTAGATTATTTCCCTGAAGATGCACCACGTTATCACGTTATATACGTCTTGCGCTCTTTTAGCGAAAGTCTCCAACTAACTTTGCGGGTTCCTCTTGCAGGGAACGCCCCCCTAATCCCTACATTAACCAAAGTATATAAAAACGCCAATTGGCGAGAGCGTGAGCTTTGGGATATGTTCGGCATAAAAGTAGAAGGGCACCCCGACCTGCGCCGCATTCTCATGCCCGATGATTGGGAAGGTCACCCTCTTCGCAAAGATTATCCATTGGGTTACGAAGAGCCACAGTTCAGTTTCAATTATAAAGAAATTGACCTTAGTAAACCACACGGGGAGCTTTAAACTATGTCTACACCTTATCCCCTTCCCGAAGTAAACCTTGAGCAAATCAAGCATCTTATTTCGCAACGTGCGCTTGATGGTGAAACAGTCCTCCTTAACATGGGGCCTCAGCATCCCAGCACGCACGGCGTCTTGCGACTTTTGCTCGAATTAGATGGCGAAAGTATTGTTACTTGTGTCCCAGATATAGGCTTTTTACACACTGGCGTTGAGAAAAATATGGAGGCGAAAACCTACCTCCAAGCCGAAGTGATGTCAGATCGTTTGGATTATCTGAATACAGTTGGTAATAATTTGGCTTACTGCCTAACAATAGAAAAAATGTTAGATTTAGACGTTCCGCCTCGCGCGCAAGCCCTGCGCGTGATACTCGCCGAATTACAGCGAATCGCCTCGCACCTGATTTGGATTGCAACCGCCTCATTAGATGTTGCCGCGATGTCTATGTTCCTCTACGCATTTCGTGAACGTGAGATTATCTTAGACGTACTCGAACTCGTCTCAGGTCAGCGGATGATGACAACATATATCCGCCCCGGCGGCGTATGGCGCGATGTTCCTGTGGAATTTGATGCCGCTGTTCGCAATATCTTGGACACTTTCCCAAAACGCATTGACGAATACGAAGATTTGCTCACCAGAAACCCGCTTTTCCTTGATCGCACAATGGGCATCGGTAAAATCTCAGCCGAAGAGGCAATCCAGTGGGGCATGTCAGGCGCTTCTCTTCGTGGTTCTGGTCCAGATTGGGATTTGAGAAAGAAACACCCTTATAGCGGTTACGAGCAATACGATTTCGAAGTCCCCACCGATGATAAAGGCGATGTCTACTCTCGCTATCTCGTTCGTGTTAAAGAAATGCGAGAATCGCTCAAAATTATCCAGCAGGCATTAGACACCTTGCCTATGGGGCTTGTTCGCTCAAATAACAGAAAAATTGTTCCACCTCCGCGCTCAGAAATTGGCACAAGTATGGAAGCTCTCATCCACCATTTCAAATTGTGGACAGATGGTTTCGATGTACCCAAAGGGAGCGTTTACGCCGCAGTCGAATCGCCGCGTGGCGAGTTGGGCGTATTTATTGAGAGTGACGGCGGTCCGAAGCCCTATCGTATTCACTGGCGCACGCCCTCCTATAATAACTTGGAGGCTTTGCCCGTGATGACAGAAGGTTTGCTAATTGCCGACTTAGTTGCAATTATCGGAAGTATTGATATTGTTTTGGGAGATGTGGATCGATGAGTTTAGCAGAAAAATATCCACAAGAAATTGAAAAAATTCTGGCAAAATACCCGCCAGAGCATAAGCGTTCGGCTGTGATGGCATTGCTTTATATGGCAATGCGTGAAGGTGGCTATATTAGCAAAGCCGACAAAGCCGATATTGCCAGTATGCTAGATATGACCACCACCGAAGTTTCTTCTATCGTTGGGTTTTATAGCCTTTTCCATGATGAAAAAGCAGGTCAATATCGGCTTCAAGTTTGTACAGACATTGGCTGTGCACTCAAAGGCGCAGACCAATATCTCGCCGATTTATGCGAAAAGCTAGACGTAAAACCCGGCGAGACCACAGAAGATGGCTTGATTACCATTGAAGAAGTAAAATGTTTAGCCGCTTGCGATAAAGCACCCATGTTCCAAGTGCAGAGTCCTGAAGGCATCAAATATCACGAGAAAATGACCGTTGATACGACATTAGCCTTGATTGAAGAGTTACGCAAAGATGCGCAGGAGGCAAAATAATGGACTATATGCTTCTTCGTCATCGTGATATTAATAATATCAATCAGATAGATACCTTCCTAAAAGAAGATGGTTTTGAAGGCTTTAAAAAAGCACTTAAAATGGAAACTGTCGATGTGACCAACGAAGTCAAAGCCGCAGGTTTACGCGGACGCGGTGGCGCAGGTTTTCCCGCTGGTGTGAAATGGTCCTTTATGGACAATAACAACTGGCCCCATTATGTTGTTGCCAATGCCGATGAATCAGAGCCAGGCACCTTTAAAGACCGTGAGATTATGGAAAGCAACCCTTTCCAATTCTTGGAAGGTATAGCCATTGCATCTTATGCAGTTGGTGCAAATGCGGCTTATGTTTATTTGCGGGGTGAATTCTGGGAAGTAGCTCATTTTCTTGATGAAAAAATCGAAGAAATGGAAAAAGCAGGCTTCTTAGGCGAAAATATCCAAGGTAGTGAATACTCGCTAAAAATTTACACCCATTTGGGCGCAGGCGCATATATTTGCGGCGAAGAAACAGCCTTGCTTGAATCGATGGAAGGCAAGCGTGGACAACCTCGCGTGCGTCCACCATTTCCCCCATCAGAAGGTCTCTATAATAAACCAACGGTTGTCAATAACGTAGAGACACTTTCGAGTGTTCCTTATATTATTAAAAACGGCGCAGAAGGATACAGGAAATTCGGCACCGAAAAAAGCCCCGGCACAAAGATTTTTTCCCTTTCAGGAAATGTAAATAATCCGGGCAATTACGAGCTTCCGCTCGGAACTACTTTCCGTGAGTTGATTTTTACGCATGGTGGCGGTATTCCTGATGGCAAATCCATCAAGGCGATTATGCCTGCAGGTGCATCATCTTCGCTGATTGTAGCAAATGATGAAGCCCTCGACACAGCTATGGATTACGAGAGCGTGCCCAATGTTGGGGGCGATCTCGGTTCTGCATCTGTTATCGTAGTGGACGATTCAGTATCTCTCGATTGGCTCATCACAAAAACAATGGATTTCTTCCATCACGAATCTTGTGGTAAATGCACCCCCTGCCGTGAAGGCTCATATTGGATGAAGAAACTTACTGAACGCATTCACAGTGGCGAAGGCACAGAAAAAGATGTAGAACTGCTCAAAGATGTAGCCTATCAAATTCAAGGTAAAACCCTCTGTGCATTGGGAGAATTCTCAACCATGGCAGTTGTAACCTCGATTGAGCGTTTCCCAGAAGACTTTAAGATCTAAACACAAAGATTACGAAGATTCTTGTACACGGATTGTACGGATTACACGGAGAAAAACTTTTTGTTTTTTCTTCGCAACTTCAAAGCTCTTTTCCGTGAAACTCCGTGTACAAAAAAACACGCAACAAGGTATTTTTATGACCAAAGATATTACTCTCACAATTGATGGCAAAGAAGTCAGTGTCCCTGCTGGTACGCTGATTCCCGATGCCGCCAAAAAAATTGGCATAGACATCCCCGTCTTTTGCTACCATCCTAAAATGGAACCGGTTGGCATGTGTCGCCAATGTCTCGTTGAAATTGGCCGCCCAGCTTTTGACCGCACCACGGGTGAAGCCGTTCTCGAAGAAGATGGCTCACCGAAAATCAATTGGGGCTGGAAACTTGAAACATCCTGCACCAATCCTGTTTCTGAGGGCATGGTTGTTAACACCAAGAGCGAGAAAGCAGTTAAAGGACAGAATGAGATGCTTGAGTTCCAACTCCTTTCGCATCCGCTCGATTGCCCCGTTTGCGATAAAGGTGGCGAATGTCTCCTGCAAGATTTGACACTCGCACATGGTGGCACAGAAAGCCGTTTCAACTTTGACGAAAAACGTCATGCCGAGAAAAAAGTTGCCCTTAGCGACCTCATCTGGCTCGACCGTGAACGCTGTATTCAGTGTGGACGTTGTGTCCGTTTCCAGAGTGAAATTGTTGGTGAAGCCGTACTCGGATTTGAAGCGCGTGGTAGTCACACTCAAATTATGACCACATCTGAGCCTGGTTTCGACTCAGCATTTTCAGGTAACACCACCGATATTTGCCCAGTCGGCGCACTCACCACTGCGCAGTTCCGTTTTGGTGCACGCCCCTGGGAAATGGAAGCAACTGCGTCTGTTTGTACAGAATGTCCCGTTGGCTGTAATACCGTTCTCAACACCCGCCGTGATGTGAAAACTGGCGGAAAAGTAGTTGTCAAACGCGTGATGCCCCGCCAAAATGAAAGTGTCAATGAAACTTGGATTTGCGATAAAGGCAGATTTACCGATTTTTCAGCAGATTCTCGTCTCACGGCTCCTTCTATTGGTTGGACAGATGCGATAGCGAGCGCGGCTCAAAACTTGAGTGCCGCTGACGAACCGATTTTTGTCGTAGACGGAAGCCTACCCAACGAAGACCTTTTCAACATTAAGTCTCTTGCTGACGAAGTTGGCGCAAAAGCTTATTGCTATAGTGAAGTAGGCGGTGGTGAATTAACCACAAAGTCTGGCACTTATGGCAAATCAGGTGCTGGTGATGCCATCTTGGTTATCGGCTCAGACCTTTATGTGGATGCCCCAATTTTCTGGCTTCGAGCGAAACAAGCAGTAGATCGTGGCGCAACTTTGATTGTTGCGACAGAAGAAGAAACTCGTTTAGATAATTTTGCTTCAACCGTAGTTCGTGATTTTGCTCAGGGTTTAGAAGCCGCGAAAGAAGCCTTTTCCAAAGCTGAAAATACCGTTATTCTTTATAAAGGTGACGATGCCCTTGCTCAATCTTGTGCTGATTTGAACCCCACTAGCTTAGTGGGTGTTTGGAATGATGCCAATACACAAGGTGCATGGGAAATGGGCTACGAAGCCATTTCCGATTTAGATGTGCTGAAAGGCAAAACAGTGTACGTTGCTGGCAAATCTGCTCTCGTGGCATCTGCTCTTGAAGTGGCAAAATTTGTTGTTGCGCAGACCGCTGAAGACGTACAGATTGCTGTATCCATAACGGAAGCAAGTGGAAGCAAGTGCGTTACGCTCCCTTCCCGCAATATATCTGAAAGTTTGGGCACATTCACATCCGCTGAAAGACGCGTCCAATTATTTCATCCCGCAGTTCCTGCAGAGGGTGATACTTTGCCCGGCTTTGTGATTACAGCACAAGTTGCTGAGAAAATGGGCGTAACTTTAGATATTGAAGCCGAAGATATTTTTGCCAATTTCTTTGACTTGAGTTACGCAGATTTGTCAAAAACAAACCCCGAAGAGAAGTTACTCATCGGCGGGAATTGTTACGAAAACACGCAGGGTGTGGGCGTACAGCTTTAGAAAGCTTTTTCGAACACGGAGTGTTCTAAAAAATAGAAGGAAGTCTTATGGACTCTGCTCTAATTTGGGAAATGGTCATCAAATCCTTAGTTTTGATTTTAGCCTTACTGACTGGATTCGCATACCTGACCTATTATGAAAGGCGTGGATTAGCGCGTATTCAGTCTCGTGTGGGACCGAATCGTGCAGGTCCTGCTGGGCTTTTACAGCCGATTGCCGATGCGGTTAAACTAATTTTTAAAGAAGAGTTTACCCCTGGCCAAGCCTATAAAGTCATTTTTATTTTGGCACCGATTATTACGGTTATTCCTGCCATTTTGATTACCGCTACAGTTCCTTGGGGCGGTACGGTGACTATTGGCGGGCGTGAAGTAATGCTCGGGATTGCTGATATAAATATAGGTGTTCTTTATATTATGTCAGTGGCATCTATTGCGGTTTACGGTGTGGTTTTAGCAGGCTGGGCGAGCAATAATAAATATGCCATGATGGGCGGGTTACGCTCTACGGCGCAGATGATTAGCTACGAATTGGCTCTTGGACTTTCTTTCGTTGGTGTGATTTTGCTGGCTAATTCGATGAGAATGACCGAGATTGTTGAAGCGCAACGTGGCTTATGGTTCGCTTTCTTGCAACCTGTTGGCGCAGTGGTCTTTTTCTTTGCAACTTTGGCAGAATTAAATCGTGGTCCTTTCGATATGCCCGAAGCCGAGCAGGAACTTTCTGCTGGCTATAACGTGGAATACTCAGGGATGAAATTTGCCCTTTTCTTCATGGCAGAATATACAAAGATGGTTTCAATTTCTGCAATTATCGCCACGCTTTTCTGGGGTGGTTATCGTGGTCCTTTTATTGACACGATGCCAGGATTGGGCCCGCTTTATATGTTTATTAAAATTTTCTTTATCCTTTTCATGATGATTTGGGTGCGAGCCTCTTGGCCCCGCATTCGCTACGATCGCCTAATGGATTTAGGATGGAAAATTTTACTTCCACTTTCTTTGAGCTTGGTTTTTATTAATGCTACAGGCATATTGCTTAATCAGATGTGGTTGATACCGCTTCTTTCTATTGGGGCTGGTTTCTTGGCTATTCAAGCTATCAATCTTTCTCTAAGGAGGAAGGAAAATGCTCGTTGAACTTCTTCGTGGTCTAAAAACCACCTTCAAGATGATGCTAGATAAGCCGGTTACGATTCAGTATCCGGAGCAAAAACGCGAAGTTCGCCCGCGCTATAGGGGAAAGCACGAACTTAAGCGTTACGATAATGGGTTAGAAAAATGTATTGGTTGTGCTCTCTGCGCCGCCGCCTGCCCAGCAGACGCGATTTTTGTTGAAGCTGGTGAAAATACAGATGAAGTCCGATTCTCCCCCGGAGATCGCTACGCCAGCACTTATGAGATTAATCTCTTGCGTTGTATCTATTGCGGATACTGCGAAGATGCTTGTCCCACTGGTGCAATCGAATTAGAGCACGAATACGATATTAATTTCTCCTCTCGTTTAGATGCGATTGCCGACAAAGATAAAATGCTTGTTTCTTTGGCTAACGATTTGTCTACGCCACAAGAAACAAAGCCGGGCACTTTTACTCGCTCTATTCCTGATATGGAGAATCCAGCGGATTATTAAGAGACATCAGATTTCAAATATCAGGCAAAAAAAGCTGATGATTGAAGTCTAAAGTCTGAGGTCTAAGTATGACAGTTTTTATAATACTCGCCCTAGTGGCAATCATCACTGCCTTAGGCATGTTGATCAGTCGCAATGCAGTTTATTCTGCTCTGTTTCTGGTGCTAAACTTTGCCACAGTCGCCGTTTTTTATCTTTTATTGGGCGCACCATTTATCGCCATTACCCAAGTTACGGTATATGCAGGCGCGATTATGGTGCTTTTCCTCTTCGTTATCATGCTCTTGGGCACAGATGAATTAGAAGATACTGATAACCTCACATGGCAGAGACCCCTTGCAATTGGTCTTGCCGTTGTTTTGGTCGTAGAAGGCATTTATTTGATGCTCTCCCAAAATACACTGGGGTTTATCACAACCCCATCAGAAGATTTGGGAAGCCCCCAAGCTATCGGTGATATGCTCTTTAGCAAGTACTTACTACCTTTTGAAGCAACCTCAATTTTGCTCTTGGTAGCGATGGTTGGTGCTATTGTCCTAACCGTCAAAAATAAGAAAGGAGAGCAAAGCTAATGAATGCTGTTCCTGTAAATTACTATATTATTCTCTCCGCAATTTTATTTACCATTGGTGCATTGGGCGTACTCATTCGGAGAAATGCGCTGGTCATTTTCATGTCTATCGAACTCATGCTTAACGCGGCAAACTTAGCCTTAGTCGCATTTTCTAGTGCAAATGCGCAATTAGACGGACAAATTTTCGTCTTTTTCATTATGACAGTTGCCGCCGCAGAAGTAGCGGTTGGGCTGGCACTAATTGTTGCCGTTTTCCGCACCAAGAAAAGCATTGATGTTGACCAAATCAACGTCTTAAAAGGATAAGCCAATATGAATTTATCTGAAACTGTAAATACTGGCTATTTCTTCGGATTAGTCCCTCTGCTTGTTTTCTTTCCCATCGCTGGGATGCTGTTTAATATGATTTTCGGCGGAAAAATGAGCGAGAAGGCAATTGGGACGGTAGCGAGCGCGGCATCGGGCTTGACATTTGTAGTCGCCGTTTTGCTGGCGTATTCTTTGTCCGCCACCCACGGCGAACTCCACCAAGTCTTTTTGGCCGAGTGGATACATATCGGTGAACTCCAACTTGATTGGACATTCCGCGTAGACACTCTTTCTGTCGTAATGATGCTCGTTGTCTCTGGTGTGGGAACACTAATTCATATTTACGCCATTGGCTATATGCACGAAGACGTACGTTTCAAAGATGATGTGCGCCGCTTCCGCCGTTTCTTCGTTTTCCTAAATCTCTTCATCGCCATGATGATGATTTTGGTCAGCGGCGACTCTTATCTAATGCTTTTTGTCGGCTGGGAAGGTGTAGGGCTTTGTTCCTTCCTCCTCATCGGATTTTGGTATGATTTCAATATCTTGGGACAAAAAAGCACAGAAAATGCCGAAGCTGGTAAAAAAGCCTTCATAGCCAACCGTGTAGGCGACTTTGGTTTCTTGCTCGCCATGTTCACCACTTTCTGGCATTTTGGCTCTTTACAATTTGATGCAGTTTTTGAATCTGCATCGCATCACCCCGATCCCGTTGTGATTTCAGCGATCACCCTTTTTATGCTTATCGGTGTGACGGGGAAATCGGCGCAAGTCCCGCTTTACGTCTGGCTTCCTGATGCTATGGCTGGCCCTACCCCCGTCTCTGCTCTTATTCATGCGGCTACGATGGTTACAGCAGGCGTTTATTTGGTCGTTCGCTCGGCTCCACTTTATAACTTGGTGCATAGTACATCTTATATCGTTGCCATGATTGGCGCAGTGACGGCACTCTTTGCCGCGACAATTGCCGTTGGGCAATACGATATTAAGAAAGTGCTTGCTTATTCCACCATTAGCCAACTTGGTTTTATGGTTGCGGCTGTTGGCATGGGTGCGTATGTGGCTGGTATTTTCCATCTTGCTACCCACGCCTTCTTTAAAGCATTGCTCTTCCTTTCTGCTGGTTCCATTATTCTCGGTATGGAGCGTGGGCATCATCATCTCGCACATGGTCATGGCGACCACGATGATGCAGACGCACACCATGATGAAGAAGTTTTCGATCCTGGCGATATGCGAAATATGGGCAATTTGCGTAAACAGATGCCCGTTACTTTCTGGCTCTATATGGCTGGCACATTGGCTCTCGCTGGTATTTTCCCCTTTGCTGGTTTCTGGTCAAAGGATGAAATTTTGCTTGATGCTAAACTTCATGCTGAGCATTATCCCGGTGTTTATTGGCTACTTGCTGCTGCCGCATTTTTGACCGCTTTTTATATGGGCCGACAAATTTGGATGGTTTTCTTTGGCAAAGAACGTACCGAAGTTGCCAAACACGCTCAAGAAAGTCCGCCCGTGATGACTGTTCCACTGATGGTTTTAGCCTTTTTAGCAGTATTTGGTGGCGCACTCAACCTTCCTGGATCTCATGCGCTAACGCATTGGTTAGAACATACAATTGAAGGCGTTCATGCTGGCGAATTTGACTTTATGGTTGCAGGCGTTTCTACTGTCTTAGCCCTTATCGCAATTGGTATTTCTTGGTTGCTATACGGAAAAAATCCGCTTAAAGCAGGTCAAATTGACCCGCTTAAGAAACCGCTTGGATTTGTTTTCACTGGTATGGAAAACAAGTGGTTTGTAGATGAAGGCTATGGCGCAGTAATTATTAGGCCTTTTGAAAAATTAGCTAAATTCTTGTCTATAGACCTTGATTGGAACTTCTGGCACGACTGGTTCCACAATGAAGTCGTTTATGCTGGTTTTCAAGGTTTAGCTAAATTCTTAGCTGACCCAGTAGATATGGGCATCATTAATGCCATTGCCGATTGGCTTGCTGAAATAACCAAACGCTCATCTGAGAAATTGAGTAGTTTGCAAAATGGATTTGTTCGCTCTTATGCACTTTCTGTGCTTGTGGGCGTAGTTATGATTTTAGGGTATTTACTTCTCAAATAAAACGCTAGAACTGCACTGCATCTTAAAAGATGCGTTGTTGTTCTGGTTTTGCTATACATTCCCCGATGTGCAACGCATCCAAAAAGCGGATGCAGTGCACATCTAACGTTGGAAGATGAAGATGTTTCTCGCCAAGAAAACGCTTATTATGGGCAAGCAAGCCCAAAACGCGTGTGAGACGGCACTTCATTCAAAAAATAAAAAACTGTGATAGACAATCACAAAACTAAGAAATAACGAGGACCGACTATGGACTTTGAGCTTCTTCCCAATTTAGTCACATTTTCCCCGCTTGTGGGTGTGCTGATTCTTTTCTTTATCAATCCTGAAAAGAAAGTGCTTTTCCGCTGGGTAGCTTTGCTGACTTCGCTGGTAACTTTTGGTATTTCTCTCGTCTTGCTAAGTAATTTTGACGCGAGCAATCCTAATTTGCAGATGGTCACAAATTTGCCTTGGATTCAGGTAGCGGGATGGAATATCTCCTACTATATGGGCGTGGACGGCTTGAGCATTTTGCTTATTTTGCTAACCACTTTCCTGACCCCGATTGCGCTTTTATCAACTTGGTCGGCGATTGAAGAACGTGAGAAAGATTTTAACATTTTCTTCTTGATGCTCGAGGTTGGTATGCTCGGTGTTTTCATGGCGCAGGATTTGTTCCTTTTCTATGTTTTCTGGGAATTTACCCTTGTTCCGATGTATTTCCTCATCGGCATTTGGGGTGGTCCAGAAAGAATTTATGCTTCAATTAAATTCTTCCTCTACACAATGGCTGGCTCGTTATTGATGCTTTTGGCTATTTTGTGGCTAGGTATTAATCAGGGCACTTTCGCTGTTCCCGCATTGATTGAGATGGGCGGTATCCCCGCTGGCATTCAAACTTGGCTTTTCCTTGCTTTTGCGGTTGCCTTTGCCATCAAGGTGCCTATGTGGCCCCTCCACTCTTGGTTGCCCGATGCTCACGTTCAAGCCCCTACCGCTGGCTCTGTAATTTTGGCAGGCGTTCTGCTAAAAATGGGTACTTACGGTTTTGTGCGCTTCAATTTGCCCCTCTTCCCTGAAGCGGCGGTTAAATTTGCGCCCATGATGGCAGGACTTGCCGTTATCGGCATTATTTACGGCGCAATCGTTTCTTATTATCAGAAAGATATTAAGAAATTGGTTGCTTATTCATCGATCAGCCATCTCGGTTTCGTGATGCTCGGTCTTTTTGCCCTCAACTCGCAGGGTATTCAAGGCGGTATCTTGCAGATGATTAATCATGGTATTAGCACCGGTGCATTATTTCTTTTGGTCGGTATGATTTACGAACAAACCCACACCCGCGATTTTGAAGTATATGGCGGATTGTGGAAAGTGATGCCCGTTTACGGTACAGTGATGCTGGTTGTGACTCTTTCCTCCATGGGCTTGCCCGGTCTCAATGGCTTTGTAGGCGAATTCACCATTTTGCTTGGTGCTTTTGGCTCAGAAGCAATTGGTTCTGCGTGGTACGCAGGTCTTTCAGCTATTGGCGTTATTCTTGCCGCAATCTATATGCTTTATATGTACCAGAAGATATTCCTTGGTCCTGAAGGCTCGATTGTTCAAACCGTCAAAGAGCATGGACATGCCCTTCGAGATCTTAGTGCTCGTGAAATTATCACTATTGCACCCCTTCTCGTCTTGATTTTCTGGATTGGTCTTTACCCTAAACCTTTCTTCACTCTTATTGCGCCTACTGTTGATAATCTTGTGCTGGTCTTGCAAGCGGCAATGGGATAAAAACGTAGCACCAATTCACTTGACACATAAACACCTCCTCCACACGGAGAGAATAATATATGAACCAAGCCGATTTTTACTCCCTTCTTCCCATTATTGTGCTAACTACGTGGTCAGCATTGCTTCTCATTGTCGATTTATTTATTGACGATAAGAAAAAAGGCATCACAGCAGTCCTCGCCGCGGCAGGTTTAGCCCTCACAATGGGACTCACCCTCTCCCAAACGGGCCAGACGGTAATAGGTTTTAACGGGATGGTTATCCTCGATGGATTTTCCACCTTTGTTAACACTTTGCTCCTCTTCTCTGGGCTGATGGCAATCTCCGTTGCGTATGGTTATATCAAACGCCGGGGCATTGAGCGTGGCGAATACTATTCGCTTATCTTGTTCAGCATAGTCGGCATGATGCTCATGGCACAAGCCCGTGACCTTATCGTTGTCTTCATCGCCCTCGAAATGCTTTCCATTCCCCTCTACGTTCTCGCCGCTATTGATAACTCTAATGCTAAATCTGAAGAAGCAGGCATCAAGTATTTCTTGCTCGGCGCTTTTTCAGGCGGATTTGTCGTTTACGGGGTTGCTCTCGTCTTTGGGGCGACTGGCTCAACAGCCTTTGCTGAAATTGCCGCCTCTATTGCGACTGGAAACGCCGAAACGCTCCTGGTTTTGGCTGGAGCGGCGTTAATCCTCGTGGGATTTGGCTTCAAGGTGGGTGCTGTCCCCTTCCAAATGTGGACACCAGATGTCTACGAAGGCGCGCCGACTTCAGTGACCGCATTTATGGCGGCTGGCGCAAAAATTGCTGGTTTTTCCGCACTTATGCGTGTTTTTGCTACTGCCTTTCCCGATATTGCCGTTGATATAGCCCCCGTTCTCGCCGTTATTGCGGCATTAACCATGATAGTCGGCAATGTCGCCGCAATTGCACAGAAAAATATCAAAAGAATGTTGGCATATTCTAGCATTGCTCACGCTGGTTATATTTTGATGGCATTTGCCGCATTTGCTAACCCAGCATTAAGAGACGATGCCATATCAGCAGGTATCTTTTATCTTGTAGCTTACGCCATCACCAGCTTCGGTACTTGGGCAATTGTTATCTCTCTTGAAAAAGAAGATGGCAAAGGTCTCGCCATAGAAGATTATGCGGGCTTAGGACGCACAAAACCGCTTATGGCAGCTGCCATGACAATCTTTATGCTTTCGCTCACCGGTATCCCGCCCACATTGGGATTAATTGGTAAACTCTACCTTTTCCGTGTGGTTGTTGAGGCGCAGTTTATGTGGTTAGCCCTAATTGGTATCCTAACTTCGCTAATCTCTGCATATTACTATTTGCGTGTTATTGTTATTATGTATATGAAAGAAGGCGAGCCCGAAACCGTCTCTGAAAGCTGGCTCACCTTTACTTGGGGGGCAATGGCAGTGCTAACAGTTGTGCTTAGCTTAATCCCCGCAAGTCTTTTTGCTTGGGCTTCTGGGGCGTTGATGAAGTAGGTGGGCTTTGTTAGTAGTATAAGTTAAATACAAAACTCCCGTTGAATTCTTTCAACGGGAGTTTTTCTTTTTACTTTGTGCTTCTTTCAGCTCAACAGTTCTTTTTTAGCCCTTAATATATTTTGAGCCAGGTAGATTACAAATTGGGCATTTTTCTGGGGGCGCACCAAATTCTATATGTCCACAAACAGGGCAGAGGAAGAAGTCTGTGTCGAGGTCTTTGCCATCTTTGACGGATTCAAGAGCTTTGCCATAAAGTTCGGCATGCACTTTTTCAGCATCAACGGCGTATTTGAACATGCGTTTTGCTTTATGCCCTTCTTTTTCAGCTTGTTCTAACATGGGTGGATACATTTCTTCTGCTTCGTAGGTTTCACCCTCTATGGCGGCTTGGAGGTTATCTGCAGTAGAGCCAACGCCTTCCAAGGCTTTGAAGTGTCCCGCCGCATGGATTTGCTCGGCTTGGGCAGTTAAACGAAATAGGCGAGCTACATTAGGTAGCCCCTCTTTCTCTGCTTTGACAGCAAAAGCAGTATATTTTTGAAAGGCTTGGCTTTCACCAGCGAAGGCTTCTTTTAGATTATCAGTTGTTGAGGTCATAACATTCTCCTTATGAGGTAAGTGGTTATATTTTTCACAATTATACTCGGTTTTTGAAATAATGCGCTGGTGCGATGACTGCTGGGGGATGCGGGATGATGCCCTTCTTCAAATCCCAAGTTTTTTAACGCCTCAATAAGCCAAAAACGCGCGCGAACCTGTTCTTCATCTCCCTAAAAATATGGTATACTCCTCGCCGCTCTCCTCGCGGAGGAGAAGCATATTACACACGCTTTTGGACTTACCCTGCGTGCCGCGGATCAATAATGAGCGCGGTCAGGGCAAGGTTGAAGAAAGCGGAGGAAAAAACGCAAAGGAGTTTATACCCTCATGGCTAAAATTGTAACAATGAAAGCTTTGCTCGAAAGTGGCGTTCACTTTGGACATCGCACCAACCGTTGGAATCCGAGAATGGGCGAATATATTTTTACGGAACGTAACGGGATTCACATTATTGACTTGCAACAAACTGTAAAGGCAATTAGAGAAATTTATAGTCTCGTAAGCCAGACTGTTGCTGATGGCGGAGAAATTCTCTTCGTTGGGACAAAACGACAGGCACAACAGACGGTTGCTGATGAAGCAGAGCGTTGTGGTATGCCTTATGTAAACGAACGCTGGCTTGGCGGTTCGCTAACAAATTGGCCCACTATTTCTAAACGCATTGATGAACTAAAGCGATTAGAAAAGATGCAAGAAAGCGGCGAAGTTGATTTGCTAACGAAAAAAGAAGGCTTGATGATTCAACGCCAAATCGATCGTTTACACCACCGCCTTTCTGGTCTTATTACAATGAAACGTGTTCCTCGATTGCTTTTTGTAGTTGATATAGGACGCGAAGATGCCGCTATTCACGAGGCTAATTTGTTAAAAATTCCTGTGATTGCGATGGCAGATACAAATTATGACCCCCGCTATATTGACCATGTAATTCCTTCAAATGATGATGCGATTCGCGCAATCAAATTGATTGTTGGCACAATGGCAAATGCTGTTCTTGAAGGTAAAGCAGTGCGAGACGAAGAAGAGGAAGAAGCACAAGCCGCGGCTGAAGCTTTGCCCACAAAACGAACTGGACGTAAAGCAACTAAGCCTGCAAAAGATGCCTCTGACTTGAGCGATGAAGAACTACTTGGCGCGGCTACACTCAAAAAGATGAGTGACGAGCGAGAAGCTGTTGCTACAGAAGAAAAAGAAGCGGTAGAAGAAGAAGAAGCTGCTCCTAAAAAAGAAGATTAAGAAACAGACCTAAGATTATGAGATTAGCTTATATCTAAGGTCTGAGAAAAGAGGCACAATATGAAGATTACATTGGAAATGATTAAAGAACTACGCGCCACAACGGGCGTAGGTATTACTGACTGCAAAAAAGCTTTGGTAGCATCTGATGGCGACTATGATAAAGCAGTCGACTTTTTGCGACAAAAAGGCATGAAAAAAGCCGCCAAACGCGCTGATCGTGACGCGGGTGATGGTGTGATTGAACTTTATTCACATGGTGATGGCAGAATTGGCGTTATTCTCGAACTCAACTGCGAAACTGATTTTGTTGCTCGTGGTGAAGGTTTCCGTGAATTGGCACATGAAATTGCCTTGCAAATTGCCGCAGAAGCCCCGCTATTTGTGAAAGAAGAAGATATCCCCGCTGAAGTTCTTGAACGTGAAGCCGATATTGCACGAAAACGTTTCATAGAAGAAGGCAAGCCGGAAAATATCATTGATAAAATTGTTGAAGGCAGATTGAATAAATATAAAGAAGAGATTTGCCTTATGCAACAAAAATATATCCGTAACGATAGCATCACTGTCAAAGACCTCATTATGGATAAGATAGGCGCACTTGGTGAAAATATAGTTATTCGCCGCTTCCAACGTTGGGAGTTGGGCGAACATATAGCAAAATAAACTTTAAAAAAGGTCAACCTTATGGTTGACCTTTTTTGTATCTTGTCTCGTGAACCTAAAGTGTAAAAGGAAAGAACATGCCCAAACTAAAATATAAACGAATTTTGCTTAAGCTGAGTGGAGAAGCATTATCATCCCCCTCTGGCTATGGCATTGATGTCTCTGAAGCTGAATCAATAGCCCAAAAAATTAAAGATATTTACGATATGGGCGTAGAGATTATGGTTGTTATTGGGGCAGGCAATCTCTGGCGAGGCAAACAGGGACTAGACCGTGGCATGGATAGAGCCACCGCAGATTATATGGGGATGTTAGCAACAGTAATGAACGCCATGACCCTTATGGACGCCTTGGAAAGAATGGGGATTGAGACGCGCGTCCAAACCGCGCTTGAGATGCGCACCGTAGCAGAGCCATATATTCGGCGCCGTGCTATTAATCACCTAAGGAAGGGACGTGTAGTCATCTTGGGTGCCGGAACCGGAAACCCCTACTTCTCAACCGACACAGCTGCCGCTCTCCGCGCTATGGAGTTAGGTGCTGAAGTGCTCATCAAAGCCACCAAAGTAGATGGTGTATATGACTCCGATCCAAAGATAAATCCAGAGGCCGTAAAATTTGACAAACTTAGCTATATAGATGTCCTCAACCGCCGTCTAAACGTGATGGATAGCACCGCTATCTCTCTCTGTATGGATAATGAAATGCCAATCTTGGTACTCAATCTCTGGGATGATAGCGCGCTTCAATCTGCCCTGCACGGAGAAAAAGTGGGAACAATGGTAAGTGATTAAAAAGTATTATTGAGAATTCTTTCTTAAAGTGCACGGCTAAGAGCCACTTGGTGACTCCTAGCCGTGTTTTTCTTTAAGTATTTGGTAGTGGTAGATTTTGCCTGATGTGAAATGTGTGTTTCGCGTTCAGCCCCCTATCTTAGCCTTCCCCCAACATGGGGGAAGGGACATGTTTCGCAGAGGTACGTTCTCCCCCATTTTGGGGGAGATGTCCGTAGGACAGAGGGGGCTGCTTAGCTACTACCGTTTTCCTTAGCACCTTTTGAAGTTATTCAATGGGTAATTCTTCTAGCTGTGCTACTAAATCTTTTATTACCTCAAAGCCGCCTTGCCAGAAATTGAAATCTCTTATATCAATACCCGCTTCTTGCAGAATTTTTTCAGGAGATTCTGAGCCACCGGCAGAGAGAAGTTTGAGATAGCGGGGCTTGAAGCTCTCGCCTTCTTCTTTAAATTGTTTATAAAGCGAAAGAACGAGCAACTGCCCAAAAGCATAGGCGTAAACATAAAATGGCGTGTGATAAATGTGCGGGATAGAGACCCACTCCCATTTGAATTCTTCACTAACTTCGATGGAATCTCCAAATTGAGCGGCAAGATTTTCCATATAAGCGGCGGCAATTTCGTCTACAGAAGCATTTTCAGTAGCCATTTTATGCGCTTTGCGCTCAAAGAGAGCAAAAAATGCTTGGCGCATAATTGTGGCATAAGAATCATCTACCTGACGGAAAAGCAAATCACGGCGCACAGATTCATCGGTTTCGTTTTCGAGCAGTTGGTCTACGAGCATCATTTCGCCAAATGTGGAGGCAGTCTCTGCAAGTGGGAGTGATGAGTGGAAGGTGAAGATATTATGATGCTCGGCGAGCATAGAATGAATGGCGTGACCAAGTTCGTGTGCCATTGTTGCCACATCATCGGCATTGCCTTGATAATTAAGCATCACCCAAGGAGACATTTCTGGCGTAACAGACCAGCAGAATGCACCGCCACGTTTTCCTTTTCGAACTTCACTATCGAGATGTTTGTCGTCAAAAACACGTTGGGCAAGGCTGGCAAGTTTGGGGTCAAAAGAGGCGAAGGAATCCATTACCATTTTGCCCGCTTCATTAAAATCGTATTTCTTTTCAGACTTAACAACAGGGGCATAAACATCGTAACGGCGCAATTTCTCTACACCAATATGTTTTGCTTTGAGCTTGAAATAGCGTTGGAAAACATCGGCATTTTTCTCACAGACATCAAGGAGCGTGTCTACAGCTTCATCGGGAATATCGTTGCCGAGATTACGAGCAGAAATAGGGTTAGTAAAGCTACGTAACTTAAGGTTTTCATTGCCCCAATCACGGGCGCGAGTCTGATACATTTGTCCTAAAATGGGACCATCCTCACCATAAACGCGATAAAGTTCCTGATAGGCGGCGGCGCGCAAATCGGGGTCGGCATTGCGGGCGTAGGACATTAACTCGCCGCGTGTCATTTCTTTTTCTTCACCATCTATTTCTAATTTATAAACATAGCGATTTGTAATGGCATCATAAAGGGTAATTAGCGCACTAGAGCCAGTGATATTTTTGATATTGAGTATTTTTTCTTCGGCTTCTGTGAGAGTATGAGGCTTGAAATTGCGAATTTTCTCAAGATAATAGCGATAGTCGCCAGCCACATCCATAAAGCGTTCGGCAGTTTCTGCATCGAGTTCTTTCCACCATAAACTAAAAAAGAGCGTGCGGTTTTCCACTTCGGCAAGAAATTGTTCGGCACGAGATTGAGCCGATTGCGCCACTTGGTCTTGAGTATCTGCGGTAAAAGCTAAGCCAGCAAAAGAATAAAGTTTGTGGGCAATATGTGTGCTTTTTTCAGAGGCTTCTAGCATTTCCATAAAATCTTCCACGTCCATATCTGCTTTTAGTTTTGGGCGAAAGGCTTCAAAAGCGGTAATTTGTTCATCAAGTTCAGCATAGCTTGCTTCTAATTCGGGGCTGTCAAAATCGGGGTAAAGGTCTTCTAAAGACCATTTTTCTTGAGTAAAAGTCATTTTTCTTGCTCCTATTAATTTAAATAATCTTCATTATAATTGCAAATAAGCCATTAGGGTTCTTTTATTGGGAAGTAAACAACCCGAACGTGAATGCCACATAAAAAGATTTTGCCATCTTCAACATTTATCTGGCGCAGCAACTGTTTTACGCCTCGCGCGCGAATCTGGGCTTGATACCGTTTAAGGGGCGTTTTCTAGGCTTCATCGTCTGGTGTACCCATCCATTTTTATGCATGAGAAGATTGCTTTTGCGCTTTGACCGAACTCAATTTCATTTTCGGAAGTGCTTTTTACTAGACCCAATGTGCAATGCATCCAAAAGCAGATGCGTTGCATAGTTAGTTTTTTTCTATCCTCTTTACAAACTCACCAATCTCTTCGAATGCCGCACGGCTCTCTGGTAGAAAATCTCCAGCCGTGTGCCAGACGTGCCACAACCCTTCCCAAACTTTGAGTGTCACATCCACACCTGCGGATTTTGCTTTCTCTGCGACTTGAAGGGAATCATCCAGCAAAACTTCTTCGCTACCTACTTGGATGAACAAAGGCGGGAAACCTGAAAAATCTGCAAAGGCGGGGGAAATCAGCGGATTACGCGGACTGGCATTGTCCACATAGCTAGATGCCCACAGCTGTAAATTATCGGCACGCAAGATGGGGTCTGCGGTCGCTTTGCTGTGATGTGAATCGAAGCCCATTGTTAAATCTGTCCATGGAGAGAGGCAAATTACGCCCGCTGGAAGTGGTAATCCATCTTCTTTCAAAACCTGTATCAGAGCGAGGCTCAAGCCTCCGCCTGCTGAATCTCCTGCAATGATGATGTTTTCAGATTTGAATCCCTGCATCAACAACCAGCGATAAGCAGATGTGGCGTCATCCAACGCCGCTGGAAATGGGTTTTCTGGCGCGAGGCGATATTCTAGCAAAAGCACTTTTGCATTCGTGCTTTGAGTCAATGAGGCGCAAGGCATCCTGTGCGTGTCGGCTGAGCCAATGATATATCCGCCGCCATGTAAATAGAGGATAACTTTATCTTCATTTGCTTTGCTTGTATAAATCCACTCAGCGTTGATGTCGTCAATACTTGTTTTTTCGACAATAGTGCCTTCGGGAAGTTTACCCATCCACTTTGCAGATTTCTTTGAAGTTGCACGGGTCTCTGCTATAGTCTCTTCTTTTTTGAAAAGAAGTTTGAGAAGTGTTCTGAATATAAAATTTCTAAGCCTTGTTATCATGGTTTGTATCCCATCTTCTAAGGTTCTTTCCGAAGCCTTTTTTTGCTAAAACATTTCCGTTTTTATAGGCTTCTTTGCCGCGTAAAACCACTCGCGTTACGCGTCCTTTGACTTGCATCCCTTCAAAGGGAGTCCATCCGCAACGGGAGTGCATATTAGATGCGCGGAGTTTGTAGGTGGCGTTTTCGTCAACTTCAACCCAAGTTTCTTTTTGCTCGGGGAGATTGAAAATCTTTTTGGGGTTGGTATGCATTTTTTTAATAATATCGTCTAGGGTCAAGCGTCCTTCATCTACGGCGGTGAGCAAAAGCGGAAGTGCTGTTTCTAGCCCTGGAAATCCTGGTGGGGGTGTGTCACTGTCTTTTTCTTCAAGCGTATGTGGGGCGTGGTCTGTGGCAAAGCAATCGATGACATCGAGATTATCCCAGAGGGCATCTACGTCTGCTTGTACGGTGAGACGGGGGCGGACTTCTCCGCGCCCTGTAAGGGCAGGGCTGAGACCTGCCCCTACGATTGCGGGAATATCACTCTTTGTTAAGAATAAATGATGCGGTGCAACTTCGCAGGTTACTTTTATGCCACGTTCTTTGGCTTTTTTGATGAGAAATATCTCTTCTTTTAAAGAGATATGCGCAATATGAACAGGGCGGTCATAAAGCTGGGCAAATAAAATCCCTGCCGCCATTGTGCGAGATTCAGCATGGAGAACAATAGGCGCATTTTTGGGGAAGTGTTCAAAATGACTTTGCCAGAGAGTCATATCATCGAGGCGCAATTCACCGAAGGTGGAATCGAGATACATTTTTAGCCCAGCTGATTCTTTAGCAAGGTGCGCCACTTTGGAAGCGTTTTGGGGACCAGCACCCAAGAATTGGGCGTAATCACAGCGCGCTTTTAATTTGGCGGCACCCAAGCCTAAATTAAGGGTGTCGCGGTCAAAGATGGGGGGATTGGTATTGGGCATTGCCAGAATTGCGGTAAATCCGCCTGCTAGCGCGGCTTGAGTCGCTGTATTCCAGTCTTCTTTATGAGTCTGACCGGGTTCACGAACGTGGACGTGGGGGTCTATTAATCCGGGGAGTTTTATCATAGATATATCCTAAACGAGAGGGGGATTTTGTCAAGGTTAGGTGAAATTTAAGTTTTTATAATGACAATTGTCACTGCCTTGCATTATACCCCCCTGCTATAATTTTTTAGTTCTGATTAAATTATCAAAAGGAGAGAAAAATGGCTTATAAAAATATCAAAATCCCCGCTGATGGGGCAAAAATTACAATGAAAGACGGAGAATTGGTAATTCCTGACAATCCAATTTTACCTTTTATTGAAGGTGATGGTACCGGGCGTGATATCTGGAAAGCTTCTGTTGCAGTTTTTGACGCGGCAGTAGAAAAAGCTTATGGTGGCAAACGCAAAGTTCATTGGATGGAAGTTTACGCAGGTGAAAAAGCCTACGATATGAGTGGCGAATGGTTGCCTGAAGAGACCATTGAAGCTTTTACTGAATACCTGATCGGCATCAAGGGACCACTCACCACCCCCATCGGTGGCGGTATCCGTTCTTTGAATGTTGCCTTGCGCAAAATGCTAGACCTTTATGTTTGCCAACGTCCTGTACAATATATCGAGGGTGTGCCTTCACCAGTGAAGCATCCCGAATATGTAGATATGGTTATCTTCCGTGAAAATACTGAAGATATTTACACGGGTGCAGAATTTGAAGAAGGCACAGAAGATAATAAGAAGTTCATGGCAATGATGAAAGAAGAATTCCCTGAACAATATGATAAATTCCGCTTCCCCGATACTGCTGGTATCAGCATCAAGCCTGTATCTATTGAAGGCACCGAGCGTCTCGTACGCGCTGCTATTCAATGGGCACTTGAAAACAACCGCAAAGATGTAAGCCTTGTGCATAAAGGCAATATCATGAAATACACCGAAGGTGCATTCCGCCAATGGGGTTATGATCTTGCTAAACGTGAATTCCGTGCCGATATTGTTACCGAGCGCGAAACCTGGATTTTAGGCAATAAAGAAGCTAACCCTGACATCGGCATTGAAGAAAACGCAAAAATGGTTGACCCCGGCTTCGATATGATGGCTCCTGAAAAACAACAAGAGATTTTAGATGAAGTTGAAGAAGCCATGAACCTTTGGGACACTCACGGTGACGGAAAATGGAAATCCAAACTCCGCATCCGCGATACCATTGCAGATATTGTCTTCCAACAAACTATCACCCGCGCAAAATCTTATGATGTTTTAGCCACCATGAATCTCAATGGTGATTATCTCTCTGACGCACTTGCGGCACAAATCGGCGGCATGGGTATCGCTCCCGGCGCAAATATCAACTATGTTACTGGGCGCGCAATTTTTGAAGCCACCCACGGCACCGCTCCTAAATACGCCGACCTCGACCAAGTCAACCCTGGCTCTGTCATTCTCTCTGGTGAGATGATGTTCCGCCACATGGGCTGGGACGAAGTCGCTGACTTGCTCATTAAAGGCATGGAAGGCGCAGTCGCTGCTAAAACCGTCACCTATGATTTCGATAGACTCATGGATGGCGCAACCAAAGTCAAATGCTCCGAGTTTGGGCAGGCAATGATTAAACACATGGACTAGGTGTCAGTAAATCAGGAAAAACAAAAGCCTTCCGAATTTCTAGAAAATTCGGAAGGCTTTTTTGATTATATATTTCCTTTGGGATGAAAAACCGTCTCGCGCTTGTTTTCGGCTTGGTGCGCGTTTGTGCACATTTTCTTTGCCTCTGCACGGGGATGATGCTAAAGTTTAGCAGAGTCAATAAGCCCAAAGAACCCGTTCCCTTCAAGGGAACGGGTTCTTCGAACCACTGAAATTTTATTTCAGGTAAACTCTAGGGCATCGAGATTTCGACCAAAGATTTTTCGTAGAGCGTCACTATCTTTTCTAGTGAAAACTCTTCAACCTTTTTTCGGCTGGCTTTTTTGAAGGAGAGCGTTTTTTCAGGGTTACTGATTAATTCTCTTAAAACTTTTTCGTAATCGTCTTTATTGTCAATCAAAAAGCCGTTTTCCCCTTCGTTTACCAAATCTACAAAGCCACCGATATTGCTAACGACCATTGCTAATCCCATAGATAGCGCTTGTACCCCAACAACGGGAAGCCCTTCGGTGAGAGAGGGCATAAAAAGAATATCTGATTTTTCAAAATTTTCTATTACTTCTTCGGGGGTGACCCAACCAAGCAAGGTGAACCTGTCTTGAAGGTTATATTTGGCGATTTCTGCTTCTACTTCTGCACGTAGAGGACCATCGCCGAGGAGGATATATTCCCATTCTAGGTCTTTGAGTTTTGCGAGGGTCTGAATAATTTGCAGGGGGTTTTTCTGTTTCATCAACCTGCCCGCAAAGGTGATGCGTGGCGGCGAGTAAACTTTTATCTCTTTGGGGGCATTTTCTTCTATATCTATGCCGTTATGAATGACTTCGATATCAACGGGATAATGTTTGAGAGCCAATTGTCGCGTAAATTCACTTACGGCAATTACTTTTGCGGCATCTCGCCAGATGGGTTTTGTGAAGGGGAATATCCACTTGAACCATTTCCCTGTTTTCTCTGGAGATGCTCCGGGAACATCTCCAAGATGGGCGGTGAGGAGGTAGGGGATGTTTTTTAGCCGCGATAATGCCCAAGCTAAAGCACCAGTTGGGACAGCGAAATGAACGTGAATCGCGTCGGGTCGCCACACGTTGGTTAAACGGATTCCAGCCCAAAACGCGGAGAGGATGTACACGCCCATTGTGAGTAATCCCGCTCGGAATGCTTCTCGGCGCATTGAGGGCACGCGGATTACGTCAATTCCCCCAAATGTTTTTTCTTTTTTAGCTAAGCCTTTGAGATGAGAAGTGATAATGACGATTTCATGCCCGCGTTGGGCTAGTTTTTCGGCTATGTCTTGGGCTATGCGACCGCCACCGCCACCAACAGGGGGAAGTTCGTAGGTGAGGAGCAAAATTTTCATGCTATATTAATGGTTTCTCGAACGGTATAAGTAGGTTTATGCTGAGATTCGTGATAGGTGCGAACTTGTAATTCGGCAATCAGCCCCATGAGGATGGATTGAAAGCCCATGATGAAAAACATTGCGCTGATTGTAAAGAGGGGCGAGGCTAAAACGGAGACTCCTAAAAATAAGCGTCTGATTGCGAGAAAAAGCAAAAGTGCCGTGCTGATACCAATAGTGATAAAACCTGCGCCCCCAAAAAGGTAGATGGGTTTTGCTGAGTAATCGAGAAGGAATTTGACGGTGAAGAGGTCGAGAAGGACTTTTAGTGTGCGTCCTAGCCCGTATTTTGTTTCTCCAAAGCGGCGCGGATGGTGATTGACGGGCATTTCGATAATTTTTGCGCCGACAGCGTGTGCAAAAACAGGGATAAAGCGGTGCATTTCTCCATAGAGTTTGAACCCCGTGATGACTTCTCTTCTGTAGGCTTTGAGGGTGCAACCGTAGTCGTGAAGTTCTACGCCTGTGGTGCGTGAAATCAATCCATTTGCCAGATTGGAGGGGAGGGTGCGAGTGAGATAGGTGTCTTTGCGGTCTTTGCGCCATCCGCTAACGACATCGTAGCCTTCGTCTAATTTTTCTAACATCATGGGGATGTCGGCGGGATCATTTTGCAGGTCGGCATCAAGGAGGACGATAATTTCTCCTTTTGCGTGATCTATGCCTGCCGCCATTGCGGCTGTTTGCCCAAAGTTGCGTCTAAATGCCACTATGCGGATATGCTCAGGGTCTTTTTCTGCGAGGGTTTTGAGCACGTTGAGGCTTTTGTCGCTACTCCCGTCGTCTACGAGGATGACTTCCCATGTGCGGGGGATGGAATCGAGGGCTTTGTGGATTGTGTCGAAAAGTAGCGGGAGGCTTTCTTCTTCATTATATACAGGGATTACGAGGGAGAGTTCCATTTATTTTCTCCTAAAAACGCGCAGGAATGAGTTCTTTCTATCATCTAATAAGGCTGTTGAAGGTGGGTGTGCTTCAAATTCTTCTGGGTTTAGTATCTCTATCCATTTATCTTCGTAGAGATAATCAATAATAACAATATATTCAGCTTCGGCAATCCATTTTTGTCTGAGTTCTTCGTTCCAGTACCCTCTTCGGTTTACGGCAAGTGGGTCGCCACCTATTTGGAAATTATTATAAAGATTAAGTTGAGCGGGATAAATTTTTACACCACCTGGAATATAGATAAGTGGGAGCATATTTGTTCCGCCCCACCAGTAGACGGTACTTTGTGATGGAATATATTCGCTGAGATATGCACCTGCTTCTTCGTGAGCGGCGATCACATCTCCATAGGGATAATTTAATTTCTTTTCATCACCTGTAATGATGGGGGAAGCGATGATAGAGAAGATGAAAAATGAAAAAATGAGTAGGTAGCCAAAATTATAATTCCTTTTACGCAGAAAGGTGAGGTTGATGCCAATGATTGCGAGTATAAAAATTATACCCACGCTGAACCCCACACCCGCAGAGGTATAGAAGCGTGCTTCTTTTTTTTCAAGTTGAAATTTATTTGAGAGGGTAGTCATTATATCTGTACTTCCAGCTAATATCTGCCCTTCTTTTATGCGCGGGATTTGCATATCTAAGATAGGGTTGCCTAATTCGTTGGAGGCAGAGAGTCCAATCCCTGTAGTGATGATGAGAATAAGCAAGATGAGAATAGGGTATAGATATTGAGGCACGCTTTTTTTCCAAGATGGGTAAGATATAACCAAAAGGAAAAGGGGGATGACAATAAAGAATCCCAGATATAAATGAAAGCAATAAACGCAATAATTTCTCCCAACACTTGCCCATGCGTGCATTAAGAAGAGGACCGAAAATAAAACAATGAGAAAAACTGAATCTTTAAAAGCACTTTCTCTTTTCCATTTTTTCTTTTTCCCTGCCCATAAAAAAATAGAAGCAACAAAAGAGATAAGGAGAATAGAGAAAAATCGAAAGGCTTGGAAAAAAGCCAAATATCTGCTGATGTTAGTGGGAGAAAAACTACCACTACCTTTCCCTGTATTGGCTGTTGGCGGCGAGTAGGCAGAAGTGATAAGCGTATGAACAAACTTTGGGATGCCTGGCATATTAAGCCAAGGAATCCATAGTTCTAAAATTTCAGGATACCAAATTAAATGACCTATAATGACGACGGATATACCGCCTATAGATGAATAAATGCCTGCCTTTGCGCCATATTGCCAGAAGATATAGAGAAGTAAAAGTGGCAAGACCAAAACCATGTTTTGACGGGTAAGCAATATTATTCCCGCCAAGATGGCACTAAGCGTCAGTTGCCAAATGGGTCTATCTCCGCCTAATGAGAGGGCTAAAACCCAAACGAGCATAAAGGCGACTAACCCTTGCGAAATGGCTGGGCTATATAATTTTGCTAGAGCAGGGGTGATGACAAAAATCCAGACTACGATTGCACCCCATTTTTTCCCACCTAATCGGCGGGCAGTGAGCCAAAGTCCAAATAAAGCTAGGAGAGCGAGAAAAACAGAAAAATATCTTGGGGGGCGTAATCCTGCCCCAAATATGACTTGAATATAGCCAGGAATTAGAAAAGAGAGTGGGGCTTTGTTCGTCCAGGGACCAAAATCTTGAAAGGGGCGATAAACGCCAGTGGCAAAAAGATAACCTTTATACAAATAAGCACTTTCATCTAGCCGCGAGTATACGGTGTGGGTATAAAGCCACAACTGGGTAGCATAAATCATGCTACCCAGTAAGGCGATAATGTCTTCTTTAGCTATCCTTTTTTGAAATGTTTGCAAGGGAATGCTCTATTTTTTCAATCTTTCCAAATCTGCCTGTACCATCATTTCAACCAATTCTTTGAAGCTGACCTCACGTTCCCAACCTAATTCATCACGGGCTTTACTGGGGTCTGAGATGAGCAAATCTACTTCGGCGGGGCGGTAGAAGCGCGGGTCTTGAACGACATAGTCGTTATAGTCTAAATCAACGTAGCCAAAGGCGTGTTCGCAAAATTCCCGAACAGAATAAGTTTCGCCCGTCCCGATTACGAAATTATCTGCTTTATCTTGCTGAAGCATGAGCCACATGGCTTTTACATAATCGCCTGCAAAGCCCCAGTCACGGCGGGAGTCGAGGTTGCCAAGACGGAGTTCATTTTGCTTTCCAAACTTGATTTTTGCAACGCCGTCGGTGATTTTACGAGTTACAAACTCTAAGCCTCGGCGGGGGCTTTCATGGTTGAAAAGAATGCCCGATGATGCGAAAATATCATAAGATTCTCGGTAATTTATGGTAATCCAATGCCCATAAACTTTGGCAACGCCATAAGGGCTGCGCGGGTAAAAGGGCGTATCTTCTTTTTGGGGCACTTCTAAAACTTTGCCAAACATTTCACTGCTGGATGCCTGATAAAAGCGAATTTTTTTGTTGAAAAGACGAATAGCTTCTAACATTCTCGTTACGCCTAACGCTGTTACCTCGGCAGTTAAAACAGCTTGACTCCATGAGGCTGGCACAAAAGATTGCGCGGCTAAGTTATAAACTTCATCTGGTTTATATTCTTCGAGCAATGATAAGAGTGAGCCTTGATCGTGCAAATCGCCTTGCTCTACGATGATATCGTCGAGAAGATGTTCTACGCGGTCATATTTAACGGTGCTACTGCGGCGTGCCATGCCGACCACTTTATAACCTTTTTCTAGTAAGAGTTCGGCGAGATATGAGCCATCTTGTCCGGTGATACCTGTGATTAGTGCTGTTTTCATATTTTTTATTTCCTTTTAGGTGGGTGACTGCATTAGATGGACGACCGCAAGGGTGCGACCCTATATTTTGAATTATAACGTCTTTTTTCTGTCTTGGATGATGCCTGTGATAACGACAATTGCGCTGAGGGATAAAATCCACGCGACCATTGAACCGAAGGATAAGGTGCCGAAGCGCGCGTAATATCGGCTTGCGTACCATTGGGAAAAGAACGCGAGGAAAATAGCTTCTACCGCTAGTAAACGCGTGAACCAAGCGGATGTGCCCTCCCTAAACGTGACCCATGCCCGAGCCGCGAAAAGAGCTTGTAAGGCTAAAAATATGACGCGATAACGCGGATTATCCCACTGATCGCCGCCCGCGCGGAGGGAGGCAATCACGATCCAGAACCAGCACGCCAGCCCAATCCACGTCCAGATGCGGCGGGTTTGGGCAGAATCTAGCTTGGGGATTGCAAAAAAGCCAAATAGCAGAAGGGGAGCTAAGAGATACCATCCCACAGCCCGCATTATCCCTAAAAATTTCCAAATAAATGTGGTCGGTTCGATGATAGCGGCGGGGAGGACGGGTTGGGTTAGCCCATATGCAGTTACGAAGGGGATGTGGATGCTGGCGGGCATTTCTCCAAAGAGTTTTTGCACCCAGCCTGAGCCGCGTTCGAGTTGATACATATCCCAGAGTACGGCTCTTTGAGACCACTCAATAATGGTGCCGAGCGGGGAGTTAGCGTTAAGTTTTGTGGTGCTAAGGGCAGAGGAGAGCAAGAAAATGGCGAGCAGGGTGAGGGTGATAAAGATGAGAATGTGTTTGATGGAGATGCGGCTTTTTTCTTTGCTGAGAAGGGCGTAAACGCTGAGGAAAATGAGTTGATAAATGGCAATGGCGGGGGAAATGAGAAGCATGGCTAAGAAGCCGAGGGCTAATGCCCAAAGGGTTTTATTTTTAACCGCTAATCTACGCGAATTTTCACGAATGTTTTTTTCTTTTTTAGCGTGGGTTAGAGAAAATCCAGGGTTTTTTTTCTGCCAACTTAAAAATGCCCAAAATGTGATGGCAACAAGGCTAATGAGAAATGGCTCGCGCATTTGGGAACTGCCCATGAGGATGGATTCGGGGTAGAGGGCAAATATGGCTGTAGCGGGGAGGGCGAGTTTTTTGCCTCCGAGTTCTTTGCTCGCCATCCACAAAAAGGGGATGCCGAGTACAGCTGAAAATGCGGCGATGAGGGCAATGAGTAGCGGGCGATGTGCATCAGGGGAGAGGTAGCGGTAAACGCTTGCGCTCAAGAAAAGCAAGCCGCCGTATTGGTCGGTATGGTCTTTTTGGCTGAATGCGGAGAGGAGGGGAGAATCGCTTTGGGCTAGTTCGTAGCTGGCAGTGTCTCGATGATAGGCATCGTAGAAGACGTAGCCCGCTTGTTGTTGCTCGCTATCTGGGTAGCCGTTGATAGGGAGAAAAACTTGCAGAGCAATCGCAGAAGCGAGGCGCAAGATGAGGGCGAGCGCAATGATGAAGAATAATTTGCGCGATTTCCCTGCCCAATGCCAGAGGGCGTGGAGCGCGCTTAAGCCGAGAAAGAAAATGAGTGCGGCAGAAAGCCATGAGATAAAATAGTTGCCCGCTTCAAAGAAGGCAAAAAAGGCACTCAGGAGGAGACTTAAGGGGAGGGTAAATTTCGTTTTAGTGAACACGGGGGTATTGTACTGTAAAATGTGAAGGCGTGAAACGTGATGAATGAAATATAAAAAGTGTTTTCTCCCTAGGTCTTAGGTTTCACTTCATTGGATTCTATTGGAAATAAAATTTCAGCGGTTAGAAGAACCTGTTCCCTTCAAGGGAACGGGTTCTTCTGACCTGTTTTCAATAGGGTCTATTCTTCTTCCGGCAACCCACTGGGTTGGTCAAGGCGAATCACATCGCCATGTACGTTGATAATTACCTTAAATCCCATCATGCCCATATAGCTACGCCCCCCTTCTGGGATGCCGCTTTCCATGATTTTCTCGAATTGTTCCTCGATATTTTCCAGTTGTTGCTGAATCATGGCACGCGAGAATATATCGTCTTGCCCCATCATTTTAGCGGTTTGCTCGCCAAGAATATCTTCGTGTCCTTTAATTAATTCCCCCATTTTGTCTAAGACTTGGCGGTCAATTTTCTCGGCAGGGATATGGCGGTGGAAACCATCATCATCTACGACATAGCAGTGCTCATTTCCAACTAAGGCAGTATCTACAGCGCGGTCAAATTCGTCTATGACGAGACCAGCAAATAAGGGTGCTTTTGACATTAGCTTTGTTTTCCTTCTATAGCGGCGAGTAAAATCCCCGCGGCAATGCCGAGACGGGGATCAAGTTGATTGTTGGCATCCATGCTGAAATCTACATTGAGCAGATATTGAAAAGGATTAAACTGTTGTTTTATATCTGCTGCTCGTTGCTGTCCTATGGTGATATCGTAATTTTGGGGCAAAAGTGAGCCAAGAAAAAGTCGCCGAAGGGTGGCGAGTTCCATGCTGTCTTCAAAGAGAGAGCCTATTTTTTGCCCTGCGGGGTTGAGAATATCCCATTCATCCCGAAGCATAGATTTCATTCCTTGGCGGCGCAATGAGCCAACGTGCTGACGTGTGGTCATATCAACAACATCGTAAGACGCAGAAAAATCTATAATGCTACGAGCTTTAATCTTGAGAAGTTCTTGTTTTTTAGAAGCATCCGCGAATACACGTAAATCTTCTTTTAGCTTAAACATTTTTTGTTGGCTAAACATCACCAATCTTCCGTTGGCATAATAGCGGAACTTGCCAGTCATGGCAAATACTTGGCGTTTGAGCAAATATCTTTTGTGGGTAAATGAGGGGTGCATGAGATACTCCTTTTTTATTCTCTAAGCGTTCAGTTCCTGTGAGACAACAAAAGTCTGATATGATGATTTCGTGAGAGAGCAGAACTCGCTTTAGCATTTTTTCATACGAAAGCCGTTTTTGCAGAGACTTTTGTTGTTTTCTTTTATGGGGGGGAGTGGATGGTTGCCTTATTCTTCTGGATCACCATAAACAATAGTTACCCGCGTTCCCTCGCCGGGGAGATGAAGATAATCTTCGTCTGGGGGGATGTGGGGCGTAGACCATAAATAGATGAATTTTGCGATATTATCAGGGGTATTTATACAGCCATGACTGCGAGGGTCACCGAAATCGTTATGCCAGTAGGTGCCATGAAAAGCGGCTCCGTGTCCTGTAAAAAAGGATACCCAAGGAACACCAGGTAAATCGTAGTTTGCTTCATCGCCTGCGCCGTCTGTCATGTGAACGGAGGGGGCTTTATGGTAGGTGCTGAACTCTCCTGTGGGGGTGGCAGTGTTGCCCCATCCGCTTGCAACAGAGGATGTTAGTACGGGCGTATCCCCTTCGTAGGCGACCATTCTTTGGCTGGTCAAATCAACAAAAATAGATTTGTCTTCAGGGGGGATTTCAGGAGAAAGGGGGGCAAGCTCTTCATTAGAAATAATGCGCAGGCTGTAGCTTGGGACATAAAGATATTTGCTGATTTCTCTATCGTAAATTCTATACCAATAAGTGCCATCATCTTTATTTTGGATGAGTTGGTCTACCCAATGCGTTGTGCCGTAGTAATAACGCACTCTTTGTTTTTGATAATAACTTGCCCCAAAACGCACTAAAACATAAGGAACGGTGACTTCAGCTAAAATCCCATCTTTAGGAATGTCGTGAACAGGCATATTATAGGAAGTGAAAACGGGTTGGAGATATGCCGAATGAGCAAAGCCCTCATCGCCAATGCGATACCAAATGGGGTTGTAGGTGTGTCGAAGCTCGTCTTCGACAATCAGTGTCTCGGTGATGGGGAGAACTACATCTCTGCCATAGAGATTGATTTCGTTGGCACTGAAGGAGGGGTTATCGTAAATTGTGAGACTGCTCCACGTTGTGCGTCCCTGTTGTTGAAGAGGGGGCGCGCCGGCGTGGACTTTATCTAGTCCCAAGTCTGTCATCAGCAAGCCAAGAACGCCCGCTGTGCTAAATTTGAGAAAGTCTCGTCTGGTAAAGGTGGAAGGAAGATTTTTCATAAAGAGTAAAATTTGAACCGCGAAGACGCGGAGAAAAACGGAGAAAAAAATAGAAAAACTAAGAACTGTTGAACACACAGTAAAATTTTGACTGAATAGAATAAATTTGTCGCAAAGAAGCGAAGAGTGCGAAGAAAAACTCGAATAGGTTTTTGTGAAGTTATGCTAAAGAGCAAAAAAGCATGCCTTTTTTGCTCTTTGCTTTTTACCTTCAAAACTTAGCGTTCTTCGTATCTTGGCGGTTTAAAAGATTTTTAAAAGTACTATTCAATAATCTCTACATGTGTGCCACTATATTCATAAACATATTCTTTCTCTGGTTTCACGGTGGGGCTTGTCCAGAGATAGAGCCATTTAGCGGCTTTTGAAGAGAGATTGATGCACCCATGACTGCGTGGGGTACCATAGTCGTTATGCCAATAAGTGCCGTGAAAAGAAACGCCGCTTTCGTTAATATAGACTACCCACGGAACGCCGGGTAAGTCGAAGCCATTATAGGCTAAGTTCCCATTTGCCATGTGTCTGCTAGGGCGTTTATAGTAGGTTGTAAAAATTCCTTGAGGCGTATAGTAATTGCCGCTTCTGAGGCGTGTGCCTGTTGCGGCGCGTGTTGCAAAAATGGGACGCAATCCCTCATAAGCCACAACCAACTGTTGACTTAGACGCACTTCGATTGATTTTTTATACTCTGGTACATCGGGCGAGATAGGCGCAAGTTCTTTTTTTGAAAAAATGCGTAAATGTTCAGCAAGTACATAATAATGCTCACCTTTCCATTTATCATCGCGCAATTTATACCAGAGTTCTTGCCTTTCTTCATTGGCAATTGTTTCTACAATCCAATGTGTGGTTTCGTAATAGAGCCTGTAAATATGTTTAGAATCTTCATTTGGATATTCACGTGCATCGGTGTAGGGGACGGTAACCTCTGCTAAACTGCCCTCTTCTGGATGTGTTTTTCTGACGCTATTCAATCTCGTTTGTACGGGTTGAATAGTGCCAGAGTAGGCGTAGCCTTCTTCGCTGATTTCGTACCAAATGCGGTTATGGGCGGTTTTATCTTTGCTAACGGTAATGCCCGTAATGGGTAAGATGATGTCTTTCCATTGCTCTTTTATCGGTACCGCGTCAAGGCTGGGTTGCTCGAAGAGTTGAATGCTTTTCTCCAGCACTCTGCCTTCTTGGTCGGGGAACAAGCCCGAGGCCGCGCGCGTCGCGGTCGCATTCCATCCCAAAGCGGTGGTTAAACCAAGTCCCGTTAATTTGAGAAAATCGCGCCGAGTAAGAGAATCTGAAAAAGACATTTTAATAGTGGATGTAGACCAACGTGCCCATTGGTGAGAAATAATAGAGCCATTCGGCTTCGTTACTGCGCATATTTACGCAACCATGGCTCATGGGCGTACCAAAATTATTATGCCAATAAGTGCCATGAATGCCGTAATCACCATGAAAATACATGGTGTAAGGAACATTGGTGAGGTAATAGCCAGGACCCGACATGGTGGTAGAAACATATTTGAGATAAACATTGAAATACCCTGTTACGGTGGGTGTTTGCCATGTGCCGGTTGAAACGACAAAAGAGTTCATTAGGGTATTGCCCGCATAGGCATAAAGCCGTTGCTGGCTGAGGTTCACTTCTATCCAATGTGTGCCCCCATCTACGGGCGGCGGTGAGGTTGGCACAGGTTTGGGGGTGTTGGTCGGGGAAAATGTATTGGTTGGGAGCGGTGTGTTGGTGATGGTTGGCGTAAGTGTTTTTGTGGGTGTAAGTGTTGGGCTGGGTGTTAATGTGAATGTTTCTGTAGGGGTAAATGTGAGCGTAGGTGTGAGTGTGGGCGTTGATGTGTTTGCAGTGGTTGGCGTAATCGAAGGCGTATAGGTTGGCTTGGCAATTGTTCCCTGCGCCCAATGTTGTGGCGTAAGCGACATCGTTGCCGTAGGCTCATTGCTAAAAAGTGCCTGCACGGTAGATGTATTGAAGGCTAAAAAGGAAACCCCAATTAGACAGATGATGAGAAAGACTCCGCCTAAAAATAGGGGCAGACGACTTTTTTTCTTTTCAGGTGTAGGAGGGGACGGCTTCGCACTTGGCTTTGGGCTTGGTGCGCGTTGCGGTGGGCTTTGGGCTGGCGAAAGCGTATCGCTCGGAAGCGTTGCCATCGGAGAGATTGCGCTTGAAGGCGGCGCGCCCAGAGTCGGTGCGCTCGGGGACGTTGTTTCTTTGGGTATTTTGCTTTTCGCCCAAGCCATCCCTTTTTGCGCACGGGGGCTATTGGGATTAATCGATAGGGCTTTTTCTAAGAACTTGATGCTTTTCTCAGGGCTAGAAACCGCCGCAAGGATAAGCCAAGCATCTTCTGTTTGAGGGGCAAGTTGCGCGGCGCGCTTTGCCCAAGCATACGCGTCTTTTTTATTGCCTGCTTTAAGGGCAACGCGTGCTTTTTTAAGAAAATCCTGAACTTGGGCTTGTTTTTTATTCATAAATTTTAGGTCTCAGTAAATCAGTAAATCAGGGATTAGAAAACCCTTCCTCTTTCCAAGTCCCTGGTTTGCTGATTCCTGAGGCTCTGTTTACGTTTTACCACTGAATATCTACAGGAGTTCCGATATCAACCCAATTATAGAGCAATTGTGCTTCATAAGAACCAAGAACAACACAACCATAAGAAATAGGGGTTCCTAAATAACCGTCCCATAAAGTTGCGCCATTTGACATGATGGGTAGTGCGTGGATTCCGTTTTGCATTGAGCCTACCCAATAAATACCGAGCCAAGAAGGCATCCAAATATCCCAAGTTGCACCATAAGCATTAGGGATTTTATTTAAGATGCTAAAGCTTCCCGCAGCGGTTGCTCCGTTCATTCCTGTTGATGCAACAAAGCTATAAACGAGCGTATCGCCCTCGTAGGCGTAAAGATGCTGGTCCGAAATATCAACTAGAACATATTTCCATCCACCATAGCTATATACTTCATCTTCATCCACTTCTTTCGCCGCTGTCGGGATAGGTTCTTTAGTGGGCACCAATGTCTCAGTAGGGATAGGCGTATTCGTTGGTGTTAAAGTTGGCAAAGGCGTATTGGTGGGCGTAAAAGTAGCCGTTGGGGAGGGCGTATAGGTTGGTTTATTTATCTCCGCTTCACCCCAATGCTCTTGGCTAAAGGTTGCCGTCGGGGGAGCATTCATCGTAGCGGCAAATGCTGTGAATTTGGGCATTAATGCCAAAATGATAGCAATAAAAAATACCGTTATCAATAAGGCAGGCAAAGATTGTCGCCCAAAACGTGACTTTCCTTTTGATGTCACCGCCTGATTTGGCTGTGTCTCTGCAATAGGTTGAATGGGCAGAAGGGGAACGCCGACCACAACTGGCGTGCTTTTTGTTTTTTGTGTATCTTGTATTACTTGAGTAGGTCGCGTTTTTTCTGGCTTTTTCTCTGTCTTATCTGGCACCACAGACGATTTACTTGGTGGTTTTTTCGGAACCAATCTCTTCTTTGCCCAAGCTATCCCTTTTTGTGCCCGCTTGCTTTCCGGATTGATCGCTAAAGCGCGTTCTAAATAATGGATACTTATCTGTGGGCGAGATGATGCCGCTAAAAGCAACCAGACATCTTCAAGGTTGGGTGCAAGAGACGCGGCTTTCTCTGCCCAATGACGCGCTAGGTCTTTATCCCCTTTTTTCAGGGCAATGCGAGATCGTCTAAGAGCTTCTTTCGCCGCGTAACTTTTGTCGCTCATGGTGAAATGGTGGAGATAGGTGGTATAGTGGGTGCTGGCGTGGGCTTAACACTCTCGTTATTCACAAAACATTCAATCCCTTGCACAATCCCTTCGGCAACTAAATCTGTATCTTGAGTCAAAATATCTCGGTCGAGATTCATAAATCCCGTTTCAATAATTGCGGCAATGGTTGTTTTGCTGATTTCAGAAAAAACATAATAGTCAATCATATCTGAAGTAATACTCCCCGAATGATAAGGCAAGCCAGTTGCACCGCCATAACGGTCACGCAAACAGCCTGTTAGCCTCGCCGCGCGGGTCAGGTCTTCTGTATCCATTGCCGCAGAGAGTTTAAATCCTGTTGCATTTTCATCAATATAAACACAAGAATCATTATGAATAGAAACCAGCGCTACAGCATTATAGCCATCTAGGCGTGGGTCAAATTCTTTCAATAAATCAACCTGATACCCACTCTGTATCAATTTTTGCTGAACAAGAGTCGCTATTTTTAAGTTCACCTCTGCTTCTGTTAAAGTCACCTCACCATTGCCATCAAGGCATACAGCACCAGAATCGTTGCCCCAATGCCCAGAAATAATCCCAATACGCAATTGTGGATAATCTCCTCCACTTAGTGTGGGGTTTCCCTCTGGCTGGGCGGTAAGCATCATCGACATTTTTTCAGAAAGATTACCAGAAAAAAGCCCGCTCGGTGTCCACGCGGTGAAGAGCGTTGCCATAAAAAAGGCGGCACCTAGCACGACCAAAAATATAAGGGGAGAAGGATTCTCTCTTCTTTTTGATTTTGAAGGGTGAGAACTTTTATTATCCAAAACTTTTTACTCCTAAAAAGACCAAGAAAACACACTAAATAGTACCTTATTATACTAAAAAATACCAAGAAGCGATTTTGGATAATAAAAGTATGATTTGAACTTGACGAGAGCTACATCTACATATATGATGAAGAAAAAAAAACTAGGAGAAAAAATGACCATTCTTTCAGAAGAGCTTCGTAAAGCCATGCGCAATTGGGCAACAGGTATCGCTATCGTCACCGTAGAGCATGAAGGCGTTCAACACGGCATGACCGTTAGTTCTTTCACATCTATTTCTATGGAGCCAGCCCTCGTTTCTATATCTTTATATAAAACAAGCCGCACCCACGAACTGCTCAGCACAGCGGGACAGTTCGGTGTGACCATTCTCGCAGAGAGCCAAGAAGAAATCTCTAATCGTTTTGCCGGTCGCATAGCAGATACTGAGAATCGCTTTGAAAATCTTGAAACTGAAACGCTACTCAGTAACGCACCCTTCATTTCTGGTGGCATCAGTTTTTTCGATTGTCGTGTCACTCAAAGTATTTCACTTGGCACCAATACCCTTTTCATCGCCGAGGTACAGGACGCTCGCTCACTGGATGGTAAAAATCCGCTCCTTTATTTTGATCAAAAATATCACAGCTTGGGATAAAAGACCGCCTCGCCCTTGACCTAAACTTGGTTTCGCTATGGATACAAATAAACTCACGCTCGCAGAAAAAGAGACCTTATTAAAAATCGCTCGCCACGCCCTTGAAGAAAAAATACGTGGAGAGAAGCATCTCCCGTTAAGCGCGGCATCCCAAGCAACGCCCCTCCTCCAATCAGATGGTGCCACCTTCGTCACTCTTACCATTAATGGACAATTGCGTGGTTGTATCGGAGCCTTAGAACCCTACCAGCCCCTCATTGACGATGTGCGTGAACATGCGATAGCAGCGGCATTAAATGATTATCGTTTTTCTCAAGTTACCGCGGATGAACTAGACCAAATAGCAATAGAAATCTCCCGCCTCACCGCCCCCACGCAATTGGTCTACACAGACGCAGATGATTTAATCGCGAAACTGCGCCCAAATATAGATGGCGTTGTCCTTATAGACGGTCATCGGCGTGCCACTTTCTTACCCCAAGTTTGGGAGCAACTGCCTAAAACAGAAGACTTCCTAAGCCATCTCTGTCAAAAAATGGGTGTAGCTGGAAATTTATGGAAAACCAAGCCCCTAGACGTATTGATTTATCAGGTCGAAGAATTTAGCGAATAAGCAATTTCTATTAAACCTATTGCCGATAAAGTCCATTAACCGCACGGCGGTAAACCGACCGTGCTAATTTGCAAAAGCCCGCTGAAAGCGGACTCATCTATTCGTACCGCTGAATAACTTCCCTTATTTTGGTGCAAAAAAGAAAAATTGTATCGTGACAAAAAGCAGATTTTTCTCGACAGATTTGTTTTATTGACGCGCATTTTCCCTCACTCTAGCCCTTCGCGAAGGATATCCGAAGGGAGCAAGAATCTATAGTTTTTAAAATTCGCGTAATTCGCCCATTCGCGTAATTCGTGTTAAAAATTCCAAAAACCCCCAAATATCTAATCCCTGTTTCCCAATTTCACAACTCACAAATCCCTAAAACTTAGCCACCGTCACCCCTGCGCCGCCCTCTTGCTCTTTGCCCTCCTCAAAAGACTTCACATAAGCACTGTCCCGCAACGCCTCACGAACCACTTCGCGTAACCGTCCTGTCCCCTTGCCATGCACGATTCGCACAAAAGGCATCTCGGCGATATAGGCTTGGTCTATATATTGCGCCAACTTATCGAGGGCATTATCCGCCCGTTCACCGCGCAAATCGAGTTCCATTTTGGGGGTCGCCATAGTGGGCGTAGAAACCGCCTTCACGACCACCTTCTCTTTCACCGCCCTCTTCTTTAACTGCAACCCCGCCAACTTTGCCCACATTCGCAACACGCCCACCTGTACTTCGGCTTCACCATTCCCCAACGCGGTCACAATGCCATCTGCACCCAATTTCTTCACATAAACCTTATCGCCAACTGCTGGCGTGCCACTAATCCCTGATTCCTGATTCCTAATAACCCGTTTTTTCTTCTTCTTTGGAATGGGCTGGGGGATTGCTTTTTCTATGCGCGTAATCTCATCTTCAACTTTCTCTACGCTCTCTAGCGTTTTCTCTGCTTCTTCCAGTCCCCGCGCCACCTCCGTGATTTGTGCTCGCGTGCCTTCGATGAGCTTTTCTGCTTCACCCCGAGCATTTGCTAGAATCTTCAACCGCTCATCTTCGGTTTTTGATTGTTCCTCAGCCAACTCGCGCCGTAAGCGATGCACTTCGATGCGCGCTTTTTGCGCCTTTTGCTGGTCTTTGCGCGCCAACTTCTTTTGGCGATGGATGTCCTTGAGCAAGTCGTCCACGTGCGTCTGTTCGGGATCAATCTCACGTTCGGCGAGGGCAAGCACGTTTGGGTCAAGTCCGAGACGGCGAGCAATGGCGAGGGCGTTCGAGCGTCCCGGCAATCCGATAGTTAATTTGTAGGTCGGGCGCAGAGTCCCCAAATCAAATTCTAAAGAGGCATTGGTCACTTTTTCTGTGCCATGCGCAAAGGCTTTGAGTTCGGGATAATGAGTGGCAACAAAAGAGAGCGTGCCGCGCTCCAGCAATGTAACGAGAATGGCGCGAGCGAGTGCCGCGCCTTCTTGCGGGTCGGTGCCTGCGCCCAGTTCATCGAAAATGACGAGCGATTTTTTGTTTGCTTTCTTGAGAATTTTGCTGATATTTTTGATATGCCCCGAAAAAGTGGACAGTGATTGTTCGATGCTTTGCTCATCGCCAATATCGGCGTAGATGGTGTTAAAGCAGGGCAGTGAAGAACCAGATTTTGCAGGAATATGCAAGCCAGATTGCGCCATGAGTGCCAGCAATCCCACCGTTTTAAGTGTGACTGTTTTCCCTCCCGTGTTGGGACCCGTAATGATGAGCGCACGCGTTTCGGGTTCGAGGGCAATATCGAGGGGGACAACTGTAGCAGGGTCGAGGAGGGGGTGGCGGGCGTGCAGTAGTAGGGGCGCAGCATGCTGCGCCCCTACAGCACGAATTTCAAAAAGAGTTGGTTCAGTTGCCCTAATTGCATCCGCATATTTGGCTTTGGCAAAAATCAAATCTAATTCCGCCAGAGCCTCTACGCCTTGCACAATTTCATTAGAGAATTCGCCAATTTTGGCACAAAGTTCTGCGAGAACGCGGCGTTCTTCATCTCTTTCTTCAATGTTGATTTCTCGAAGTTTGTTATTCGCTTCAACTGTGCTAAGTGGCTCAATAAAAATTGTTGCGCCAGAGGAAGATTTATCGTGAATAATGCCTTTAATTCTGCCCTTAAATTGTGCCTGTAGTGGGAGCACATAGCGATTATCGCGTTGGGTAATAATTGCTTCTTGGAGGGCTTTGGCGTTATCAGCGTTAGCGATAATTTTGCGTAATTTGGTCATTAGCCTATCGTGCGTGACACGCCGTTCTCGGCGCAGGGAAGCTAATTTTGGTGAGGCAGAATCTAAAACATCCCCTTTATCTGAAATGGTGCGCGTGATGGCTGTTACTAATTTGAGGGGTGGAGGCAGTTTTGCAATAATTTTTATCAAATGAGGGAAGGGGTGGGTCTCAGACCCACCCCTATCTGTTTCTATATTGTCAAAAACCTTCTTCAATTGCCGTGCAGAAATAAGGGTGTTTTTTATATCTAATAAATCTTGCGTTTCGAGTACCCCGCCGCGTGAGGCTAAAACGACCGCGGCTCGCACATCCCGCGCACCGCCTACGCTGATGGTCTCATGTGTAGAGAAAAGATGCCGTGCTTCGCTAGTTTTTTCGAGTCTGATTTTGGCTTTTTGGAAGGAAGGCGTTGGGTTTAGTTTTTGCGCGAGTTCAGCAGATGCACTAAAAGCGCAATAATTTTCTAGGCGTACTAGAATTTTGTCGTATTCGAGAATGGAGAGGGTTTTAGGGTTCATAATGGAGTGGTTGTACTGAATTTTATATAAAAAAAACTAATAGTAATCTTTAAGGTAAGCGATGGTTTGGAGTCCAAAATCTCCCGATTTCGGGTTTTTAGCAAAAAGTCAGAGTCTGGAGACTTTGGACTCCCTTTCTACGAAAAAACTTATCCCTTATTTTAGAACCACTACAAAAAAACCTCAGCAAAGTTAAAATTCTTCTTTGTAAAACCCGTGTTCAAAAATATTATTCTTGTCGCATCCACTTCTTTACCGCCTCATCAGAATGGACGTGCTTGCCCATTGCATCTAGCAACTCGGTAGGTTCGGCATTGCACATAATTTCTTTACGATGCTCAGAGAAAATAAAGCCTTCTTTATCGAAATGCTCCACCATTTTTAATAGAGGCTGATAATAGCCATTTACATCTAATAACCCAACGGGTTTGCTATGCTCACCGATTTGCTTCCACGTGAGAGTCTCAAAAAGTTCGTCCAGTGTCCCGAAGCCGCCGGGGAGGGCAATAAAGGCATCGGCGAGTTCGTGCATTCTGGCTTTACGGGCGTGCATCGAGGGTTCTACTTCCATGCGTGCCAAATTCTCTTGGGCAAGGGCTTCGGTATTCATGCTGGGGATAATAACGCCAATCGCGGTGCCGCCACTTTCGATCACTCCGTTGGCAACTGCGCCCATTAATCCCGTTTTACCACCGCCATAAATTAATTGGATATTCTTTTCTGCCAAAATCGTGCCCATTTGATAGGCGGCTTTTTTATAATCGGCATGTACCGAATCGGATGAACCACAAAAAACACAGATTGCCTTGAAATTATTCATTTTTTTTACCTTTGTAGTAACCACTTTAGCGGTTATTTTTGTACTATGTAAGGGCTAAAGCCACTTACTACGAGGGATCTCTTTTTATTTTATAAGTATCAAAATCTCTTGCGACTTGGGAATTTGGGAAGATAGCGCGTGCCTCCTGGCGGATATCCCGCTCACGGTATCTGCGGGATAAATGAGTGAGGATCAGTCGCGTGACCCCAGCTTGCTCGGCGAGTTCCGCGGCTTGGCGCGCGGTGAGATGTCCAAATTTGCGCGCCATATCGGCATCTTCTTCTGTATAGGTTGCTTCGCAGACGAGGGTATCTAGTCCTTTGCAGACTTCGAGCAAGTTCTTTGTTTTGCCAGTATCCCCAGTGATTGCCAGACTCGTCCCGTCCACACGCGCACCAAGCACACTTTCAGGGTCGATGTGCCGTCCATCGGGCAGGGTGACGCTTTTGCCGCGCACCAAGTCCCCACGAATGGGTCCAAAGGGAATCTCCAACTCATCCGCTTTATCAGCCAAAAATGGGCGATGAGATTTTTCTTCAAATTTATAGCCGAGACATCCCGGTCCGCGATGAGAAACAGAAAAAGCGCTCACGGTGAACTTTTTTGTTTCAAATATGATGCCAGGCTCGATCTCTCGCAAAAACAATTTCCCTTTCGGCTTTGCGCCGCGTAAAACCACGCCGTAGAGTAAATCGTGGACGCGTTCTAGGGTGCGCTGACTGCCGAAAATCTCGAGATCATCGAGTGCTTCCCAGCGCATGAGAGTCGAGATTAGCCCGCCCAGCCCAAGGATATGGTCAAGATGCCCGTGCGTGAGTAAAATGCGATTGAGGCGTTTGAAGCCTTGACCTGATTTTAGAATCTGACGCTGAGTGCCTTCACCACAATCAACCAAAAAGCGATATTCATCGTGTTTTACTATTTGTGCCGAAAGCCCGCGCTGAATAGAGGGGGCAGAGGCGGATGTGCCAAGAAAGATGATTTCAAACAATTTTTTATCCTAATCTAAATTTGAGTTTCTGTATTCTTACTATCTTCATATTGTAATCGCTTTTCTATTTTGCGTGCGTGGTGGTAGAATCAATATACTTCTAACCTCAAATTTCTTTTGAACACAAAGTCATCTAAGTTTCTCTAAGAAAAAACAAAAAACTTTGTGATTTCTTCGTGTCCTTTGTGTTTAAAACTTTTGTCTAGAAAAGTCAAATAATATAAATCTCGGAGGCAGTAAAAATGGAAGAAAAAAAATCAACTTTCGCAGTAAAAAAGGGCTTGGCGCAGATGTTAAAAGGTGGCGTAATTATGGACGTGGTCACACCAGAACATGCCAGAATTGCTGAAGAAGCTGGCGCATGTGCTGTGATGGCGTTAGAGCGCGTTCCCGCCGATATTCGTAAAGATGGCGGTGTTGCTCGCATGAGCGACCCAGATATGATTGCTGAAATTATCGAAACTGTCAGCATCCCTGTAATGGCAAAAGCCCGTATTGGTCATTTTGTTGAAGCGCAGGTTTTGCAACAATTGGGCGTAGACTATATTGATGAATCAGAAGTGCTTACCCCTGCCGATAATGATTATCACATTTACAAACATGATTTTGATGTCCCCTTCGTTTGCGGTTGCCGAAATCTCGGTGAAGCCATGCGCAGAATCGGCGAAGGTGCGGCAATGATTCGCACTAAAGGCGAAGCTGGCACCGGCGATGTAGTTGAAGCCGTTTATCACGCTCGCACCGTTTTTGGTCAAATTCGCCGTTTGCAAAATATGCCCATTGAAGAGGTAATGACCTTCGCCAAAGAAATTGGCGCACCTTTTGATGTGCTCATGGAAACCCGCGAACTCGGCAGAATGCCCGTTGTCAACTTTGCCGCTGGCGGAATTGCCACCCCCGCTGATGCCGCACTGATGATGCAACTGGGCGTTGATGGCGTTTTCGTTGGCTCTGGCATTTTCAAATCTGGCGACCCCGCCAAACGTGCCGATGCCATCGTCAAAGCCGTTACGCATTATGATAATCCCGAAATGCTTGCAGAAATCAGCCGCAACCTTGGCGAAGCAATGGTCGGTATCAATATCTCAACCATGCCCGAAGAAGATAAACTCGCCGGGCGCGGGTGGTAATTTTACCGTAGGGGTGGGTCTGTAGGGGTGGGTCTGAGACCCACCCCTACAAAATAATTATGAAAATTGGTGTACTCGCCCTTCAGGGCGCATTTGCAGAGCATATTATAATGCTATCAAAACTCGGCGTAGAGACAGCCGAAGTCCGTTTGCATGCGCAACTGGACGATTTGGATGGACTCATTATCCCCGGTGGCGAATCGACCACGATGGGCAAATTAATGGTAGATTTTGACCTGCTTGAACCCATCCGTGAATTTGGGCTTGGTCACGCAATCTGGGGCACCTGTGCGGGAGCCATCTTGCTTTCCAAAGACGCGCACCGTGAGCAACCTTTGCTTCATCTAATGAATATCACCGTAGAAAGAAATGCCTTCGGCAGACAAGTTGATTCCTTTGAAGCAGATTTAAACGTGGAGGCTTTTGGCATAGATAACCCCTTCCATGCGGTCTTTATTCGTGCCCCTATTATTGAAACTATTTCGGGTGATACCAAAGCCCTCGTCACTTTAGCAGATGGCAAAATTGTCGCCGCGCAAGAAGGGCATCTGCTGGCAACATCCTTTCACCCCGAATTAACAGGCGATACACGTTTCCACGAATACTTTTTGACCTTAGCAAAAAAATAAGCAAGAAGAACCCCTTTCCTTCAAGGGAGCGGAGGCTTTCTACCCTTTGCCACTCTTACCACTTTTATCACCCTTGTCACCCCTAAATGACCCCTCGCACCCTCGAACTATTCGATCTTCCCAAACTCCCTAGCTATCGTGATAAAGTCATCGCTTTAGATAGTCGCCGCGCGCTAACGCGTGGGAACCCCTTAAGCACAGGCAGTTTTATCTCTTACCTAAACCCAAAACGCCGAATTTATACGGCGGTATATGAAGGAGAGGAGGGAACAGTCTTGGGTGGAATCATTCAACGTGCTGAAGAGAATTTTGCGCGGCTGGCATATCTTTCCCCCGCTCGTGCGCCATTGGCGTTACTTGACCATCTAACCGCCCATGCCGGAACTTGGCAAGCGCACCAAATTATCGCAGAAATTGACGAAAACAGTCCTCTTTTTCAATCTCTACGTCAATGCGGTTTTTCAGTTTATAGTCGTCAGAAAATTTGGGATTTAAGTGAAGTCTCGCTTCCAGACAATCTTTCTGCTCATTGGCGCAAGAAAAAAGATGTCGATTTGACAGCAATTCAGAATTTAGAGCATAAAATTATCCCGCCGCTTTTGCTACCGATTGAAACTTTCTCTACTGCTTCTGGGGGGCTACTATGTCAGGCAGATGAATTATTAGCCTATATAGATGTCATTTATGGTTCTCAAGGGATATTCTTGCGTCCACTAGTGCACCCCAATGTAGAAAATATACACGGAAAATTACTGAGTCTCTTGGCAGATTTATCTGAACAGAACGAAGAGCCAATTTATCTATGTGTTCGCTCCTACCAAGCATGGATAGAGCCTATACTCGAAGAAATGGGGGCTAGTGTGGGACCTCGCCAAGCAGTGATGGTGAAACACTTGGTCAATAAAATACGTGCGAAGAAAACGGCACCACTAAAAGCAGAAAAGGCTTGGGCAAATCCTGCCACAACCATCCAACGTGTTGAGCTTGATGAATAAGTGCTAATAAGGCTAAATTTCAAGTTTTAGCCACTGATTTCATCGATATTCACTGATTACTTAAGATCAAAATCCGATAAATTCGTGCAATCAGTAGCAAGTTTTTTTATCTACTCTAATGTTAAGCATAGTTAATCTTTGCCTAAAAAGTGGGCCACATCTTCATCTACGGGGGCATTAAAAATTTCGTCTGCATACCCAATTTGGCGCAAAGAATTTTTTACAATTACTGCCATGCGTGTTGCTAGTTTTCTCGCTTCGTGCAAATCGTGCGTCACAAAAAGTGTTGTTGTCTTACTGTTCTTAAGCAAAGGTTTTAAGTCATCTAAAAGTGTTGCCCGTGTGGGTGGGTCTAGTGCAGAAAAAGATTCGTCTAATAATAATAATTCTGGCTCTAAAACCAAAGCCCGCGCCAAAGAAACCCGCTGTGCTTCTCCCCCAGAAAGTCTTTTAGCACGTCTCTCTGCTAAATCTGCTACACCCAATCTCTTCAACCATAACGGAACTTTTTCTTGGATTTCAGATTTGGACGCGCCGCGAAACTCTAATCCCAGGGCGACATTTTTATAAACGGATAAATCAAATAAAAGCGGATCTTGCATCACCAACGCGATTTTGCGCCTATACACCGTGTCAGACGTGTTTTGGGCTGGGGTGCCGTTAAATAACATCTGCCCGGCATTAGGCTCCAGAAGGCGCGCCAAAGTCAGCAGTAGCGTGGATTTCCCCGCACCGTTAGGACCCACCACAGCAAGAACTTCACCGCGTTGGACAGATAATTTCTTCACGCGCAAAACTTCTTTTTTCCCGCGTATTATGAGTAAGTTCTTGATAGTGATTAGGTCTTTATTCATTAATCTTCCCCCCTTTGCTGAACCCAAGTTAATGCCCAATTGACCAAGAAGGTAATAGTTAAAAGCAATGCGCCCAAAGCCATTGCAATTTCAAAATTACCTTTACTTGTTTCCAGCACAATCGCCGTTGTCAACACGCGTGTTTGGTTGCGGATATTTCCGCCCACCATCATAGATGCGCCCACTTCAGAGATGACAGAGCCAAATCCCGCCATCAATGCCGCCAAAAGCGGAAGCCGCGCCTCACGCCATAGTGCCCAAATCATTTGCCAACGTGATGCGCCCAGCCCATAAAGTTGTAATCGCAAGCGTGGATCAAGCGACTGCAATGCCGCGGCGGTTAATCCAATTACCACTGGTGCAGAAATCACCGTTTGGGCAATAATGATTGCGGTGGGAGTATAAATTAAATTCATATCCCCGAAAGGACCTGACCGCCATAACATCATCGCCACAAAAAGACCAACTACAACAGGCGGAAGCCCCATGCCAGTATTGACCACACTTAAGAAAAATGAGCGTCCCCAAAACTTCCCCAACGCAAGGAGTGTTCCAAGTGGTAGCCCAATTAAAAGGCTAATCCCCGTCGCAATGGCGGAGATTTGTAAGGAGAGTATCGTAATTTGAAGAATTTCGTAGGGGAAGGACATGGGGCGAATAAAAAGTGGAAAGTAAAGGGGGGGACAATGTCACGTAAGGGCGGGTCTGAAACCCGCCCTTACAATGGATACTATTCTACCCCTAAATCGGCATCTGTTTTATCCGCATCTGGGAAAAAGAGTGGTTGACCATACTTATCTACCCCAAATTCTTTGATGAGGGCTTGAGTTTCATCGCTAATTATAAAATTGGCGAAATCTAACGCGCCTTCGTAATTGATATTCTCCCAATTATCAGGTTCAACGGTCATGACGTGGTAGACGTTGAGCAAAACTTCATCACCTTCGAGCAGAATTTCTAAATCGAGATTATCTTGGTTGGCGAGGTAAGTGGCGCGGTCTGTCATTGTGTAGGCTTGCTTCTCGGAGGCAATGATGAGGGTTGCGCCCATGCCTTGACCGGATTCAATATAGCCATCCCACGCGGGGGTAAGGTCTACACTGCTCCAGATGGCACGTTCTTTTTTGTGGGTACCCGAGTCATCGCCGCGGGAGACGAATTCAGCTTGGGCAGAGGAGATGCTGGTTAACGCTTCCCCAGCCGAGGGCAAAGAGCCAATCGCCGCGGGGTCGTCCGCAGGTCCCACCAAAACAAAATCGTTGTGCATGACAAGGAAGCGATCGAGCCCGAATCCCGCATCCATCAATTCTTGTTCAGCAGGAGGTGCGTGGACGAGGAGGACATCTGCGTTGCCTTCTTCTGCCATTTTGAGCGCGGCACCGGTGCCGACTGCGATGGTCTGAACGGTGTAACCACTTTGCTCTTCAAAAATGGGAACGAGAAAATCGAGCAGACCCGAATCTTGGGTGCTGGTGGTGGTGGCGAGAATGATATTGGGGTTGGATGGGGCGGCACTGGCGCAGGCAGAAATTGCCAGGCTAAGAAGAAGTAGGGTGATGAGTGTTTTTTTCATGTTGTTCCTATATGAATTTGAAGAAGTGCATTGCATCCGCTTTTGGATGCGTTGCAGTTTGAGTTTGGCAAAATATGCATATTTTGCTAGACCCGATGTGCAACACATTTACTAGGCGCAATGCACATCGGGCATGTTGAATAAAAAATCCTTGCGAAGGATGCTTTTGAGTGAAAAGGATTGTTTGGCAAAACAGATTTTTTCTCAAAGCAATTAAGGAGAAACCTTCGCAAGGATGGTGATACCTAAAAAATAATTTGCTCCCCGCTATGCCGAACTTTATAGCCCGTTAGCGACCGTGCCGAAGCACGAAAAGCCGATGTTTGGATTTCATCAAAAAGCGGTGCGGCTATGTCGGCATATTCTTCGGAAACAATAATATCGAAGCGTTCTTCAAAAAGGGGAATAAAATCAAGCTCGCATTGCAACGCTGAGGCTTGTAGACCGATGGCGACATCGGCAACCCCATTTTTTATTCTTTCTGCGGTGGCGGTATGGGTGGCGCAAGTCTTTTCATAGCCGTTGATTGTGTTAACGGGGATATTTTTTTCTCGCAGTTTTTCATCAAGCCAAATGCGCGTTCCTGAGCCTGCATTTCGATTGAGAAAACGAATATCGTCACGCATCAGGTCGTTCAATCTCTTAATCCCGTGTGGGTTTTTTGGTGCAAGCATCAGCCCTTGCACCCGATGTGCGAGCGTTACGACCTGGACGCTCCGCTGTGGAAAAAGTCGGCTCAAATAAGGTGTGTTGTAATCGCCGCTCGCATCCAACAAATGCGCGCCGCTAAGATGGCAAAGTCCCTGTCGCAAATTGATTAATCCATCCAACGAGCCAACGGGATGCAAAATAATATCAAGATGGGGAGATAATTTTTTAGCAATTTCCTCGATAACCAGATCGTGACTGCCCGCAAAAAGCAGTGTAGGACGTTCGCCTTGAGGCAAAATCATCTTTTGGATGAGAAAAGCCCCAGCTTTAGCACGATAAAATTTCTCGGTAACCGTGCCGCGCACGCGTGTTTCAGCTTGCTCGATGAGGTCGGCATCTGCCAGAATTTGAACGTGATGCCGCACCCACGCAGGTGACTTGCTCATCTTCTGCGCCAAATGCGTCAGCGTCGCTGGTTTTGCCATCAGATATTGCAAAATTTCCATGCGGCGTACATCAGCAAGGAGTTTGGTTTGGGATAGGGAGTTGATTAATTGAGCTTTTTTCATAGCAATTAAGTTTTTCCTTAACTGCTTCAATTCTAGCATGGATGAGAAAATGGGACAAGGTTTTTCGTGATAGACTAAAGTTATGAGAATTTTCCTTAGCCTAAAAGTCCCCCGTGGAGATGTGGAACGTGAAGCGATTGTCTCTCAGCTTGAAGAGGCTATCCGCGCGACGGGGCATATTCCCTTTGTTGCGGTAGATGAAATTGTTGAAGCAGGCTTAACCGCCCCCAAAGATTTTATGCCTTTTGTGCGTGATGAATTAGCAGATTGCGATTTGATGGTTGTTGTTTATCACCCCGAATTGCGTGGCGGATTAATCGAAGTTGGTATTGCATATCAGCGCAAAATCCCGATTTGGTTGTGCCATAAAGCGGAAGAAAAAGTTTCATCTTCGATGATAGGCTGTACGGATGAGATTTTTGAATATGTGGGTGTGGATGATTTGTCTGAGAAGATTTTAGAAAGATTGTCTTTGAGTAAGTTTTAGCTCCGATTTCGGTTGGCTTGAAAGCTGAAGGTGGTATTAGCTTTACGAGATCTTCCGCTTTGATTTTCTTGTCTTCAAAGAGGATTTTTTGCTCTTTCTCATTCAGAATGTCAGTTAATCCTGCCGCAAGATACCAAGAATTAAAGAACGCTGTTTCAAAAGGAAAATCCATCTCTATTGCTTGGTTGACCAATTTGACGGCTAATGAAATCTTGGTGTGGAATTTTTCATATAAAGCCCAAAAACCAGAATTATGAAGCAGGGTAGGCTCAATTTCTTTCTTGAATTTGTTGCGTTCTTTTTTCTATCTTAAAAAAATATACGCATAGATAAAAAAACTGATGCAAGGCAATGTTTTTCACAAAATTGTACCTTGAATTCATCTTCTTACTCATCCTTGCCCTCCCTCCCCCGTGAGGTATAATCGCCCCATGCCAATCCTAGACCCAAACGCCATTGATTTTATTTCCCGTAGCCCTGAGCAATCTCGGCGCATGGGGATGCGTCTGGGCGCAATGCTCAAGATCGGCGATATCGTTTGCCTACAAGGTGATTTGGGCGCGGGAAAAACCACTTTTGTACAGGGCGTAGCTCAGGGTTGGGGTTCACTAGACCCCGTTAGTAGCCCAACCTTTATTATTGTTAATATGTACCGCCGTGCAGATAAAAATCAACTCTTCCACCTCGATACCTACAGGCTAGAATCTGCGCCAGAAGCTGAAATGCTCGATTTAGACGAAATGCTGGCAATTGGCTCACTGCTTATTGAGTGGCCCGAACGTATCGAAAGCATTTTGCCCAAAGAGCGTCTTTGGCTCAAACTCGAATATATAGATGAAGAACACCGCCGCTTAAAACTCACAGCAAAAGGTAAGTATTATCAAAATATGATTAATCAATTACGCAAATCTGCTTTTGGCGTAAGCTGATTTTTTTGTGACGAAAGATTTATCTTACCTGTATGCAAAGAATCAAAAAAATGTCTAAAAACCCCAGTGACTTAAGTCCCCTGCTAGAGATATTTAGCCAATTCCCTAAAATTCAGGTTGTATATCTTTTTGGTTCAGGTGCATCTGGAAATCTGCATGCCGAAAGCGATTTAGATTTAGGCATAAAAGGTGAAGAAGGCATTAAAAACCAGCAACTTGATATCCTCACAGAATTAGCACGTCACGGTTTTTGTCATGTTGATTTGGTCTTTATGAACACAAACGATATTTTTATGAAATACGAGGTTGTGCGACAACGCAAAATTTTATATAAAAAGAAAAACTTTGAAGCAAATAGCTATTATTCTTTAATAATGCGGCAATATGAAGATTTTTATCCTTATTTAAAAGTACAACGAGAGGCTTTTAAGCGGAGGTTATTAAATGATGGTAATTAGACCCGAAGTAATAGAACGCCGTCTCAGCAAACTAAATGAATATATTAAAGTTCTTCAATCTCTCCAAAAATACTCTCTTGAAGAATTCACATCAAACCCCGAACGCTACGGAAGCGCAGAGCGTTTCTTTCAATTAGCCATAGAAACCACTATAGATATCGGTAACCATATTGTTGCCGACATGGATTTAGGCGAAACCCGCTGGAGTAGCGACATCCCCTCAATTTTAGAAGAAAAAGGCTATCTTTCTATATCCTTGCGAGAAACCTGGATAAAAATGATTGGCTTTCGTAACCTGCTCGTTCACGATTATCTAGATATAGAACGAGAAACTGTTTATCAAATTCTACAAGAAAAAACAGAAGACTTAATCGCACTCAAAAAAGTGTTCGCCCAATTTTTATAAAATTATGTTACTCGCAGTAGACACCTCCACCACCCAAGTCGGCATCGCACTGTATGATGGTACGCAAGTTGTTGGCGCAAGCTCATGGTACGGAAAATTACGCCACACCACTTCGCTCGCGCCAGAAATTGACGCGCTCTTAAAACGCACAAATTCTAAAATGAACGATGTAACCGCACTGGGCGTTGCTATTGGTCCTGGCTCATTTACCAGCCTAAGAGTGGGGTTATCTCTGATGAAAGGACTCGCCCTCGCGCGTTCTTTACCTTTGATTGGCGTCCCGACACTGGATATTCTCTCAACCGCCGTAGCCACACGTGAGGTGAGGCTTGCTTGCCTTCTACAAGCTGGGCGCGGACGTTTGGCAGTTGGTTACTATAACGCGTCTGATGCCGGGGTCTGGGAACCCGAAGAAAATCTCAGCGTGATGCGTATAGATGAACTTGTAGAATCTATAGAAGAACCAACGCTCATTTGTGGAGAACTCTCAGCCGAAGAGCGTGAGATTATTGCTAAAATTGACTTAGCAGAACTCTGCTCACCCGCGCATTCACTGCGCAATCCTGCCTCTTTGGCAGAAATTGCTTGGGAGCGGTATCAAGCTAAAAGCACGAGCGCTAAGTCAGGTCAAAACGCGGATGACGCGGCAAGTCTATCCCCTATTTATTTGCAGGTTGGGGCACAAATCCCATCATAAATAGAAACCAATCTTTATCAACCATAATCAACCTGATAAGAAAGCGTTTTTCGTAAATATGTTTTATGAAACCTGTCAGGTCTAAAAATGTTCGGAGAAAAAATGAAAAAAGAACTAATCAAAAAACTAGAAAAAAAAGAAGCCCGTATGGCAGTTTTAGGATTGGGCTATGTTGGCTTACCTCTTGCAGTTGTTTTTGCTGAAGCAGGCTTTGACGTTATCGGCATCGACCCAGATGTAAGTAAAGTTGACGCATTGAATAAAGGTGAAAGCTATATCCCCGATGTTAAAACAGAAGCCGTAGCAAAACTGGTGAAAAGTGGAAAAATAAAAGCCACTACTGATTTTTCGGCAATCAAAGATGTTGAAGCTGTAAGCATTTGTGTGCCAACGCCTCTGAAAAAAACGGGTGACCCCGATATGTCTTATATAGACACAGCGACCACCGATTTAGCAAAATATATGCACCCCGGCATGGTCGTGGTCTTGGAATCAACAACATACCCAGGCACCACCCGCGAGTTTATTTTGCCCATGCTCACCGAAAAAAGCGGATTAACCGTAGGCGAAGACCTTTTCTTGAGCTTCTCGCCAGAACGCGTTGACCCGGGTCGTGAAGATTGGACGACCATCAATACGCCTAAAGTTTTAGGTGGAATCACAGAAGCCTGCACTGAGGTTGCTTGTGCATGGTACAGCGGTGCGATAGAGACCGTTGTGCCAGTTTCATCTACAGAAGCGGCAGAGATGTCAAAATTGCTTGAAAACACCTTCCGTATGATTAATATCGGCTTGGTAAATGAACTCGCCATTATGTGCGACAGGCTTGACGTAGATGTTTGGGAAGTAATTGAAGCCGCGGCAACAAAACCGTTTGGCTTTATGAAGTTCACCCCTGGTCCCGGCTTGGGCGGACATTGTATTCCCATTGACCCTCTCTATTTATCTTGGAAGTTAAAATCGGTCAATTACAATGCCCGTTTTATCGAATTAGCTTCTGAAATCAATACAGGAATGCCGCGTTATGTTGTTCAAAAAGTGCAAGACGCACTCAATTTTCAGAAAAAGTCAATTAACGGGAGCAAAGTTCTTGTTTTGGGTGCTGCCTACAAACCTGATGTGAACGATTTACGCGAATCACCTGCTTTAGATGTGATTGGTTTACTTGCAGAAAAAGGTGCAGAGGTTAGCTATCATGACCCCTATTGCCCCACCCTCAAAGCCCATAATGATGAAATAATGGAAAGCGTGCCAGATATGTTGGGCACAGTCGCCAAATCTGATTGTGTGGTCATCATCACTGATCATAGCGAATACCAATATGATGAGATTTTAGAAAAAGCACAACTCGTTGTTGATACTCGCAATGCTCTAGGAAAAGCCGCACGTGCAGATGAGAAGGTTTTTGGACTTTAAATAAAGAATCTACGAAGATACACGAAGTTCATTAAAATAAAAAACTTCGTGCTTCTTCGTAGATAATCAAGGTTTTTTATGGCAAAATATCTTATTACAGGTGCCGCTGGTTTTATTGGCTCTCACTTATCAGAGAGACTTATTGCAGAGGGGCATGAAGTCTTGGGCATTGATTGCCTCACTGATTATTATTCGAGAGCACAAAAAATGCTCAACAAGAATAGAGTCTCCGACAAGGGGGGCGAATTTCTGCACCTTAACTTAGCGGAGGATGACCTTAACACCGCGTTTGAAGGTGCACTCAATGGCGTAGAAGTAATTTATCACCTCGCCGCACAGCCCGGGATTTCTGCAACAACGCCTTTTGACGCGTATCTAAAAAATAATATCATTGGAACACATCGTCTCTTGGATGCCGCGAAAAAGTCTACATCTCTGCGTGGATTTGTCAACATCTCCACTTCTTCCGTTTATGGTGCAGATGCGAGCAGTGATGAGAGAGCAGAACCCAAGCCCACGTCTTATTATGGCGTTAGCAAACTTGCCGCAGAACAATTAGTTTTAGCCGCCGCACGTGAAGAAGATTTTCCCGCTTGCTCAATGAGACTTTTTTCTGTCTATGGACCTCGCGAACGTCCTGAAAAACTCTACCCCAGATTAATTGCAAGTATTCTTGAAGATAGAACCTTCCCCCTTTATGATGGAAGTGAAAAGCATCTGAGAAGCTATACCTACGTTGGCGATATCGTTGACGGATTGGTATCATCGCTAGACAAACTGGATAAAATCAAAGGAGAAATCTTCAACATCGGAACAGATATCGCAATTACAACAGGCGAAGGCATCCGTATTGTAGAAGAAATTATCGGTAAAAAAGCAAAAATAGAGCCAAAGCCAAAACGCCCCGGCGACCAACTCAAAACGCATGCTAATATCACAAAAGCACGTCAAGTCTTGGGCTATAACCCCACAACCACAGTAAAAGATGGGCTAGAGAAAGAAGTTGAATGGTATAAAGAGCATATCTTTGAAAAAATTGATTTGTGGCAAAAATAGCAAAATGCACGAATTGCACGATTTTTTAATACTTTAAAGCTTTTATTCGCGTCATTCACCTATTCGCGATATTCGCGTTAAAAAACAACAGAAAGAAAAATTTTCAACCTTCAAACCCACTGCCCTTAAATGTCCCCCTTCTCAAAAATCATCTCCATCTGGCAAGAAGACTCCCTCCTTCGCAGAATTCTAAAAAACTCTAGCTATCTTTTTAGCAGTAGCACTATCGGCATGGGATTAGCCATGATTCAAAGCATCCTTGCCGCGCGGCTCTTGGGTGTAGCCGAGTTTGGCTTGCTCGGCATGGTCATGGCATTTGCCTCCTCTATTTATCGCTTGCTCTCATTTCGTATTGGCGAATTGGTTGTTAAATACGGCGGAGAGTATCTGGCCAACGATAGAAAAGACCGCGCCTCTGCTATTCTTAAAGCTGGGGCATTTACCGAAACTGCTACATCTATCACAGCCTATCTTCTGCTCTACCTCCTTGCCCCTCTCGCATCTGAATATATTATAAAAGACCCCGCCGCAACACTCTTCATCCGTTATTATGCGCTCGGACTTCTCGCAAATTTTGTCACAGGCTCATCCGCCGCTCTACTACAACTAAGTAACCATTTTCGTTCCCAAGCCCTTATAGGATTAGGTCAAAATATCATCACCCTTAGCATCATCGCTTACGCCTATTTTTCAGATGGCGATATTTGGCTCGTTCTCACCGCTTACTTAGCAGGAAAAGTATTCTTTGGTCTTTCGCTAGGATTTTGGGGTCTGCACCGTGCCAACGAATTACTAGGACGTGGCTGGATGCGCGCGCGTTTCAACTTGCTTCCGCCCCGACGCGAATTCTGGTCTTTTGCATTTGCGAGTAACTTCAGTGGCACAGTGAATCTCATTACCCGAGACTCCGAAGTGCTTTGGCTAGGTTTTCTCCTCCCCGGCGAAATGGGGAAAATATCAGCAGGCTATTATAAAATCGCCCTTGCCCTCATCAATCTGATTTTGATGCCCATCAACCCCTTCATTGCCACTACCTTCCCTGAGATAGCGCGAACAGTGGGTGAAGGTGCTTGGCAGAAGCTCAAAACCCTCCTCAAACGCCTTACAGCTATTTCTGCTCTATGGACAGTTTCTGTCGGAGTCTTTCTTCTTATTGCAGGCGAATGGCTTATCACCCTCTTCTATGGTGCAGAATACGCCCCTGCTACTCCCGCCGCATTGATTTTGCTCATCGGTTTCGGCACAGCTAATATCCTCTACTGGAATCGTCCTCTTTTGCTCTCTCTAGGCATGCCGACTTATCCACTTAAGGTGATGGTACTCACGGGAATTGCCAAAATTGGCTTAAGTTTCCTCCTCGTTCCCCAATATGGCTATTTAGCGCAAGCCACGCTCATGTCTGCTTATTTTGTCGTTTCGGTAGGGCTAATTGTGCGAAAAGGGTTGCGTGAAATTAATTTGCGAGCAGAGTTAGAAAGCAAACAGACGTAATTGAAATAAAATTTAACGCAATATAAACACGAAGTCCCCGTTCCTTCAAAGGGAACGGGGACTTCGTGTTAAGTTTACGCCACGCGCCACGCTAGGGATTCAGCACGCAAGTTAAGAATACGTTTGCTAACCACGCAGCGCGTCCCATCCACTTATTTTTGAACGGGAATATCACCCAATGCCAAAAAGTGCTTCACCACTTCGGGGTCAAAATGCTTGCCCGACTCTGCACGAATAAACGCACGCGCTTCTTTGGGGGAAGAGCGTTCTCGATATATGCGTTTTGATGTCAGCGCATCCCACACATCTACAACGGCAAAAATGCGAGCGGCAATGGGTATCTCTTTTCCCTTCAGGTTTTTTGGATAGCCGGTACCGTCCCATTTTTCATGGTGGCTATAGGGAATGTCTATAGATGGATGCAAAAAATTGATTTTTTCCAATACGTCTTTTGCTAAATCTGGGTGTACTTCCATAATCAAACGTTCATCTGAACTTAGTGAGCCAGGCTTCTTTAAAATATGATCAGGAACACCCATTTTGCCAATATCGTGTAATAATGCGCCTCGCTTAATATGTACCAGATCTTCACCACCCATGCCCATTTTTTTTGCCAACATCTCTGTAAGATAGGTTACTCTTCGAGTATGCCCCTCTGTATCTTTATCTTTTAGCTCAATAAAAGATGCCCAACCTTCTAGCGTTTCATCATAAGCAATCATTAACTCTTCGTGCGCTTGTTCTAGACCATCTAAAAGCCGTGCATTGTCTATAGCAACTGTTGCTTGGTTGCCAAAAGCCGAGAGCATTTCTAAATCACTTGGTTGAAAAAGATTACTACGCACTCGGCTATCTACCAAAACGACCCCAATTATTTTTTCTTTTAGCTTTAGTGGCGCACACATAATAGAGCGTAGGTTATGCACTACAACGCTCTTTTCTCCTTCAAAACGGGGGTCTTCTTGTGCATCGGAGGTTAAAATTGCTCTGCCTGTTTCAATAACACTACGAACAATAGTCTGGCTTATAGAAAAATCATTTTCATCTAAATTTTTTTGTGCCATATTGCGCGCCGCTTCGACCATACAGGTACCCTTTTCTTCAAGAAGCATAATAAAGCCACGCTCTGCGTTTGTTAGCTCAATCTCCAAATCAAGTACTTTTACTAAAGTCTCTTTTAGCCCTCGAGACGAGTTGATTTCGTGCATCACTTGCATTAATGCATCTAGTTGTCGTCTACACACCGACACACGTGTTGGCTCAGCATTGCATTTCTGGTTCATTATAACTCCTTAAAACAGGGCTACAGTCTCCCCATATTTTACTCCTTTTTTTTGAGCTTTTGCGATATTCTAAAGAAGATGAAGTGCCGCATCGCTCGCTTTTTGGGCTTGGTTAGCCTTAATTAACATCTTCTTTATCTTTAGGCAGGATTAGTTTTAACCTACGCGCTAATTCCCGCCGCGTTAGCATAATCTTCCGCTTGCACCCTCGGCACTCAAGCCCAATATCTGCCCCAAGGCGCGTTACTACCCACTCGTAAGAGCCGCATGGATGTACTTTTTTCATACGAATAATATCGTTCAATTCTAGTTCTGTGAGCATTTGAAAGATTATACCGCGAGATGACGTGCTATAATTTTGCAATAATTTTCTCAAACTACCTCAAATAAGGACTTTTTATGCATATTCTAATCACCAATGACGATGGCGTTCACGCCCCGGGGTTGCTCGCCCTAGCACAGGCAATGAAATCTTTCGGAGATATTACCATTCTTGCCCCCAACCGTAATTGGTCGGCATCGGGGCACGTTAAGACTTTAGGACGCCCTCTGCGTGTAGATGAGACAACGCTGGTTGATGGCACACCAGCCCTAAGCACGGACGGCGCACCCTCCGATTGTGTTGCGCTTGCGTTGTTGGGGTTAACTGCTCCCGTTGATTTGGTCGTGAGTGGCATCAATCCCCATGCAAATATCGGTGATGATGTGACCTACTCAGGTACCGTTACCTCAGCGATGGAGGCGATAATTGGCGGTGTACCAGGGTTAGCTTTTTCTTTAGAAACAGACCGCACATTAAAAGAACACGATTATGCACCCGCAGGAGAAATTGCGCGGCGTGTTGCTCAAAAAGTGATAGAGAATGGGTTGCAAAAAGACCTTTTATTAAGTACCAATATCCCCTATTTGCCCTTAGATGAAATCAAGGGAATCAAAATTACCAAGCAAGGTGAGCGCGTTTATTTAGATGAGTTAGTTAGCAAAACAGATCCTTTTGGTCGCCCCTATTATTGGATTGGCGGCGAGCACCCCACTGGAGAAATGCTTCCCGACACTGACTTTGGCGCAATTAACGATGGCTATGTTTCGATTACGCCGTTAAAAATGGATATGACGGCACACGAAAAAATGAAAGGGCTTAAAGCGTGGGAGTGGTAAAAACCCGTAAAATATACGTAGTAAAAGTATTACACAACAGAAAAATATGCCCCAATTTACTTCACCCCCAAAAGTGCTCGATTACAACATCCAAGTCTGGGAAGTTGTGCGCCAAATTCCTGTAGGGAAAGTTAGTTCTTATGGGCGCATTGCCAAAATGATTGCCGCACCTAGTGTAGAGAAGGAAAAATCTTACAACGCCTTTGGGGCGCGCTGGGTGGGCGGTGCTATGGCTAAATCTCCTGATGATGTGCCTTGGTGGCGGGTTGTTAACGCACAAGGAAAAATTAGCGCACGCCCTAACGCATTACGACAAAGAGAATTGCTTGAAGCAGAAGGGGTTATTTTCAATGAACGAGAAAGAATAGATTTTAAGATTTACTTGTGGGTGTAGTGTGTAAAGATAACTGGCTCAACATGAAACTCAACGCAGAGAACACAGAGAAATATGGAGATTTAGTATTTTTCTCAGCATTAAAAAATTTTCTCTGTGAACTCTGTGTGTTAGTATGATAGAGATAGGTCGTTTTCAACTGTGATTTTGTGTATGGGGGAGTTACTTGATTTAATGGTAAATGATGAGCGCGGAAGGGGGAACTAATTTTTCGGAAAATCTAGCAAGATATTCTCTGCCAATAAACGTGCGTTGACATTGCGCTTGAGTTGTCCAATCCCTTTTTCGGCACTTTCAAGTAGTCTTTTTGCTTCACTAAAACTGAGTTGTACCGATAAAATATCTATTAGTTCGCGTTGGTCTATATTGACAATGCTTTTTTTATCCCCCGCGCTGTAGAGCATTACATCTCGCCAAAGAGAGAGCCAGAGAAGGAGTGTGGCACGAAATTCTTCTTTATCTTTCGATAATTTTTGAGCATAATCAAACTTTTTCACACGAGATGCAGAAAGGAGCATTTTGAATTCTTCTATTGTCTCGCGGCGAAGTTCGAGTTCGGTTTCATCTTGAAGTAAAGATAATGCATATCCTGGTCTGCCCGAGGAAAGGTGAGCTAGGAATTCAGCTTTATTTTCATCGGCACCTTTTTCGCGGAGATATGTTTCTAGTTTTGGCGTTGGGACTGGGCGCAGACGCAAAACTTCACAGCGTGAGACAATGGTGGGTAAAAGTTGCTCGGCATTATCGGCTGTGAGAAGAAGAATCACTTTACTGGGGGCTTCTTCTAGGGTTTTTAAGAGTGCATTTGCTGAACTGGGGTTTGCTTCTTGAAAACGAAGTAAAAGGATGATTTTATATTTTGCCTGATAGGGGGCAAGTAAAACACTTTTTCGTAATTCACGAATTTGCTCTACTTTTAACATTCCGCCTTCTTTTTCAGCTTGGATGATGCTGAGGTCGGGATGTTGCATCTTTGCTATTTGACGGCACTCACGACAACTTCCACAAAATGCGCCAGGGGCAGGGGGTTGCACACAAGTTAAGGCACGCGCAAATGCTAAAGCCAGCGACCTGCGTCCCACCGCGCGCGATCCAGTAAATAGATAGGCGTGACGTTGAGTCCCGTTGGAGACGTGCTGACGGAGCATATCCACTGCCCAGTTGTGTCCAAGTAAATTCCAGTTTTCTTTCATTGGTTTTTATGGGATAGGTGCGAGACCTATCCCTACAGTATTTATCTTTTATTTGATAATCCATCTCGCATTCGTAAGAAAGATTCGAAGCGTTGCTGGTGTAGTTGCCCATTATTTACAGCTTTTAGCACGGCGCACCCCGGCTCGTGGACGTGGGAGCAGTCGTTGAAACGACATTGTGGAACGAGAATGGCGATTTCGGGGAAGTAACCATCGAGTTCTTCGGGTTCTGTATCCCAGAGGGCGAGGGATTTCCAGCCAGGGGTATCGGCAACATAGCCACCACCTTTAAGGGGGAGAAGTTGGCGGTAGTTGGTTGTATGTTTACCACGATTGAGCGATTGGCTGATTTCTTCAACTTCTAAACCCAACCCTGGTTGCATGGTGTTCATTAGGCTCGATTTTCCTACCCCAGAAGGTCCTGCCAGCGCAGAGAGTTTGCCTTCGAGGGTGCCGCGTAGAAGGTCTACGCCTATATTTTTTTCAGCGGAGGTGTATAGCACTTGATAACCGATTTCTGCATAATGCCCAAAGAGTTTCTTCGCTTTTTCTTCTCCGAGTAAATCAACTTTATTGGCAACAATCACCGCGGGGATATTTTGTTGCTCGGCGATAACGAGAAATCTATCTAGCATTCGTAAACGTGGTTTAGGATTGGTGCAAGCAAAGACAAAAACTGCTTGGTCTGGGTTTGCGAGCAAGATTTGTTTATATACGCCGCGTGGACGCGGGTCCATGCGCACGATGGCTCTTTCTCTGGGGAGTACTTCTTCTATCATTCCTGTCCCCTCAGGAAAAATACTGATGAGAACACGGTCGCCGACCGCGAGAATATCGCCTTTATGTTTGCCTTGCTTTAAGCGTCCGCGTAACTGACACGAAATCAGGTTTTCTTCTGTTTTTACATCAAAAAACCCAGATTGTGATTTTATAACTAATCCAGTATATGTTTTTTCACTCATTTATGGCTTCTTTGTAGGGATTCCGCCGAGCGGCGTGGGCGTTTGGGTAACGCCATAATTACTTTCATACCAATAGAACGCTCGAGGACCTCCATAATAATAGGTTTCAGCAATTCGTCTAAATGCTGGTGCGGCATAATCAGAGCCTTCGCCAGCATTTTCAAGAACAACGGCAATGGCTATATCGGGTAAACCTGTGTTTTCTTCTGCCATGGTATAACCAGCAAACCAAGCGTGGGGTAGGCCATCGCCAGATTCGGCGGTGCCTGTTTTAGCGGCGGTGGGGATGCTATACCCACGCAAGCGGAAGTTAGCTGTTCCGCGTCTGTCTTCTACGACGCTAATCATCGCATCTTGCAAAACTTGAAGATATTCTGGGGAAAGGGGTAATGTGCCTCGCGCCTCAGGTTTAAATACTGTCGTTGGGCTACCTGTGAGCGGTTGAATTTCTTCTATAATTTGAGGGCGGTAAAGTGTGCCCCCATTGCCAAGTGCCGCCATAAATACAGCAACCTGTAAAGGAGTAACAAGTACAGTTCCTTGTCCAATAGCTTGATTTACCGCTTGGATTGCGTCTGTAGGGTCTTCAATTAAACCTTCTGCTTCAGCCACTTGGCCAATCCCAGTAGCCTGACCAAGCCCAAATGCACGTGCCATATCGCCAATATCTGTGGTTCTGCCAGATGAGAATAAATCTAGTCCTATATGCCAATAATAGGGGTTGCAAGATCGCATCAAACTTTCGGATAATGTCAAATCTCCGCTAGGCTTGGTATAGCAAGAATATATATCTAAGGCATTTTCAGGGTCATTTTCATAAGAGTATTGGATTTCTTGTTGACAATGCTCCCAAGTCCAATCGTGTAGTACGCGGTCTGGCAATTCTACAAAATCGTAGCCACATTCATAAGTTGTATCTGCTGTATATAAGCCGCTAGAAAGCGCGGCGGAGAAGGGAATCACTTTAAAAACCGAGCCGAGCGGATATTGTCCCTGTGTGGCGCGATTAAGCAAAGGTTGCTCAGGATCATTAAGAATATCAACCAATCCCTGATTATTAGGGTTAGATGGCTCAAAATAATTGGGGTTAAAATCTGGTGACGAAGCCATAGCGAGAATACGCCCTGTCTCAAGTTCTATTACAACTGCTGCTCCACTAAACCCTCTAATTGCGTTTTGAGTATTTATTTGCAAATTTTTATCTAGTGTTAATTGCAAAGAAGAAGAAGGTTCAGGGTCGCTTTCTGAGAGAAGGGTAACAATTTGCCCATCGGGATTAACCACATAAAGAGAGCCGCCGTGTGTGCCTGAGAGATATTCTTCTCCCCATTTTTCAATCCCAGCATACCCTACCCGTTCAGTGCCGCTATATCCACGCCGTTGGTATTCTTCTACTTCTTCAGGCGGAATAGAAATCATATACCCTACAGTTTGGGGTGCAATACCACCATCAAAATAATAACGCGCCGTGTATGGCGTTGCATAAAGACCACCCAACCCCATATTTAAAATACGCGTGGCTTCATCTGCCGTTGTTTCCCCTACAGGAATATACCAATCAGCACCTGCATTGGCATAACTTGCCCTAATTTCTTCTGTGGTTCTTCCTGTTAGTTTACTCAACTCAAAAAGTAATGAGCCTTGATTATTGATATTAATCTGCCCGGGAATAATCCCAAAAGCAACCACATCGGCTTGAGCAACAACAGGCTCATCGTTTCTTTCATACATATCGCCACGAGAAGGGATTTGATAATCCATTACTAATTTATTGCCACCAACCAACTCGGGCATAATTAATCCTGCATCCCATTGAATATGCCACTGTCCATCTTCAAGGGTCAGGTTTGCTACAATATCTCTTGTTAAATTTCCAGCAAGAGCCGTTTCATAAACTACTCTATAAGCAACTTCTGCCGAATAAGGATTCATTAACGAAGAAAGAATCTCTGTCTCCATATCCGTTAGGCTCATTTCATTTAGTGCTTCTTTATGTCGTTCTGTAAAATCTTCGCTTGAGATAGCATCTTTGCTTAAAGTACTCAACATGCTGTACATTGTTGCGTAATTTTCTACTTTATAAGCTTCAAGATAAATGCCCATAGCGGCACTTGCATCGGGCGGAGAAGAAACTGTCACACTAGCAGTAGGCAAACTTGAAGTTGCTTCCTCTTCTACAAAGGGGTTAGAACCTGTCCCTTCACTAGAGCAAGCACTTAGCAGAAATGCCAAAGCCAGAAAAATACTCAAAAATTGATAAGTTTTATTTTTCATTATTCATTTCCAATGTCGTTTTCATGCAAAATGGTGTCAGAAACCTCACAAGCAAAATTCAAAGAAGATTGACAAAGTTGGGGCATTTTTTCATCCACTGGCACGCCTGCTTTTCGCAAAATTTGCGCCAAATGGCAAAGTGGCAAGCCCATCACACTCGCGAAGCATCCCGTAAATCCCAGCACTGGTTGAAAATCAGGGTGCTGGATCGCATATCCCCCCGCCTTGTCCATCGGGTCGCCTGTCGCGATATAAGATTGTATCTCTGCGTCACTATAATCTCGCATGGGGACATCGCTAATAGATAATGCTGAAAATGTTTTTTGGGATGTCCCATCGTAAATGGCAATGGCGGTATAAACCTGATGCGTGCGCCCACGCAGTTGACCTAACATCAGTTCCGCTTCGCGCGTGTCCCGAGGCTTTCCGAGGATTTCCCCAGCATCTACCACGGCTGTGTCAGAGCCGATAACCACCCCCATCCTAGCCTTCCCCCGAAGGGGGAAGGAATTGGGACTCCCCTCTTCGGGGGGAGCTAGAGGGGGGAAAGCCCGTGCCTTCGCCTCTGCCAATCGCGTCACATAATCTGCGGGCGTTTCATTGGGCAAAACACGCTCATCTACATCAGCAGATGCAACATCAAAATCTATACCGAGTAAAGTAATTAACGCTCTTCGCCGCGGAGATTGAGATGCCAATAATAAAGTTTTTTTTTTCTCTTTCATGGTGCGAATTCTAACACAAGAGACGAGTTGCGTTGTACAATACGCCCTAAAGTTGTCTAGTTGAGTTCAGTTAGAGACCTATTAGGTTTTAATTGATATTTTTTCGACAAGAATATGCAATGAAAGGTCAACACCCCAATTTATTGATATTCACTAAAACCTGGCAGGTCTTCAGAAAATAAGGAGACTCCCCTGTGCAAGCACTTAAAGATCGTATTCAAGCCGAAGGTGAATACCTCGGTAATGGCATCCTAAAAGTGGATGGATTCGTTAACCACCAAGTAGATGCACAATTAATGGATGAAGCTGGCAAAGAATTTGCTAAGCTCTTCGCTGATATTGGCGCAACGAAAATTCTGACCGCTGAAATCTCTGGCATTGCTCCCGCAGTGATGGCAGGTAAATATATGGATTTGCCCGTTGTCTACGCCCGTAAAAGTAAACCTGTTACCATGCCCGACCAGGTTTTTCTCACACTTGCCCCATCGCATACAAAGGGGCGCACGGTTGAGCTAATTGTTTCTCCCCAATATCTTGGTAGCGGTGAAAAAGTGCTTATTATTGATGATTTTCTCGCCAGCGGTGCGACAATTTTGGGTTTGGTGCGTTTAGCAGAACTGGCAGGCGCAACTATTGTTGGCGTGGGAACATTAATTGAAAAGAGTTACTCAAAAGGACGAGCGGAGCTTGAAAAATTAGGCGTTCCTGTAAAATCTTTGGCTTGCCTTAAGTCTATTGATTATGATGAAATTGTGTTCTGTGATTGATTTTTATTCATTGGCGTAGGGGCGCAGCATGCTGCGCCCCTACGGCGTTTTCAATAAATGAAAATCCTCTACCGCCTCACCAACACATTCATCGGACGCATCATCGTCCGCCTAGTTTTTTCTAGGATGAGTTTTATGATTCCCATCAAACGTTTACGCGAAACAGATACCCTACTCGCTTTTTATCACCCCAAACCCGATTACACTGTGCATATTTTACTGATGCCAAAACTAGAGTTGCCCAACTTTCAAGCCCTCAATGAAAATCACACCGCCTTTCTCTCAGACGTGGTCAGCACCGCACAAAGTTTGGTCGAAGAATTGAATTTAGCAGAAAAAGGCTACCGCCTCATCGTCAATGGCGGGGACTATCAAGATTTCCCGCATCTGCATTATCATTTGATTTCGGGGTGACTCTCATCTGTAAGGGCGACCCTTTGTCCTTATCAAGGATATATTTATTCTTATCAAAATATCGGCTAAAAAAAAGCCCTTTGATTAGACCCAAGCGGGTCGCCCCTACACAGGAATTTCCCATGCCAAAAAACTCCATGGCCATTCTCGATTTTGGCTCGCAATATGCCCAGATTATCGCTCGTCGTGTGCGCGAAAAGAATGTTTATTGTGAGCTTTTCCCCTTCGATGCCCCCGCTGAGCAGGTGCTCGCCATCCAGCCGAAAGGGTTTATTTTTTCAGGCGGGCCCGCATCCGTTTACGCGGATGGCGCGCCCCAAGCTCCTCAATATATTTTAGATTCGGGTCTCCCGATTCTGGGGATTTGCTACGGGATGCAAGCCTTAACCCATGCTTTGGGAGGGCAAGTAGACCCCTCGAGCGAACGTGAATTTGGGGTGGCTACCGTTAAAATAACATCTGCCAGCCCCCTGCTTGGTTCTGTTAAAGCCCCCGCCGAGGACGGCGGGGTAAGCGTCTCCTCCCCTGCTCTAGCCGCCGTCCCCGGCGGCGATGTTAGCGATGAGTTCACTGCCCTCATGTCACACGGTGACAGAATTACGCGACTACCTGATGGATTTATCTCCCTCGCAAAATCGGATAACAGCCCCCACGCGGCAATGGGCGATTTAAAACGCAATTATTATGGAGTCCAATTTCACCCTGAGGTGCATCACACGCCCAGCGGGAGCGAGATATTGCGGTGTTTTGCGGTAGAAATTTGCAAAGCAACTCCGAATTGGACAGCAGAGTCTATCATCGAATCAAAAGTTGAAGAAATCCGTAAGCAAGTTGGGAACGCGCGTGTACTCTCTGCTGTTAGTGGCGGGGTAGATTCATCAGTCGCAACTGCGTTGGTGCATCGCGCAATCGGTGATCAACTCGTCTCCGTATATGTAGATACAGGGCTGATGAGAGAAAATGAATCGGCGGGCGTTATATCCGCATTCCGCGAACATCTCGGCGCAGAATTAATCGCCGTGGACGCAGAAGATGAATTTTTGGGCGCGCTGGTTGGCGTCACCGATCCAGAGAAAAAACGCAGAATTGTGGGCGAGAAATTCATTCGGATATTTGAGGAGCAGGCAAAGTCACTTGGTCAGCCAAAGTTTTTAGTACAGGGGACTATTTATCCCGATGTGGTCGAATCTTCTGCGCCAGATAGAAATAAGGCAGAGAAAATCAAGAGTCATCATAATGTGGGCGGTTTGCCGGAGGATATGGAGTTTGCGCTGGTTGAGCCTTTGCGCTATTTATTCAAAGATGAAGTGCGTGCGGTGGGCGAGGCATTGGGGCTGGCGGAGGAGCTGGTTTGGCGGCAACCTTTCCCCGGACCTGGGTTAACAATCCGCTGTTTGGGCGAGGTGACGAAGCCGAGAGTGGTGCGTTTGCGTAAAGCGGATGCGATTTTGCGCGAGGAGTTACACAATGCCGGCATGATCGGCAAGGGAGCGGAGACATCGCAAGCCTTCGCCGTTATGCTCAATGTCCGTTCGGTGGGCGTGATGGGCGACCAACGGACTTATGAGGAGGCGGTTGCCATCCGCGCTGTCACAACCGAAGATTTTATGACCGCCGCGTGGACGCATATCCCGCATGAGATCTTGGGGCGCATTTCAAGCCGCATCGTGAACGAGGTGGAAGGGATTAATCGGGTGGTGTATGATATTACGAGCAAACCACCGGCGACTATTGAGTGGGAGTAAGCAGAGATTTTAATCTCGTTACCACGAAAGTATATGAAATTCCCAAAAAACACCCTTTGCTCCCGACACGGGAGCAAAGTATAATATATATATGCGAATTATCTCCCGTAAAGCCCTCAGAGAATTGTGGAAAAACCATAGTGATGCCAAAGAAGCGTTGCAATCTTGGTATTCCGAGACAAAACGAGCTGAGTGGTCATCGCTAGCAGAGATAAAAGCGATATATCGCAGTGTCAGTATTCTCCCCAATAACCGAGCGGTTTTTAACATCAAAGGGAATCATTATCGAATAATTGTTGTGATAAGTTATGAGTTTGGTGTTGTTTATATCCGCTTTGTTGGCACACATGCAGAATATGACAAAATAGACGCAACCACGATTTAGATAGAGAGAAATCCTATGAATATCCGCCCCATAAAAACAGAAGAAGATTACGAAGATGCCTTAGCTAAAATCGAAAAGATTTTTGATGCTTCTCCCGGCACGCCAGAAGGAGATCGGCTTGATATTTTGGTTACGCTGGTTGAGGTTTATGAAGATAAACATTATAGTATTCCAGCCCCAGATCCGATTGAAGCGTTAAATTATTATATGGAGAGTCGGGGGTTATCTCGTAAAGATTTAGAACCGTATATTGGAACTAGAGCAAGGGTTTCAGAAGTATTAAATCGAAAACGACCATTGACGTTGAGAATGATACGAAAATTAAATATAAACTTAGGCATATCTGCTGATGTTTTGATTGGATCTTATTCAATAGCAGTTTGATTTTCTGAACAGTGCTTAAAATGAAAAAGCGAGAAAATAAATTCTCGGCTAATAGACCTCTTGCAAAAGCCTGTTTTCTCTCCCTGCGCCGAGGACGGCGCAGGCTTCTCTAAAACACGCCGCCGAGGACGGCGGCTAGAGCACTTATGCAAGAGGTCTAATAATAGGAAGTCCGATTTAAGCGGACTTTGTATATCAACCCATAAACTAATTCAAAGACAATCTTGTTAAAACCCTCTCTTTATATATTTAAAAATCTCATCGGCACAGCCCAACATTGAAGAAAAAACTTTTTACGATCAGTTTTTTGATTGTGGCTATTGCTGGAAGCCTCTCTGCGATTTTCATCAAAAGTCTCCCCGAAGAAATCGGCATACTCTTTGATACCCCTCTAGTAACTACCCTCACCATCATTTTGCTCTGTCTCGAAATCACGTTTCGTTATCCCGAAGCCAAACGGATTCCGCCCATCGTTCACACGGACAACTTCCGCGCACGCTTTACGTCTCTCACGTTGTTTTGGCGTGGGGGTTTTGGAGTCTAGCGGACGTTTAGAAAACTAAATTTTGTCTTTTGCCATTACAATGGGCATTGTTTTTTCTCTTCTCTCAATCCTGTTTTCTTACCTTTGGCGTAAGCGTTATCAGCGCGGTCCGATTGAATGGGTGATGAGAAAATTAACCTGAGAAAAATTCAGGAGCTTCAATGACCAATATCTACGAAAACACTCCCATCTCTGATGAGATGGCCAATCGTCTTCGGGCGATGCCAAAATTTGAATTGCATGTTCATCTCGAAGGTGCAACAGATGCTGCTACTGTTTGGGAATTGGCTCGGCGTAACAAAGTTGCGCTTCCTGCTAAGACGCTGGATGAATGGCGGTCTATGTATGCTTTTAGAGATTTTGACCATTTTCTAAGAATTTATGGTGAAGCAATAAAATGTATGCAAACTGCCGATGATTTTGCCTTTATGCTCGAGCGTTTTCTTGTAGAGCAGGCGCGGCAAAATGTGCGATATTGTGAAGTTTTTCTGAGCGCATCCTTTATGGTGAAGGGTTTCCCACAAGATGAAGTGATTGCCGCTCTCGCAGAAGGGATTAAGCAAGGTAAAGAAAAATATGATATTCAGATGAAATTTATTCCTGATATTGCTCGTCACGAACCAGAGACAAGCCAGCCTGTGCTGGACTTTATCTTAAAAGGCTACGAAAAAGGCATCTTTATCGGCTTAGGACTTGGCGGTATAGAAGTTGGTTTCCCGCCTAATTTGTTTATAGATGTCTACGATGAAGCCCGTTCTCAAGGTTTGCGCTTGCTCGCCCATGCAGGTGAAACGGTAGGCGCAGAAAGTGTTTGGGGAGCAATCAAAGATTTAAACGTTGAACGGATTGGTCATGGTGTGCGTTCTGTTGAAGACCCCAAATTGCTCAAATATCTGGCTGAGACGCAAACCCCGCTCGAAGTCTGCCCGCATAGTAACTATAGGCTCGGTATTACGCCGCTTGATGAGCCACATCAGATGCGGAAATTGGTGAACGCAGGCGTTTTTTGCACTGTGAACAGCGATGATCCGCCCATGTTCTCCACTGACCTGACTAGCGAATATCTGCTCCTCGCCAAGCAAGGCTTTTCTTGGGATGAATTATGGCAACTCAATCTCAATGCCATTGAAGCCAGCTTTTTGTCAGATAAAGAGAAGGAAATTTATAGAGCCGAGTGGGGAGAGTTTCACAAATGAAAATCATCAAAGCTTAAAAAGAACGGGGGCTTTATTATCTACTCACAATCCAAACACTCTCTAAACAACTTCTAAACATCTTTTTTCTATACTCTTTTTCTAGAACGGGAAAATCTTTCCCCCATTTCTTAAAAGGAGCAAATCATGTATAGCAAAAAACTTTTTTTAATCTTTCTTGTCCTCGCAATAGGACTTTCCGCTTGTGGTACGCAACCCGAAAACGAAACCATCGCTGTCGAAGCAGAGCAATCTCAAGCCCCCGCGGCATCTTCGCAAGAGAGTGTGCCTGTTGCGCAGACAGAGCCGATTCCACCAAGTACGCAGGCTAGTGCCTCGCTCAGCTATCCCATTGTAGATACCGACCAAGGCAATTGTTATGATGCCCAGAGCCAAGTCGCTTGTCCAGACGCTGGGACGTCTTTCTCCGGGCAGGATGCTCAATATAACGGAAGCCAGCCCAGTTACACGAATAATTCTGATGGAACTATTACGGATAACGTGACGGGGCTGATGTGGCAACAGGACCCCGGCGCAAAGATGACTTATAGTCAAGCAGTAGCAGGCGCATCGAACGTGACCCTAGCTGGGTACTCAGACTGGAGGCTTCCTACCGTAAAAGAGCTTTATTCTCTCATCCAATTTGATGGTTTAGACCCCAGCGGACCTGATACCTCGGTACTGATTCCATTTATTGATACCGATTATTTTAACTTTGAATATGGCGATGAAAACGCGGGCGAACGTATAATTGACTCGCAATGGGCGACCAGTACGAAGTACGTTAGCACCACAATGAACGGTAACGAAACTATGTTTGGTGTCAACTTTGCAGATGGACGCATTAAAGGTTATGGCACAGGTGCTATGCGTGGCAGTGAAAAAACTTTCTTCGTGATCTATGTGCGTGGCAATACCGTTTATGGAGAAAATGCTTTTACAGATAATCCTTCGACAGGTTCAGAACAAGTTGGCACTATTAGCGATAACGCAACTGGTTTGACCTGGATGAAAAATGATAGTGGTGCTGGAATGGACTGGGAAAGCGCACTAAATTATTGTGAGAACCTTGATTACGCAGATTCAACCGATTGGCGTTTGCCCAATGTGAAAGAATTGCAGAGTATTGTTGATTACAGCCGTTCGCCAGATACATCTAACTCCGCTGCAATTGACCCTATCTTTAATGTCTCGAGTATCATAAATGAAGCTGGGCAGGATGATTATCCCGCTTTTTGGAGTAGCACGACGCATAGTAGCCTTCGCTCTAGCGGAAACGCATCTTATGTTAATTTGGGTCGCTCGATGGGCAATATGAATGGGAAATGGATGGATGTTCACGGTGCAGGCGCACAACGCAGTGACCCCAAAACGGGCAGTGCATCTGATTACCCAACAGGGCACGGACCCCAAGGTGATGCCATCCGAGTTGATAACTACGTTCGCTGTGTGGGTGATAGCAGTACTACGATTAATATCGCAGGAAACCCCTCGGAAGCACCCTCAGGGACGATGACCCAGCTCGCCAGCGGGCAGATTGATAAGGCACCGAACCAAGCCGATGGACAAGAGCGTCCCGAGATCGATCTTGCATCCGCCGCCGCAGTATTGGGCGTATCCGAATCTGAGTTAAAAACTGCTCTGGGGTCCCCTCCGCCAGACCTTGCCGTTACTGCCGCAACACTCGGCGTGACCGAAGAAGCGTTGATTGCCGCTTTAGGTCTCTCATTGCCGAATGGTGGTGGGGAGCCACCAACAAATCAGCCCTAAGGACTTAGGAAAAAATAATTTATCCATTAATAAGGCAAAGTTTGAGTGAGGTATGCTTCAAATGTATAAGTCATTTGAATCCCATTCCTAAGGGTTTGTAAAAATAAAGTTCCCCGCTTTTGCTTTAGGAATGAAGTGTATTGCACCTTTTTTGATCAGCAAAATTCTTGGGGGCTGCCCGTTTAGCAAGTGAATTTTAGTAGATGCGATACACACTAGAAGAAGTTAAACTAAATTGCAATATAATCTTAACAACTTCTGAATATCTTTTTTTTATACTTCCACTGTTAAAAATTTTATATGCAAAGGAGCATATTATGTTAAAAAATAAAACGTTCTTAATTTTTCTTATCCTGGCTATTGGTCTTTCTGCTTGCGGCACACAAAGCGCAACGGAAACCTTGCCGACTACTGTTGAAGACACAACCAGCCCTCAAGATACACCCAGTAGCGAATATACATACACTATCGTTGATACCGATCAAACTTGGTGTCTTTCTGATAGCGAAGCGGTAGAGTGTGGTGAAGTTTTTGTCGGGCAAGATGCCCAGTACGAAGGTTTACAGCCTTCCTATCAAGATAATGGCGACGGCACGGTCACTGATCTCAACACCAGTTTGATGTGGATTCAGGATGCTGGCGATAAAACATATTACACCGATGCCATGGAAGAACTGGAAACCTACACCTTTGCCGGTTATGATGACTGGCGTTTGCCGACGATCAAAGAACTTTACTCACTGGCACTCTTCAGCGGTGTGGATGCAAGTATGGCAAGCAGCAGCGATGTAGATGGATTATGGCCGCTAATTGATGAAGATTATTTCGTCTTTCTCTATGGCGACGAAAGTGGCGGCAACCGTGTGATCGATTCTCAGTGGCTGACCAGCAGTATCTACGTTTCAACAGTGAATGAAGGTCAAAGCTGTTTCTTCGGCTTTAATTTTTCTGATGGTCGTATCAAATGCTACGGTCTCGACGCTACACCAGCGGGCGGCTACTTCGCGCAGTATGTGCGCGGTGGTGAGGGCTACGGCGAAAATGATTACGTTGAAAATGGCGATGACTCCATCACCGATAACGCCACAGGCTTGACCTGGACACAAAATGACAGCGGTGAAGGGCTTGATTTCGACAGTGCACTCAACTACTGTGAAGCACTTTCTTTAGGTGACTCAGATGATTGGCGTTTGCCAAATATCAAAGAGTTGCATAGCCTTGTTGATTACAGCCGCTCACCGGACACCACCGACAGTGCGGCAATTGACCCATTGTTTAACATGACCCAAATCATCAACGAGGCCGGTGAAGATGATTACGGTGCATATTGGAGCGGTACCACGCTAATCAGCTATCCCAGCAATGTCGGTGCAGTTACCTACATCTCTTTCGGGCGGGCACTTGGGTATCAGGAACAATACGGCGGCTGGGTAGATGTACACGGTGCGGGCGCACAACGTAGCGACCCCAAAGTGCCAAGCGAAGAAACGTATGAATTTGGACACGGGCCGCAGGGGGACGCAGTGCGCCAGTATAACTATGTGCTGTGTGTCAGCGGCGGTGTGGCAGAACCATCCGATGGTGATGATCCCTCAACATTGCTTCTATCCGATGTAGAGATAGAGTCGATGGAAGGTGGCGATGTGCCAACTGTTGACGGAGCAGACTCACAGGAAGGTGGAGGTGAACTTGATCTCGTCTCTGCGGCTACAGAGCTTGGCATTACCGAAGATGCATTGAAAGCCGCATTGGGTGAACCCGGTCAAGATGCTCCAGATTTTGCAGTTGTCGCCGCAACACTCGGCATCAGCGAAGAAGTGCTTATGGAAGCTCTTGGCGTTACAAGCCAGCCATAAGTTAAATCTATAAACTCTATAAGTGGTTGCTTTCTTTAGGAAGGCAACCACTTTTGTTTTAAAAACTAAAGAAAAGCCAACAGCTTCTAAACAACTTCTGAATATCTTTTTTCTATACTGTAGTCAACACAGGGGAAGAGTTCTCTTCCCATTTTTTTAAATTAGGAGAAGATTATAAACAGCAAGACAAAGTTTTTTACAAGATTAAGCGTAACTGCGATCAGTGATGAAGTTGGTATCATGGTCAGACTTATTGTATTAGGCACATCAACAGAGGAATAATAATGAAAAAAAGAAGAATATTTCTACTAAGTTTACTAACGCTCGTTGCTATTTTAACGGGAGCCTGTTCAACACAAGAGCGGTCGATTCCTGTCCAAGAAATAGAAGTGGCTGTAGCCGAGAATGTAGTATCCACGCCCGATACAGCACCGTCCGAAATCTTCAATCCAACTCAAAATGCAGGCAGTGTCTCGTATCTTTTCTCGCCAATCCGCTCTAAAACAACTTATTTGATGGATGCGGATGGCAATGCGCTGAAAACTTGGGAGAGTGCGTATACACCTGGAAACGCCGTTTATTTGCTCGAAAATGGAAATTTACTGCGTACAGGCTCAATAAAAAACACGCATTTCAGTGCCGGCGGCGCAGGTGGAATTGTCGAAGAAATTGCACCAGACGGATCGGTTGTGTGGTCATATCAATATGCGGATGATTATGTGCAACAACACCATGATGTAGAGCAAATGCCAAATGGCAATATCCTGATGATTGCTTGGGAACTTAAATCTCAAGCGGATGCGATCGCCGCCGGACGTGACCCGAGCTTGCTGAGCGAAGGTGAACTCTGGCCCGACCACATCATTGAGCTGAACCCAGCCAACAACACCATTATTTGGGAATGGCATCTTTGGGATCATCTGGTGCAAGATTATGATGCCAGCAAAGATAATTATGGCACTGTTAGCGAGCACCCAGAGTTGGTTGATGTAAATCACACCACCCGCAAAGCCGCTGCAGATTGGAACCATACCAATTCGATTGACTATAATGCCGAGCTTGATCAAATCTTGCTCAGCGTGCATGGCTTTAGTGAAATCTGGATTATTAACCACGCTACAACAACTGAAACAGCGGCTGGCACAGCAGGAGATTTACTCTATCGCTGGGGAAACCCACAGACGTATGATGCAGGCAGTGCCAGTGACCAGAAACTTTATACCCAACATGACGCACAATGGATTCCACCTGGAATACCGGGTGCAGGTAATATCCTAGTTTTCAATAATGGCGACCAACGAATGCGTGCTTATTCATCTGTTGACGAAATCGTACTGCCACTTAATGCTGATGGGAGTTACTCTCTCTCTGGCACAGCTTATGCCCCCGTTACGCCAATATGGACTTATATAGCCGATACCCCCTCAGACTTTTATGCCGACCATATATCTGGCGCACAACGCCTTAGCAATGGAAATACACTAATTTGCAATGGTACGGATGGTGTCTTTTTTGAGGTCACACCCGCTGGGGAGATTGTTTGGCATTATGATTTTGGAGAACAAGTCTTCCGTGTCATTCGCTATGAAGCTGATTATGCAGGTCTGCCAAATGTGGCTTCAGAATCTGTATCTTCAATCCCAACATCATCGAATGAAAAAAACACTGATGGAGAGGCTGAGCAAAATAATAATCAGCAAGGACAAAATCTGCAACTCGATTTTGTAGCAGCCTCTGCAAAGTTGGGGGTTACTGAAGAAGCACTGAAAGCCGCTTTCGGGGAGTTAAATCAGGGAAAACCTGATCTCATAGCTGTTGCTACGCAGTTAGGCGTATCCACACAAGCGTTGCGCGATGCTCTAGGGCTTCCCGCTGGAAATTCACCCGGTGGGGAAGGTTCTAATTGATGAAATAGACTAAGTGAGCGTCTGAAGACAACTTCCCGAAAGATATATCGCAAAGACATGTAGAGCACAAAGTTTTTTTGTGCCCTGCATGTCTTTGTTGTGAAGTTTTATGATACTTCCATACTGATTTCATAACAGTATCTATAGAATTAGGTGTTATTCTGTAAGGTCCCAACTAAGCCTATATATCGCCAAGCAAACCCGAGACACGGTCGTCTCGCAGGGTGAAATTCCTGTTGATATGCAAGATTTTCCTTAGTCTCGATCTGTCGTCAAAAGTGTCACCTCTGTTACATCTCCCCCGAATATACCCTTTGGTAGTAATAATCAAGTACAATATAATTAAGTCACTAAGATTTTTAGTAGTGGCTCTAAAGTAAGTGAGAAGTCTTTCGTAGCAAGGGCGGCTAAAGTCACCAGACTTTGGCTTTTTGCTAAAAAGCTAAAATTGGGAGATCTCGGACACCAAGCTATCACTTACTTAAAGTCTACTATTAGATTTTTTTGTGAAGACGTGCTGATTCATAATTAAATGGGTAGATCAAATATGAGAAAAAGAGATATGTTATTCTGGGGACTTCTAATTTTGATACTGGTTGCCTGTACGCGAACTCCAATTATTGGGCAGGAAACTGTATTAGTAACGCCTTCTGAAAGCCCTCCCCCTAGCAATACCCCCGATCCAATTCAAGAGATATGTCCTGACGGTGTCGTTGAAATCAGCATGGATGACTGGTCAAACACGGATGAAGCCTTAGAAGCCAGAGCTGAAATTATCACTGCTTTTAATTTGGCTCATCCCTGCATTGAAGTTCTCTTCGCAGACCAATTAAGTTTTGGGGCTGATGCCCTTCGACTTGAGCAGATACGTTCAGGCACGGCATCTGACCTGATTGCAGTGGAATCTGTTTATATCCCTATCTATACAGAATCTGGAGGTTTGGCTGATCTAACTCCTTTCATTGAAGCAGACCCTAATTTTGACCCTGAAAAGATATATTTTGAAAGTGTCTGGAAAGCGGGGCATTATCAAGGCGTGCCGCGTGCTATCAATAAAGATTTCAGCACATCAGCAATATATATCAATACAGGCTTATTTGAAGAGGCGGGAATTCCCCTACCAGAGGAGGGCTGGACTTACGACGAGTATCTTGAGATAGCACTTGCGCTAACACTTGATGAAAATGGCAATAATGCAAATAGCCCTGATTTTGATTCTGATAATATCGTACAGTACGGCACCGCTGTCCCCTATTGGGGTGGTGAAGGCTCAGTAGCCTGGTTCCGAGGCTTTGAAAATATCCTCTATTCTTTTGACGCTCATGCCATCGATTCAGAAGCGACAACAACTATAGGCTATTTGAATAGCCAAAATGCGCTGCAGGCTTGGGAATTTACACGCGATTTAGTTCATAAATATCATGTTGCTCCATCAGCCGAGGTTATAGACGCAGTTGGCGGAAACGACACCTTATTTAAAGAAGGTAAGCTGGCTATATCTGGGCATTATTGGGGACCTTGGTATCAGGAAGCCTTTAATATAGTTCCAGGGCTGAAGTGGACTGTTGTTCCACTCTCTACAGGACCAGGTGGGCATAAAGGTGTTATTATGTGGATGGGCTGGGGAATCAATCAAGAAACTGAACATCCAGAAGAGGCTTGGGAGTTACTTAAATGGTTAACTACCGAGCAAGGGCAAAGAGTGTATTCACGTAGAGCACTCACACAAGTCAAGTCTTTGGCGGTTGAGCTTCAACGGATCAACGATCCTTTTTGGGGTGTTTTTCTTGCTGAAACAGAATATGTAGATAGTTTAGACGATGCGATGCATCCCGGATTTTTTCCTTGTGTTTCAGAAGGGGAAGCGGCAGAATTTTTGCTAAATACGTGGAAAGAAGATGGAGAGAAATTTGACCTTCAATTAGAATTAGCCCAAATCGCTCAAAAAGCTGATCAGTGTCTCAGTGACATAGAATAGTTCCCTTTAGCATAAGTTTTTACACAGTGTTGCCGCCGAGTACAGCAAACTTTACATAGAGTAAGCATCTATACAAATTATGTCCATTAAGAAGAAAGATAGCACGAAAACTTTAGGGATTCAGAAACGCTACAAGCAGGGTAGCTTGCGGCGAACTTTATTAATTACTCTTTTATCATTGACGCTAATTCCCATAGTCAGTATTAGCATTATCACTATTTGGGGGCAATATGAAAATAGCCGTGCACAAATTGTTAACCAATTAACTTCTGTAGCCGCCCTTAAAGAGACGCACCTTCTGAGTTGGTTTCATTCCCTATCATCTGATCTTGAGCTTGTTGTGGCAAACCCCAGTGTTCGAGCCAATATCTCCGAATTGATTGGAAGCCAACATAATGAAATTGTGGCGGCTTCTTGGCGAGGAGTGATAGAAGACACGCTAAAAGTTGCATTGGTACACGAAAATAAATTTGACGAGATTTTCATTATTGATGAAAGGGGAAGAGTAATCATCTCTACAAATCCTAAACGAGATGCCCACGATTTCTCTGATGCTCTTTTTTTTCAAGAAAGTTTAAACGCGCCTTTTGTGCAAGCCCCCTCTTATTCTCCATTATATGAAGAAATTGTTATCTTTGCGGCGGTCCCTCTTTACGATGGGGATGACCATTTATATGGAGTTCTTGCAGGAACTGCGACATTAGAAACCTTCAATGAATTTATGCTCGAGCGTGTAGGCCTTGGAGATACAGGTGAAACTTACTTGGTCAATGCGGATCATATTATCCTAACCGAAGCGCGCTATATGTCAAATGAAGAAAGAGAAAAAGTATTTACTTGGGGGGTTGAAGAGGCTCTTCACAAAAAGAATAATGGTTATGGAACTTATCCTAACTATCAAGATCCCCCCGTTTCTGTATTAGGTGTTTATCGTTGGGTTTCAGATTTAGAAGTTGCATTACTCGCCGAACAAAGCGAAGCAGAAGCATTTGCAAAGACGTATCAAAATATCAGTATTATTTTGAGCATCACGCTTCTTGCAATAATTATTACTGTTTTGGTTGTCTTTCGGGTTACGGGCAATATTGTAACTCCTTTAATAACGCTGATTACCATTGCCAAACGCGCAACCGCTGGAGACCTGACACAGAGAATTTCTTTGAACCGTAATGATGAAATTGGCACTTTAGCTAATGTATTTAACAAAATGATGCTTCAATTACACAAGTCAATTGAGACTCTCGAAGATCGTGTGGCAGAACGAATAAATGAAATTTTAAGAGCCAATACACGCCTCACATATGAAGTTGTAGAACGACAACATGCTGAAGAAGATTTGCGCGAATCGCAACAACGACTCTCCCTTCATGTTGAGCAGACAATTTTAGCCGTAGTTGAGTGGAATTTGAATTTTGAGGTAACTGAATGGAATCTAGGTGCCGAAAGAATTTTTGGCTATAAAAAAGAAGAAGCCGTCGGGCAACACGCCCAATTTATAGTACCTGAAACAGCTTATACAGAAGTAGAAAAAATCTGGGAGCAATTGCTAAAAGAAAAAGGCGGGGTTCGCGGTTCAAATGAAAATATCACCAACGATGGTCAAGTCATCTATTGCGAATGGCATAATACTCCTCTCGTTAGCCCAGAGGGAGAAATCATAGGCGTTGCCTCACTCGTTCAGGACATTACAGAGCGTAAAAAAAACGAAAAAGCATTAAAGCAGGCAAGTTTCGAGCTTGAACGCTTAACTTTAATAGACGACCTAACACAAATTTCTAACCGCCGACATTTTTATACATCTCTGGAAAAAGAATGGAAAGAACTATCACGAACGAGGAAAAAGTTGAGCTTGATTATGTGTGATATTGATTATTTTAAAGAATTTAACGACTCCTACGGTCACCTAATGGGAGATGAATGTCTTTATCAAGTTGCCCAAGTTATCAGTCAGGCAAGCAAACGCCCAAGAGATATTATTGCACGATATGGTGGTGAAGAATTTGTCATCCTTTTACCAAACACAGGGGAAAAAGGAGCAGAAGCAATTGTAAAATCCATACAGGCAGAACTCAAAACCCTTTCTTTTTTCAAAAAAGAATCTACCCCCATCAAAGCAGTCACCTTAAGTTTTGGCATTTCTTATATAATTCCCTCCTCTAAAACAAAACCAGAAGATTTGATAGATGCCGCAGATCAGGCACTTTATGAAGCAAAAAATAATGGAAGAAACAGAGTAGCTTTTAAAATTATTTAGCTGTTATAACCTAAAACATCTGGTTCGTTTGTAATTACCCTGACAGAACTAATTTGTCGGGATTTTTTTTGATTGGATAAAGAGAGACGCTCTTGGGTTTAAGCTTGTGCCCCATTAATGGGCAGACGTGCGTCTCCTACTTAACGTGACATTTATGTCGCAGTTTTTCAGATGCAAGATAAATCTTGCGGTACGGGGGCAATCTATCCAGTAGGGGGAAAATAGAGCAAATCGAACCTAGGAACTATAAAATGGTGAAAGTATATATAATCTTTAAGCAGAAGGTCATAGTGCAAATTGAGGCAATTAGCGTAAAATAACCCCCAACCTCATTAATGTACGTTCTGGAGATAGCTTATGAACAAACTCTCTCACCAAATGCTTATATTGGGCATCATCATTGTGGCTTTTGCAATTGCATTTTCGATGGTGGTCAGCACCGAAATGAGCACCTACCACCAAGGGGAAGAACTTTACCTCCCCACACCCGAAGAAGATGCCTGTTTGCACTGCCATATTGCCGGATCTGCCCCTGCCCCTCAAGTGCCTAACTACCGTTGGATTACTTTTGGCTCGGCTGGTTTGCTCTTTCTCTTCGGCATTACCCGCAACCTTAGTGTGTGGAAAACACGTGATGAAAATTGGCAATATCGCTGGATGCCCCCACTAAGCAAAATAATAGCAGGGTTATTTCTCATTCAGATTATTGCTGGCATTGTGCTGGTTTTCTTTGCTAAACCCATGCCCGAAGGACTTCTCGATACTGCCGTGAGTTTCGATTATGTTCTTAGAGCCATTCATTGGGGAAGCGGGATTCTGCTCTTCATTACCACCCTTATATTTAGTTTTCTTGGTTCTCAAGCCTTTAAAGAGCAACGCATATTTTGGGGAAGCCTATTTGTCTTAGAGCTACTTGGTGGTCTTTACGCTATGAACCAACTCTCCCTCGCCTACCTACGAGCCGATTGGGTCATCACCCTCACCCCAGCGTATATATATGCCCTTCACCTGCTACTGCTTCCCTCAATAATCGCCAGTCTTATGAGCCTATATTTCACCAGAACGGAGAAATCAAATGACTAAATTACTTAACCGCATCAAAGATTTCTTCTTGCACTCCCTTTTTCAACTAAGAATCTGGAAGAAGATTTACCCCGGCATTACCCACTTCCTTATCTTTTGGGGTGTTACCCTGCAACTCGTTGGCACTGCCATTGCCCTAATGCAAATGAAGCTCTTCACGCCCTTCGAACTCTCTGTGCCACGTGCGGCGGATTATCTTTATTATGAATGGCTCATGGATTTAGCAGGTATTTTCATTTTAGTTGGCGTAATAATGGCACTTATTCGCCGCCTTGTCATGAAGCCCAAATTTATGGGCTATAAATGGGACGATTATTTTGCCCTCATCTTGCTGGCATTTATGGCATTAGCAGGATTTTCCACCGAAGCCTTACGAATTATTAGTGTGTTCCCTGAATGGATGAGCTACTCCTTTATAGGAAGTAGGGTAGCAAACGCGTTTTTGGCTTGGGGCGTGACCCCAAGCATCGCCGCGCGGATACATCCCGCCTTCGTCCTCTTGCACATCTTCTTGGGCTTAGTTTTCCTCGCCACCTTGCCCTTCACCAAAATGCGACACGTGGTGCTGGCACCCCTCTATATCTGGTTACGCCCTCGCCGTCATTTAGGCGCGTTAGAAAAAATTGAAGATATAGAAGAAACAGAATTGCTCGGTGTTGGCAATATCAACGAATTTACCTCCCGTGAACTACTCTCCTTTGATGCCTGCCTCGATTGTGGGCGTTGTGAAGCCGTTTGCCCCGCCACCACAAGCGGCTTAGATTATTCACCCCGCACATTAATCCAAAGCCTACGAACAGATGCTGTTGAAAAATTAATCAAGAAAAGTGGGGGCGATGAATCCCTAGAACTCTCTGAAAGCATGTTCAAAGAAGAAACCCTCTGGGCTTGCACTACTTGTGGGGCTTGTTTAACTCAATGCCCCCTCTTTATTCGTCCGCCCGAACGCGTGATAGATTTGCGCCGTTATGCCACCCTTATGACGGGAGAAATGCCCAAGTCAGTAGGCGATACCTTGCGCAATATGGAACGTCAAGGCAATCCGTGGGGAATGCCTCCTCAAGACCGCATGAAATGGGCAGATGGGCTAGACGTAGACATACACGAATTAACGCCCGGCGATGAAGTAGACTATATCTTCTTTGCTGGTTGTGCCGCCGCATTTGATGAACGTAACAAGAAAGTGACCCAATCTTTCGTCAAACTCCTCCAAAGAGCCGATATAGATTTTGGCGTTCTCGGCTTAGATGAAGCCTGCTGTGGAGAAACCGCCCGCAGAATGGGGCATGAATATATCTTCCAGGTGATGGCAGAGCAAAATATAGAAATTTTCAACGAAATCAGTTTCAAGCGCATTGTTACCCAATGCCCACACTGCCTTAATACCCTCAAGAACGAATATCCGCAAATGGGCGGAGATTTTGAAGTCATCCATTCTAGCCAATTGCTCACAGAAATCGCCGATGCTTTTGCCCTAGACGAAGTCAAAGGCGATGGTGTTGAAGGGAAGTTGACCTATCACGATTCTTGCTATTTAGGACGCTATAATAACGAATACGAATCGCCACGTTTCCTTCTTGACAAAGCTGGCACAGACCGCGTAGAAATGGAGCGCAATAAAGAAAATAGTTTCTGCTGTGGCGCTGGTGGTGGTGGCATGTGGGTAGAAACGGATGCCGACAAGCGCATAAATCATCGCCGTTTGCAAGATGCCCTAGATGTAGAAGCAGATATAGTTGCAACCGCCTGCCCCTATTGTCTTACTATGTTTGAAGATGCCGCCAACTCGAAAGGCTTGGGGGATCAACTTCAGATTTTAGATATTTCTGAAATTTTAGAAAAACAAATTGAAGGCAAGAAAGAGTAAGCTAATTCTTCAACTCTGAGACTTTGCAGAGTGACATCTGTTACTTCCCGAAGTTGTCAGACAAATGTATAATAAGCGGGTGTAGTTATAGCATCCGCTTATATTCCCATAGTTTTAATAGGAGAAAAATATGACCGCAAAAAAAATTGATGGAAAATTAATGGCACAAGAAGTGCGCGATGAAGTAAAAGCAATTGTTGCCGAACGTACTGCCGCTGGTAAACCTAAACCAGGCTTGGCAACAGTTTTAGTTGGTTCAGACCCCGCATCTGAGGTTTATGTTGGGATGAAAAAGCGCATGTGCGAAAGATTGGGGATGAATTCTTTCTCTCACACACTTGATGCTGACGCCAGCCAAGAAGAAGTTGTGGCGTTAGTTTCAAAGTTAAACGCTGACCCCGCAGTAAATGGAATTCTTGTTCAGCTCCCTCTTCCTGACCACCTTGATGAAGAAAAAGTTTTGCAAGCAATTGACATCACCAAAGATATAGATGGTTTCCACCCCATTAATATCGGGCGTTTGGCACAAAAGGGCCGCGAATCTCTCTTTGTTCCCTGCACCCCCAATGGCTGTCTCGTGATGCTCGATAAAGCCGGCGTAGACCTAGAAGGCGCAAATGCGGTTGTTTTGGGACGTTCTAATATCGTTGGTATGCCGATGGCGTTGCTTCTTGTGAAGCGCAACGCAACAGTGACCATTTGTCACTCACGCACTAAGAATTTGAAAGAACTTTGCGCCGAAGCCGATGTACTTATCGCGGCAGTTGGACGTGAAGAAATGGTAAAGAAAGATTGGGTTAAACCTGGCGCAGTTGTGATCGACGTAGGTACACACCGCGTTGATGATGACACCAAAGAAAAAGGCTATTACCTTACAGGTGACGTAGCTTATGACGAAGTTGCCGAAGTCGCTGGTGCAGTTTCCCCCTCACCTGGTGGCGTTGGACCTATGACGATTGCCATGCTCATGCGCAACACTCTTCGTGCCGCTGAAATCCAAGACCCCATGTAAGACGTTTTAATAAATAGAAAACAGCCCCGTTGAATAGACGGGGCTGTTTTTGTTAATGCGCTTATATCCCCCATCCTAGCTTTCCCCCGAAGGGGGAAGGGACTTATTTCCAAAAGAAACACAATCTCCCCCTTTGGGGGAGATTAAAGAGGGGGAAGGTTCTTAAAATCATCCTCAGTAAAGCCATTTTTATTAAACATATCGGTATGTAGCCCACATTCTGTTTTTTTCTTCCCTGTCCAACGCCCAGCACGCTCTCCTTCGTTAGGTTGAATGGCGCGAGTGCAGGGTTTGCATCCAATGCTAGGATAACGTGAGTGTGGTAGGGGGTGACGCGGCAAGTTCTTTTCCTCGATAAAGTTGAAGACCGTGTCTCCCGTCCAATTTAAGAGTGGTGCGATGCGAAGCAATCCATCTCGTGTATATTCTAAAATTTGGGCGTGGGCACGATTTTCGGTTTGGTCACGGCGAATCCCCGTAATCCACGCGTCTAATCCCTTCATCGCTTTTTGCATTGGTTGCACTTTGCGGATATAGCAACACAAATTAGGGTCAGTATCAGGGAGATCGGTGCCAAAATGACGCAAAACAGCGTGCCATTTTTTATCGGGGCGAAGGTCTACTATATTCAGATCCCAAATTTGGTCAAGATGTTCTCGAAAAATGAGCGTATCCCAAAAGTGCATGCCTGTATCTAAAAAGTAAATGCGCATTTTGGGCTGAATTTCTTTGACCATATATAAAAGTGGCACACTTTGAGTCTGAAAAGATGAACTCAAAACGATATTTGGGCAGAATTCATCTACCGCCCACTGAATAATTTCTTGCGGGGAGGCAGTTTCAAAATCTTTAGAGAGGGAGGCAATTTCTTTGGGGGTAAATTTCATAAAGGGTGGGCGTAAAAGGTGAAAGCGTAATGTGTGATGTGTTTTTTTCTCACTTCACTTAAAGTATTCTTCAAGTAAATCGTTATAGTCTTCATTGGTGTTTCTATCTAAGATCATAAAAAAGTCGTCCGATGTAGCTATTTTACCCGCATAACTCTTCGCGTAGTCTTGCAGAAAGGCGTTAAAATCTTTTTCGCCTATGCGGTCACGTAAATCTTCTAAAAATAGCCCGCCACGATAATAAACCGCGTTGGTATAGGCACGAAAATCATAACCATCGTAAATTGTGATATTTACCCACCCCTTAGGCTTAAACCAATAAACCCGAAAACGCCACCACCAGCCAACGGGGTAAGGGTATACGGTCTCATAAAAAATCCGCTCGCTATATAATGCCATCGCCTCGTCTACCCATGGCTCTAGCGCGTTATCGTTGCCCACCGACCCAAACCACCATTGATGCGCGACTTCATGCACAGTTAGCATGATTAGATTATTTTTGATCGTCCCGTCATACTCATCATAAAATTTTCTGCCTACAAAAATCAGCCCGTCATACTCCATGCCATCATTTAATTCTGTTTGCACAATGCTCAAACTCTCGTAGGGAAAAGGCGCATAGCGTTCGCTGAAAACGTCTATCGCTTTGGATGATGCCTCGAGGAGCGCGGCACTTTCTTCTTCATAATCTGGGAAGAAGTAGGAAGTGACGCGCGCGTTTTCACTTGCTACCGTCTGTGAGCTTAAGCGCGACCCGACCGAAAAGACAAAAGCCCGTGCGGCTTTGTGCTCGTAATGTACCCAATTATCATCGGCTGTTTCGCCTTCTGCGCTCGCGGCAACGATTAGATTGTCGCTCACTTTGAGCTTCACATCAAAATCGGATGTCTCATAAACCAAATGTTCGCCAACGCCACTGGGCGCATAAATAAGCCATCCTTTTTCTGCGGTATAAGGAGCAACAAAGGGATACCAATTTACGATATTAATTTGAGAACTAAGATAGCCAAAAACTTCATCGCTCGGTTTTGCAGGAATATCTAAACGATAAGTAATTTCTATAATAACGCCTTCCTCTGGGAGCAATTTCGGCTCTAGCGGGATTTCTAGGCGCGCACCCTCGAGGTTTGGCTCAATTTCTTCCCCATTTAACTTAATGCTTTCTAAATGAAAAACGTCAGAACGGCGATTTGTTTCTACGACCAGCACTAATTTCTCTAGCTCAACGCCTGTTTGGTTGGTGTAGATGATTTCTTCTGCTACTTCGAGGGTGTGTTCGGCAAAATCTAAATCGGCGCGGAGGGTGTAGAGGGGGATTTCTCTACCCATCCACACGGGGGTGGGAAAAGGTGTTGGCGTAGGTGAAAATGTTGGAGATGGCGTAAATGTTGAGGTGGCGCGTTCGGTTGCTGTAGGTGCCGCGGGCAAGAAAGCGGTTGGGGTTTCAGTATTCGAGCTGAGACGCGTTTGAATCGCAGTTGGGGAGGGCAGAGGCGTTAGAGACGCGCATCCGGTGAGCAGAAAAAATCCTATAAGAAAAGCCCCAATCCAAACACGCTCTAGCCGCTGTCCCCAGCGGCGGGTTTTGCGAATACCGCCGCCGAGGACGGCGGCTAGAGCAAGGATGAAAAATCTCATCGCGGCTCCCTAAAATATCTCACCGTTATATCTGAAAAATCGACATCCGTATGTTCACGAAGAATGCTGAAAAAATCGTCTCCTGTGGTAATTTTATCTGCAAGGCGGGCACGATAATCGAGCAAAAAGGCGAAAAATGCCTCATCACCAATGCGGGCGCGCAATTCTTCGAGAAAATGTGCGCCGTGAAAATAGGTGGAGCTCCAATACGCTCGCTCGCTGGGATTTTCGCTCACTGCCATATCGAGCCACGTGTTGGGGTTATAGTCGAACATGCGCACTTGCCACCACCAATCTAGCGATTCAGGGTGATAGTTTTCGTAATAAAGTCGTTCGCTGTAGGTGGCTGTCATTTCATCGAGCCAGGGTTCATTTGCTTGGTCGTTTGCCACGCTCTCAAAAAACCACTGATGTGCCACTTCGTGCGCCGAGACAAAAGTGAGATAATTTTGCGCCGTGCCATCGTAGGTATTATAAAATCCATTCGATTGAAAATAGAAACCCGAATACTCCATGCCATCGTTAAAATCGCCTTGTACCGCTGTTAGCGATTTATGCGGATACTCGCCATAAATTTGCGAAAAAAGTTGCAGAGCGCGCACGCTCACGTTTAGTACCTCTTGCGCGGGCGTATCAAAAAGCGGATAGTAATAGCTGTAGACAGTCACATCGCCAACTTGCTGGCTCAAAACTTTATAATCGGGGCTGGCAGACAAGACGAAGGCGCGCCCAGATTTGAGCGTATATGCCTGACCCTGATCTGTAGATTCAGCGTTAGCACTTGCCGCGACAACCACCGCCTCATCGTTGACTGTGAAGTTGACCTTATAATCTGCCGTATCGTAAACGAGATGTTCGCCAAAATGCCACGGGTTTGGCAATTGCCAAGCACCATTTTTACGTGGCACCACAAAAGGATACCAATTGGTGAGATTTACCTGCCGATTTGTATAGCCATAAATTCTGGCGCGTTGCGTGGTGGGGTCGCCTTGTACAGCAAAGGGGAGATTGAGTGTATATTTGATGTTTATTTCTATCTTTTGATTTGGCTCTAAAGGCGTGTTGAGGGGAATTGTCATTCTCTGCCCCTCAAGGCTGTAATTAGCCGATGCTCCACCTACGCTGAGTTCATGCAGAAGAAATCCGTTTGCCCAAAAGTTTGGTTCTACAGCAAGGAGCAAATCATTGAGACTCTCTCCGCTTTTGTTGGGGTAGATAATTTTTTCTTCTACTTCAACAATTTTGCCCGCGTAATCGAGACTTGCGTAGATGGTATATTGTGCCCGTTCTAGCGGTACTTCTGTAGGTGCCGGGAGGGGTGTTTCTGTAGGGGGAATAGGTGTTTCTGTTGACGGCACTGAGGATGCAGTTTGCTCAATTTTTGCTGTGACTGGTGGGGGCGTGGATGGCACAGAAGATGAGCAAGCTGTGAGTGCGAATATAATGATGAGGAAGAAGGTGTTTTTTGATTTCATAGCTGTTCTCGTAAAGCGACATTTATGTCGCATTTTAGGATGTGGCGACATGAATGTCGTGTTGGGATTGTTATATTTTACCTGAATCTTATTTTGTTTGTTGATGAGGGGAAGAAAAAAACGAACTTCAAATGAAGTCCGTTTTTTTCGCTTGCGTGAAAACTCCCTTGAGTAAGGGCTTCTAGCCCTTATTTGGTGCATTAATAACTGCTAAAGCGGTTGCTACGAGGGTAAAGCAGGCGTTTTTTACCTAGAAAATCCGTTGAAACTAGGAAAATTTCAATTTAAAACTTCTATATTCGGCTCAAGCGGAATTCTCTCTATCAAATCAACAAAATCAGCTTTGGTAATTTCGTTATCTGGCTTATCGATTAAGGCGCGGAGGGTGGCTTCCATAACATTGGTGCCAAAGGTGCGTCCTTCGAGGCGCGGCGTAGAAGTCACCAGCAGATGCACACCCCGCTCGCGCAGTTCTTCAACATTTTTGGCGGTGGTGGTGTTCGTGAGAATGATTTTTCCACTCAAATCATCGGGCATGTGGGCACGAATTGAGACAAAATCGCCAGCAAGGATATCGGCTTGGTGATAGTGTTTTTCCCATTTCGGTTCGGGTGGTTTATCTTGTGCTGAGCCAAGTGGATAAAACCATTTAAAAGGCATTTGGGTAATAACGGGGAGCAAAATTGAGCCAAGAAAACGAACAGTGCTTAATCTATGAATCGCAATTGGCAACCCTAAAGAAAACATAAAATCGCCATAGGTTAGCTCACACCCCGCGTCTACCAGAGCCTCTGCAATCATATAGCGTTCTACGGCATTGGTTTTTAAGGCTTTCATGCCTTTGAGCGTTTTTCCTTCTTCGTTCAGTTTTTCTTCAAGGGCTTTAATCGACCGCTTGATGAGAATCCCTTTTATGCCATTACCATCACCAATCTTGCTTTTTTTGACAACCGCACGAATCTTTTTGACTTCACGAAAATAATAGCGTTTGTCGGCTACGCCAAGGTAAAACTCCAATCCGCCTACGCCAAAAGCATCTACTTTGCCATCATATTTTTCATAGGTTTTGATGACTTTTTCTAAATCGGCATTGAATCCGATTCGAGAAATTTCGCATTTTTTGCCAAGAAACTCATGCACCGTGCTATGGTCACGGGAGGATGACCCCATGCTAATAGATAAGATTTTTTTCACTGGTTCATTTCCCAAATTAAACGTAAGCCATCTAAGGTAAGCCATGGGGAAATAATGTCTATGGCGTCTGTTTCTTTGGCGATATTTTCTGCCAATCCACCAGTGGCAACGACTTTCATTTCTTCGCCTAATTCTTCTCGAAAACGGGATACCATTCCCTCTACCATGCTGACGTAACCAAAGAGTAAACCAGATTGCATAGCGTGGACGGTGTTTTTGCCAATTACAGAGGGGGGACGTGCGAGATCAACGGGTGGCAGTTTTGCCGCGTGTTGGAAGAGCGCACTTGCGGATAGGTTGATACCGGCAGTGATCGCTCCGCCCAAGTATTCACCGTGCGCGTTTACGGCGTTGAAGGTGGTCGCAGTCCCAAAATCAATTACGCAGGCAGGAACACCGTAAAGTTTGTGTACAGCAACAGCATCTGCTACACGATCTGCCCCAACGGCACGTGGGTCTTCGTAGAGAATACGCACGCCAGTCTTAACGCCCACATCCACAATAAGGGGGTTGATATGCAGGTATTCTTCACAGGCTTGTTTAACGTGTCGTGTTAAGTGTGGTACAACGGATGCGAGACAAATGCCGGTTAGACAGTTTTCATCACAGCCCGTTTGCTGAAGTACGCCCAAAAGTTGTAGCCCGTATTCGTCTGGCATTCGCTTGTGGTCGGTGGATAGTCTCCAGTGGGATTTAAGGTGTTCGCCCTCGTAGAGTCCGAGGGTTAGGTTGGTGTTGCCGATGTCAATTGTTAGAAGCATTTTAGTTATTAGGGATTGGTTGATTAAGGAAGCAGGAGGTTGTTCTAGCCGTTGACCTCAAGGAGGATGTTGTTCGAAGGCACTCCCGATGGGGTCACGCGCGTCGCGGGATTTATCCTAGCTTTTCCCACGTCATCCCACCATCTTTTGTATGGTATAAGCCACTTTCTGCTAACGCCCATCCTTGTAGGATATTGATGAAATCTAAGGAACGGAGTTCGTCTTCGAGAAGCTGGTTGGGTTGGATAGGCTCCCAAGTTCTTGCGCCATCAATGGTAAAGAAGAGGGTTTTGCCGCCATCCCAGAGAATAATTTCGGTGGGGGAGATCAGGCTGTATTTTCCACGTTTCTGAATAGTGGATGTTGCCTGCCAATTTTCACCGCCATCTGTGGTGCGATAAAAGACAGTGGCGGATTCTTCGGCGTATAAATCTACGGGCAATGTGCCCAGTTGATTGTCAAAAAATGTGGGGGCATGAGTTCTAGTTTGGGCGTTTTCATAAAGCGGAGGGAGGACTAAATCTTGATGCGTCCAAGTGAAACCGCCGTCTTGGGAGCGGTAGAGCCAGACAAATCCATCTTGGGGTTGAGAACCTGTTACCCAGCCGTTTTGTGGGTTGATGAAGGTGATACCGCTTTTCATGCCGCCAAGGGGAAGGCTGGCATCGTAGCTCGGTTCGTGCATAAAGACGCGGCTATAGTCTTTGCCGCCATTTTGCGTTGTCCAAATGGCTACTCCATTAGAGCCTGCGCCCGCACCCAAGTTTTCGAGAACGTAGCCGTTTTGTGTATCTATAAAGCCAATTTCGGCTCTACCAAAGGGCATGTTGTGCCATGTCCAATTTGCGCCGCCATCAGCAGTTTGGTAGAGCACGCTTTGGCTATAATCACTGTCGCTTACGAGCAAAATCCAGCCTGTTTGAGCATCAATGAAAACTGAAGACGCATAGGCAGGGTCGCCGAAGGCGTTTTCGGGAGTGATATTAAGCCATGTTTTGCCCCCGTCTTCTGTGCGCAGAATCAAGCCTTCGGCTTGTCCCCATCCATTTTGAGCATCAATCATGTCGAACTGGGTCAATGCGGGTGCGGCGATTGTCTTGAAGGTGGGTTCGGCGGTAGATGTTGCCAAGGGAATTTGGGTTTCGGGTGGAAGCGGTGATGCCTGAGAAGCGTTTTCTGAATTCTCAGCTTCTCTTTCTGCAAGTTCAGTTGATGCGGGATATGCGGCATCCTCTGCCACGGCATCTTCTGCCGCGGCGCCTTCTGCCACGGCGCCTTCTGCCGCGTTCTCGACTGGGGTAGCTTGAGGAGATGCGCAGGCGGAGAGCGTTAAAAGAATTGCGAATAAAAAGAATAGTATTTTTGTGTTTTTTTTCATTTTACTTATTCCACAATCTCCACTTTATCTACAAGATTTGGTACTGAGCAGAGAAAGATAAAAGGTTCATCGCCGATGGTTTCGTAAAAATGGGGCAAACCCGCGGGGATGAAGAGTACGTCATCTTTGGCAACTTCGTAAATTTCATCGCCAAGACCCACACGTCCACGTCCGCCGAGAACGAGTTGTTCATGTTCAACGGTATTTGTGTGTTTGGGCATTGAGCCGCCTGCTTGCATCACGATACGACGCATGGCAAAATTCGGGGCTTCTTCGGATGAAATTAAAACTTGTATCGTGGTTTTTAGACCAGCTTTGATTTCTGTTGCTTCTACATCTGAAAATTTTCGTACGGGCATAATTGGCTCCTTTTGTAGATGGTGAGATTTACGCATCATCATGTTTTTCTATTTTCCCCTTTTTCACTTCCCAAATCGTGGCTTGCTCAACAAATTCTTCGGTAAAAAGCTCTAAATCGGTGGTGGTGAGCAGGCTTTGTTCCGTTTTGTCTAAATAGCCCAACAAATCGCGCCGGCGTTGGGGGTCTAGTTCTGCCATGACTTCATCGAGCAGGATGAGGGGCCACTCACCAGAGCGATTTTTCATCCAATCTACTTCGGCGAGTTTGAGTGAGAGCAGGGCGGTTCGCATTTGTCCGCGCGAGCCATAATCGCCAATATCTATGCCGTTGGATAGAAAGCGGAGTTCGTCTCGGTGGGGTCCAATCGTAGTCACGCCGCGGGCTATTTCTTCACTGCGCAGGGCTGTTAAACGCCGCGCAAAACCTTCTTTAATAGTAGCAAGTTCGAGATGTGTGCGGTCCCGTTCCGTATCCATTTTTAAAGCATATTGATTTGTTGGATTTGGAAGTGGATCGTACGCGGGTTGGTAGCTGAGACGCAAGATTTCATCCCCGTGCGTTAGTTCGTGGTGGACGCGTGCCGCGAGCGATTCTAACTCGTTAATAGCTTGGATTCGCCAAAGAATCAGTTGTGCGCCCCGATCGCTGACCGTTTCATCCCAGAATTCTAGTTGATTTGGGTCGCCGCCGCGTTCGCTAAGTTGTTTGAGCAACGCGTTGCGCTGGGTGATAGCCTGGGCATATTCGCTGAGGGTGCGGGCATAGGCGGGGATAATTTGCGCCAAAGTTTGGTTGAGATACCGCCGCCGTTCGCTAGGGCTACCTTCGATAATTTGAGACATTTGCGGCACAAAAAGCACCGCGTTAAGATGACCAATTGCTTCGCTTGTTTTGCGTTTGACGCCATCTAATAAAATTTCTTTACGGAGGCGTTTTCCGTTAACACCAACAGGCTCAAGGATGAGGCGCATTTCTAAGCGGTGATTTCTGCCCTTGCTTTGAAAATCTGCCACGATGCGCCCAACGGTTAAATCTTTGCTCCGTGCAGCGATGAAATTGACCAATTGCCGATCTGTATGCGTTTGAAATGAGGTAAACGCCGCCATAAAATAAATGGCTTCGAGAATGCTGGTTTTACCTTGTGCGTTATTGCCCACCAATAAAACCGACCGCTTGGGGAGGGTTATATCCAAGCGGGAAAAGTTACGAAAGTTGGTAAGAGAGAGATGGGTTAGGTGCATATTTTAGGGGGAGCAAGGGTGGCAGGGGTAGCACGTTTGGCAAGGGCGGATGTTTTCAGCTAAACATTGTCTACGTAGTCTTCTGGGGCAGGTTGCCAGATTTTTTTTGCACGGTCGGTGAAGATGATGCCGTCCAAGTGATCAATTTCATGTTGAAAGATGCGCGCCACCCAACCATCGAGTTTGTATTTTACTTTTTTGCCTTTGCGGTTTTGTCCGCGCACGGCAATAGACAGAGAGCGTTCTACATCACCCATAATGCCGGGAACAGAGAGACAGCCCTCTGCGCCAAAGGTTTTTTCTTCAGAAGAGTAGGTGATTTCTGGGTTAACGACCGCGTATAGCTTAGCAGGGATTTCGGGGTCATCTTCGTCTCCAAACTCAACGATGATAATTTGCTGGAGAACGCCAATTTGCGGCGCGGCAAGCCCAACGCCTGGCGCGTCCCGCATCGTCTCAATCATATCGTCTATTAATAGGCTTAAATCTTTGTCAAAGTTTTTTACTTTATGTGTTTTTTGTCGCAAAACTTCGTTAGGGACAGTGATTACTTCTCTTAGAGTCATTTGGATACCTTTTTCTTTTAAGTGTTTAGCCTTCAGACTTTAGCCTTAATAGACTTCTTGCAAAAAAATATTTTCACCGTGCTCCCTGCGCCGTCCTTGGCGCAGACTCACCTAAAAAATGCCGCCGAGGACGGCGGCTAGAGTACTTATGCAAGAGATCTAATTAAAAAGCCCAGAGTGCGAATTTTTTTAAGGTCTCAAAGAACCCTAAGTTAAAAAGCATACTTTATTTAGACAATTTGTTATAAAGGTTAAATCTAAATTTAAGTCTGAGGTTTTATGTCTAATTGCTTAGAAATAATTTATATAGAGATTTTACCCGATTTTATGAAGATAGCGAGGAATGTGAGAAATAAAGATATTGTATAATTTTACTAGCTCCCTGACAGTTTCATTATCATCATAAATATATATGAAAAGAAACAGAAATTCTTTCTTGGTTGGTGAGCCTCCTATCAATAGACCTGAGACTAATTTGGAAGATGGACAAATCCCGGCGTTCATTTCTGTCTACTAAGTGGCGCAAACCAGATTTGATAATTTTTGACTGAATTATCTAGATGGTGTTCGAGACGATGTTCAAAACTCTCAATTGCATGAAGAAGTATTAGTAATTGATGCATATAATCTTAGCCCTCAACTCTTTTTGTGTACACTTAACGAGGGCGTAACCGGCTTGGAGTCTTGATCTTTCGTGCGGTTTCTAAAAACTCTAGCCTTTGCTCAAACCTGATTTCTTGGCCCGCATATCCCAAGCCCGGTCATAGCGGGGTTAGATGGCATTTTTTCTCTATGCTTATGTAGTCTTCAACTTAGGTTTTTTCCGCAGAAACACAAACACCCATACGGAACTCATGATCAAAATAATGCCATTTAAATAAAATGGTATTGCTTGTCCAATCGTATCGTAAATGACCCCGCCCAAAACTGGTCCAAGCGCTACACCGAGATTTCCGATAAAATCATATATTCCATACCCCATACCAAGCCTAGACTGTCCTGTCATATCTGCTACCATTGCGGCTTCAGCGGGTTCTGATATCGACCACATGATTGTGGTTAAAGCGTAAAGAACTGATAACCACATCATTGATGGTACTCCTGGTAGCAATACTGAAAATATGCCTGCTCCTACTAACCCCAATGCCAGCATTTTTGACCGACTAAAACGATCGCTTAGTGCGCCCAATCTCGTAGCAAGTAACGCAGATATTATGCCAGCTGGAAAAAATGCCCAGCCGAGGGTTATCATGTCGGTTGTGAATTTATCTTGCAGGTATATGAGATAAATCGGTACCAACATTGCTTCTGATAACCCAGTCACAAACACTATAACCATCAACTTGATTAGTTCTCTAGAAATTGGGGAAGAGTTTTTTTCTTCTTGAATTACTACTTTGGTTTCAGGTATGTTTTTCCATGCCAGCCAAGCCCCAAGGGCAGTCATGATTGCGTAACTAATAAATGCTATTTGCCACCCCAAGTTTTCAGAAAAACTGGACATCAAAAAAATGCCCGCGAATACACCAATTAAGCCACCCTGTGAAGTAATTTGATCGATTTGCCCGAAAGCTCTGCCGCGCTTTGATGGCCGCGTAAAATCTGCAACAATTGTGTTTGTCGTACTCCAAAGAAATGCTGAACCCATCCCCTGAATCATTCTGGCTAGGAATAAGCCCTCGAGCGATTTTGCAAATGCAAATGCGAGCATTGAAGTCGCATAGATACCCAATGCAACTACAAAAAATACCTTCCGAGAAAACCGATCCAATGCCCACCCTACGATTGGACGGATAATCAGCACTGTTACCGTAAAAACAGAAAATAACCCGCCAATTTCTAGTGCACTAGCCCCAAATTCTTTACTAATGATGGGCAGACTAAAGTATAGAAATACAAATGGCAAGGACCAGAAAAGTAATGGCCGATGCAATGTGGTTATACTAGACTTTGAGTGGTCTTCTGTATTCATTTTTCAATGACCTTATTTCCTGAATTTTTATACAGTCATCGTATCACTTTTTTTCTTTAAAAATAATTGCTATGCTCATTTCCAAAGCAGGTTTCTAACGATTTGTTCACGTGAACTGGCATTTTGGACTGAACCATTTTTATCTCGAAGCCAATACTCAAAAAAATGCGCCGCTGACCTCCAGGCACAGCTGGGTCACGTGCAACTTGGTTGGGCGGTTGAGCCCTTATTCGCTGGCGCTTCCCAATAAAATTTCCGTGGTGAGCACATCTTCGTGTTGATAGTTGGAGCGCGGTATTAAGCTACGAGCATTACCGAGGCAGGTGGAAACACATAGCCCACAGCCCAAGCACTTGGCAAGATCAGTGGTCACAATGTCATCTTCAACATCACAGGCTTGCAGGACACAGCGAGTCAGACAGTGGCCGCAACTGTCTACCCCGATACATTGGTCGGGATCATAATCCACGATTTCCGGTCCCGCACCAAATTCCTGCGTTCTACCCGCCAAGTATGAGCGATAGGGCACACAGATTTCATCATCACAGTTACACATCACGAAAGTCCACTTCCCGGCATTGTGGCAGTAGAGGACGTTGTGTAGCAAACCGGCCTGATGAAAACTCTGAAGCAGGGCTTTAGCCTGTTCGGCGGTCTCAATCCGGGTAAATTTTTCCTTGATTCCAGTGTATTTCCAGGTCGTATACATCTCCGCCGCATATAGTAAAGCCAAATCTTTTCGACGAGGTTCTTTATGTTTCTTCAAGGCGGTTTGACACACACAATCTGTCACCGCCATGCTGGCGGTGTTAGGGTTGTCATTCTCAGCATAAATAAAGTCTACAAACCGACAGGCGGCCGCGGTGGAGATAATCACACCTGAGGGCAATGCCTCGGGCTTCGCCATTTGAACATAGGTTTTTGTCCGCCGTTCATTCCGCAACATAAAATCGCCGAAGCGGAGTAAATATGGCTCCGTCACGCCATACCACCACTGGCCTATTTTTTGTCGGAAGGTTACTGGAGCCAATTTGTTCTGGGATAAAACTGTGCCTTGGTTTTCTGGTTGCATGATTACTCACTCACTATTTTGGGGTTGCTGGGATTAAGTCGCTCAACGATTTATTCCTTACATGGGTTTAATACCCGTCCGCTCTGCGGCGGGGTAATTCATTAGTTGTCATGATTCTTTTAACTTGTCAGCTCAATAGACTTTAAGAAGCGTGCTAACATCATGGCTAAGCAGTGACGTCCGGCTTTGCGTAGAAGAGTTGGCGAGTGTACTTGTCTAGTTTTCTACAAACACAAGCCCATCTCTAACAAGAGACCAAGTACTTTACGAAAGTAAGTACCTTGCCAAAGGACTTCGTCTGTTTCAGCTCTTTGTTATGTGGTCAGTTTTAGAGGAGCATTGACAGTGATTCTTCAAAAAGATAGATTTAGTTCTGAAATATTTTTTCAAATCAATCTTCTCCCAATTTTGTAAACACTATCTCAACTTACTTTATCATATTCACCGTATTCGCATCCTGCATTCTTTACCATTATGTGGTCAATTAGTTTTTCTGTTCCACCGCTTAGCTTATATAATTTTATCTCTCCTTTTCCTGTTCCTCCATTCCAAAGTCGATTATGAAGTTTTTTCCCATTTGGAGATTCATAGTTTGCAAATAACATTTCATCTTTTCTACATTTTAATATCAACTCCATTCTTGACGTCCTGTTTTTTGCAGTGATAACCCACTCATTAATTTCGGATAATTCTGTGAATCTGAACGTGATTTTTGATGCTTTCCAAAATTTCGAGAAATTATATTCGTGCATTTCTCCTTCATAATACATTCCCCCCAATAGTCTTCTTCCAATTGATATACCAAAAACCTTAGGATGCCCACCGCCGATTTCTATTGCAGAGTTTTCTAAACGATCTCCTGATATTAGACTTGTTAAATCACAACTACTTATCCATAACCATGGTGATGTAAAATCTTTTCCCCAATTTTTATCCGCATAACCAAAAGACTTTTCAGGAAAGATATCATATATCTCATTATCGAGTACTACTTCCCCAGAGTATTCAGTTTGTATACCCTCTGCATGCCAGAACATTTCAAATGCATTAAGAAGTCTGAATAATAGAGAGGTACCATATCCAGCATTAAAAGAAATTTTTTTATTAATTTTTAAATCCCATTTCATATCTCCAGACTTGCACATATATTCGGGATGTTTTATTACATCCTCCGGACTAACAATGCAATGCCCCGACATTTTCTTTTCAGTTAATAAACAGCCACCTACTTTGATATCAAGATATTTGGAATTAGATTTAAATTCCTTAATACTATAGTAATTGTGTATTTGTCTTGCATTTTTTCCCCAATAACCTACTTTGATCATGACGTATGAAGGTAGTATTCCCTTTTCTTTATTCTTTGATAATTGCCCGAAAGTAGGTGTTTCTTTTCCAAGTGCAGGATTGCAGATAAAGTATTCAATGAAGAAGTTACGTGCTTCGCCAGTTTCTCTTTTATATCCTGTAAAGTTGTGCCACCACCAGTCATATCCTTTTCTTGACAGAGAGCCCTTAAGCATGAATAAATTTTTACTAGTATCACTTTTGTTCATTTTTACTCCTTCTATCCTGGTAAAAAACAATTTTCATCTAGTGTGTTCGCCCAACGATGGCGTAAGCTGTCCGGTGATTTTGTAAACGTAACCCGATTTTGCCCTGAAAAAAGTGACCAAAAATCGCACCGCATACCCTGAGCCGAAGGCGGGTCAGTTTAACGCGGGTTAGGTGCGTACCTTTTTCAATTCTTTGATAAACAATTCCGTTGCTTCTTCGTGAGGATAATGACCAACATTCTCAAGTTTAATTACTGTTGTGTTCGTTAATTCATTATTCCAAACATTAAATTCTTTTTCTCTAAATGCAATATCTTTCATGCCCCAAATCAAAGTTTTTGGTATTTCGTTTAGCCTGCTCCGTTTTTGCCATAAACTATCAAGCCAATCGCTCGAATCTATGATTTGTTTTGGAAATGTCCAACATCCTTTTCTATCCTTTTTAGTTTCAAGATGTTGGTATATCGTAGGGTTAAAATTCTTCTTATCGACTATACATTGTTTGATAACCACTTTGCCAAAAAAATTGAAGTTTCGGATTAGAAATCGACCAATTGGTCCACCTACAAACCCACTAAACATTTGATAGTATAAATCATCTTTTGCCGACCACATCCAAGTATTGGTAATTATCAAATGTTTTATTTTGTCTGGGTTATTAACTGCGTAAGATAAACCAATCGGACCACCCCAGTCGTTTACTACTAAAATAATTTTATCCAGATTTAAGAGTTCAATAAATTTCTCAAAGTTCTCTGCTTGACTTTTTGGTAAATAGTTCCAGTTAAAAGGCTTGTCTGATAACCCGAACCCTATATGGTCATTTGCGATACATCTGTTTGTTTTAGAAAGTTCTTTTATCAAATTTCTAAATTCAAATGACCAGCCAGGGTTCCCGTGAACAAAAACAATTGGAGTGCCTTGTCCTTCGTCAATGTAGTGCATTTTACCCATAGGTAATTCAAGATAATTTGACTTGAACGGATATTCATCTTTATCTAGCCAAAGTTTGTTTTCTACTACCATAACATTTTCCTTTTTTGTCAATTAAGCACCTAACGATGGCGTAAGCTACCCGCCGACTTTGCAAACGTAACCTAATTTTACCCTGAAGAAATTGAGAGAAAAATCGCGCCGCCCACCCTGAGCCGAAGGCGGGTCAGCTTAACGTGGGTTGGGTGGTGCTGATATATGATTTCAATTTTTCTAATGAACAAAATCTTCATAAACGAAGTCAATAAAGCGATATTGATAATCCTTGTTCCCAAGATAGCTTAATTGTGTCATTCCATAACTATTAATTAGTTCTTCTGTCTGTTTTTTATCCATACCTACCCAGCCCGCGGCGGCATTTGCAGAGATGATATTGCATGCAGGGTCAGAATCTTGAAAATCTCTGGCATAGGCAAGACAAATTGCTTGGATGACAGACCACGAATTCGCATAATCTTGGTGTCCATTCTTTTTGGGTCCTGCCAAGTTTACTATGCTGAGGAAGGAATTGTTATCAATAGACAGGGTCATTTCGCCATAAGTATTTTCACTTAATAATTCAGGCATATCATGCCTTTTGATTAGCAGAATGTTTTGATTTACTGGACGATAGAAAGCCATTTCAATATCATCGTGACGGATGCCGCCCCGACTTTCAAATATGGAGACTGCACGAAGAGCTATATCTGTAGTGTTTTGTACTTCGTTTTCAGTTAATTCTTGGGTGTTTAGCGGTCTGAAAATAAAAATAAATGATTTACTTTCTTCCACCTTTATTTCTTTTTCAAGTATCGTTCCTTCTTTTTCTATCTGTTCGACATAATTTATAAATGCCCGTGAGTATTTGTCCTGCTCTGGCGTGCTAACTATGATAACTTTATTAGGCGAAGGCTGATATAAAGCTATGATAATTGCCGTAAAGACGATTCCTATAGCAAGAAAAAGAGATGTTTTTTTATACTTGAGTTTCATTTTGTGATTTCTTAAAAGTATAACTTCCCAACGCCACAATAAGCGGAAAATTATAGTTGGCTAAAATGTTTGAGGAGCGAAAAACAGCCAACTGTAAATTTTCCGTTTAATTGCCTTGTTAGCTGCGATTACTGAGACACCGCTCTTTTAGCGACAGTATAATATAATGGATTTTCATCCTTCTTATATTCACAGAAACATGTATAAACTAATTTAATTACATGGGAATCATTCGACTTTAATGCGCTATTAATGACAAAAGGGAAATCAATGATATTTTCTGACATTTGTATTTCCTCATCTACATAATCAAGACCAGTGCTCAAATAGGCGACTAGAACAGCTTTCCACAGCTCTTTTAGCGCAACATCAACATTTTCAATGTAAGGCATGATAAAAGAGAATGCGTGGCAACCAGTTACTGTGTGTAATAATGTGAAATTATCTTTTGCACAAAAAGCTTTTAAAGCAAATCCCTTTAAATCTGATAAATTAACTGAATGTGGTTGAATAACACAATTTTCTCGCTTTATTAAATCAGCAATCTCAGACATCCTATTAATTATGATTCCTGGAGAAAACCTGTGTTCTACTCCAATTGGAGCTAACCTTGTAAGGATGTCCCCTAAGTTTTCATTCGATGTCTCAGTACTAAGTTCAAGCGATTGATATTCGGCACTCCAATAAGCTAAAGCAATTGCTATTTCGCTTTGATTATTAGCTTCAATTGCATACGCTAAACGAATTAATGCATGAAAGGCTGAAGCTGCAACACCAGAAATTAACACGGGCAATGATTGTTTTAATACAGCATCAACACTATGAACTCTTAGCTCATCTTTATAGTACTTTAAATAACTCCTAAAGCTTTTACTATTACCTAAGTCATGCCCTATATTTTTGGCTGAAATTATACTTTCTAAGTCACCTATGTGTTCAAGCCCCTTAACACCTTCATCAAAAGTATTATTCAACTTAATTTGTGAAGCATTTAACTGATTTAATGCAATCATAACCATAGGTAAGTGCGTAGCAAGACCATTTCTGTAAATAGGGTGATACTTTCCTGCTTTATCAAGCAGTAGGTCTAAAGTGTTCGGTTTTTCCATGAGTCTCCTGATTATTCAATGTGCCCATCTAACGATGGCGTAAGCTGCCCGCCGACTTTGCAAACACAACCCAATTTTACCCGAAAAAACTTACCAAAAATCGCGCCGCATACCCTGAGCCGAAGGCGGGTCAGCTTAACCCAAGAAGAAGGGGCATTCATTTTATCGGGGAGAAACCCTCGTGCTTGCAAAATAAGTATACTAGAGAAAGGCAAGCACGCAAGCCGTACACCGCAGTGGAGGCGTCCCGACTTTGTTGAGTGATAGCCCCGTGCTTAACCTTGGTTTCCGGTCAAATTGATTTGAAAACTGGTGGCGAGGGGGGGAGACCCCGATGAGAAAGCTAAATACCCTAAGTGACCGGGCTTGCCGATTTATCCAATGAGATAAAAGGAGAAAAAAATGGCAAGAACAGGTAAACGAACAAAAGGGATCGAAAAGGCACAGCCCTTCGAGGGGATCAGCCGTGTCAATCCGAATGCGGCGGGAATGGACATCGGCTCAGTGGAGATTGTTGCCAGCGTGAAAGGGGCAGAGAATACGCAACTGGTGAGAGCCTTTGGAAATTACACAGCAGATCTGGAAACTATCGGCGACTGGTTATCAGAACACGGTGTGACAACGGTGGCGATGGAGAGCACGGGCGTGTACTGGATCCCGATTTTTGAAACATTGGAAAATCGTGGTTTTGAATGTCTCTTGATTAGCTCGCGCTCACTACCGCGTGTGGCGGGCAGAAAAAGCGATATTGAAGACGCGCAGTGGATTCAGACCTTGCATAGCTACGGCCTGCTGGAAAGTTCCTTCCGCCCGCAGGCAGACCTGATTGCGCTACGCACTTTACTGCGTCATCGCGGGCAGTTGATCGAACATCGCTCGCCGCATATTCAGCATATGCAGAAGGCGTTATTGCAAATGAATGTGCAACTTTCGCAGGCAGTCAGCGACGTCACGGGGGTTAGCGGACTGCGAATCATCACCGCGATTCTGAACGGGGAACGGGACCCAGTCAAATTAGGCACGTTGCGTGAACCCGGTTGCAAAAATAGTGCCGAGGAAATCGGTCGCGCACTGACGGGAACGTGGCGCGAGGAACATCTCTTCGTTCTGAAGCAATCTTTTGAGATGTATGTCTACTACAGTGAGCAGATCGTCGATTGTGATGAAGAGATCGAGCGGACCTATGCAGGGTTGCGGGTGGATAACGATCCCGGTGATTTGCCGCCGATGAGCCGCCGCAAACGGGGTTCACACAGCAAAAATAAACCGAAGCAGTCGGAGGAGATTCGAGTGCATTTGAAGCGCATTAGCGGCGTGGATTTGAGCTTGGTCGATGGCTTTGGTGTCTCGCTGTCTCAGACGGTGCTCAGCGAAGTGGGGACAGATATGAGCAAATTTCCGAGCGAGAAGCATTTTTTCTCGTGGTTGGGTTTGGCACCAAAACATGAGATTTCGGGGGGGGAAGGTCTTGAAGAGCAGGACGCTAAAAACGAAGAACCGCGCGGGGCAAGCTTTTCGGATGGCGGCGCAATCGGTGAAACGTTCGGAAACGGTCTTTGGCGTGAAGTATCGTCGAATGCGTGCGCGTCTGGGACCGGCGCAGGCAACGGTGGCCGTTGCGCACGCGATTGCACGCGTGGTCTATCGGATGTTGAAGTACAAGGTTGAGTATGAGACGATCAGTGTCGAAGAATATGAAAAGCAGTATAAGGAACAGCAGTTGAAATATATGAAGAGGAAGGCAGCCAAGCTGGGGTTTACTCTCGTTCCAGCCTGAGTTAGCTCTCTTGGGAGAAAAAAGCGTCCTCGGAATCGAGAACGCTTGTTTGCGTTTAAGGCTGTTCAGTAAAAAGGGGGCTTTGGGTGATTTTTACCAAATTTGAACCCTTTTTCTTTGTGCAGGTAAAGAGCTGATATCTTCTTTTATGTTTGGGTTTCTGAGAACGCGGGGTTAGCCGTATATTTTGATGTTTTGCAATACCGAATAGTAACTTTTGCCTTTTATGAGACTACTAGCCCATCCCATTTATACGAGAAGTTCTTTTTGCTCAATGTTTTTTTATTTGCAAGAGTAATCGTGGCGTTTAGATGCCATATATGATTAGCATGAACCCCAAGATAGGTTGCATTGCAATTCTTTGGCACTGCGAAGTTCGCTACCCAAGAATACTCTTTGTTTGGATCGAGATTAGTGGCATTGCTCACTGTAATAGTCTCGTTGACCGTAATGGCTTTACTTGTAACAGCTCCTATATATATCGTTACCATTACATCGCTAGATTCCGAATCATACCCTGACAGATAATTAGTGTCTATGTCCATATTTTCATCTGCCATTAGAGCAATAGATTTCTTTTCGATAGTAGCATATCCTGACTGATATCCAGCATCAACGTCTACATTTTCCTCTGCCACCAAAGAAACAGTTATCGTTTCAATAGCAATTGCGCTTTCCTGTGATTTAATAGTTAATCGATAATCTAATTG
>JADGEO010000050.1 GCA_016744335.1 Anaerolineales bacterium
AAACCCTTCAAGTGGACTTTCCAAGGCAAAGCTTTGAGAGTTTGACTTGCGCTTTATTTACGCCAAGCTGTACTAGAGAATATCGCAACCCTTGTAATTAACGGAATTGGTGCGTTGGTAACGTTTTTCTATTTGAATGTGATAGACCCTGCTCCTGTTGCAGAAAATATAACAACGGCAATAACTACAGGTAATTTGATGATTTTTATTGCCGTGATTGCCCTGGCAATTTTTGCAGGAATATATATGGGAGGCAGATGGGAAGGGAGCATTAAGGCGTGGTATTCACTCATTAAGTCGGGTGAGAAAACCCCAGCAGATATTCCCATAAAAACAAAACGATATATTCTTGATTACCCTTTATATTCGGCAGGCGTAACAGCAATAATATGGGTAGTAGTGGGTATTGTTTTTGGTTTACTTAACCAGTCTTTTAGAGTGTTGATAGGCATTATTGCTGGCGGCGGTCTTATCGCAACCAGCCTTCTTTATTTCGTGGGCGATCTGCTTTGGCGCCCCATTATCCCCTTCTTTTTTCCTGATGGGAATCTAAGTGAAGTGCATGCTTTTCGCTTACCCGTTTTGGGGAAATTATTAATCGTTCTTCTTTTCATCGGTATTTTGCCCCCAGTTCTATTGGTTAACCTGAGTTGGCAACGTGCCCAGATTTTAATTGCCGCGCCAAACCCTGAAACGGTGCTTGAAAACCTGCGCTTAGTGCAGTTATTTATTCTTAGTGTTAGCATTATTGCCAGCATAGGGTTGGCAGTTTTTACCACGCGCAGTATAACCGAACCAATTGATGCACTTCGCAAGGCAATGGGACAAGTCAAGAAAAATGATTTAGACGCACAAGTCTTTGTTACTACCAATGACGAGCTAGGCTATTTGGGAGAAAATTTTAACCAAATGACAGCGGGGTTACGTCAAAAAGAAATGTTGCGTAACCTGTTAAATATCTACGTTAGCCCCGAGGTGGCACAAGAGGCATTAGTGCATGGCACAAAATTAGGCGGAGAACTCATAGAGTGTACCGTTTTGTTTTCTGATATTCGTAGCTTTACCTCCATTTCTGAAACGCTTTCGCCTGATAAATTGATGACTCTTCTCAACCGCTATATGAGTATGATGGTTGAGGTAATTATCAAGAATGGGGGCATGGTCAATAAATTTGGAGGTGATTCTCTCTTGGTAGTTTTTGGCACACCGCTCAACCCGGCAGATAATCATGCTGAACAAGCTATTCGCACAGCGCAAGCAATGTTTGGCGCCTTAGATATTTTCAATCAAGAAAGAAGTTCATCCCTTCTTGAAATTGGCATCGGCATTGCTACTGGCGCAGTGGTTGCTGGCAACATCGGCGGAGATGAACGCATCGAGTATACTGTAATTGGTGATACCGTAAACCTTGCCTCACGCCTTGAAGGAAAAACCAAAGAAATTGAAGGAAATACGTTAATTAACGAAGAAACCTATCAACAAGCCTCTCAAAATTTCACCTTTCAAGCAGAGCATATCCCTAATATCCGTGTGAAGGGGAAGAAAGAAACTCTTGGGGCGTATGCAATGGATATAAGATAGCTCGCGGATTGACAGATTTATACCGATTCTCAAAAGCGGATACAAAACTACATCGCTACGTGCGTGATTTTATCTTGGGTGCTGAATCCCTGAGCATCTGCGTGCCGTAGACTTTTTATCTTTGCATGAGCATCCTCTTTAAGGTAAAATAGAACGCACGTTCACACAACTTCCTTTTCTTAACTTTATCCCCCTAAAAATATGAACTTCAAACTCCAAGCTCCCTTCATTCCCACCGGCGACCAACCCGAAGCCATTGCTCAACTCGTGCAAGGCGTGCGCGATAAAAAAGAACACCAGGTTTTGCTTGGCGCAACAGGTACTGGCAAGACCTTTGCAGTTGCGTCTCTCATACAAGAATTGCAAATGCCCGCTCTTATCATGGCGCATAATAAAACCCTCGCCGCGCAACTTTACGCTGAGTTCAAGAGCTTTTTCCCTGAAAACGCGGTTGAGTATTTCGTCTCTTACTATGATTATTATCAGCCTGAAGCCTACGTGCCGCGGCGCGATCTTTTCATCGAAAAAGAGACTGATATTAACGAAGAGATTGAGCGTCTGCGCCTTGCCGCGACCACATCTCTCATGTCTCGGAAGGATGTAATCATTGTTGCGTCTGTTTCTTGTATATATGGGTTGGGAAACCCCGAAGAATATACACGTGGGGCAATTACCTTGAAGCTGGGAGAGCTGACTCGCCGAAACGCCCTTGTAAGACGCCTGATTGATGGTCAATATCAGCGGAATGACCTCGAACTTCGCCCGGGGCGATTCCGCGTGCGTGGTGATACTCTTGAAATTATGCCCGCCTACGAAGAAAAGCGCGCCTACAAAATCTCCTTCTTTGGCGATGAAGTTGAGCGGATTATGGACTTCAATCCTCTCACAGGTGAAGTTTATAATGAGCCAGAAAATATAGAGATTTTTCCTGCCAAGCATTATCTAACCGATGAAGAAAAACGCAAGGAATCGATTCGAGATATAGGCATAGAACTCGAGGATAGGATTGAGTTTTTCAAAAAAAATGAAAGATACCTTGAAGCCCAGCGCATAGAGCAACGTACAAAATACGATATAGAAATGCTCAAAGAAGTCGGTGTTTGCTCAGGCATTGAAAATTATTCCCGTCATTTTGACCAACGTGATGCGGGTACGCCCCCGTGGACATTATTAGATTTTCTCCCCAGTGATTATTTACTCATCATGGACGAGAGCCACATGACTGTTCCGCAAGTGCGCGGTATGTATAAAGGCGACCGTTCACGTAAAGAGACTCTTATTGAGCATGGGTTTAGGCTTCCATCCGCTTTAGACAATAGACCTTTTAAGTTTGATGAATTTGAGCAACACATGGGGTATACGGTTTACACCTCTGCTACCCCAGGACCTTATGAGCTAGGCAAGCAAGAGAAAATTGTTGAGCAAGTTATTCGCCCTACAGGATTAACAGACCCGCCCATCGATGTGCGTCCCATTGAAGGACAAATTGATGACCTTGTGAGTGAAATTTATAAACGCACCGAAGTTAGGCAACGCGTTATTGTTACAACCCTCACGAAGCGCATGTCAGAAGACCTTTCTGATTATCTACTAGAGCTGGGTATTAAGGTGCAATATCTTCACTCAGAAATTGACACCCTCGAACGCGTCAGCATTTTGCGAGATTTGCGTCTAGGTGTTTTTGATGTTGTCGTCGGCATTAATCTTCTCCGCGAAGGTCTTGATTTGCCCGAAGTTTCACTCGTGGCTATCTTAGATGCAGATAAAGAAGGTTTTTTGCGTTCTGATACGGCGTTAATTCAAACCATCGGTCGTGCCGCGCGGCATGTAGATGGGCGCGTGATTATGTACGCAGATAGAATGACCGATTCTATGAAACGCGCTATAGACGAAACCGACCGCAGACGCGCTAAGCAAATTGCTCATAACGAAAAACACGGTATCCAGCCTGTCAGTATCATGAAAGAGGTTCGAGACCTTACTGATCAACTTTCAGATAAGGTGGGGGCAATTGCCGAGCCAAAAGCTGAATATAAAGTTGACGGCGCAAGCTTGCCCAAATCAGAGTTGAAGCGGGCTATTGCCCAAGTCGAAAAAGGGATGAAGGAAGCCGCATCCAATTTAGAGTTTGAAAAAGCGGCAATCCTCCGTGATCAATTGATGGAATTACGCAAAACATTGGCAGTGCAATCGAATTTACCCCCGTGGGAGCGCGTCAAATTAATGGCAGGAGAGGAATAGAAAAAAAACTTTCGAAGTTTTCAGAAACTTCGGAAGTCTTTTTCCTAACCGACAGTGTAAACCTAAGCTACCCTTCAGAGGGGAGTCTCAAAATAAAAGTACTCCCCAACCCTTCACCATCACTCTCCACCCAAATTCTTCCTCCGTGCGCCTCAACAAGATGCTTTGTGATTGTCAAGCCAATCCCACTTCCGCCTGCATGACGTGAGCGGGATTTATCGACGCGATAAAAACGTGTAAAGATATGCGCTAAATGCTCAGGAGGAATACCAACGCCATTGTCTTTAACCGAAATTTGTACAGCATTTTCAACGAGTGTTGCTTCTAGCTTTATTTCTCCACCTTTTGGGGTGTAACTCAAGGCGTTTGTTAATAAATTTGTTAATATCTGAACAATGCGCGGCTCGTCTGCTTGAATGGAGGGGAGGTTCGGCTGAAGGTTTTTTTTGAAAGAAATTCCCTTTTCTTCAAATTGATAACCAAATCGTTTTTGAATAGTCTCTATAACTGAAGCAATCTCTGTAGAGCTAAGATTCATCTCGTAAGCCCCTGCTTCCACGCGACTCAATTCCTGCAAATCATCTACAAGATGGTTTAGGCGTTCTGCCTCATGCAAAATTTGGGTGTAAGTTTCTGCTGAAGCGGGTAAGACTCCGTCTTCTAAAGCCTCCACAGAGCCTTTGATTGTTGTCAGCGGCGTGCGCAATTCATGGGCTACATCCCCGATTAATTGACGGCGCATCTCTTCGACTGTTTCTAATTTTTCAGCCATCTGGTTGAAACTATGTGCGAGTTGCCCCAATTCATCTTCGCCCTGATCTTGAACGCGTTCATCATAATGCCCTTCTGAAATACGTCGGCTGGCAGATGTCATCGCTCGTACAGGAATAATCACAAGCTTGCTTAAGTACAGGCTAAGAGTTAGAGCCGTAATTCCTGCTGTTAGCGCAGACCAGCTTATGGCTTCACGGAAAGAATCCTGGAATTGTGTATAGAGATTTTCTCGAAACGCTATGCGTTGTTCCCCCGTCTCTTCTATAGATTTACTGCCTTGCTGCCCTGCCATATTTCCACTGTGTGAAATTTGTTCCACCGTCCCTAAGTGACGATTAAAAGCAGTTTGCGTTGTAAATCGGGTTGTTGCGATAAGCGCAATAGCACCGATTAAAATGACCGCAAAATAAGATAAAAAGAGCTTTACGCCCAGATGCTTGTGAAAATAAGCCATCATAGTTTTTCATCCTCAAACCTGTAGCCTATCCCACGTACTGTGGCAATCAAATCATCGCGTCCAAGCTTTTTACGAACATGACCAAGATGCACATCCACAACGCGAGTTTCTCCGTAATAAGATTCGCCCCAAACATTTTCAAGCAATTGCTCGCGCGAGAGAACGTGTCCGCTGTTTTCGGCGAGCGATTTGAGTAAATCGAATTCTATTGCTGTTAAATCGATCGGATTATCGTCTACCGTGACTTTGCGCGCCCCAACATCAATGAGAATATGCTGGAAGGATAGCACGTTTCGTGCTTGTTTCGGCTTGCTCTCGTTGTGGATGCGCCTCAGCGCGGATTTGATTCGTGCTGTCAGCTCGCGCGGGCTAAATGGCTTGGTGACGTAATCATCCGCACCAACAGTAAGACCCACTACACGATCCATCTCCTCTGTTCTCGCGGTGAGCAAGATGATATACACGTTCGACTCTCGCCGCAGACGCGTGAGCACCTCCACACCGTCCATGCCGGGAAGCATCACATCGAGGACGATCAAATCTGGTTCAAACGCGCGTGCGGCTTTTAATCCCGCAATCCCATCTTCTGCGGTATAAATTTCATAGCCTTCTGGTTTCAGGTAGGCAGTAATTAATTTAAGAATACTTGGCTCGTCATCAACAACGAGAATTTTTGACATCATTAAGGGAATCTCCTTCATTCTTTATTTAATGTAATTTTGCCAGTAGAAGGGCAAGAATTTATAAAGGGACTGTAAAGATTAGGTAAAGAATATGTGTGAGGTGTAAATAAATAGAAAAGTTTACGCCAAGCAGGTGTAGATTATGGGCAACCAGGTTTGGGGCACGCGTGTCGCGGAGAGTCTCATCGTCCTGTTTATGCTTTATGTCTTTGTATATCGGACTTTTTCGGACCTTTATAGAACTTTTTCCAATTCTTTACAGTTGCTTTACAATCACTTGTTATTATTTGGGCAGAGTTTGGGCAGAAGCCCAAACACAATATACTAGGAGTAAAAAAATGAAAAAGACTTTTATAATGGCTTTCGTGCTTGCCGCAGTTGTTGGCTTAGTAGTTGCTGGCTCTGCTTTCGCACAAGGTAACACCCCTCCTGCCGAAGGAAAGAAAGGTGGCGGTGTTTTGCAAGAGTATATAACGGAAGCGATGGCTGACGCACTTGGTATAAGCGTTGCGGAGCTTGAAACCATGCAGGAAAACAACGGATTGCGCGAGTTCATCAACGCACAAGGTTTTAGTCAAGAAGAGATGAAGGCGCTCATGCAAGATGCTCGTACAGCCGCTACAGACGCCGCATTAGCAGATGGCGTTATTACAGAAGAGCAAATTGAAGAATTCAAGAACCAAGATGGAAGGCGTGGTGCGCGCAACGGTGAAGGGCAAGATGCTCAAAAGGGCTCTGGTGAACTACATGATTATATCGCACCGGCCATGGCAGATGCGCTCGGCATGACGGTCGAAGAGCTTGAAGCCGCTCAGGAAAATGGCGAAGTCCGCGATCTTATTGAAGCACAGGGCTTGACAGCGCAGAGTCTACAAGAAACAGCAGTAGACGCGGCTTTAGCCGATGGCGTTATCACCGAAGAGCAGGCTGAGCAAATGAAAAACCACAGCAATCATGGCAATCGTGGCGATAGCGGCGAGCGCGGTGATAGCGGTGAGCCCGGTGGGCGCGGTGGGCACGGCAAATCTGGACAGGGTTCTGCTGAATAAAGCAAGAATAAAATTTGTATAAAAAAGTCCCCGATAGGTCTTCCTATCGGGGACTTTTGTGTATTTTATTGTGCTAAAACAAGCTCAATGCCCAGATCGGTTACATCAGTGAGATGATCTTTTTGCACATATCCTGGCATGGCTAAAAACAATCCGTTGGGGTTGAAAAGGATCGCCAGTTCGCCTATTGCACCTTCGGGGCAAGGGTGCGCCTCTGCCCACCGAATGAGCGCTATTCTTGCATAACTATTTAATATGCGAGCAACACCTTGTGGGTCACTGCCATAGGCAGAAAAGAGTTTGTCTAAGGGGGCATCTAAGCTCAGCATATCGGCGTTTTTTGTGTTGGGCATATCTTCTTCGGCAAAGCCGATGAGTTTCATTGATGTTGCGAAAAGTTTTTCATAAATCGGATTGAGCAAACCCTTCGCGGGGAGTTGACCTTGCTCCTTCCCTTTTTGGACTAGATAGAGAAAATTATTAGGAAGGGAATAATCGAGGGCGTGCCACCGTGTAATGGGAGAATTTCCTTGGACTATAGTTTTTAGTTGCCAGCGAACCCCGTCTTGCTCGTGGATTTCATCTTGATTGCCCGTAATCAACTCTTGTTCTGCCCGAAGCTGGGCACTTGCCCCAGTTCGTGCGCTGGCGTTATCTACGCCGATAAAGTCGCGTAGCTTTTTGGCTTTTTTCTCTTTTCCGCGCCTGCCGCTGGAATAGTAGCTTGTGAAAGGGAGAACGTCGCCGTCTGTGAGCCTTATTTCTATGCGATGAGTGCCGCCGTTTCCCCCAAGCCCTACGCCCAAGATTTCGCTAAAAGAAAGCTCTCGGTATTCATTCTTAATCAGCCCACGTCGCGAGAAGATGAGGCTACGCGTTATGGCATTTCCCTTTATCTCCAGCACAGATGCAAATAGAATGGCAAGCAAGCCCAAAATAAGGGCGATGCTGGCGATCAGCCATTGATTCGCCTTGAAGAAGAAATAAAAACCACCTGCTATTAATCCAAACCCAATAACGACTCGCAATATGGGGTACTCTTTGAGTGCGTATTCATTTTGGCTCATGAAATTTTCCTTATTGCGCGTAGCCAATATCTTAACTTCAATAAATTACAAAATACTTGCTACTAATCGCCAAATTTGTGCAACGACAAAGGTTACAGCAAAGCCTAATAATACAGGGGCAAGGGATGCCACCCACGTCCATTTTTTGCTACCCGTTTCTTTGAAGATAGTGTAAATGGTGGTACTGCATGGGTTGTGGATGAGGCTAAAGAGCATTAGGTTGACGGCAGTGAGGAGCGTCCAACCGCCAGCTTCGAAAAGAGCCATTGTTTCCATGCCTGATTCTAGCTCAAACATTACGCCTGTGCCTTCACCGGCACTTGCGCCGGTGACAAGAACGGTGAGCATCATAATGGTGGGGATGACAATCTCGTTAGCAGGGATTGCAACGATAAAGGCGACCAAAATTACGCCGTTGAGACCAATTAGCAACCCAAAGGGGTCAAGGAAGTTGATGAGATAGCCTGCTAGGCTGGTTCCTCCGATTGTGATATTGGCACTTAGCCAAAGCACTGCTCCGGCTGGGATAGCAAAAATAATTGCCCGCCAAAGAATGACCAGCGTGCGGTCAATAATGGAGGTATAGATTGTCTGCCAAATTCGAGGTGGGCGGTAGGGAGGTAGTTCTAAGCTAAAAGTAGAGACTTCGCCTTTAAGCCAGGTTTTAGATAAAAACATCGAGGAGAGAAAGGTGAGAAAAACGCCCAATAAGGCGATGCCAACAACTGCCATTGCTGAGACGAATCCTGCCAGTTGTGCAGGCACTAATGCACCGATGAATAAAGACGCGATTAGAATTTGTGTGGGCCAACGCCCATTACAGAGCGCGAAGTTATTGGTAATAATCGCGATCAATCTCTCACGGGGGCTATCTATGATACGCGTTGCAACCACACCAGCGGCGTTACAGCCAAATCCCATCGTCATGCTGAGAGCTTGTTTTCCGTGTGCGCCAGCTTTGCGGAACATATTATCCATATTAAAGGCAACGCGTGGCAGGTAACCAAAATCTTCCAACAAGGTGAAAAGAGGGAAGAAAATAGCCATTGGGGGGAGCATAACGCTAATAACCCAAGCTGTGGCGAGGTAAACGCCATCAAAGAGGAAGCCATCCAGCCACCAAGGCATACCGATATTGGCGGCGAAATTTTTGAGCATGGGATGGATGGTGTCCAAAAGTAAATTTGCCAGCATCGAAGAGGGAACATTTGCGCCTGAGATGGTCAACCAAAAGACGATCATCAACAAGGCAAGCATGAGAGGAAATCCCCAGACTCTACTGGTGAGAATTTGATCTAGTTTTCTGTCAAAATCGAAACGCGGTTTTTCTTCAGGGCGTGTCGTGGCGCGGTCTGCGATTTTGACAGCATCGGTGTAGATGGATTCCGTTACTTTTTCGTGAAAGTCTATGCCAACTTCCCAGCGTAGGGCTTGGGCGGTAGATAGGATATTTTCAAGGGTTGTTGTGTTTTCTATTGTCATAAAAATGCTCCTATTGATTTCCAATGACTTGCATTTGGGCAGAACGGTGTTCTATATTACCGTGTGTTAAATCGCCAAGCTCTCCTTTGCGGAGGGCTTCAGCAATGCGTTCATCGCCATCAAGGAGACGCATCGCAACCCATTGAGCATTAGGGAGTTCAGGATAGGCAGATTCGATTTGCTTAGTAACTTCTATAACAGCTTTTTTGAGTTCAGGTGAATCGTATTTGACGCGATAAGGCTTACCGACTGTTTTCCTATTCGCTACATCGCTAATCGCTTGTAAAAGTTCAGGGACTCCTTCTCCTTGGCGTGCTACCATCGGCACAACAGGGATGCCTAAATCTCGTGCCAATCTTCGTTCATCAACCTGAATTCCATGCCGATTTGCTTCATCCATCAAATTTAGGGCAACGACAACGCGATTGGTGATTTCTAGCACTTGCAATACTAAATTCAAGTTGCGTTCTAAACGGGTTGCGTCAACGACTACGATCGTTACGTCTGGTTGACCGAATAAGATAAAGTCACGTGCGACTTCTTCATCTAGGCTTGTTGCCAAAAGAGAGTATGTGCCGGGTAAATCTACTAATTTATATTTGTGGTCGCCATATTCAAATCCGCCTTCGGCACGACTAACCGTCTTTCCGGGCCAATTACCTGTATGTTGGCGTAATCCAGTTAGGGCGTTGAAAACGGTACTTTTGCCTGTATTGGGGTTGCCAGATAAAGCGATTACATAGTCGAAATCGCTCATATCAACGCCTAATTTATGTAAAGCCGCCGCATTATGAATGGCACAGCTCTCACAAGCATCGGAAGATGTTTTTGTGTTTTTTGTCATTTTTTCTCCTTACGCTTCCGCTGAAACGCTAATTAATGCCGCTTGCTCTTTGCGAAGGGCAATTAACGCCCCGCGCACACGGTAAGCAACGGGGTCTCCAGCGGCAGATTCTATTTCTGCGCCAATAACTGTGCCAGGCAGAAGACCTAGGTCCATCAGGCGGCGGCGTTCTGCGCCTCGAATACGAGGAGAAAGCGCAACAACTTCTCTCTCTTCTCCAATCTCAAGGCTACTCAAAGGAAGCCCTACGGCAAGCTCTTTCTCAGGTTCTTCGCTAACTGGAATAACGCTGATATTTGCCGCAAGAATCGGGGCTAAAAGATGCTCGCCTTGGCCTGTTTCAAAACGGATTCGCAAAGGTGTCACTTCTAGTAGTCGAATTTCTTGCCCAATATGCAAACCCTCTGCAACTAATTGAGCATATATAGCTTCTGGCTCATCTTCTAAATGGACAATTCGTGCTCGTGCATCCAAGTTTAAACTAGTCAGTTCAGTTCTTGTTTTAGCATATATCATTTTCCCATCAGCAGTGGGGATAGGGTCACCGTGCGGGTCATGAGTCGGGTTGCCCAGTTTTTGCGCTAGAGCTTCTACATCTTCGGGGCTAAGCTCATGCTCCAATTGGTGCGCCCGCTCATGCCAATTAACTTCATCGTAGCCAGTTTCTTCGGCTAAATAACGTTCATAAAGACGGTGTGCGCGGATAATCTGCAACGCATAATCGCGCCCATCTGATGTGAGTTTGAAGTCTACCCCTTCAATTTCGAGCAATTCTAAAGATTGCAAGCCCTCAATCACATCAGCGACTTCATTTGTAGAAATGCTTAAAGCGCCAGCCAAACTCGTTACAGAAGCATTTTTAGCATGATAAATATGCTTGAGTGCATCTTCACGTAGTACTCGTTCACTCATTTCTCGTGTATGTTGCCATTTCCAAAAAAATCCGCGCTCTGGTGTGAAAATAATTACGCTAAGTGCGGTGATTGCCGCGGCAACCAATAAAGCAAATAGTGGATTAACCATAAATTACCTCTTTTCTCTTTTGTTGGGGCGCGCCCTTGCGGTTGCCCTATGGGGGCTAGGGTGCGCCCCTATATTTCTTCAATAAAAATATGACATGTGACCGCGCTCCCCAAAACCATCTTTTTGCCATCAACGGCGATAGTTAAATTACCATCAATGGGAGAGAACGCGCGTATCTCTAACTTGGTGCCTGGCAGTAAACTTTTTTCTTCCAAATAGCGGAGTAGTTTCCCATCTTCGGCATCTACGCGTTGAATAATTGCTTTTTGGGGCGGGCGTAAAGTTGAAAGCCGAATATCTGCTTCTTGTGGCATGACCAAGCCCAAATTTGGGATCGGGTCGCCGTGCGGGTCGTGGGTGGGATGCCCTAAGACTTCATCAATCCGCGCCTCAAAACGATCTGAGACTGCGTGCTCCAATTCGCAAGCCTCCGCGTGGACTTCATCCCAGCTAAATCCGAGAGATTTGTGCAAATAAGTCTCTAATAGACGATGTCGCCGAATGACTTTTAACGCGGCTTTTTCTCCAGTATCTGTGAGTGTAGCTCCATGTCGCTTGCGATAATTCACAAGAGGCGGGCTAAGAGAAGCGAGGCGTTGCAACATGCCCGTGACGGAGGCAGGCGCGATATTTAAGTGTGCGGCTAAATTATTAGTAGATGCAGAGAAGCCATCCGCACTAAGCGTATAGATAGCTTTTAGATAATCTTCGCTTGCATGTGATAGTTTTTTTTTCATAGACTAAGTCTTTATTTAGGTAAGGCTAAATTAGTTTAGCAAAAATTGAAAGAAGAGTCAAGCGAAAAGAAAAAGCCCCGTTCCTTTTGAAGGAACGGGGCTTTGAAGTTAGGTAAAATCTAAGAAAAATTATCCTAATAAATCAGGTAATTCTTCAGGGTGTTTTGCAACGCGTACACCCGCTTCTTCAAGAGCTTTGATTTTATCTTCTGCTTTACCAGAGCCTGATTGAATAATCGCGCCTGCATGGCCCATTCGTTTGCCAGGAGGGGCAGTTTGACCAGCGATGAATGCCGCGACAGGTTTAGTCATCTTTGTTGCGATAAATTCAGCCGCTTGCTCTTCGTCTGTGCCACCAATTTCACCAAGCATAACAACCTTGTCGGTAGCGGGGTCATTTTCGAACATTTCTAAAACGTCAATGAAATTTGTCCCATTTACCGGATCGCCACCGATACCTACACAAGTGGATGCACCCATATTTTTCTGTTTTAGGGCATAAAGCACTTCGTAAGTCAATGTGCCTGAGCGAGAAACCGCGCCAACATTGCCGGGGATGGCGATATTACCGGGGATAATACCAACTTTGGCTTCACCAGGGGTGAGGATGCCGGGGCAGTTGGGTCCTAATAAGCGAGTGTCGAGTTGATCAATATAAGCTCGCACGCGCATCATATCTTTTACGGGTACGCCTTCGGTAATACATACGATTAGCTCTAAACCTGCATCTGCGGCTTCAAAAATTGCATCTGCGGCAAAGCGAGCGGGAACGAAAATAACGCTGGTGTTTGCGCCAGTTGCTTCAGCGGCTAATTTTACCGAGTCGAAGACGGGCACTTTTCCGTCTAGCACCCACTCACCACCTTTGCCAGGGGTTACACCCGCAACGATATTTGTGCCATAAGCCGCCATTTGTGTGGCGTGGAAGTTACCTTCGTTGCCTGTAATCCCCTGTACTAAAAGTCGAGTATCTTTATTAACTAAAATGCTCATCTTAAGCCTCCTTTGCTGTAGCAACTGTTTTCGTTGCGACCGCGACCGCTTTTTGTGCGGCTTCAGCAAGCGTTTCTGCGGTAATCATATCGGCATCGGCGAGCAATGCACGCCCTTCTTCTGCGTTTGTGCCAACCAAGCGAACAACCATGGGCACTTCAGGTTTTACTTCTTCAATAGCTTCCAAAATACCTTTTGCAACTTCATCACCACGTGTGATGCCGCCGAAGATATTAATTAGAACAACTTTTACATTGGGGTCAGAAAGAATAATACGGAAAGCCGCACTTACTTTTTCTGCATTTGCGCCACCACCAATATCTAAGAAGTTTGCCGCTGTGCCACCAAAAAGGGTTACGATATCCATTGTGGTCATAGCCAAGCCTGCGCCATTAACCATACAACCGATTTCTCCATCTAATTGGATATAAGCTAAATCATTTTCTCGAGCAACGATCTCAGATTCTGTTTCGAGATCAAGATCGCGCATTTCAGCTATATCTTTTTGACGGAAGAGGGCACTATCGTCAATCAACATTTTTCCATCTACTGCAAGCAAAGTTTCTTCAGCAGTAATAATGAGCGGGTTAATTTCAGCAAGGGTTGCATCGCTACCGTTATATGCTTTCCAGAGACCACTAGCAATAACGCCAAATTCTTTCCAGTTTTTGCGAGGCAACTCAATGCTTGCCGCAATATCTCTCATTTGATAGCCTTGCAAACCCAATAAAGGATTGATATGAACTTTGATGATTTTTTCAGGGGTTACGCGGGCAACTTCTTCGATTTCTACGCCACCTTCAGCAGAAACCATCATTACAGGCATTTTTTTCTCGCGGTCGTTGGTAATGCCCAAGTAAATTTCATTGGCGATATTCGATGCTTCGTCAATGAGCACTTTACGAACAGTTAGCCCTTTGATGTCCATACCCAAAATATCGCTGGCATGTTTTTCTGCTTCTTCGGGGGTGTTTGCTAGTTTTACACCACCCGCTTTTCCGCGTCCACCAACAAGCACTTGTGATTTCACAATCACTTTGCCACCTAAGTCGGTAGCGATGTTATAGGCTTCTTTGGCTGAAACTGCCACACCCCCACTGGGAATTGGCACACCGTATTTTTCAAAAATACGCTTCGATTGATATTCGTGAATCTTCATTAATACTCCTATTTCTTGAAGGATTTATTTGATTGTTTAACGAATAAATTATACCACTCACAAAAAGTGTAGGTAGATATTTCTCTTAGTCTATGATTTTTATCTTTAGGATTTATGACAGTCTTATCAAAAATTGGGACCTAAAGACTTAGGAAGAAATAAATTATCCATTAGTGAGGCAGATGTTGAGTGAAGTACGCTCCAAATGTATAAGTTATTTAACTCTCGTTCCTAAGTGTGGATGAAGTGAAAAACTGCCTAATTCCCCCCTCAAAAAAAAGTTAGGAGATTTCGGACTCCGTTTTTTTAGGATGACAAAGCCCGCGTCATACCTGTTTTGGGCTGGAGTGCTCTTGATAAAGAAAAAGCGCGGCGTGAACGATTTAACGCTCACGCCGCGCGGGTGTTTATAGATGGCACGCAAGTTAGATACGCGTGCGTCCCCTAATTCTACTCTTCAGGCAATATAAATTTCATTACGCGATGATTGCCCGCATCGGTGACCCACACATCGCCATTGGCATCCACTGCCACTGCCGCGGCGAGACCGATATTTTCCATACCGTAGCCATAGTCGCCCCAAGTGCGGATAAAATTGCCTTCTGTATCAAATTGTAAGACGCGGTAACTCTCAGGGTCGGTGGCAAAAACTGAACCGTTATCGTCTACGGTGATGAAGGGTTTATTTTCTAAAGATTGCCCATACCAGCCAGCTATATCCCATTGATTGAGGGGAAAGTATAGCGTGCCCTCTTCATCTGGCTGGAAAGTTTGGATACGCTGATTCCAGGTGTCGGTGACATAAACGATGCCATTCTTATCAACGGTAACACCTACTTGCTCATCAAACTCGCCGATGCCCATGCCCGTTGTGCCAAACTCGGTGATGAAAGTCCCATCTGCATCAAATTTGATGATGCGTTTATTGCCTGTATCAGAAACGAAAACATTGCCTTCTGTGTCTACATCAATACCGCGTGGTCCCCAAAATGCAAAACCATCTTCGGCTTGACCGTAATAACCCCAACGTGTAACAGGGGTGCCATCCGCTTCAAACTTTTGAATGCGGTGATTCCATGTGTCGGATACGTATACAGAACCATCGGGTCCTACGGCTACGCCCCAGGGTTCGTTGAAGATGCCGCCGGGCAAATCGTCAAAGGTTGAGTCGCCGAATTGCCCCCACATATTGATAAATTGACCTTCTGCGTCAAAATGCTCTATGCGATGGTTACGAGAATCGGCTACATAAAAAGTGCCATCGGGCGCAAAGGCGATGCCGCGCGGGGCACTAAATTCGCCTTCACCCGTTCCTTCTAGCCCAACAGTTTTTTCTGCGGAGAGTGTGATTGTATTCTCTTCGTAGGGATCGGTCATCACGTCTACGCCAGTTTCTGGGAGTACGCCGTAGTTCCAAATTTGGGCGGCAATATCTTTACGAATATAGAGCCGCATTTTGTCAGAGGGATTCCAGTCTGTTGCTGAAAAGGCAGATTCTTTGCCCGTTGCTTGGGCATATTTTGTATAATCGCGATCTGCCCAAATATCAATTACGCCTTCACGGATAGCGGGATTTGTAACCATTTCACAGAGACGAGAAAAATCTTTGCTTTTGATGAGCTTAAAGGGCGTCATTATGCCCGTACAAGCATAATCGCTAGGGAAGATTAAGTGAGAATCTCGACTGCTGACGAGGTTGTAATAATCTTGGTTGGGCCACCACATGCGGATATAGTCACTTCGGTAATAGCCTTGATTAACAACAGGCTCAATTTTATCGAAGTTTTTGGCATCTACGATAATGATGCTGGCATCCCGCAGGGAGCGTGTTGGGGCATCAAAGGAGCGTGTATTGGTGAAGTCGCGTAAATACCAAACGAAGGGCCAGGAAATGCCCGTATCGGGTGCGCTGGCATCGTAGGCGACTAATGCGCCTAAATCGCCATTGGTGCGCATAGAAATTTCTTCGGCTTGTGCCATGACATCTTTTACCCCTGTGGCGGCATGGGCGTAAACGAGATATTCTTTTGCGCTATCGTAGTTGATATACGCGGCGCGGTAGGCGGCACGACCTGTCCATAACGAGAGCAAGCCAAATGCCACGAGCGAGGCGAGGCTGAGGGCATTTTTCCACGTCCACTCTCGGAGGAGGTAGAAGAGGGAGATTCCGCTCACGATTGTTATAATCAGAGGGAGAAGAAAGTCGCTTGTGGCTTGTAATTGAGCAAGATTTTTGCCCGCAAAGGCACTGCTCATCCCTGAGAATGTATTAGAGATGGCGGTGTAGAAGATGAAAAATAATCCCGCAACCAGCCAACCTTTTTTCTCGTGAAGTTCACGCCAGTTGAGGCTTCTGATAAGTTGGTCTAACCCCCATGCGGTGAGGAGAATCATGGGGAGGGTGATGTGGTAGGTGAGCCAGGGCATTCGCTCGCCCGCGTAAGAGTAGGCAAGGACACTGCTAAGAACCCACCAGAGGAGAAGAGAGAAGATAACGGCATGGGTATCAAAGGGTGCGGGAGTTTCAAGGGGTTCAGGGGCTTCAGGGGAATCAGAAATAATGGGTGTGGGGGCACTTTTTTTCTTAAAACCAAAATAAAGGGCAATAAAAACACCCAGCGCGGGGAGAAATTCGTAAATTGGAATTTGAAGAAATATATAGTAATACCAAGGCTGGCCGCCGCGTGCCACTTCTTGCTGAACGATCCAATACCCAAGTGAACCAAAAACGCCCGTGAAGAAGCCTGCGCTATTGGTGAAAACGGTGGTAAAGAGAATGGTGAAGATGCTGTAAAAAAGTAGGGCGTTTTTCCACCAAAGATTGCGGTTCCACCAGAGTCCGAGCGCAATGCTGATGCTAAAAGTGACGAGAATGGTTACGCCAATTTGTGCGTATTCTGCTACAAGAAGACCTGCTATTTCTCCGCTTGTTGTGGGGATTACCCAGCCAAAAGTGGTAGAGATTAATGGGGAGAGCAAGGGAATAATGAGCGTGCCAATGAGCATAAGTAAATCAAAAGAGCGTTCTTCGCGGATTTTCTCCCAGCCCAAGCCCTGAATCAGATAATAAGCGGCAGAAGCGAGTGCAATGAGGGCAATAATAGCTAAAACAGCCACCCAGGGGAAGCCGCCAGAGCTTAATGCCTCAACGCCACCTTCTGCAAGCGGATTTGCAGGCATGGCAGGCTCAGCTGTAGCAGGTGTGGAATCGCTTTGACCAAGTAAGCCCGCACCTAATGTTGCGCCAATTAAAATAACGGCTAGTGCTACTAAATTGATAAAGGTAGCGCGGTCCGTTTTCCTTTCCCAAGGTTTTTTAAGCAATTGCCAGACAAAATATGCCGCAAGAAAAAGAAGCACCTGCGCGGCATAAATGAAGGCAGTTTCTTTTGATGTGAAATTAATAACTAAAGCCAATGTGAGCCAGTAAAAATAACGTTTTTTTCCACTTTCTAAATAGCGCAAAAGGGCAAAAAACATCAGCATTCCAGCAAATGCACTAAAGGCTTCGTTACGCACATAACGCCCATAAAAAAGAATATAGGGCGAAATTAGCATCAAAAACCCTGCAATGAGTGCGCCGGCTTTTCCAAGATAACGCCGCCAATACCAAAGCATCCCAATTGTAGCGATATTGAAAATCACAGAAGGAATGCGCGCTGTAAAATCAGTCACACCAAAAAGGAAATAGCTCAATGCTAAGAGGTGGAACTGAAAAGGTCCGTGCATCATTGGGTTATGTTGATAGCCGTCGCCTTTGTAGAGCAACCACGAAAAATAAGTGTGCAAAGATTCATCGTGGCTCATAACGCGAGTGTCTAAATCGTAGAATCGACTAATGAGCGCAAAAAGGATAATTAAGGCAAAGATGAAGACTTCACCCGTAAAAAAGGGGAGAGATTGGATAATGGGACGTTCTAGGAAGTTTTTTTTCATAAGGCAGAAATTGGGTCAAATAATTCTTTATTGGGGTGCGGGACAGTTACCGCGCTTGTTTTGGGCTTGAGTGCTTTTGGTAGGTACTTTTTTATCTCAAGATACTTTATCTCAAGATACTCGGTCTTTTGCTCGCAAAACGAGGCGTTAATGCCCCTGCTCAAAACGGAAGCCTGCTAAAACAGACTCTTCTCAAGCCGACTTTAGTCGGGTTTCGCTTTGAGCCAGCCCGTTTACGGGCTGGCGAAGTTGGCAATAAGGGCACGTTTACATTAAAACCACAAAATCCCTTAGAGCTAGAGTTTTTTAAACTTTTCAAGTTTTTCTTCGCGTCCTTCGTTTCTTCGCGGTAAGGAGTAAAGTTTTACTGAGTTTTCAGCATGTTTGAAAAGGAAAAATCGAGTATCTGTTCGTCTTTATAATAGATCTCTTGCATAAGTGCTCTAGCCGCCGAGGACGGCGCAGGGAGCGTAGAGAAAACAGGCTTTTGCAAGAGGTCCTAACAATCGCTTTAGCGATTGGTTTGTATTCAGACTAAGGAAACACCAGAATTTAATTTTAGGTGACCTTGCTGAAGTTCTAACGGAATTGCATCGCGAGCCGCATTTTTATAAAAAGAAAAACCACGTTGTCGTTCAACGCGATTTATATTGCTAATCATAGGGTTGATTAACAAATCATATTTTAAAGAGACTTGGGATGCCAGCGTCAATATCTCCCAGCGTATTTTATGATCTCTTTTCTTCAAGATAACAAGTAAATCTATGTCAGAATCACTGTTGCTATCTCCACGTGCTTTAGAGCCGTAAAGAAGAGTCTGAACAATTTCTTTCGGGAATTTTTCTTCTAATTTACTTAGAAGCTCTTCTAAACCCAGCTCTTCGTTTTCTCTTAGTGTTGCCATGACAACCAACCTTCTTTTATCAACCATCTTTTCATTTCTACAACAAAACTTTTTGCATCACCCAGATTTTCTTTTGCTATTTCTGAGGTAATGGATGAATCTAATTCTTAATCGCTTATATGGCGGTTAGCCATAATACGCCCATAAATATCGCTGTAATCAGATGATATCAATTTCGTTTTAATAAAATACTGCCGAAAGAAGCTGATAACCCCACTATCTTTTCTGCTCGCCACGTTTTTTGTAATCAACAAAGCGTTAGCCGCGTAAAACACAGCATAATATGCGCGATTAACTGTGGATGTGTAAAAATCGTTGTCGAGCATTATCTGAACGACATCCAACATCTCTTCTGCATTTTCTATATGAAGGTGAATTTCTTGTCGTTGTTCATCTCTCATAATTAAAATTTACATTCTGTATCTTGCCAATAACTCATTTATCAATTCTCGTTGACGTTTCATGTCGTAAATCTAAGATTTACTCTCTACTGGCAAGTTGCCCGCAACCAGCCTGAATATCAATACCGCGATGCTCACGAATTGTGCACGTAATACCACTATCTTGTAGCGCATCTTTGAAAATTTTAGCTCTTGCACTGCCGGTAGGGCGACCATGAAAATTACGCGTTGTATTGAGCGGGATGGCATTTACATGACACATTAATCCCTTCAATTTTCGTGCCAAAATAAAGGCTTGTTCGGGAGTATCGTTTACGCCTTCAATTAATGCCCATTCAAAGGTGATTTTTCGGCTGGTTTTTTGTACATAATAGCGACAGGCTTCTAATAGTTTATTGATGGGGTATTTATCATTAATCGGCAACATAGATGAGCGCAACTCATCTTCTGAGGCGTGTAATGAAATCGCCAAATTATATTGCAAGCCCGCTTCGGCAAATTTCCAAATCATTGGTACTAAGCCTACAGTTGAAATAGTGAAACGCCGCGCACCAAAGTTGAATCCATTTTTGTCATTCAGACGCGCCAATGCTTCCAGGGTAGTCTCATAATTATGAAAAGGTTCGCCCATGCCCATAACAACTACGTTGGTAAGCACTTCTTCTCGGTCTTGAAGTTCTCGTGCCGCATAGATGACTTGTGCCACAATCTCACCGCTAGAGAGTTGCCGCTTAAACCCCATTTGCCCAGTGGCGCAGAATTTGCATCCCATGCCACAACCCACTTGGGTAGAGATGCAGACGGTGTTCCGCACTTTAAATTTCTCCTCATCATCGGAAGAGGGCACGTTTTCGTAGTGCATGATAACAGTCTCTATTCTTTGCCCATCGCGCAGTTCAAAAAGAGTCTTTTGCGTATCACCATCTTTTGATTCTTGGATAAGAATAGGTTTTAGCACCTCAAAAGAGAGTAATTCTCCCATTTTGGCACGCAAAGGCTTAGAAAGATTGGTAAATTCTTCGGGCTTTGTCCATAAATTTTTATATAGCCCGTCCCAAACTTGTTGACCGCGAAATTTGGGTTCTCCCCAAGATTTTATACGGGCGGCTAGTTCGGCGAAGTCAAAGTCGTAGATTAGAGGATTCATAGTTTTTTAGTTAGGTAGTTTTATGGTTTAGTAGGGGCGACCCGCTTGGGGTTGGTTTCTATATTTTTATCAAGAAAAATACTCTTTAAAAAGTGAAGTATAAAAGGGCACCCTTACACGAATGAGCTGTGAGATTTTACCACCTTAGGCAAAATTATTCTTCACAAGCCGCGATGGTTTGGTTTGTCTCTACTCTTCCCCTACGCCTTAATCCCCCAACCACCTACTCGCCGAGCAACGCCGCCAAATCTGCCGCAATAAAGTCTACTTTAGGCAACCAAGCCTCGGCTTGCGCGCGTTGCGTCACGCCGCTGAGAACGCAGGCGGTTTTGCATCCTGCATTTTGCCCACCGAGCACATCTGTTTCCAATCTATCCCCTACCATGAGGGTTTCTGCTGGGGAAACGTCCATCTTTTGCATAGCAAGTTCAAAAAGATAAGAGCTGGGCTTGCCTGCGACAATTGGCGCAACACCCGAAGCCGTTTCTATAGCCGCGAGCAAGGTCCCTGCGCCAGGCATTAATCCTTCGGGCGTAGGGAAGGTTTTATCGGGATTTGTGGCATAAAAAGGCACACCTTTTTGGATGAGAATAGAAGCATTGGCAATTTTTCCGTAATTTAGTTCCCAATCCATCCCGACTACCACCGCAAGGGGATTTTCTGGGATGTTTTTCTCAGTGAAGACGCGAAAACCCCGTTCTTCAACTTCGCCAATAATTCCTTCCATCCCGACCACATAGAGATCGCCGCCTTGGGGGAATTTCTCTTGCAAAAGCGCGGCGGTGGCAATGGCGGAAGTAAGAACGCTAACGCCTTCGGTATTTACACCGAACCCCGCCAATTTTTCAAGACGTTCTTCGCTTGTACGCGTAGAATTATTGGTAGCAATTGTTACTTTTAACCCTAGTGCACGTATTTTTTCAAAATTTGTGGGTAAATGGCCAATAGACTCGAGGTCTTTCCAGAGAACGCCGTCTAGGTCGAGGATGAGGGCTTTGATTGAGGAGGGGATGGGCATATTTTTTCCTAAATTTGCAGGTGGCAAGATCGATTCTGGCTCGCTGATTACCTGCTTCTTGATTTTCTACTACTTGAACTTCTTCAATAAATAATCTACAACAGGTTGGTCGAGTAGACCTTCTTCGGCATAAAAGCGGTTTTCAAAGTTTTCATTACCAAGAAATGATTTTAGTGATTCTTGCGCTGTTTTATTATAAACGCCGTCAAGTTTTGGTTGGTAATAGCCTAAACTTGCCATAATTTTCTGTAAATCGACCAAGATTGCCCCTTCTAACTTGACGCGCTCGCTTTTGGGCGATGTGCCCATATATAATTCATGCAGTTCGAGCAACTCACCGAGTTCGGCAACGGGGTCGAGGGCGTTATCTATGCGATAGTCTATCCAGCGGTCGAGAAAGCCGCCATAACCGCCCTGAGGCTTGGCAACGTAAATGGCTGAGGCTTGTCTGCCGCGTTTATCGCCACCGGCACGGTCTCCGGCGTAAAGTGCGGCATAAAGCCGTGTGGGGAGATCGCCTTTGGTTTCCAGGAAGATTTCTTCCATTTTTTGGATGACTTTTGCGCCTGTTAGGATATTCCCCTGAATGGCATATCCTTTGCCTATTAGCCCCCCTGCCCAATCGTGACATTTTTCGCCAGTGAAAGTGACGGCATTACCGTGAGCGTCTACAATGCCCACCTGACGGATCGCGCGTTCTTCATCGCTTGCCAGCAGTTTCTCTAGCGTTTTTTCGGCAGAGACACCTTCTGCCATCATCTTTAGCCCATTGGGACCATAAGATGTATTGACATAAGATTGCGTAGCGACTGCCCCGATCTCGGCTTTGACCCAGGGAACAGCCGCCCCCACTGCGGGAAATTTAGATGCAACTGCCACGCCCCAAGTTTTGGCTTCGAGGTCGCAGGCGACGATTGAAAATGTTGAAAATCTTGGCATATTTTTTTTAGCTCATATAGACTCAGACTTCCGAAACTTTAGAGACTTCGGAAGTCTGAGTTGTTATTTTACGGGGAAAAGCTTATCGAAGCGTATTCAGTTCAAGTTACGCGCGTAGCGTGACGCTTCATCCTATCTAATTACTCTTCTTTTTCTGGGGCATCTAGAATGTGATCTATCAACCCATATTCTACAGCTTCTTTTGCTGTCATATAAACATCACGATCTGAATCTTTTTCTACGGCTTCTTTATCTTTGCCTGTATGCGCCGCGAGAATATCGAGCAAGGTAGATTTTAGGCGCATAATTTCTTCGGCTTGGATGACGATATCGGTTGCTTGCCCTTGTGCGCCACCCAAAGGTTGGTGCATGTGAATGGTGGCGTGTGGCAACGCGTAACGGCGACCTTTGGTGCCGGCTGTAAGCAAAACGGTGCCAAAAGATGCGGTTACGCCAACGGCTACGGTGCTGATGGGGTTAGGGATTATTTGCATGGCGTCATAAATTGCCATACCCGCATAAATTACGCCCCCGGGGGAGTTGATGTACATTTTGATTTCTTTTTCGGGGTCTTGGTTGCTGAGGTAGAGCAATTGCGCAATGGTGGTGTTCGCAACCTGATCGTTGATTTGTGTGCCCAAGAAAATAATGCGTTCTTTGAGCAACAGGGAATAAATATCATAAGCGCGTTCACCGCGCCCACTAGATTCTACAACCATAGGTACTACAGATTGGGGATTTATAAGGGACATTTTTTCTCCTTTTTGGGTTCAAAGTTGAAAAGTTTGAATCTTAGAAGGTTTGAATGTTAAAAACCTTGAACTTTAAACCTTGAACTCTTAAACAAAGCGGGACGCGCCCAAAAGCTTGGCGCGCCCCGCAATTTGCTTATATAAATTTACTCGCCAGCTTCTTCTTGATTTTCTTCGCTTTCTTCTGTTTCAACAGCTTCTTCGGGAGCTTCAGCTTCTTCAACCTTTTCAACTTCGGCTTCTTTCTCAGCTTCTTCTTGCGCTAATTCTTTCTGCGCCGCAAGTTCGGTCTGCGCCGCAAGTTCTATCTGCGCCTTTTCAAAATCACCTGTAGCAAGGTCTTTAAGACGTTCTAACACCAATTTCGTCATCAATTGATTTCTTGATTGCATAGCGATATTATTCGCAATATCTTTCTGAGCACGGTCCCCGCCTTTGATATTATTAAAATCAAAACCTTGAGAACTCAAGCTAGAAACAGCTTGGCTAAACTCAGCACTTAATGCTTCTTCGGTGATAGCAAGCTCTTCTAATCTAGTAACCTCATCAAAAATCATGCCGCGTTCTAATTGATTTGTAGCCGCAGGCTTGGCTTCGTTTTCTGTGAAGGTATCTAAATCGGTCTCTTGCATCTTCAAATAAGCGTCAAACTCCATCCCTTGCTGTGAGAGACGTTGTTTTATATCTTCTAGCACATATTTTACCTGCTCAGCCAAAACTTGGGGCGGATACTTGATTGTTGCACCCTCTTTGATTTTATCAACCAATTCGGTATAAAACTCATCTTCATACTCAGCACGGGCTTCATTCTCGGCTTCTTTTGCAATAATTTCTCGCAACTCTTCCATTGTGCCGCCAGAGAGTTTTTGAGCAAACTCATCGTCTAACTCAGGGAGTGTTTTACCGTGAGCGACCAAAATTTTTGCTTCATATTTTACTTTTACGCCCTGTAACTGTTCATCCTCATCATCTTTAGCATGAGTCTTCGTCATCTTCTTTGTCTCGCCAACGCTTGAGCCAATCAATTTCTTAGCAAAACCCTCAAAAGGTTTTTCGCCTTCACGTTTATCAGCCGTGATAAAAACAGGGTATCCTTCTTCTTCAAAAACAACATCATCGCCATCTTTACCAATAATATCGGCTTTAATATAATCGCCTTCTTCAATGGGGCGTTCTACTTCTTCGGTGTTTGCATACATGCCTTGCAATTCTTCTAGCTTAGCATCTACTTCTGCTTCACCTGGTTCTATAAATTTATAATCCATACGAATATCGCGATATTCGCCTAAATCAATTTCAGGTTTTAGCGGAATAGTAAAAGTAAATTTAGGGGGTTCAAGCGTTTCCATTTCTTCCAATGAGCCTTGTGCGCCGGGGTCAATCTCAGCTTCTTCTAAGGCTTTTGGGTAAACCTCTTCGAGCAAAATATCTATGGCACTCTCAACAATCGCTTGCTCACCATAATTTTGTACAATTACGTTATATGGTGCTTTGCCGGGTCTAAAGCCAGCAATTTTGCCACGTTTCGCCAATTGGCGCGCCGCACGCTTCTTCGCAATATCCATGCGTTCTTGCTCTATCTCAACAGTCATGGTGATTTGATGGTCGTCACGGGGGGTAGTTTCTATTTTCAAAATGGATATCCTTCTCTAAATAATTTTGTGGGATTAAGAACCGCATCGCGCGTGTTTTTAGCTTGATCCCGTTTAAGCGGCATCTCTTTTATAAGAAGCCAGTGTTGTGTAAGCATAGCCCTAACAGGTTTCAAAAACCTGTTAGGGCTACACGATTGGTGGGGACGGCGGGACTCGAACCCGCACGCCGATAAAGGCACATGGTCCTAAGCCATGCGCGTCTGCCAAATTCCGCCACGTCCCCAAATAGCGGGATGGATTATAAACCCAAGACCTTAGAGCGTCAAATGAAAAATGCACGATTTTGCGATATAATGCGGGGCTTGTAGGGACAAACCCTTGCGATCGTCCAATTGGGCAAGGGCGAGCCTTGTCTCTATGAAAAAAGGAAGAAAAAAAATGAGCCGAATCATCAATCCCAACAGCGCAGGCAAAGAACGTACAAAAATGACCCGCGCCCTTGCTTTAGCTGTACGAGAGTTAGCCAAAACAGACCCATCAAGAAATAAGGGGCAACTGAACGAAGCCCGCGATTTAGCCGCTTTTATTGCCCTAACGCTTGAAGTCGTAGCCGAGACCATAGAACCCAGCGTAGCCGCTTGGGAAAAAAGAAATTACTGGGTCAAAGCCGATAAATTTAGAATGGAATGGGCATGGGCGGGCAAACTCGCAAAAGAAATGCGAGAAGCCACTTTAGCAGAAGATTGGATGAGTGTAGCTCCCATTGCCATGCAAGTTGCCATGAAATTGCAAAAAATTAAAATATCCGACAAGCACCGCATGGGACGCCCCTGGCAGGGGAGTTGGCAAAAGTTATCGTAACGCTACATTTATGTCACCTAAACTCTCCCCCCCTCGGGGGAGATGCCCGCAGGGCAGATGGGGCTAAAGTAAAGTGCGCACCATTTCTTGCATTTCATTAGGCAAGCCTGAAAGATCGGGCGTTTTTACACCCATCAATATCTTTTGCAAGACTTTAGCCAACTCACGCAGTTCAGGGGGCGCATTTTGATTACCTGCCAATTTTGACATATCATCAAAGTATTGCTTCGCTTCAGGCGCATTTTCTTTTGCGGCATTAATCATTGCTTGAATAAAGGTTTCTAATTTTTGTTGCTCATCTTTTGCAGAGCTTTCTTTTTGTGCCGCACTATCAAAAGAAATTTCTTCACCCGCTTCTATCCTTTTTGCCAAATCATCCCAACCTGCCAAGCCCTCAGCTAAGCCCAATTGAGGGGCAAAGTTAGCCAATGCCTGCAAAGCTTGAGCATAATTTATTTCTTTCGCTATAACATAAGCAGTAACCCATACGCTAAACGCTTCTTGTGCTTCTTTATTTTGATAGTGAATATGCCCCATATTGATAAGAGTGGCACATAAGCCCGCTTTGTCGCCGATTTCCTTTTGAATTGCGAGTGATTTTTTCAGGTAGTCGAGGGCGGTCGCATAATCGCCTTGGGCATGATATAGAGCAGCGATATTGTTGAGCGTTGCCCCTTCCCCCGCTTTGTCGCCCGTTTC
>JADGEO010000051.1 GCA_016744335.1 Anaerolineales bacterium
ATTAAAAGGATTGATATAGAAACTGGTGAAATCATAGACATTTACCTATTAAATGAGAAGTATGATGGTATAGAACTTGGGCTAAATAATTTTCATAATCAGAAACTCTTATACGCACGTTGGCACAACGAAAATGCTACTAATGATGCCAAATCGGAAATTGTGATATATGATACAAGCTCTAACAAAGAACTTATTATTGATGGGACCTATTATTCTATTGGTTACCCATCATATTCTCCTGACGGAGCTTGGATTGCTTACACTGGGACTGACTTGGATACAGATAAAAAAAACATATCTTTAGTTCGACCTGATGGTAGCGAAAACCATAAAATCATAGAAAATATTTTAGCTTCTTGGATACCAGCAGTTTCTTGGTCCCCTGATGGAAAATGGATAGTCTACCATCGTTGCATATTAGATTCTAAAAATGATTGTGACTCTCGTTATGAAAATCAAGCTATATTCAAATATAATATTGAGACGGGGGAAGAGATTATGCTGGCGGAAAATGGAGTCTTTCCCTACTGGCGATGGACCGAATGAACTACCCCGCCGCAAGCGGACAGGGTATCCCGATGTAATTTATCTTATCGCCGCAAAGCGGCGGGGTATTAGACCCACTAAGGAATAAAATGCTAAAAATTTTCCAAAAATACGCCCCCACCATCTCCATCCTGCTTCTCGTTTCGCTACTTATTGCGCTATTCTTTTACCCGCCTTCTTCACGCGTACTTTCAAGCATAATTATCGTCTTTGGTATTGGGACTGCCATTATTTTCACCCTGCATGGTAACTGGCGAGCGCACAACCCTTCGACAAGCTCAAGGCAAGAGAAAGGCAATACAACTCGCCCGCAATTCATTCGCAATACCTTCATTGATTTACTCGGTTTGGCTTTGGTGATGGGTGTTGCTATGTGGCTGGGGCGTTTAGCTGGCACCTACGCGAGGCAAAGTTGGGGCATCACTTCGTCTCCGCTCGGTGCAAGTTTAGCTGGCATCATAGCGGGGATGGCGGTGGGTTTTGGGGTTGCTTTTCTCGTGCAAAAAGTTTGGGGGAAAATTGCAGAGCCGTTAAAGGCGTAACGTGACATTTATGTCGCCCTTTTATGTTTATAATTGGTCTATGAACTTCACCCGCACAGCAAATTTTAACTTCTTCTCTCCGCCCAAAGATGAAGATGGCAACGCCCAACCCCCAAGTGCCGATATACTCTGGGCAAGCACCGCCGCGGCAGTGACCGGTGCCTATTTAGCCACCCAAAAGAAAAAGAAGCATAAAATTGGCTTTGAAAGCGAGAAAAAAGAAGCTAAAGCGCAAACTGAAACAACCAATATCTCATGGGGCGCAGCGGCAACGGCGGCGATTGGCATTTTCAATGCCAAAATAGAAGAGAGAAAACGAAAGGAAAGAGAAGAAAGAGAAAGAGCGCATCGTCGTCGTATGAGTGATCATGGAAAGCGGCGTGCGGCAGAAAAGGCAGGAACTTTAGGCGCATATATACGCGAAAAACGCAGTGCAAAAGCTGCAGATGAAAAAGCCGAAGTAGAAAGAATTCGCCGCAAAGACCAAAAGAAAAAAGATAAGAAGCAACGCGAGAAAAGCGGTTTGAGTGATAAAGAATGGAAGAAAAAGCAAGAGCGGCAAGCCATTTGGGATGCAAATGGTGCGGCGATTTATGAAGCAAATAAAGCCTTTGAAACCGAACACGGGCATAAAATGGATTCCGCAAGCAGAGAGAAGGCAATAGCAGAGGCTACTGTGGGCGGGGTCTTTAATGCTGGTTTGTATTCTGTTGGTTTGAAAGAAGCGCAGGAAGAAAAAGAAGCCGAAAGAGTTGCCGCACAGCAGGCATTGCATGAAAAATCGTTTGATCATAAAGAGAGTTTGCTCGAACTGAGCGATTTGCCTGAGACTGATGATAAAACTCAAGCCCTTGCCGATTGGAAGGAGGGGGATATGACGGCGGCTGATGAATATATACAAAACACTCCTAGTAGCGGATGGGCATGGGGGAAAACAATATATGGCTGGGGAGAAAGCTATGTTTCGCAAGGAGACCAAACAAATAATTGTGGCCCAGCGAATTTGACAATAGTGTTCAACGCCTTGACTGCAACCACATGGGATATGACCATGGTGTCGCCTAGCAGACTAGGGCCTATTGCTGGAGATGGAGAGGGTGCAACACCTCCATGGTCATTTGTTAAAGAATTTAATAGGTTGGCGGCTGAAAATGGAATAGATACAATTGCTACTCGTCGTGTAAATGCAACAAAAGAAGACTTGATTAACGAACTTAATAACGGGAATCCTGTCACGATTATTCGTAACTTTACGAGCGAAGTAGAAGGTGGCTCTCATTATCAAACTGTAATTGCTTATGATGCAGATACTGATATGGTCTATCTGATGGATCCAGGCTATATGTATGAATACTCCACTGATGTCATAAAACAAGTGCGAGAACAACCTTGGACCGAATTTGAAGAAGACTGGAGTAAACCTTTAAAAAAAACTGCTGATGGGGGAGATATAGATATTAGTACTTCAATAACATTGCTTCAACCCAATCAAATGATTACCTATAGATAGCCTACCTTAAGAGAAAGTTCATGAAAAAAAAAAGAAATAATAAAATGGCAAATGGTGTTCCCTCAACACTCTTGTTTCTCGTCTGGGTAGTCTTTTTGTTTTTGGCTGGCTGTAAACCTACAGGGGAGTTTGTCCCTCTTGATAATAAAGTGATGAGCACTTTTTTTCCAGACCGAGATATCGTCTTCCAATTAGGAGTAAGTGACACAGGAAGCACTCATGAAATTGGGTTTATAAATGCTGATGGCAGTGATTTGATTTATTTTCAGCTTTCTTTTCAAGAAAGTCTAGATATACAAACTCCTGTCTGGACAGATGATGGCGGAATTCTTTTTTTCGGTGCCCCCAATGTTGTGGTTACCGCTCTAATTGAAAAGGATTACCCATTTACACTAAAGCTAAGAAATAAGTGGACATATCAACCATCTCTCATACACGATACACATGAAATTCTACTTAATTCTGCTCTTGATGAATTTACACAAGCTATTTTACGAGAGGATTACCTTACCGCAGAAATTCTAGAAACGTACCCAATGGATCAGAGTATATACGATGTTTTTATTGGAACCAATAATTTTGTTAATCAACAATTGTTATATTCACAACTACTTAAAGAAGATAACAATGTTCATCGATATGAGTTGGTCATTCTTGATACAAATACAAATCAAAGAAGCATCTTACTAAGTTATAGAGGTGTTCCCCAAGAGGTAATTCGTATTCTAAATCCAGCTTTTTCTCCAAATGGGGAATGGATAGCGTATACATCGAATGACGGTATCTATTTAATACGTTCAGATGGGAGCAAAAATCATCGTGTGATTGAATTAGAACGTACAAATTACTTCTGGACACCCGCAGTGTCTTGGTCTCCCGATGGAAAATCATTTGTCTATCATCATTGCAGTGCCGATGGTTGGCATGACTGTGAAAGAGACTCTATGAGTGAAAACAACATTATCTATCGATATGACCTTGAGGCAAAAGAGGAAACCGTTTTGGTAGTAGGTGGTGTAAACCCCTACTGGCGTTGGCCTGAAACAGAATAGGAGAGTTGTAAAATGTTAAAAACCCTCCAAAAACACGCCCCCGCAATTTCCATGCTGCTACTTCTTGCGCTCATAATTACGCTATTTTTTTATAAACCCTTTGCGCGTCTGCTTTCAGGCATAATTATCGTCTTCGGTGTTGGGACTGCCGTTATTTTTACACCGCCCACGCCAACCCCTACAAAAGACAATCTCATTTATCTTCAGTTGGGAGAGTAAATAGTATGAGCGCAGATGCTGTCACTTATATATATATATGCCTTCTTGGAGTATCCCTATCTCATTTACTCTATACGGACAATGCTCCTAGATGGGTATGGAGAATATCTATGGGGTTTTCTGTTTTGGCGGGATTATTTTTTGGAATTGCTACGTCCTCATTCCCTACCAATATCTATGTTGGGATCGCATTTTCATTGGGAAATTTGATAATAAATTTTATACTGGGAACGACTAGGTATAAACGTAAGAAGTAGCGTAAAAGGTGTAATTTGCCTTAATTAAATTTCACTGTAAGTATTTTGATTAAAGGCGAGATAAATTCAGTATATATAAATGAAAAAGGCGACATCATCATGTCGCCTTTTGTATATAAAAGTATTTCTGAAACCTACCGTCTCCACCTCAGCACCTTAAAATGCTCCTCATATCGGGGTGCATCTTGGGGGCTATCTTCTGTTTTACCAAAGAGTCTCATTCTCTCTTTTACCATTTCTGGGTCTTTGACTTGGCTTTTATGCTTTAAGATGGCTTCTATTTTTTTCTCCCACGTTTCTGTCACATCTATCGTGGTGTTAGGTTGGCTGGTGAGACTGAGCCAAACTTCTTTTGGCGCATGGGGTTCAAGCCCCTCAGCGAGGAGTTCAGGGAAGAAGAGTGGGCTACCTGCGGCGGGAAAAACGGCATCTAGCACAACCTGACCGGCGGCACGATGATCGGGATGGTTGAGGGGATAGTATTCGCTAGGGAAGAGATTGGTGGGGTCACAGCTAACAAGAATATCAGGGGCAAATTGGCGAATAGCGCGTGTTGCCACGCGTCGCGTATCCATATCGGGGACAAGATAACCATCTGGGCGACCCAGAAAATGGACTTCCTCTGCCCCAATGATTTTCGCCGCGTCCCTCTGTTCTTTATGGCGCACGCGGCAGAGGGCATCCCCATCTAATTGGGTATTTGCATTGCCTTTATCGCCACAGGTTAGCAGGGCGTAGGTGATTTTATGCCCCGCTTCTGCCCATTTTGCAAGGGTTGCACCACAAAAAAACTCGGCATCGTCAGGATGCGCAAGGATGACAAGAATTTTTTGTGGGGTAGTCCAAGTTTTATCCATCTTTATGGTGACAATCGCCATTCTCGCAAGGTTTTTCGGCTTTTCTGCGTAGGGCTTCAAACTCGCTCCAAGGCTCAATTTCGTCACGGTGAAAAGCGTGGCGTGCGCCACGTACTTCGCCATCTAGTTGAACAACAACCATTTCTGTGAGCGGGTTAAGGTCAATAACTCTGCCTTCACCTTTGGGGGTGACAACGCGTTTTTTGCGTTTAGGGAGCGTTTTGCGGGCGGCGGCGTAGGCTTCGTATTCGTAAATTAAGCAACAGCGCAAGCGTCCACACATGCCCGTAATTTCAGATGGGGCAAGAGAAATCCCCTGCGCTTTTGCCATTTTGATAGAAATAGGGCTAAAGTCGGTTAAGAACATGGTGCAACAGCGTTTTTCTTGTCCACATGCGCCTAGCCCGCCCATAATTTTGGCAACATCGCGCGGACCAATTTGACGCATTTCGATATTGGCATTGGGGTAACTTTTTTTCATTACCTTGCTCAGGTTTTTTAAATTAACTTTACCCTCTTTTTCATAGCTGTAAAGAAAATTAAGCTGAGTGCCGTTATAGTTGAAATCTGCTTTGATAATTTTTATATTGGGCAAAGTCATCTTGCTTGCAGTTTCCCTGCAAACTATCATTGCCTCCATTTCTTTTGCTTTCCAGTTTTCGTTTAGGAGCAATTCGCGCGGGGTGGCTTGCTTGAGTACTTTTTTCCAGCCCCCTTTGGGTGCTTTGGGTGCGCTTTCGGGTATTTGAACAACCTCACCGAGATGGTTCCCACGCGCGGTATCTACGATTGCGTGGTCGCCAATTTTTAGTGCTGGCACATCGCTAGAATCGAAGTGATATATTTTGCCTACTTGTGTGAATCGGATTCCGATAATTTTTGATTGCATGGGGGCTATTATACCGTGAAACGGGATGTGTGAAGACGCGAAACGTAAAAATAGTTATTTGGAGGGGTGGATGAAGATAACGGTGCGCGCGTGTTTTGGGCTGAGTTGCCATTTTTTCACTTGGTGCGTGCGGTGGAACGAAAATCCCCTCTTTGTCACGCAGACGCTCGGTATCTGCACCCCAGCTGAGGTCACGCGTGTGGCGGGGAATCAAGAACCCGTTCCCCTGAGGGGAACGGGTTCTTGATTCCTTCCTAAATCTAATTATTCTGTGATATTAATTTTCAGATCAAGTTTATTTGCGTTTTCATCTAATGCGGCAATACTAATAGCTTGTGCCACTTTTTCTGCAATGTCTTGCATGGCTACCGCGGCGTCAGAATCTGGTTGGGCTAGAAGAGCTGGCTGTCCTTGATCGCCTGCGAGACGCACAAATCCGTTCATGGGCACAGAGCCTAAGAAGGGAATGCCAGCAGATTCTGCGAGGGCTTCTCCGCCGCCGTGACCAAAAACATCACCAGTCATATTTTCGATTACGCCCAAAAGGGGGACCTCAAGTTTTTCGAACATGCCTAGCCCGCGGCTTGCATCTTCTACAGAGACAGCTTGTGGGAGGGTGACAAGAATTGCGCCACTGAGAGGGAGTGATTGAGCGAGGGTTAGCGGTGCATCACCTGTTCCGGGGGGGAGGTCGATGATGAGATAATCCAGCTCGCCCCAGACTACATCGGTGAGAAATTGCCGAATGGCTGAGTGAAGCATGGCACCGCGCCAAATGAGTGGTTGCCCAGGTTTAACGAGAAAGCCCATAGACATTACTTTTACGCCATGTGCTAGGGCGGGGACTAATTTATCTTTGGTTGGGGGCGGTAGTTTTTCAACGCCCATCATGGTGGGGATATTGGGTCCGTAAATATCGGCATCGAGCAAGCCAACGCGTGCGCCACTTGTTGCGAGGGCTACTGCAAGGTTTACGGCGATGGTAGATTTGCCCACGCCGCCTTTGCCAGAGCCAACGGCAATTGCATTGCGGATGGGGGTATCTACCAAACCACGATTTTTGCCATCGCTGGGCACATCGGCGTCCATTTTGATATTGACGGTTTTTACACCTTCTACTTTTTCTACAGCTTGGAGCGCATCTGCTTTGATGGAGCCTTTCATGGGGCAGGCGGGGGTGGTGAGGAAGATGCTGAAATTGACGGTGTCGCCTTCGATGACAACATCGCGAATCATGCCGAGGGTTACGAGGTCTTTGTGCAGGTCTGGGTCCATTACGTTGCCAAGAGCGGCAAGAACTGCGTCTTTGGTTATTTGGGTCATTTAGATTCCTTCTTTTTAAGTAAACTTTTTTCTAAACACAAAGGGCACGAAGGTTCTCAAAGTAAAAGAAAAAAACTTAGTGATTCTTGGTGCTTTTTTGTTTAATGTTTTTAGATTTTACCAATGAAGTCTTAACATCAAGTTAGAAAAAACAGGTCGAAGGGATATTCTCCTCCAACCTGTATCTTTTTACTATAATTTTTTCACTTGTTATTTTGCCGCTTGAGCCGCTTTTTTTGCTTCTCTAGCCGCTTTCTTTGCCGCTTTGGCTTCTTCGGCAATTCTGCGGATTTCGGATTCTTTGGCACTATTGATGGGGCGAATTTCATCATAATATGATGCGGGTTTCATCAAATCTTCAAGGTGGTAAACGGTGCGCCCGTAGGAGGCGATTTCGTAGTCGTGATCCATCTTGATTGAGTCGAAGGGGCAGAATTCGGCACAGAGGCCACAGTTCATGCAGATGTCAGCATCGATGGTGAAGGCGGCGGGGTTTTGAACGGGGCGACCTGTTTTCTTGTCGACAGCACGCTCTATCCAGATGCACTGCGGTGGGCAGACTTTTGCACAAATGCCGCAGGCGGTACAACGATTGTTTATTTCACCATTTTCGCCTTCATCGTATACCAAGAAGGGGACGTAGCGGAACTCTTCTGGCACAGGCATTTTTTCTTCGGGGTATTGAATGGTGAAGATACCTTTTGCATCTTTGCTAGAACGATGGGCAATGCCTTCATCTGTGTAGTAGCGTTTGCCGCGCCATTCAAAATCATCTACATAGGTGTTGATAAAGCGTTTTAGGGTAACGCTAAGACCTTTTAGTATTCCTAATCCATACATATTTATTCTCCTTGCGTGAGAGACCAAATTTTTACCACAGAGAGCGCAGAGTTCACTGAGTTTTTTTGAGATGGAGAGAGGAGAGTGTTTTTCTCTTTTTTATTCTCTTTCTCTGTGTTCTCCGTGTGCTCGGTGGTGAAGTGTTTAAGTCAGTCAACTCCTATCGGTCTGTCTCGCCGAGTACGATATCAATTGAGCCAAGTACGGCGACTACATCTGCCACTTTTAGCCCTTTGCACATCGGTCCGAAGGCTGTCAGGTTAATGAAGGATGGGGCGCGGACGTGGTACCTATATGGGTTGCCTGTACCGTCTGAAACGAGATAGAAACCTAGCTCGCCTTTAGGTCCTTCAACGCGACCATAAGATTCGCCTTTGGGCACTTTCATTTGGTAGCGGGGTTTACCAGTTTGGATTTCACCTTCGGGGATTTGTTCTACCGCTTGCTGGAGAATCTTGATTGATTCGCGGATTTCGTCTAGGCGGATGTAATAACGGTCGTAAATATCACCGTTGTAGCGGACGGCTACATCGAATTTGAAGCGGTCGTAGATGCTGTATGGGTCGGCACGGCGAATATCGTAAGGTACGCCAGATGCTCGGAGCACAGGGCCTGCTGCTGAGTATTTGATGGCATCTTCTGTTGAAAGGTATCCTTGCCCAACTGTTCGGGAGCGGAGAATTTCGTTTTCGCTGAGGAACCTGTCCATTTCGTCTGTTTTTCGGGGTAATCTGTCGAAGACGAGATCACGTATTTTTTGCAATGAGCCATCCGGAAGGTCACGGGCGAGGCCGCCAAATCTTAAGTAGTTGCACATCATGCGCGATCCGGTGACCATCTCGAAGACATCCAGCACCAATTCTCGTTCTTCAATCGCATAAAGTGAAGGCGTGAAGAATGCGCCGATGTCGTTGAGGAACATGCCGATGGCGAAGAGGTGATTTTGAACTCGGGTGAGTTCTGCCATAATTACGCGAATATATTCGGCTCGTTCGGGGACTTCGATGCCGATTAGTTTTTCGACTGCAATGGCGTAACCGAAGTTGTTCGAGAGCGAGGAGAGGTAATCGAGGCGGTCGGTGAAGGGCATATTTTGGAGATAGGTGTTGCGTTCGCCGATTTTTTCATGGTTGCGGTGCAGATAGCCCATGACGGGGTTGAGATTCATGATTTTTTCGCCGTCTAGGGTTGCCGCGATGCGGAATACGCCGTGTGTGGATGGATGTTGAGGTCCCAAATTGACGGTGAGATGGTCAGTTTTTAAGCCATCTTTATCGGTGGTTTCGTATTTGGCGAGTGAGCCGTAGAGGGCATCTTCGCCTTCGGGCACCCATTTTTCGGGGTCAAATTTGTCGGGATATTTGACGTTTGCGCCGTAAGGGTTTTTAGCTTCGGCACGAGTATATTCGGCTTTGGGCCAGCGAGATTTGAAAGGTTTTTTGTCGGCTTCGTAGTAGGCTTCTTGCCAATCTTTGCGGAGGGGGTGTCCTTCGAAACCTTCCCAGAGCAAGATGCGGCGTAGGTCGGGATGACCCGTGAATTTGATGCCGAGCAAATCCCAGGCTTCGCGTTCTTGGAAATCGGCACCGGGGTAAATATCTATTAGAGAGGGGATTTCGGGGTTTTCACGGTCTGTTTGAACTTTGAATACCAGTTCTGCCCCGCCGATGGTTTTATAGGCATGGTAAACGGCTTCTAATTTGCCTTCATCGGGATAGTCAACGCCAGTAACGGAGGAGAGATAGTCAAATTCAAACTCGTCACGCAAAGCGGTGGCAAATTCAATCAATTTGTCTGCGGCAATGATATAGCCTTGGTAGCCTTCACGCTCGTCTGCGGTTACGCCTTCAGGGAAGCGGTCGTTGAGGCGGGTAGCGAAATCTGATTCAGTCATTATGCTTCCTCCTGTGCCGCTTCTTTAATGGCGGGGATGCTGGATTGGTAAATGAGATCGGGTCCCAACATGGGGACGGGGATTGCGGCAGTATCGCCTTTTTGATACCAGCGCACAGTTTTGATGGATTGCCCATCAATTTTTTCTTGTAATTTAATTAAGCCGTTAATTAGGGCTTGTGGGGTGGGGGGGCAACCGGGGATATAAACATCAACGGGGATGAGTTTATCTACGCCAGAAACTACGTTATAGCCTTCTTTGAAAGGTCCGCCACCTGAGGCACATGCGCCCATTGCCACAACATATTTTGGCTCAGGCATTTGGTTGTATAAACGCACAATGGTCGGTGCCATTTTTTTTGTGACTGTGCCAGAAACCAACATCAAATCGGCTTGGCGGGGGCTTGGGCGCATTACTTCCATGCCGAAGCGTGAAAAGTCATAACGCCCAGCGGCAGTTGCAATCATTTCGATGGCGCAACATGCCAAACCAAACATTAGGGGCCAAACGGACGAACGCCGTCCCCAGTTATAAATGCGGTCTATGCTTGTAATTGAGACCACGCCCTCAATTTCTTCAGGGATTTCATAACCGGGAGAATTTATTCCTTCTTTTTCCATTTAGAATCTCCTCGTATTTTTTGTACACGGAGTTTGCGGATTTCACGGAGAAAGCCTTTTTATTTTTTTCGTGTACAAAAAGATTATTGTTTATTAATCGAAAAGATTATAGTATTCTCGTAGGCACAAGTCAACGCAGTTGAGCAAATATATATTGTCATAACTCAAAAAGTGAGTATAATCACGCTGTTACTGTGACAAGGAAAAGGTAGGTGTGCATTGCATCCGTTTTTTGGATGCATTGCACATCGAGTTTTGTAGATATACGCGTATCCTTTTGCTAACCCGAACCGCAACGCATCTGTTAGATGCCGTACGCTTCTGACTTAGAAAAAGATTTCACCACGAAGTACACGAAGGTTCTCTAAGAAAAAGGTCTATTTATGCCAACTGCCCGCCAAGAAGTTTTTACTTATATCCGCAAGAGACGCGCGGTTTCTGCTTTTGATATTGCGCGAGATTTAGCAATGACGCCTGCTAACGCTCGGCATCACCTTTCTATTTTGAAAAAGGATGGACGAATAGAGGAGGTCGGCAAAAAAAATGCGGGGATCAAGGGCGGCAGACCCACAAAAATATATGGCATCATTCGGCACATTCGTGGGGGAGGCTTGGTTGCTCTTTCCCATCATCTGCTTGAGGAGATGCTGGGTGCCGTTAACGCGCGCCAAAGGGCTGGGGTGCTGAAAAATATGGCTCGGAGGCTGGCAAGCTCACACACGCACGAGGCGAGCGCGCTTAGAGTGTCCCCTATGATCCGATTGAAAGATACCGTTCAGCATCTTAATAAATTGGGTTACGAATCCCGCTGGGAGGCTCATGCAGGTGGACCGCGCATCATTTTGGGGCAATGCCCCTATGCGGCGATTGTTGCGAAGCATCCCGAACTTTGTGAGATGGACGCGGTATTGCTAGAAGAGTGTCTTGGGCAACGTGTGGAGCAAATCGAAAAGCTGGCGGGGGAGGGGATTAGGTTTTGTGTTTTTGGGGTGGGGTAGAATATGAGAACAAAATGACTAAGGAGAAAAAAATGAAAACAATCGGATTACTCGGCGGGATGAGCTGGGAAAGCACCGCCCTCTACTATAGCCAAATTAACGAATTAACCAAAGAAAAACTGGGTGGGCTACACTCTGCAAAAATTTCTATGGTCAGCGTAGATTTTCAAGAAATTGAAGAACTGCAACACGCGGGGCAGTGGGACGCCACAGGCGAGATTCTGTCGAAGTTTGCCAAGCAAATTCAAAACGCGGGCGCAGACTTCCTGCTCATCTGCACCAACACCATGCACAAAGTCGCGCCGCAAATCGAAGTGGCGATTGATATTCCCCTCCTGCATATCGCCGATGCCACCGCCAATCGCATCAAAGCAGATGGAATCCAAAATATCGGTTTACTGGGGACGCGTTTCACGATGGAGCAAGAATTTTATGCAGGGCGGCTGAAAGAAAAGCACGGTCTACGGGTAATTCTCCCCAGCAAAGAAGACCGCGAAATTGTTCATCGTGTGATTTACGAAGAACTTGTTTTAGGCGTGGTGCGTGATGAATCTCGCCGAGAATATCTGCGCATTATGGAGGCGTTACGTGCAAAAGGTGCAGAAGGCGTGATTGAAGGCTGTACCGAAATTGTGATGCTCGTACAGCAGGCGCATACCGATATTCCCCTTTTTGATACCACATCCATTCACGCAGAGGCGGCAGTTGAGATGGCGTTAAACTAAACGCCTACGCCAGCGGCTTTTCTCCAAAATACTGATAATAAGCGACTTCAAGTGCCCCATTAAAGAGTTTTCTCACTTTATTGGGGCGCGCTCGCTTGAAATAATCGGGGAACTTTCTATCTGCCGTCAATACATAGACCGACCAGCCCAATTTGTTTTTAAAAGTCTTGTGCATTGAGATATAGATTTTATTCAACTCTGCATAACCGCCCATCTTCACGCCGTAGGGGAAATTTGAAATCAAAATACCGTGTTCTTGGTCGATCCACAAATGCCGAATATCTTTTTTCTCAAACTGGATGTCTTTTGCCACGCCCGCCGCCTTCGCGTTGGATTTGCTGGCATAAATCATTTCTTCGTCAATATCGTAGCCAAAAAGGTTAAGTTCCTTATCGGATATGATGCAGGAACGCGCGTGGCTTCTGGCTTGTTTCCAAGCAGTGAACGGGATTTTGTCCCAATCTTCAGCGGCAAACGCACGATTTAGCCCGGGTGCGATATTGCGCCCAATCATTGCCGCTTCGATAAGGATGGTGCCAGAGCCACACATGGGGTCAATTAACAGGCGTTCGTCCCGCCAAAAACTGAGTTGCACAAGTGCCGCCGCGAGCGTTTCTTTGAGCGGGGCTGGTCCTGCATGGATGCGATACCCGCGCCGATTTAGCCCCGTCCCCGATGTATCTAGTGTTAGCGTAGCGATGTCTTTACGAATAGAAACTTTTACGGCGTATTCTGCGCCATCTTCCTCGAACCAATTTGTGTCATATTCATCGCCCAAACGCTCCACAATCGCCTTTTTGACAATAGATTGGCAAGCGGGCACACTCTCTAAGACCGAGTTTACAGAAACGCCGTTGATAGGGAAACGCCCATCTTCGGGAATCCACTCTTCCCAGGGGAGGGCATGGGTTCCTTCATATAAAGTGTCAAAGTCTTTTGCTTCAAATTCACCGAGTTTAACTAAAACACGGTCGGCAGAGCGTAGCCATAAATTAAGCGTGGGGATATCTTCGATTTTCGCATCTACTTCTATTTTGCCATTTGAGACGCGTAAATCGTGAAATCCAAGAGCAATTAGCTCGCGTTTGACAACGGCTTCTAGCCCGAAAGAGAGGGTGATGAGGAGGGTGATTTTATTTTTCATAAGAGAGTTTGATCGTGGTCTTTAAAGTAAGTATTTGAGCATAGGTAGTTTGGGGATTTGTGTAACGCAAGATTTATCTTGCCCTTCCCATAAAATGCAACATAAATGTTGTGCTACGTATCAATGAAGGTAAAGTTTTCATCATTAAACATAACCTGATTGTACCTGATAGAAGATGATTTTGCAGTTAAGTTTTTCAAATGGGGCTGTTTCACCGCTCTTGCGGGGCTCTGCTCCATTTTTGCTTTAAAAAGGGGCGTGATATACTGCTTCAATATTTAGAAAGGGAGATGGTATGTACCAGAAAATAGCAGATGAATTTAAGCCGAAGGCATTATTTTCTAGCTTGGTAGCGAGCTTGGTCATAGGCATACTTACAATCAACTTTACGATTGCTTATACCGCTTTAATTTATAATGGTGAGCTTGCCGTTTACCTTCCTATAGGGATTGGTATTGCGCTTTTTAGCACAGCAGTTATTAGCGGTGTAAATGCGTTGAGTAGTTCTTTTCCTAGTATGGATGCTTGTGTGCAAGACAGTGCCGCAATTGTTTTGGGGGTAAGCGCGGTGGCAATTGTAGATTTGTTGAGTGCTTCAATGTCTACTGACGATATTTTTTTGAGCGTTGTCGCTATGGTCGCTCTTACATCCATTTTTACTGGGGTGATTTTTTATCTGCTAGGAAAATTCAAATTGGGGAACTTGGTTCGTTTTCTTCCTTATCCCGTTGTTGGTGGTTTTTTAGCAGGGATTGGTTTGTTAATAGTACAGGGTGGATTTCGCGTTCTTACGGATATTCCTTTTCAGTTTTCCCAGTACGCAGTCTTTTTTGAGCCTGAAATTTTTTTCAAATGGTTTTCTGGTTTTCTTTTTGCATTGCTTATCTTTTGGGCTACGCGCCAATTTAAACATTTTTTGGTGCTTCCAAGTATTCTCATAGGTGCGGTACTGTTTTTCTATATTATTTTGTGGGTAAGTGATTTATCTGTAGCAGAAGCAAGTGCTCAAGGTTGGCTGTTGGGACCTTTTGAGAAAAACATAGAATGGCAGTTTCTAACTTTTACCGCCTTTGAACATGCAAACTGGGAAGCTATACTCACTCAGGCAGGTGGCATTGCCACCGCTTTGGCTCTTAGTGTTATTTCGCTCCTCATCAATGTCACTGGCATTGAGTTAGCCACAGAAGAAGATATTGATTTAAATAAAGAATTAAAAGCATCGGGGATGGCAAATTTTCTTTCGGGCTTAAGTGGTGGGATGTCAGGATACCCAGCTACGAGCACCAGTGTTTTGATTTATAAAATGGGCGTAAAAAGTAGATTGGTGGGCATATTTGTAGCGGCACTTTGTGTTATGGTGCTCCTTGCTGGAAGTGAGGCACTTTCTTATCTTCCTAAATTAATTATGGGGGGGATAAGTATATATATAGGATTTGAATTTCTCTTCGAGTGGCTCTATGAAGGCTGGTTCAAATTCTCCAAAGAAGATTATGCGATAGTCGTCCTTATTTTTAGCGTGATGGCAACGGTAGGCTTTTTGGAGGGGATGGGCGTGGGATTGGTCGCGGCGATGATCTTGTTCGTCGTAAATTATAGTCGTGAGAAGGTGATTAGACATGCGATGTCGGCAGAAACTTATAGAAGCAATGTTGAGCGTCCACGGCTATATCAGCAATTGATTCAGCAAAAAGGGCATTGGCTTCATATCGTTGAGTTACAGGGGTTTATCTTCTTTGGTTTAGCCAATCAGCTTTTGGAGCAAGTTCGTGAAAAAATGAATGCCGAGAAATTATCCCCGCGCTATGTACTGATTGATTTTCGCTTTGTAAGCGGCATCGATTCATCTGTAGCGTTAAGTTTTAAAAAGATGAAACAATTAGCACAGCGCAAAAATATCATTATGATTTTTACGCATCTATCAGCCAAAATCCGTAAACAATTAGAGATAGACCTGTTTAATGATGGAGAAAATATAACTTGGCGCATTTTCCCCGATTTAGAGCGTGGTGTAGCATGGTGTGAAGACCAGATGATAGAAACTTTCGAGAGTGTGGGCTTTGCAGTCAAGCCAAAAACGCTTGTGCAACAATTAGAAGAATCTTTGCCGAAGTCTATTTCTCCTGAACGCTTACTACGGTATTTTGAGAAAAAAAATGTGGATGGGGGGTATAGCCTTATCCAGCAAGGCGATTCGCCTAAAGGTCTCTTTTTCATCGAAAGTGGTGAAGTGACCGTTTTGCTAGACTTAGCCAGTGGGGAAAAAGTTCGCATTCGTACCGCGGGTAAAGGAACGGTAATTGGCGAGTTGGGCATGTATTTGAATACACCGGCTACCGCATCGGTTGTGACAGAAAAGCCTAGTGTAATTTATGCCCTTTTCGCTAAGGATTTGCGAGAAATGGAAGAAAAAGACCCCGAAGTGGCAACAGCTTTTCATCGCTTTATTGCCCATCTTTTGGCAGAAAGGCTGGTAGATAATACACGCGCATTAGAAGTTTTGAGGATGTAGGGAAGGGGCAAGCGGTAAACTTACATTCCACTTAAAGTAAAAAGCCCGCAGAATGCGGGCTTTTGGGTTTTGTGACAGCAAGCTAAGAGCACGCGCGAGGCGGGTTATTTATCGCCACCTTCTTTAAAGCGTTTTCGCATATCTTTTGATTTTGCTTTTAACTCTTTAAAGAAGTCGCTTTCTACAATTTCTTGTACTTCAAGGTCGCGTTGAGTGCTATCCACAATAATTTCCAGTTGGCTAACTCGTTTTCTCAATTTCTTTTCACGTTCGGCAACTTTGTTAATCATAATTTTGATGGTATCAGAGAGGGTGTCTATCTCATCGTTCCATCTGCTGTGGTTTCCAAGTGATTCTAAATCTTGGTTGTATTTTCCTTCACCAATTTTTTCTGAAACGGTTGCCAATTCAATAAGTGGCCGAGTGACAATGCCAGACATGAGGTAAACCAAGCCGAAAATTAGAATATAAGAAATGATAAAGGCGATGATACCGTTGCGAACAATGCCATTTTGCACGTCTTTGACATAGCTGGCGAGAATATCTACCCCGATTGCGCCAACGACCGTGCCATTTTTATCGTGAATGGGCATATAGGTTGTAATCCACTCGCCGAAGTCATCGCTATAGGGTTCCCATGTATCAACTCGTATTGATAAACCATTGTATATGCGTGTAGCTGTGGATGTGTAGCTTTGGCAAAAGGCAAAACCCGCGGGTGGGTCCCAGAGTGCGCCTGAACTACCAATGGCAATGATTTCCCCATCTTCTTCACCTGCTACATAGGTGTAGATGCGTGCTTCTGGTTCTATATCACCAATGGCTGAGAGCCAAGTGACATGTTCCCAATATAGTGGGTTTTCAGGATAGTAGCCATTTTCTTCGCCTTCTTGGGGAGGGCAAAGGGGATTGTTGGCACTTTCTTCGGCGTAGAGGGTTTTAAAGCCTTCTACGTTCATTCTTTTTACTGCTCCCTCTATGGTTTGAATGAGGTCGTCTGAGATATTGGTTTTAACTTTTTCGCTAGTGTAGAGGTAAAACCAGACATAGCTGGCAACAAATACGGGGGTGAAGATAAGAATGAAGGCGAACCATATTTTTATACGCAGGCTTAGGTAGCGTTTCTTTTTTTCTTCTGTGTTTGTCATTTGATGCCTCTGGGTGGGAGTTAGTAAATTAGTAAATCAGTAGCCCCGTAAGTGGGTAGACCAGTAAGTCAATTTCAAAACTCGCTCTTGATTCACTGATATCTGATTTACTGATACCTGTTTCTTGATTTATTAAAAAACTGAAATTGACTGTATCACTTTTTTTACTTTTTCGTGGTTTTTATCTAAATTATAATGATCTACGAGAAAGGCTAGGGAAAAATCTTTCAGGTTTTCGGGAGAGAAACACTCACAAGGGGAATTAGGATTTTGTGTGATACCTAGAAAAACGGGAATAAATTTGATTCCTTGATTTTCTGCACCTTTAGGCGGGAAAACAGGTTCACAATAGTTTATGGGCAATTCTATCATGCCGAATTTCTTGTAGCGTTGCATTAAGGTGGCATGTTCTACTTCGGTGACTAAGCCTAGCATTTCAGAATCGCCTATTTTTTTTGAATCAGATTCTAATTGGGTCAGGATTTGGGCAATCACAAAAGCTGAAAGGGGAATCTTTGCTATTTTTAAGGCGCGCACGCTTGGGTCAAGGGCGAAGGAGATTCCTAGCCCGCATTTGCGGTGAGAAATATAGCGAAAGGTTGTAAATCCTATTGGTTTATTTTGGGATTCAATTAGCCAATAATGTGCTAGATGTCCTTCACGTGTGGCAGATGGTAATTTTGCCCGTCTTCTCATTCTTGGTAAATAGTGCGCGTAGTCGGGGAAAAATTTTGCATAGAGAGAGAGCATTGCTTCAATGCGATTTTCATCATTTGAGCCAAGTAACTCAAAAATTTTTATTTCGTTGTTTTCTACAATCAGATGAGCAGACATTTATGCCTTTCCTTAAAAATCGAGTTTATCCATCACGCTAGAAGACCGAGATCTACGTTTCATTTGCCAACTGAGAAGAGATTTTTCATAAACTTTGCGCATTAAGAAAAATGCGATTACAGATATAATCGCGCCAATAATGCCTAAAGCCAAATAAATAGATGAATAGATTTCACGAGAAATTTCTGCAGAAATCCCCCAAGAAATGATGCTAAAAACTAATAATGAAGCAAAAATAGTGCCTAGTGAAGGGAGATAATTATCAATGAAAATGCTCACACGTCCCCGCTTTTCATCGGGTACGAGAGCCTGATAGGCTTTTCGGTTCGATTGATCTACTGTATCTAGAGTTATTTTTGATATCCCTTGTGCGGGTGCGCTCCCCCAAATACCGGGAATAATAAAGTTCAGAATAGAGCCAAATAATAAGCTAAAAGGTAAAAAGGAAAAGCTATCTTTAATCCCGAATTTTTCGATGATTTTTCCAGAGAAAAATTGTAATAAAACGGAAAAAACAGCAATGGCTAAACTATATAAAGCAAAAAAACTTTGAAAGTTATCGCCAAAGTGCAAACTTGCGTCTGATAATGTATTGTAAAGAAGGATTGTGATCGTGATGCCTGCCGCGAACATGATTAGCGATAAATAGCGAAATGCGGGCATGGCTTTGATAAAGTCCCAGCCACCAGAGAAAATTTCTCGAACCGAATCGCTTTTTTTCTTTACCAAGCGTATTTGAGTTTTTCTGAAGCCAAAATAGAGAATACCAAAAGCCACGAGAAATGCGAAAGCATTGGCATAGAGTAAGCGGGGTGCGCCAAAAGAAAAGGTTGCATCTAGTTGGGCAACTAATAATCCTGCAATGGTGCCTAGAAAGGCAAAACTGCCGATAATGGGCAATAAACGCCGCCCTTGAGCAGGGCTATATAAATCATTGATCAATGCCCAAAAAACGAGCGGAAAAACCAACCACTGTTGATCTGTGAGCAAATATAAAAGTGTATAGCTAATTTCTAAAGGGAAGCTTTTTACCATAAAGCTAAAGGGCAAAATTGCATAAATGATGCCCAATAATAAAATAATGCCCCCCAATAACTTTACACGCGGATATTTATCTATGATCAAAGATTGCGCACCAGTTGCTAAAATAAGCAAAGCCATATCTCCCGCCCAGACTAGCAAAATATAATAATCTTTTACTTCGCTCAAAAATCCACTCACCGAAACAACTTTTGTAACTCCCATAGCGGCATAATTAATGAATAAAATTGCGCCCAATACGAGCACTAAGCCCCACTCGCCAGGTTTTATTTTGAAGATGCGTTCAGTGAATTTGCTCATATTTTTGTACACTTTAACCGCCAAGGCGCAGAGAAAAAATAAGAAAAACAAAGAAACAGCTTTTAAATCTTAAGAACTTGGCGTCCTTTGCGGCTTGGCGGTTATTTTTTTTCTAAAATTACCAATGCTCGTAGCGCACTAACTCATCTAGCGATTTGCGTATTTTGGGTTTTGGTGCATCATTGGGGTAGCCAAGTGGCGTCATCACAATAGGTTCAACGCCTTCGGGGAGATTGAGAATTTCACGGGTAGCATCTGCGTAAAAAGCGGCAATCCAGCAGGTGCCTAGCCCCAAATTTGCGGATGCCAAAACAATATGATCCATCACAATTGCCACATCTACAACGCCGTAATTTTCGTTATCTTTCCGCGTCCATGCCCTTGAAGGTAGCCCGCACGCCACCAAAATTATAGGGGCTTGTACGAACCAATCTCGGTTATAAATGCGGCGTAATTCTTCTTTTCTTCCTTCGGTATGCACCACAATTATCTGAAAGGCTTGCCGATTTGCGGCAGTGGGTGCTAAGCGTGCGGCTTCAAGAATCTCTTGTAATTTCTCATCTTCAACGGGGTCAGGTTTATATGCACGCACGCTATAACGTTCTTGGATTAATTGGCTGAATTCCATTTTTGGATTTCCTTTTTAAAACCAGAGCCGAAAGGTTTTATTAAGTCTCTTTTTTTATGGGATGATTTGGGACTGGCAGATTTTGCCTTGATGGTGACGTGATTGAAACTTTTTTGGGTTTTGCGGGATGAAAAGCCGATACGTGCGTGATTTTGGCTTGAGTGCCGAAAAATAACATCTTCTTGGCATGGAGTGGTTTTCCGTGATTACGCCAAGAAGATGTTGGGGAGCCGTATGCAAGCCCAAAACTTGTACTGAACCGTGTCGAAGTGCGTGTGTCGCGGTTATTCTTCTAATTGTGCTACAACGTTTTCTAATTCTTTCGTGATTTCATCTTCGGGGAAGCGAAGTACAAAAATATCTGAACTTGCTAAGGCCATCATCTCATCAGAGTGGGGGAGAATGGCGGCTACGGTGCTATTATAGGTATTTTTAACGCGCTCACGGACATCATCAAAATCGAAAACTTGGGGCATTTTGTTGATAACGAGCATCAAGTTAGGAACATCTAATTTTCGTGCCACATCTACGGTGACGGCGGTGCCTTGATAATCTTGCTGGTCTGGGCGCATGATAATGATGAGGGCGTCTGAAATGGCGATAGAGAGTAAAGTTTCTTCATTGAGACCGGGGTGTGTATCTACGATGAGATAGTCTAGATCAAGCTCGCTAAGCAAATTGCGGAAACCATCGTTGAGCAAGCCAACATCATAGCCCTCACGTAAGACGCGCACGATTTCTCCAGCCTTGATGCTGGAAGGGATGAGATAAATTTGCCCCTTAATATCTGCGCCAAGCCTGCCGGTTACATCGTGGGCGGCTTCTTGGATTTCGCATTTTCCCCATAAATAATCGTTAAGCGAGTATTTTATATCCCCTTCATCTAAGTTGAAGAGGACGTGAATGCCTGGTGATTGAATATCGGTATCTACAACGCCTACGCGAAAACCTTTTTGGGCAAGTAGGGCAGAAAGGTTAGCGGTTGTGTTCGATTTTCCCGTGCCGCCACGAAATGAGTGAATGGATACGATTTTTGACATTTTTGCTCCAGTTTTTAGTTTGAGCCTTTGGGACTTTGAGATGTTTTCAAAAAAAGAATCTACGAAATTATATGAAATTACACAAAGAGTGAGAAAAAAAATCTGCAAAATCTGTGAAATCTGTGGATAATTTAATGACTTACTAGCACTCTACCTCGAAATCCTAAAGAGCCGTTAGTTTTTGATGGAAAAAATTATACTTTATTTTGATGTGTAAAATGTGATATTGAAATGATTTTGTTTTTTATGCTTTAGGTATTGACTCATTCAGTTCAAAAAGCGGAACTGGTGCGCCTTTCCCCTTTAAAGCTACATCGCCTAAATGTTTAGAGAGAAAAGTATCTTTTATTTTTTCATGCACAGATTGGCTCACTAAAATCTGATTTGGTTTTGCTCTGTCCATTAGACGTGCGGCTACGTTGACTGTATCGCTTAGAAGGTTGAATTCTCTGCGTCCGTTTGGTTCGCCAACTTCGGCAGAAAAGGCGGGACCAAAATTGACGCCAATTTGGCAAGTTGCTTCCGTAGATATGCCACCCGCGGAAGGGACTTTGACCTTTTCTATAATTTTACGAATTTTTAGTGCGGTGTTGGCCGCTCGAATTTGGTCGTTTGTATGTGCATTGAGGACGCCAAAATAAATCACCATATCAGAACCAGAGACGTGGTAAGTTACTTTTTTTAATACCCCTCCTTGTTCTTCAACCGCGGCGTTAATTCTGGCAACAACTTTTGAGAGGGTGTTGACTATTTTTAGTTCTTCGCCAGGGAGAGCGCGGTCTACTAATTCGGGTAAGCCAACTAAATTGACAAAAACAACAGTTGGCGTGGGGAAGTCTGGTTTGATGTGGCGTTTGGCGGCGCTCTCTACCAGCAAGTTCAAAACGGGGGAAGGGATGAAGCTGGCGAGAGACTCTATAGAATCTAAAATTTGTGTAATCTCTGTCACTAATGCCTGCACGCTTTTATCTAACAGAATGGCAGAAGGTAAACGTCTGCGGGCGAGGTTAGAGAGTTCGTATTCGCCTAGTTTTTTATCGCTAAAATTGTCGATGACTAATTTATAGTTTTCGTTATTCTTAGAAAGATGCTCTTCAAATTGAAAATCTTCTTTTACCTGAGCAAAAGCCGATTCTGTGAGGCAAACTTTGCCCACTTTTCCTGCGCCTTCGGCTAATTTGGCTTTTTGAACCGTGCGTCCGAGCAAAATATGCTCCATGCGGCGTGGGGTGCCCACGTCTGTGACCAGAAATTTTCCCCGATGAATGCCGATGCGCATTCCTAGATGCAGGTTACCTTGGGGAGTTGCGATTTCTTCATATTTGCTCATGGCGCGTTGCATTCTTAAGCCAGCGCGGATTGCTTTACTTAAATCGCTTTTTTCTTTGTCTGCGGGGAAAAGTACCAGAATGGCATCGCCTGTGAACTCAAGTAAATCTCCACCTGATTTACTGACAATTTCTATCATGTCGGCAAAATAATGATTGAGCACTTTTAACAAAGATGCGGCACCCGCTTGCCCTTTTTGGGCGTTTGCTTCCATCAGGCGTGTAAAGCCGGCTAAGTCGGTAAAGATGAGTGTGCCGCGTTGCCATTCTTGGCGCACCACACCTGGTTGGGGCGGGTTTTCTGCTAAGTGACGCGATGAATAATCGTATAAAATTCGTTGCAGGGTGCGGAGATGCCCAAATACTTTTTCTAACGTAGTTGGCGAGGGGTCTACCCATGCCGAGACGTATAAATTGGCAGGAAGAAAAGGGCGCAGACGAGGTTCAATTTTTTTGATGGGGGAGAATGTTTTCTGTGACATAAGTTAGTCGAATTTTAAATCGCCTCTTTTCTAGGTTCAAGCGTCTTTTCTATTTCAAATACGCGGAAAAATTGTATTTCTTAGCTCACCCACGCGTCTTGCTCCCTCTGCTTTTTTGTTGCATTAGCACATAACTTTCTTCGTTTACGCTAACCCAGCCTCGTTCTATTAACGCCTGCAAAGATGAAATAACTTCTTTTTCTGAAAGCCCTTTTTTTTCTTTCAGATTTTCACCCTGCTCAGCAAGTTCATCTTTAGATAGTATGGGATTACGCAAAAACAGTTTTAGTAAAACTCGCTCCCCGCGCGGAATATCACCTAAAAGATCAAGAGAACTCATGCCCGTTGTTGAGTGTCTGTTCATGGGGTTAGTGTATATGATTTGTGAACTAGCGTCAACTTTTTAGGAAGAATTGGAAGACCGCACCGAGTGTATACTTTGGCTTGCTTCCGTTGTGGATGCTTGGAGCGTGGAGATAGGCGGTTTTTAGTCCCTACATCTCCTGATTTTTCTTAAACATCGGGTACAATTAGCTTATTTTAAAAATAGTAAATGAGAGAAAATGAATTTTAAAGACATCATCATCAAAAAGCGAGAAAAAGAAGAACTTAGTCAAGAAGAGTTAGCCTTTTTTGTAGAGGGTTTTGCCAAAGGTGAAATCCCCGATTATCAGGCATCTGCTTGGGCAATGGCAGTTTTATTAAACGGCATGTCTGCCCGTGAAACGACAGATTTAACCTTAGCCATTGCTAAAACCGGTGATACCCTCGACCTTTCGGATGTAGTTGATATTGCTATCGACAAACACTCATCGGGCGGAGTGGGCGATAAAACCACCTTGGTCGTTCTTCCCCTGGTTGCCGCGTGTGGGCTTCCTGTTGGGAAAATGTCGGGGCGTGGGCTTGGCTTTAGCGGTGGCACGCTCGATAAAATGGAAGCAATTCCAGGATTTAACGTCAATCTTTCTACGGCAGAATTCAAAAAACAGCTTAAGGAGCACGGCATGGTCTTAGCGGGGCAGAGCGCGAACTTAGCCCCGGCAGACGGAAAACTCTATGCCTTAAGAGATGTGACAGGAACGGTTCCCTCAATTCCGCTCATTGCCTCATCTATTATGAGTAAAAAAATTGCTGCTGGCGCGCAAGCCATTGTTTTAGATGTGAAACTTGGTTTGGGTGCATTTATGCACAATGTTGAAGAAGCGCGTGAGTTAGCCGAGCGCATGGTCGCTATTGGCGAGTTGGCAGGGCGTAAAACAATTGCTTTGCTTTCAGATATGAACCAACCCTTAGGGAACGCAGTTGGGAATACGCTAGAAGTTCTTGAAGCTATTGAGGCTTTACATGGTCGTGGTCCCGCTGATTTTATGGAGCATTGTCTTCATGTTTCTGCACAAATGTTACTCTTAGGTAAAAAAGCAGAAGATGAAGCCACAGCCCGCAAAATGGCAGAAGAAGTACTCGCCGATGGGCGAGCTTTCATCAAGTTCCGTGAGTTAGTCATTGCTCAGGGCGGGGATGTGAGCTATGTGGATGATGCGTCTAAATTTTCGAAGGCAAAACTGATAGAGACCGTCAATGCGCCTGTGAGTGGCAATCTAGCCCAAATTCATGCGCGTGTCGTTGGCGAAACTGCGGTGGAGCTGGGGGCTGGACGTGCCCAAAAAGAAGATGCGGTTGACCACGCGGTCGGCATCATCATCCATCACAAAGTTGGCGATTCTGTAAAAAAAGGCGAACCGCTATTCACTATCCACGCGAATGATTCTGCTCTTTTGGCGCAGGCAAAAGAAGCGATACTCAAGGCTCATACTTTTAGTGATAAAGCAGTAGCCCCACTTCCGCTTTTTTATGATTAAATTGAAAAAATACTAAAGGTTTTTTTCTCAATACAGACTTTGGTTTTACGATAAAAACTTGCGAAAATTTAAGGAATAGTGCATACTTGTAAGCACCCACAATTGTCTCTCATTTTTAAAAATAATTCTTGGTTGCGCCCTAGGTAGAGGAGTGCGTGAATATGGCAAAAGTATCTTTGCGAAATTATAATAAAGAAATAGGTACCTTGATTGATCAGGGGCAATTTGATGAAGCAATTAGTCATTGTCACCATATTTTAAAGACTTTTCCTAAATATCTTGAAGCTTACCGCTTATTGGGCAAGGCATACCTTGAGGCAAAACGCTTCAACGATGCTGGCGATATTTTTTCTCGTGTGCTAACCTCAGTGCCCAATGATTTTGTTTCTCACGTAGGCATGAGCATGATTGCTGATGAGAAAAATAAAGGAAACGAAGCTATTTGGCATATGCAACGCGCCTTTGAAGCACAACCATCTAATGCCGCCATTCAAAACGAATTACAACGACTTTACGGACGCAGAGATGGTATTGAGCCGGCAAAAATCCGTATGACCAGTGGTGCGCTCGCCAATGTTTATGTGCAGGGAGAGTTATACGCCCAAGCCATTGCCGAAATTATGAGCGTAGAAGCCAAAGACCCTGGTAGATTAGATATGCAGGTTTTGCTTGCAACCGCTTATTTTCGTTCGGGGCAACGTGTAGAAGCCTCACAAGTAGCCGCAGACATTCTCGCAAAATCACCCTACAATCTTGATGCCAATCGCATTCTCATCGAAATTTTGCCAGAAACCAGTCGTGCTGAAAGTACCGAGATTTATATAGAACGCGTTAACGCCCTCGACCCTTATGCCGCCTTTGCAAAAGGCTCTATTTTTAATGCAGATAATGTTTCTGATGCGGCGATTAATGTAGAACAATTAGATTGGCACCCTAATAACGCACCGCAACTCTCTAGTGGATTTGGAAGTGCAGGCACCGTGGGGACAAGATCGATAAATGATGAAGAACCAGACTGGTTAAGACAGGAAGGGGACGCGCGTGACCCTGAGCTTAATTCCGTTATGGAAGCATCTACCGAAGAAGAAATCCCTGATTTCATGCGTGCCGCAGGCTGGGGAAACTCTGAAGGGGAAGCCGAACCAACCTCCTTTTTTGACAGCCCTAATTCTGACCCCGAAATCCCCGCAATAGAAGATGCAGAAGCACTTGACCAAGCAGAAATGCCCGACTGGATGAAAACAATGGCACCTGTTGCCGAAGAAACGAAAGAAGAAAACGAGATAGGAGATGATATGGCATCTGATGAATGGATAAATGACCTCTTAGACGATAATGATGGCAAAGAGAAAAAATCAGCAGAATCTCCTGCAGGCAGTGCCGGGATTGAAGATGACCTTATAGGTAGTCTGGGCACATCAGCAGATGAT
>JADGEO010000052.1 GCA_016744335.1 Anaerolineales bacterium
ATAAACTTTCATTTTGATATGGTTGGGATTGAGCGGGGCTAAAGCCGCCTGCTCAGCACATGAAAGTCCGCTGGACTAAATTCTAGCCCGAAGGGCTTCCATGAACTGAGCAGGGGATTAATCCCCGCACGGTGCCGACAATGAAAAATCATGTCCGTTTTCAGTATAATCGAGGGCACTCAAGCTAAAAACACGCGCACCTCGTGCTTTTCATCCCCCCAAAACAACTCAGCCCCTATCCATAAAAAATACAGATAGGGGCTGAGATATTTAAATCAAGTTTAGCGAGATTATTTGCCGAATAAGCCACCGAGCGCACCTGCGGCACTGCTGAGATCGCTTTTCCCTTCAAGCAGACCATCAATTTGCCCAGCAACGGAGGCAGGCAATTTATCTTTGACGAAATCGAGAACAACTTCTACGGCTACCTCAGCTTGTTTTTCTGTGATGCCTGTTTTATCTACAACCAATGCTACGAGTTCTTCCATTTTATATCTCCTTTATACGATGAATAAGACACAAAATTTTACCATCTTATATCCATAAAACCCATAGAATATGTGCAGTTGCCAGCCCTAGTAAAACGCCTAAAATTGCTTCCAGTGGCGTATGCCCAAGCACCTCGCGCAATTTTTTCTCGGCTTTGAAATCACCACTGACAAACTCGCGAATTAGCAAATTGATTTTTTCGGCATGAAGCCCCGTTTGCCTGCGAACACCTGTGGCGTCGTAAATTACAATCATCATCATCGGAAAAACAATCCCAAAAATGGCAGAATCGAAACCAACAAAAAGCCCTGCACTATAAGCGGTACTCACCATCATGGCAGAGTGAGAGCTAGGCATTCCGCCCGAACTTAACATTAACGCAAAATCTACCTTACCCGAACGAAAATACTCTACGGGCACTTTTATGGTTTGCGCCAACGCCCACGCAATAACTGCACTGAGAAAGATAGGGTTTTGAAAAACATCTAGCGGGCTATTCATTAATTAACTCTTCTTCTGATAGTTGTTCTATTTTCAATTCTGCTTCCTCTAATAAAAGCGCACAGCGTTTGCTTAATTCTTGCCCACGCTCAAAAAGAGCCATCGATTCATCGAGCGCACTTTTCTCATTTTCGAGTTTTTCTACCACCACCTCTAACTCGGCATAGCTTTCCTCATAAGTCATTTCTACTATTTTTTTCATTTTTGCTCCAATACTTTTGCATCAAAAGCCCCATCTTTTACTCGAATTTTCAAATCATCGCCCGTATTTAGGTCGTTTACGCTTCCTAGAATTTTTCCATTTTCTTTTGTGACGATGGCGTAACCGCGCGCCAAAACAGCTTGCGGATTAAGCGCAGAGAGCCGTTTATTTAGCCCTACCAACTTCTCCCGCTTCATCACCTGACTTTGGGCTTGCGCGGCTTCGAGACGCATAATCTGTGCGTCTACATTTTGCTGCTCTCGTTGAACACGCCTCAGCGGGGATGCGTACCCTAGTTTTGTACGGAAACTATCTACGCGAAGGCTTTTTCTCTCTAGCACTGCGTAGATATTGCTAAGCATTTGCTCTTTATAATATCCCACCGCACCATATAACTCGTTGATGGTAATTGGCGTTGCCAACTCTGCCGCGGCGGTGGGTGTAGCGGCACGTAAATCGGCGGCGAAATCGCTTAGGGTGAAGTCAGTTTCGTGCCCTACCCCTGAGATGATGGGAACAGGAGAAGCGGCAACCATACGCACCACTAACTCGTCATTAAATGCCCACAAGTCTTCAATTGAGCCACCACCGCGTCCAAGCAATATCACGCTTAGGTCAGGGACGATGCGGAGCAATCCATCTAACGCGTTCACGATGCCTGCAGGTGCGGCATCCCCCTGCACAGGAGACGGCGCAAGGATTACTTCTGCGAGCGGCATTCGGCGGCGCAGGGTGTTGAGCATATCCCGCAGAGCCGCACCCGTTGCGGAGGTAACAATGCCAATCTTTTTGGGCATTGGGGGAATTTCTTTTTTATGGACTGCATCAAAAAGCCCTTCGGCTTCGAGCATCGCTTTCAGGCGTAAAAACTCCTGATAGAGCACACCCTCACCAACAGGACGAATCTCGTCGGCATAAAGTTGATATTGCCCGCCGGCATCGTAAATGCTGATATACCCGCTCACCTCAACTTCCATGCCCTCGCGTAAATCAAAAGTAAGTCTGGATGCTTGCGAACGCCACATTATACAGCGCAAAGACGCACCACCATCTTTGAGCGTGAAATACAGATGCCCAGAACGAGGGCGAGAAAGGTTAGAAAGTTCACCCTTCACCTGTGCATCTTTGAGCATTTCATCGGTTTCAAGAAGCTCGCGAAGGTACTGTGTAATAGTGCTCACTGTCCAGTGAGGGGAGGAAAAAAGAGGTCTTTGATTCATTCTGTTTAGGATACTTTAGGAGAGGCCGTTTTGCAAGTGCATTTAGACAAGAAAACAAGCAAAAAAACCTTTTTGCTTTCGACTTGCCTACGTTAGATTGGTATAATTTAAAGTCCATGCCCTAAATCGCCTATAAATGAATTCATAAGCGATTTAAAGAATCCGTTTAAACGGACTGGGTATTACAGCATAGGATTCAAACCCCATGCCAATAAGATTTTGAGCAACCATAAAAAAATATGAGGTATTTATGACAAAGCAAAAATTTAAATGGGATGATCCCTTTTTATTCAACGAACAACTAGATGACGAAGAACGCATGATTCGTGATGTGGCGCGCAGATTCTGTCAGGAAAAACTAATGCCCGGCATTATCGAAGCGAATCGCACAGAACATTTTGACCGCAATATCATGAACCAGATGGGCGAAATGGGCTTTCTTGGCTCTACCATTCCAGAAGAATATGGCGGAGCTGGCTTGAGCTATGTGGCTTATGGCATAATCGCTCGCGAGGTAGAACGTGTAGATAGTGGCTATCGTAGCGCAATGAGTGTGCAAAGCTCATTGGTTATGCACCCCATTAATGCTTATGGCTCAGAAGAACAGAAGCAAAAGTATTTACCCAAATTGGCAAGCGGTGAATGGGTTGGTTGTTTCGGCTTAACCGAGCCTAATCACGGCAGTGATCCGGGCAGTATGGAAACCCGCGCTAAAAAAGTAGACGGCGGCTGGGTATTACACGGCAGTAAAACATGGATAACAAACTCCCCTATCGCAGATGTATTTATCGTTTGGGCAAAAGCTAACACCGATGAACGAATTCGTGGCTTTATTCTTGATAAAGGTATGAAAGGCTTGAGCGCACCAAAAATTGAAGGCAAGTTTAGCCTACGCGCCAGCATTACCGGTGAAATTGTCATGGATGAAGTTTTTGTGCCCGATGAAAACTTACTCCCCAATGTGGATGGGCTAAAAGGTCCCTTTGGTTGTTTAAATAAAGCACGCTATGGCATTGCTTGGGGCGCATTGGGTGCGGGCGAATTCTGCTGGCACGCTTCTCGCCAATATACCTTAGAGCGTCCGCAATTTGGTCGCCCTCTGGCGGCAAATCAGATCATTCAGCTAAAACTAGCAAATATGATGACAGACCTCACGCTGGGATTAGCAGGTGTTTTACGAGTAGGACGCTTGATGGATGCAGGAAAATCTACGCCTGAGATGATTTCCTTAATCAAACGTAATTCCTGCGGAAAATCACTAGAAATTGCACGCCATGCGCGCGATATGCACGGCGGCAATGGCATTGCCGATGAATATCACGTTATCCGCCACATGATGAATCTTGAAGCGGTGAACACCTATGAAGGCACACACGATATTCACGCTCTCATACTTGGGAGAGCGCAAACGGGGATTCAGGCTTTTTCTTAAATAGACATCTTGCATAAGTGCTCTATCCGCCGTCCTCGGCGGTGTGTTTTAGAGCTCCCTGCGCCGAGGACGGCGCAGGGAGCGTAGAGAAAACAGGCTTTTGCAAGAGGTCTAATAAATTGGGTGAAGAAATCCCGCTTCCTGTCAGGGGAAGAGGGATTTCTTCGTACCATATTTAAAATTATCTCCACAGATTAAACTCATTCGCATATTTAACAGCTTTCTTGTATAATAGCTGTATTGTCATCGCTTATATCTAAAAAGAGGAAATCAAAATGAACGATATTGTCGCTACGATACGTGAAAAATTTAAAAACCCTATTGTTGCCGCCATCACCGCACTAATCTTGGGGTTTGGGCTTGGTTTATTCTGGGGGTATATTGTAAGCCCCGTTATCTGGTATGACACAACACCAGAATTACTTAGCGAACCTCATCAGGTTGACTATCTACGCATGACGATAGACTCTTTTACAGTTAATAGTGATGTAGCCTTAGCAACACAACGCTGGGAAAATCTAGGTACCAACGCACCAGAACGTCTTGAAACCATTAAAGCATCTCCGGGTGCACAAGATATAGCTGTAATTAATGCCTTCGGGGCTCTCATGAACGCAACAGCCCCAACAGAAACAACACCTGCGCCCGATGCAGAAGAAACGGAAAGTTCAGGGCTTTCTTCAATGCAAAAATACCTTTTCGTAGGCATTGGACTTCTTATTATTGCCGTTGTCGGATTTTTTGCCTATAGACTACTAAATACGAGAACTTCAAAAGGCGGCGTAGCAACCCCCGCACAAGAAGCCGCTAAAATTGCTCAAAGTACCGAACAAACAAATTATTCCGATATGGGCTTAGCAACACCAGTCACCCAATCTATGACCACCTATGTTGCTGGCGATGATTTATACGACGAATCTTTTAGCATCGAATCGCAAGCTGGCGAGTTCATGGGCGAGTACGGCGTTGGAATTTCTGACACCATTGGTGTAGGCGACCCCAAGAAAGTTGCCGCTCTTGAAATTTGGCTCTTCGATAAAAACGACATAAAAACCGCCACAAAAGTTTTGATGTCGGAGCACGCTTATAATGACCCCGATATTCGCCAACGTCTTGAAGCAAAAGGTGAGCTAGTTGTCATCAATGCCAAAGGGCAAGTAAAACTAGAAACCGAGACGCTACAATTGCTTGTCACCATTGCCGACCTTGAATATGGTACTGGACAATTGCCACCAAACAGCTATTTTGCCCGAACAACTTTAGAACTAGCCATTTGGCCCAAAACTAACGGATAAAACCAAAGAGCCGAGATTTTGAAAATCTCGGCTCTTTTTTTTGATGGGATGAAACGCTACGCGCGTGATTTGGGCTTGACCGCCGCGCCCAAACAGGCGCTGGGGCGTAAACGTGTCTGCACAAAAAAGCCTTTATTAGCGGCACACAAGTTGAGGGCACGCGCGTTGCAGTCTCTTCATCCGATAACTTAAACAAAAAAACGCTCATTCTCTATTTGAGAATGAGCGTTTTTTTTTATTTACTCAATTTTCAATATCTTCACCTTGAATACGCCGCCTGGTGCGTCCGCTGATACCACATCTCCCACACGATGGCTGAGCAAAGCTTGTCCAATTGGTGAGGCGTTAGAGATTCTCCCATTGCGGGGATCGGCTTCTTTTGCGCCAACAAGGTGATAAACCTCAGGCGGGTAATCGGCTTCTTGAATGGTAACATGAGCACCAATAGTAACAGTATCCTTGGGTTTTCCATCATCCTTGATGATGATGGCGTTACTGAGAATATATTTTATTTCTTGAATACGCCCTTCGAGAAAGGCTTGGTCTTCTTTCGCTTTATGATAATCGGCGTTTTCAGAGAGATCGCCCATTTCTATTGCAGAGCGAAGGCGTTTTGCCAGTATTTCTCGTTGAGGACCAACCATTTCGTCATATTCTGCTTTTAAGCGAGTTTTTCCTTCGGGGGTAAGGTAGGTTTCTTCTTGTGTTGACATAGTATTTCCTTGTTTTTATGGTTTGATGAAGGGGTCAAAAAGTTTGCGATGTTCATCTACCGCGTAGCGATCGGTCATGCCAGCAATATAATCACAGGCAATACGTTCGAGGCTGCGTTCTTCTCTGAGCGCTTGAACGTGCGTTGGCAAAATAGCAGGCTCATCTGTATAGGCATTGAAGAGGTCGCTAATTATTCGTTCGGCTTTTACTGCCATCCGCACCACACGGGGATGACGATATAATTTTGCATAGAGAAAATCTTTTAGTTCACGATTTCTGCGGGTCATATCTTCGCTATGCCCAAGTAGGTTATATGATAATTGCTGAACTGCAAGCGGGGAATCTACGCCGCTTTCTTTAATACGAGTATTTGTGGCATTAACTACATCGCTAACCTCAATGCCAACTAAATGCCGTATCATGCGATGACGCATCATATCATCTAAAACAGGACCATGCCAATTGTAGGTTTCTGCAAGGATTTCCCATAATGCAATGCCATCAAGCTGGGAGGGCGTAATCATCCCCGAGCGAAGGCCATCATCTAGATCGTGAGCGGTATAGGCAAGTTCATCGGCTACGTTAGCGATTTGTGTTTCTAAATTGCCACGTAAATCTGGGTCATATTCGGAGGCATCTGAAATATCATATTCAGATTCATGTTTCACCATGCCTTCACGTACTTCCCACGTAAGGTTCAATCCACGAAAATCAGGATAACGCTCTTCTAATTTTGTAATGATGCGCACAGATTGTTTATTATGGTCGAACCCATTATGGTCTTTCATTAGGCGGTTAAGCGCAACCTCACCAGAATGCCCAAAAGCAGGGTGCCCTAAATCATGCGCAAGACAGATTGATTCTGTCAAATCTTCGTTGCCGCCCAACGCACGCGCAAGAGTGCGTCCAATTTGAGCAACTTCAAGGGTATGAGTTAGGCGAGTGCGAAAATAATCGCCTTCATAATTGATAAAAACCTGTGTTTTATACTCAAGTCGGCGAAACGCTGTTGTATGTAAAACACGATCACGGTCGCGTTGAAACGCAGTTCTGTAGGCAGGCTCACCACTCGAATGAGCACGTCCCTTTGAATCTTTACTTCTCATGCCATAAGGAGCAAGGCTCTGCTCTTCTATTTCTTCTAATTTCTGTCGGTCGTAAAACATCATTACTCTCTTTTTTAAAGACTTAAAACCTAAGCCCCAAGCCTTAAGCTAAAGGCTTTAGTCAAGCTAAAGGCTTTGGTTTTAAATCTGAAGTCTAAGGTCTTAGGTCTCCCCCTCTCCTTAAAACATCGAACGGGAACACAAAGGTGCCCGTTTTATCTCCTCATTTATGCCTATTCTACCCTATGTGCTAATTTCGTCAAGCAAGATTTAAGAACGATTTGGCCGCTACACAAAAAGAGAAGGTGATAAAATTGCAAAACACATTCAATTAAATTTTAACAAGGGAATGCCCTATGAAAAACATTCAGTTCAAAAAGCCTATTATCATCTCCGCATTATTTTTCACTTTTAGTTTATTTCTACTAATTCTGACATCCTATATTTGGGGGAAAAGTGATCATGAAAATAATATTGTAGGCATTCTTGAATCTATTTCAACAGCCATAGCCGCGGCGGCTGTTTTTGGGGCGGCATATATTGCCTACAAAGAATTAGCAGAGGTTGAGAATACCCGCTATATGGAAATTTCAGATAGGCTTTTCAAAGAACTCAACTCAGAACAAAATATCGCGGCTCGTAGACGAATTTACCAAAACCTACCCAAAGAACCAAAGAAAACAACTCAAGAGCTTAAAAAAGAAGACAGAGACGCTATGAAGCAGGTACTCAACTCTTTAGACCATGTTGCTTTTTTGACACAAAAGGACTGGATTCCAGATGCCCTAATTATGCCCTGGATGCACCCCATGATTTCTAAGTCTTGGGAGAAATTAGAGCCTTATGTGCTTTATGAGCGCAAAAGTCGTGATGAGCCTTATTATTACGAACATGCAGGTGAGTTGGCTAAGCGTTGTAATATATGGCGTGAAAAAAATCTAACAAAAATAGAACGAGACAATAAATGGGTTGAGATAGATAACGCACTTTAACCATTTTTCTCAAATATCTACTTTACTGCATTAAGAAAGGCTTTTGCTAAAATTTTATGCCCCGCTAAATTAATATGAACGCGATCAGTTGAGAAATCAGCCACATCCTTTTTCTGCAAATTTTCATCAAAGGGAGCTTGGGTATCAACAAAAATTGCCTCATATTTTTTCGCCAGTTTTTGCACTACAGCACCAAAAGAATCTCGTTTAGCACGCATTGGGTCAGCTCTATCTAACTGAAGATAATAGGGCGTCATCAAAACCAGTCCCTTTACTAATGGCGAAACTGAGGCAATTAACGCATCAAGTGTGTGTTCATATTCTGCTACAAATATTTTTCTGTTTTTAGGTATCAAATTATCTAATTGTTGCCAAACATCGTTAATACCAATCATAATAGAGAGCCAATCGGGGGCTTCAGCAAGCACATCACGTTCCCAACGATTATTAAGATCTCGGATTGTATCCCCGCTAATGCCTTTGTTTATCACATCTATTCCCATTTGTGAATAGTCGCTCTGTAGAAGAGCATTGATTTGATTCACATAGCCATTTCCCAGAGAATTTTTACTTTGCCAACGACCACAATCGGTAATAGAATCTCCGATAAAAACAAATTTGCTGTGAGGGTGAATTTTCATAAATATTATTTTCTTAACGAAAAATCCCCTTGCGAAGGATTTCTTACGATCGCAAGGGGATTTTTTATTCTTAACCTAAAAACTTGCGTACAGCTTCTAACTGCCCAGCACTGCCAAGTTTTTCATTTTTACCAACAATATACTTAGCATATTCAGCCATGAAAACCTTCCCTGATGGGCGTAAATCAAAAATCTCAGGATTTTCTTTAAAATGTTCTCGGTGTACACGCATCCATACCAAACGACCATCTGTATCAATATTAATTTTTGCTACACCCAGTTCGGCAGCACGTTTAAATTGGTCGGCATCTACGCCTTTAGCCCCTTTTAGTTCACCGCCTGCCGCGTTGATGCGAGCAACCTCATCTTGAGGCACAGAACTAGAACCGTGCATCACGAGGGGATAATTAGGCAATCGCTCTTGAATATCTGCTAAAACATCAAAACGCAAACCTTGAGTGCCAGTAAATTTGAATGCGCCATGGCTGGTGCCAATTGCACACGCCAAAGAATCACAACCTGTGCGCTCTACAAATTCTTTGGCTTCATCAGGATTGGTCAACTTTGCATCTGATTCATCAACACTAATATCTTCTTCTACGCCACCAAGTTTTCCTAGTTCGGCTTCTACAACAATACCTTTTGCATGTGCCGCATCTACAACACGTTTGGTAATAGCGATATTCTCATCAAAAGGCGCGTGACTGGCATCAATCATTACTGAGCTATAAAAGCCGCTATTGATACAATCCATCGCTGTCTTTTCGTCACCGTGATCAAGATGTACGGCGAAAATGGCTTCAGGGAAGACCTCGTCTGCACCACGAATCATCGCCTCTAACATTGCACTATCTGTATAAGATCGCGCACCGCGGCTAAGTTGAACAATAAAGGGGGCTTGACTATCTAAGTTTCCCTGAAAAAGCCCCATTGTCTGTTCTAGGTTATTGATATTATATGCGCCTATAGCATATTTTCCATAAGCGGCTTCAAAAAGTTTTTTAGTTGTTACTATCATATTTTCTCCTAATCTATTAAGTATTGAGTATTAAGTATTGAGTATCCAAGGAAAATCCAAGAAAACACATCTTAGAATCACCTAAACTATAGCATTCACGTACTATGCTTTAATCTTACTTGATTATACCTATAAATAGAGGCTATAATAAAGCAGTTTCACTCCTTTCCCTACTCTTTAGCTAAATTATGGAGGTTCCAATGACCGACCTGTTTCAACAAATAACCAACTCGCAAGATGTATTCAAAAAATTAGCGAGTAAAGTTCCAGGATTCGATGGCTATATAGAACGCCAAAACAGACGCGCCGCTGATAAAATAATGAGAGAAACTATCGCCGACCGTTTTGACGAGCAATGGCGACGCACTTCTGCCCTCCAAACCAATATGATTAACGAAGGGCTACTTTCTTATATGGACGATATGGAACGCGCCGCAATCCAAATTCAGACCCTTAGCGATAAAATCCGCACTGCTTCCTATGGCTATTCGGGTCTATTCGATGCTGTAAAAATCAACGAAGCAGAACTAGCACAACTCTATGCCTTCGACAATGGTTTTTTCCTCGCCGCCGAAGAAATTGGCCGTGCCCTAGATAATATAGAAGCCAGCCTATACGATGAAGCAGGTTTACCCGCCGCTATTCGCAACGTGGTATCCCTAGCTCGCCAATCCCTTGAAGCCTTTGAACGCCGCGCCGAACTATTTACTGGTAGCAGAGAATAATTTTCACCACAAAGAGCACAAAGTATCACAAAGAAAAAACTTTTCTTTGCACCTTTGCGTTTCAGCGTGAGACAATGACAAAAGAAAAAAAACTATGTGGAAAAAATATATAACCCCCTCCTCCCCTCAAGAAGTTGTAGAAATACTCTCCAATAATAAAAAAGCGCGCATCGTAGCTGGTGGTACCGACCTTGTTCTTGAAATAGAGCGCGGTATGACCGAAGCAGAAACGCTCATTGACATTTCTCGCCTTCCCCTCAACCGCATCACTCTGGATGAAAACGGCACGCTCCATCTCGGTGCGCTGGTTACACATAATAACGTAGCTGGCTCAAAACTTCTCCGCGAGCACGCCTATCCCCTCGTGCGAGCATGTTGGGAAGTTGGCGCAAATCAAATTCGAAATCGTGCCACCGTTGCCGGCAACATCATAACCGCCTCCCCCGCCAACGACACAATTACCCCCCTCATGGCACTTGGCGCAAGCGTCACGCTACTCTCTACAGAAGGTGAGCGCACAGTTTCGCTAGATGATTTTTATTTAGGTGTGCGTAAAACCGTGATGCGAGATGATGAAATGCTCGTGGATATTTCCTTCCCTGCATTGGATGAAAACCAACGCGGCACATTTATCAAATTAGGATTAAGAAAAGCGCAGGCAATCTCTATCATCAACGTCAGCATCGTCCTTAACCTGAACTTGAGTGCTATTTCTTCGGCATCTATCACACTCGGAGCGGTTGCCCCCACCATCATCCATGCGAAGAACGCAGAAGAATATCTCATTGGCAAAGAGCTAAACGACGAGATAATCGCCGAAGCCGCACGCTTAGCAATGGCAGAAGCCACGCCCATCAGCGATATTCGTGGCTCAGCAGAATACCGAAAAGAGATGGTTCGGGTGCTCACAAAGCGTGGGTTAAAATCCCTGCTCGATGGCACCGAGCAAGATGACTTCCCGCTCGATCCGGTTCTTCTGTCCAATGAAAAAGAAGCAGTAAACCAACAATCCGTGCATCAGGAAGGCAACCCCATCATCACCACAATCAACGGTGAAGAATATATAATTGAAGGCGGGCAAGATAAAACCTTGCTGGCAGTTTTACGCGATGAAGTGGGCTTGATGGGCACAAAAGAAGGCTGTGGCGAAGGCGAGTGTGGCGCATGTACTGTTGATTTAGATGGCAAAGCGGTTATGTCTTGCTTAGTACCTGCCCCCCGCGCACATGGCGCAGAAATCACCACAATTGAAGGCATTGCAGATAGCAAATTGGAAAAACTACACCCAGTGCAAGAGGCTTTCATTCACGAAGGCGCGGTACAATGCGGCTACTGCACCCCAGGATTTGTGATTTCGGCATCAAAATTATTAGAAGAAAAACCAGAGCCTACACGCAACGAAATAGAACAGGCAATTGCTGGCAATTTATGCCGCTGTACAGGCTATTATAAAATTGTAAGTGCAATAGAAAAAGCGAGCGAAGCGTAAGGAGAAAGAAAATGGGAAACTACCGCTTTGATGACGATAGCAATAAAGAAAAGAAATTACCCGCTGGGCAACGCGGCATTGGCTGTGGAATAATGATTATATTGCCCTTCATATCTTATCTTGCGGCAATGATTTTGCTTGAAATTCCAAAAATTAAAGGGCTCTTTCTTGCTTCTGTACCATCCCTTTTTGGTGCACCGAGTATTCACCCATTGCTCTGGCAGGTAAAATCTATTACCCCATTGTTGCACATTATATATTCATGGAATAATTTAGAAGTCAATATCTTATTTGGTATGCTTATTCTTCTTTTTCTAGCTGGAATTATTAGTGTGATATACGCGATTGCATTTCGCGCTATGGCTCCGCCAAGATATAGCGGCGTAGATGCCCCCCCTATAAAACGTAAATCTAAGAAAAAATCCCGGTAATTATAATGACAAAAATAATTGGAAAATCCCTCCCCCGCGTGGATGCCCACGCTAAGGTAATTGGCACCGCACAATACTCTGGTGATATTAATATGCCTAATATGGCATATATGAAAGTTCTTTTTGCTCGCCGACCCCATGCGATTGTAAAAAGCATTGATACCAGTGCCGCCGAAGCAATGCCTGGTGTAATTGCTGTTTTCACAGCAAAAGATGTGCCTAATAATGAGTATGGTTTGCAAATCTCTGACCAACCAGTCCTTTGCGGTCCTGGTTCAGACAAGCCCTATGCTGACCGCGTCCGCTTTGTAGGCGATCACATTGCCTTAATTCTCGCAGACACCGAAGCAATTGCCGCAAAAGCACGCAAATTAATTGTTGTTGAATATGAAGATTTGCCCCTTATCACCGACCCACGCGAATCAGCTAAAGAGGGGGCAATGCTCTTGCATCCCGACAAAGATACCAATATCGTCGTGAGTCACCGCATCCGGAAAGGGGATGTAGAAGTTGGCTTCGCACTCGCCGATGTGATTGTAGAGGCAGAGTTGCAAACGCCCTATCAGGAGCATGCTTTTTTGCAACCCGAAGCAGGTGTAAGTTATATAGATGATGATGGTCGCGTTGTTGTGATGGCCGCTGGACAATGGTTGAAAGAAGAGCAGGAACAAATCGCTCATTCTTTGAACTTACCGATGGAAAAGGTGCATGTAATTCACCCTGCCATTGGTGGTGCCTTTGGGGGGCGAGAAGATATATCCGTTCAAATTGTGTTGGGGATGGCTGCCCTGCGTCTGCACGAGCGCGGCATCCATCGTCCTGTTAAAATTGTTTGGACGAGAGAAGAATCTATCATTGGACACGGAAAACGACATCCCTTCTATTTCAAAGCACGCTGGGGCGCAACCAAAGAAGGCAAAATCGTTGCCGCAGAAGTTGATGCACTTGCAGATGCAGGCGCATATATGTATACGACCAACAAAGTTGTAGGAAATGCGACCTTAATGGTAGCAGGACCTTATGAAATTCCCCATGTCAAAGTCGATTCTCGAGCGGCTTATACAAATAATATCCCCGCAGCAGCCGTGCGCGGATTTGGTGCGCCACAAGGCGGTTTTGAAGCTGAAATGATGGTTAATAAGCTCGCCGAAGCTCTGGAGATGGACCCCGTTGAATTGCGGATGAAAAATATCCTGCATGAAGGTTCGTTGATGTCCGTTCAAACTCCGCTGACAGGCAACGCAACCATCGACAAAGTGACCGAACGCTGTGCCGAAGAAGCTGGCTGGCAAAATCTTGATAGCGGTTGGACACTGGTTGATGCACCCAAAGCAGACGAGCAAAAACCACACCTTAAACGCGGGATTGGCTTTGCTTGCGGCTTCAAAAATACAGGTTTCTCTTTTGGCTATCAAGAAAATTCTTGGTCAAAAGTTGAAATTCATGGTGATACAGAAGTCGAACGTGTTGTTGTGCATCATGGCGCAGCAGATGTTGGACAGGGAACCCATACTGTCATTATGCAGGCCGCCGCAGAAGCTGTGGGATGTAGCTTTGATAAAGTCGAGTTTATCGGCGAAAATACCGATCTCGGTGGCGATTCGGGTAGCTCATCTGCATCTCGAATGACTTTCATGGCACTCAACGCCGTCAAAGGCGCGGGCGAGCGAGCTCTGGAAAAATGGCAAGCTAAAGAACGCCCCGCAATTGCCGAATATAAATATCTTGCGCCCAAAACCACCCCCTATGACCCTGAAACGGGAGAATGTACGCCAAATGTGGCTTATGGACATTGCGCCCAAGTCGCGGATTTAGAAGTAGATACCGAAACAGGGCATATTCATATTCATAATATGATTTCAACATCTGATTTGGGCAAGGCGATTAATCCACAGCAGGTTGTTGGGCAAGTTGAAGGTGGCACATTGCAGATGATTGGGCATACGCTGATGGAAGATTTTATTCATCAAGACGGCTATGTTCAAACATCTGAGCTTTCTACTTATCTCATCCCAACCGTTTTGGATATCCCCACCAACTTCAAGACCGTCATTATCGAACACGCTGATCCAAACGGACCTTGGGGCGCGCGCGGTGTAGGCGAGATGATGACCGTCCCCACCTCCGCTTGTATTGTTGCCGCAGTTCACGATGCTACTGGCGTTTGGTTTAATGAATTCCCCCTTACGCCAGAGCGTGTTTTGCGCGGGTTAGGAAAAATATAAAAAGTGAAAAGCGCCAAGTGAAATGTGATTTCTAAAGTACTTCACTCGTCACTCATCACCTCTCACCATCATGCCTTTCCCCTACATTCACGAAACCGAAGAACTTACAGACTCCCTCCGCCAAAGCGTGGAGGGAGATTTTCTTTTACTCCCTAACGGATATACGTATTATGAATTAGTTGGCAATGAAAACGCCGAGACAGTCGTTCTCGTGCATGGTTTTACGGTGCCCAGCTTTATTTGGGAGCCAACTTTTCAGGCTCTTAGAAAAGCGGGCTACCGTGTCCTCCGCTACGACCTTTTTGGGCGCGGCTACTCCGACCGCCCCAAAGCGGATTACACCCTTAATTTCTTTGCTACCCAACTCCACAATTTGTTGAATGCCCTCAATATCACAAAGCCCATTAATCTCTTTGGGCTTTCTATGGGTGGCCCAATTACTGCCACATTTACCGCACGATACCCAGAACGCGTTAAAAAACTTACCCTAATTGCGCCCGCGGGCACAGAGGCTTTGCATACACCTTCCTTAAAAATAATGATGCTTCCCATCCTTGGCGAATTATTAATGGGGTTCTTTGGCGCAAAAAAACTAGCCGATGGTATTGGCGAAGATTTCCATGACCCTAAATTAGTTGCCGCTTTTACTGAAAAATTTAAGCCTCAACTCAAAATTAGCGGATTTGGGCGCGCCATTCTCTCTACAATGAGAAATGATGCGCTCGGCGAAAACAGAAGAATTTATGAACACCTTTCAGAAACAGGAATCCCCGTTTTGCTCGTCTGGGGAGAGCGAGATAAAACCGTCCCCTACGCACAAAGTTCACAAATGCAAACAAGCCTAAAACACGCGCACTTCTGCCCCATATCTAATAGCGGGCATATTCCGCATTACGAAAACGCGGACGAAGTCAATCCTATAATTCTAAATTTCCTAAACAACTGTAAGGGCGGGGCTAAAACCCGCCCTTACAGCAACTAAACTATGCTAAAAAAAATATCTCAATCCCTCTTGCGTCATCGCTATAAAATCGCCATATTCTTACTGCTCGCCTTCTCATCTATCACCTGCGTAACATTGGTGAGCGCACGGGTGGTGTATAGCGATTCTCAACGCTACACTTTTTTGGTATGGAATTTGTTTTTAGCGTGGATACCACTAATTATGGCATATATTGCCTACGCACTTTCTCTAAAACGGGTGCTACTTTATCTTTTTGTGCCAATTTTTGCGCTGGTTTGGTTGGCTTTTTTCCCAAATGCACCTTATATCATCACCGATTTTCAACATCTCGCCAATGGCTGGAGCGGTGCACCACTCTGGTTTGACGTAATTTTGCTGATATGGACATCGTGGACAGGGCTACTTTTGGGCATAGTCTCACTTTACCTGATGCAAGAAATTGTACGTAAAAATTTCGGCAAAATGCTCGGTTGGGTCTTCGTTTTTAGCGTCTCTTTGCTTAGTAGCATTGGCGTTTATTTAGGGCGTTTTCTACGCTGGAACAGCTGGGACATTCTAAATGACCCCATCCAGATTTTGCGAGAATCTTGGCACTTACTCCGTGACCTTAATAAAAGTGCGGTGGGCTTCACAGCCCTCTTCACCGCCTTTTTTCTCTTCATTTATCTCACCCTATATGCCTTTGGGCATCTTCAATTGGAGCAAAATGACCACTAATATAATCCTCATTCAAGGCGGCGGCGACCTCGCCAGCGGTATAGCCTACAGACTTCACAAATCGGGCCTAAAAATCATCATCAGTGAACTCCCCCAGCCCCTCTCTGTACGCCGAAAAGTATCCTTCAGCGAAGCCATCTACGATGGAGAAATTACCATAGAGGGATTAACCGGACGCCGCGTAACGCAAGACAAAATTCTTTCAACGCTATCAGACGGGAAGATTCCCGTAATCGTGGACCCCGACTTAACAGTTTTGGATTCCTTCCCAATCTCTGTGCTGGTAGATGCAACCCTACGAAAACGCGCGCAACCTGAGCTTGCTGAGGTGCCTCTAAGCATTGGGCTAGGACCCGGCTTCACTGCCCCCAAAAACTGCCATGCCGTCATCGAAACCAATCGCGGGCACAGTCTTGGACGCGTCTATTGGGAGGGTTCAGCAATGGACGATACTGGCATCCCCGAACAAGTGCTAGGCATCCGCACCGAACGAGTCCTCCGAGCGCCTGCCAATGGAAAACTGATAGCACATGGTGATATAGGCGACCACTTTGACAAAGACGATATTATTTGCGAAGTAGGGGGCATCCCGCTCAAAGCTCCCTTTAATGGCTCTCTGCGAGGGTTAATTCGCCCCGGTCTCACAGTCAAAAAAGGCTTAAAAATCGGCGACCTAGACCCACGTGATGATCCCCACTACTGCACCATGATTTCAGATAAAGCCCTTGCGCTAGGCGGGAGTGTACTAGAGGCTATTTTAAGTAAAAAAGAAATTAGAGATGGAGTGTGGGGGTGAAATACGGCGGTCTAGAAGACCGACTCGAGCAAGACATGGAAAAATCTCTAAAAAACGCTATCGCCTCTCGAGCGGCACTATTTGACGAGAAACATCAATCTGCTTTTCGTCTTTTTAATGGCTTCCTAGAAGGATTCCCTACTATAGCCATTGATTTATACGCGCATACAATCGTCATTCATAACTATGCCACCCCTCCACAAGAGGGCGAAGAGGCTGTTCAAATTGCTAAGGAATTTCTGCTTAAAGAACTCTCGTGGATTAAGGCAATTCTGCTCAAAACGCGTAAAGGCAAAACATCTCAAGAAAAAAATGGCATTTTGCTCCATGGCAAAAAAACAGATGACCGAATTCAAGAACACGGGATTTGGTACGCACTAGACTTAACGATGAACAGAGATGCAAGTCTCTATTTAGATACACGTAATTTACGCAAATGGGCAATTGATCATTTAGAGGGCAAGCGCGTTCTAAATACTTTTGCGTACACAGGTAGTTTAGGAGTCGCCGCGCAAGCTGGGCGTGCGGTGCGAGTTGTACAAACCGATTTGAGCCGAAAATTTCTAAATGTAGGGAAAACATCTTACACCTTGAATGGTTTCCCAATCCACAAGAAAAACTTTCAGGCAGGAGATTTTTGGGCACATATTAATAAGCTCAAGCGCGATGAAAAACTTTTTGATTGCGTTTTTCTTGACCCACCTTTTTTTGCAGACACAAAACGGGGACGCGTAGATTTATCTCAAAATAGCGAGCGGCTCATTAATAAAGTGCGACCGCTGATTGATGATGGCGGGCATTTGGTGGCAATCAATAACGCACTTTTTGTCAGTGGCGCAGAATATATGCAAACTTTAGAAAATCTTAGTAACGATGGCTATTTAGAGGTTGAGCAGGTAATCCCCGTGCCTGACGATTTTCTCGGCTATGCAAAAACAAGAATTGGGGAACAACCTGTTGACCCCAGCCCTTTTAATCACTCTACAAAAATAGCAGTGTTAAGGGTAAAGAGAAAATAATTTCTTCGTACATCAATCACGATGCCTTCTCACCAAATCAACTGTCCACGAAATAGCACCAAGCCCAAAACACGCACGACGCGGTATTTCATTCCAAAGGAAAACTATGCAAATAACTTATTCCCCCATCGGCATCATTCATAGCCCATTTACCCAATTAAGTGGAATGCCCATTCAACCCACCAGCGAGAGTAGTGCTGAAGGGAAAATTGAGATTTATCCCAAATTCTCGAATGGGCTAAAAAGTTTAGAAGGCTTTTCACATATTTATTTGCTTTATCATTTGCATAAAGCCGCGCCTGCGAAGTTGCGCCTAAAGCCATTTCTGGATGATGAAATACACGGTGTTTTTGCTACCCGCGCGCCAAGACGCCCCAATCCCATTGGGCTTTCTTTGGTCAATATCACCCGAGTTGATGAAAATTTTATCTTTGTAGAAAATATAGATGTGCTAAATGGAACCCCTTTGCTCGATCTCAAACCCTATATCCCAGAATTTGAAGATGCCAATGAAATCCGTGTTGGTTGGGTAGAAAAGTCTAAGGGGAAAGTCCGCCAGAAAAAATCAGATGAGCGTTTTCTTGATGAGTAACATCAAGACGTTTTTTAGAAAGGCGTGGGGACAAGGTTCACCCTTGTCCTGTTTTTTCTGCATTCGAGGCTGACCGCAAGGGTACTTTTACGGGGAAACCGCAATCGGACATCCGCAATCGGACATCCGCAATCGGACATCCGCAAGGGATATCCCTACGGTATGTCTTGCAAATAATCCGCCACTTTTTCGGGTGGGGGAAATTTCTTCAGGTTATCGGGATTATCCCGATCCATATCCCATTTTTCGGGATTATCAATAATATATTGACGAATCGCATTTAGCTCACGTTCATTACGAACAATATGCTCATAATAATTGCCTTGCCAAAATTTTGCCTGCCGAGAGGTATCGTGAATTTTAATCCAATCTAAATATACCTTAAATACCAAAGATTTAAAAGCACCCACCACATCCCCCAGCGCAGGTTTGAGATTGATTTTTTCCGCCGTAGGGACAAGGCTCGCCCTTGTCCCATTTTGGGTATCCACATTCAGGGTATCCACATTCAGGGTATCCGCAAGGGATACCCCTACAGATGTTGTGATGGGGATTGTGTCAGAATCGGTTAACCATAAAATAAAATGGATGTGATTGGGCATAATCACAAATTCGTCCAAAATAATGGTCGGGAACCACAATGGCAATGCCAACCACACATCGTTGATAATTCCATTTACGATAGGGTCATCCAATACACATTCCCGGTTCTTTGTGCAAATGGTGACAAAATATGCACCCGCGTCACGATAATCATAACCCTTCAATCGAATAGAACGGCGATGATGTTTTTTCGGGTCATATTTCATATTTTTGCCGTCCCGTAGGGATAGGGCTTGCCCCTATCCCAAAAAATGCCCCTATCCGCACCAACAGGACATCCGCACCAACGGACATCCGCACCAACAGGACATCCGCACCAACAGGACATCCGCACCAACAGGACATCCGCAAGGGATGTCCCTACATTTTCAAAATCCCAACCTTCACCTCAACATCGTCAAATTTCTCAACGCCAATTACTGCGCCTTCGGGGGCTGCGCCAAAACTCAATTCTTCTGTCAGCGTTTCGCCCATGATGTAATCACGGTGAGCATCTACGGCGTTTTGGAGTTTATCATTCGCTTCTACGAAGACCTTTATGCGGTCTGAGACATCGAAATCGGCGGCTTTGCGCATGTCTTGGATGCGGCGAACGAATTCTCTTGCCATGCCTTCGGCGAGAAGTTCAGGGCTTAGGTCGGTGACAAGAGCCGCTAAAAATGCGCCATCAGATGCGACTGCGTAGCCTTCTTTGGCTTCGGCTTGGACTTCGACTTCTTCGGGCAAAATTTCTAAAGTTTCGCCATTCACTTCAACTTTGAGCTTCTCGCCAGCCAAGAAGATTTTGGCGGAATTTTCGGCATCTTCTGCCATAATCGCTTTGCGGACTAGGGGGAATTTGCTCTGATATTTCTGCCCCAATTGTTTGGGGTAGGGTTTGACACTATAAGCCACCGCTTCGCTACTTGCATCGAGAAGACGCACGGCTTTGACGTTTAGCTCGCCTTTGATGAGATCGGCGTAAGTTTCGATGGCTTCTCTGTCATCTGTGTTGCCGATGAAGAAGGCAACTTCAGCCAAAGGCTGGCGGACTTTCAGCTCCGCTTTTTGGCGGGCGGCGTGACCGAGCGAGACGAGCTTCATTACCACGTCCATTTCTCGGTTGAGTTTTTCGTCTATGAGACTTTCGTCTAATTCTGCCCAGTTCGAGAGATGCACAGAGACTGGGGCGGAATCAGATGTATCCATACCGCGCACCAAGTTTTGGTAAAGTTCGTCCGCGATGAAGGGCATGGTGGGGGCGAGAAGTTTAGATAATGTTGTCAGTGCGGTATAAAGTGTGTAATACGCGGCTTCTTTATCGGCATCTGCTTCGGACCGCCAAAAACGTCTACGAGACAATCTCAAGTACCAAGTCGAGAGCGAATCGACAAAATCGCCAATCGGACGCGTGGCAGATGGCGTATCGTAATTTTCGTAGGCATCCGTCACATCCCGTACTAAGGTATTTAGCGAGGAGAGCAACCAGCGATCGAGGAGATTATCAAATTTGGCAGGTTTTTCGAGTTTTGGCGCATCCAGATTGGCATAGGTAACGAAGAAAGAGTAAACATTCCAAAGCGTGAGGGTAAAACTGCGGACAACTTCGTGAACGAGTTCAGCAGAGAAGCGGCGGGGTTGCCCAGGCGGGGTGGCGGTATAGAGATACCAGCGGAAGGCATCTGCGCCATGATTATCGAAAATCTCCCACGGCTCGATGATATTGCCGAGCGTTTTAGACATTTTTTTGCCTTCGCCATCGAGAATATGACCAAGCGAAAGCACATTTTTGAAGGCAACTTCGTCATTGAGCAAGGTACTGATGGCATGTAACGAGTAAAACCAGCCGCGCGTTTGGTCTACGGCTTCGCAGATATAGTCGGCGGGGAATTGCTCTTTGAATTTTTCCTGGTTTTCAAAAGGATAGTGCCACTGGGCGTAAGGCATAGAACCGGAGTCAAACCAAACATCAATTAATTCAGGCACGCGGCTCATTTTTCCGCCACATTCCTGACAGTCAAAATGGACATTATCGACATAAGGGCGATGCAAATCTAAATCGCTTTGGTCGCCGCCAGAAAGTTCGCTCAGTTCAGCGCGCGAGCCAATTGCGTGCTGATGGTGGCACTCTTCACATTCCCAAACGGGTAGCGGCGTGCCCCAATAACGCTCTCGCCCCAACGCCCAGTCGATATTATTTTCAAGCCAGTTGCCAAAACGCCCCTTTTTGGTGTGCGCGGGAACCCAATTAATGGTGTCATTGAGCGCAACCAAACGATTTTTAAGCGATTTCGTGCGGATATACCAAGTTTCACGCGCATAATAAAGCAATGGAGTTTTACAACGCCAGCAAAATGGATAGCTGTGTTCATAATCTTGCACTTTAAACATCAACCCACGTTGCTCCAAATCTTCAATAATCATCGGGTCGGCATCTTTCACAAAAACGCCACTCCACGGTCGAACTTCGGGGAAAAATGTGCCATCGGGCGCAACGGTCATAATCACAGGCAAATCAAAATCCATTGCCATATCCATATCGTCTGCCCCAAAAGCTGGTGCTATATGAACCAACCCCGTACCATCTTCGGTGGTCACAAAATCGCCCAAAACGACATAATGGGCTGGTTTATCGGGAGGCATAAAAGTAAATAGCGGATTATATTTAACGCCCTGTAATTTCTTGCCCTTGAAAGAATCAACGACTTTGACTTCTTCTTCTCCGAAAACCTTTTCTACTAAATCACGGGCGAGAATCAACCTTTCTTTAGACTTGCTACCGTTTAATTGAACATCTCTCTCAACTTTGACGTAATCCACGTCCTCACCTGCCGCGACTGCAACATTTGCAGGGAGCGTCCACGGCGTAGTCGTCCACACCAAAAGCGAAGTCCCTTCTTCGTCTACCAGCGGTAAACGCACAAAAACCGATTCTTCTTCTACATCCTGATAGCCCTGATTAACTTCATGGTCAGAAAGTGGCGTGCCACAACGTGGGCAATAAGGTACAACCTTATAGCCCTGATAAAGCAAATCTTTCTCCCAAAAAGTTTTCAAAATCCACCAAACGGATTCAATATAATCATCCGTAAAAGTGACATAAGCCGTCTTTAAATCTACCCAAAAAGCCATCCGGTCTGTGAGACGCTCCCAATCCTGAATATAGGTAAAAACGGAATTTCGGCAAAGTTCGTTGAACTTATCTACGCCATAATCTTCGATCTGCTGCTTATTTGTGAATCCCAGCTTCTTCTCAACTTCAACTTCTACTGGTAAACCATGCGTATCCCAGCCCCCCCGCCGCGAGACATGGTATCCTTGCATAATCTTATAACGCGGGAACATGTCTTTAAAAGCACGCGCCAAAACGTGATGCACACCAGGTTTACCATTTGCGGTAGGCGGTCCTTCGTAGAAGATATACTCCTTCTCGCCTTCGTTGGCTTCAGTCGTCTTTTTGAAAATATCCTCTTTTTTCCAAAGCTTTAAAACATTCTCTTCCATTGAAGCAACGTCTAGTTTTGGGGAAACGGGTTTGAACATAATTTACTCCTACTTTTTTGTACACGGATTTTTCTATTGTTGAACAGCGGCGGTTGAGTAGGCAGCACTATCGCCGTATCGAAACCAGAGCGGGACAATTAATATAAATCCGCTTTGATTTCGATACGAGTGACGATGGTGCTGTCACTCTACTCAATCACCGCTATCGTTCAGTATTAAATTAAACAAAAAGACTCTCATCTCTACGCAGAGACGAGAGCCAATGCTCACGCGGTACCACTCTGATTCCTATCCGAAGATAGGCTCTCAATGAGTACGACCTAATTTCCCCTCGTAGTAACCGCTTCAGCGGTTAAGGGCTAAAGCCCGTACTACAAAGGTGTTTCGGTTTATACTCTCATCCCAATAACGGAGGATAAAATCGGCTCACCTACTCACAATGTTTTCAGTTCACAGCTCCAGAAGGATTTTCAGTCTGTTGCGTTGCTCTGGCTCTCACCAAATCCCAGATTCGCTGACAAAGCTCACAGACCTACTCGTTTCTATCATTGCCTTTATTCGGCGTATTATACTCATATAGAGAAAGGCTGGCAAGCATTTCTCAAAATGCAGCATGTACAAAAGTCCACCATTAAGGGATAATTAGCACATGACACAATCAGAATTCGTCCAAAACCAAAAAGAAGTCAATTTTATTCCATCATCTCGCCCCATCCTCTACTACCGTCATGGCTGGCAGAGCTGGTCTTTAACCGCGTGGCAAGACGTAAATCAGCACATCGCTACACCAAAGCCAACAATTATGCATCCGCTACAAACCGACCCACGTTATATTCACGAATCCAATCCACATGGCTCATGGATTGGTGCGGTCGAAATGGAAAATGGAAAATTCTTTCTACTCGGCGCACTTGGTCTTGATGCCCACGTCTTTCTCGAAGAAAACACCCTCGTTGGAAAATACGAAAATGAAGCAGGGGATTGGTTTGTTGCCGAAGGCAATAAAGAAGAAGTTTTCGCAAAATACGCTACTGCACTAAAAAAATCACTAGGCATTTTAAAAACACCCAGCAACTCTACACCCAAAATCTGGTGCTCATGGTACAGCTTTTATGAACATATCTCTCAGAAAAATCTAGGCAAAGTTCTCCACGATCTCGACGATCTCCCCTTTGACGTTTTTCAGGTGGATGACGGCTGGCAACGCGCTATCGGAGACTGGATACCGAACGACAAATTTCCTGACGGCATGGACGCATTATCCGCACAAATCCGCCACACGGGACGCACGCCCGGAATCTGGCTTGCCCCCCTCATCGTTACCCCATCGTCAACATTATTCCACCAACACCCCAATTGGCTTCTACGTGACGAGCAACAAAATCTAGTCTCCGCTGGCTTCAACTGGGGCGAGCTACTTTATGCCTTAGATACCACTCACCCTGAAGTGCTAGAGTGGCTATCCGCATTGATGGCGCAAGTCCGCTCGTGGGGATACGACTACGTCAAGCTCGATTTTCTCTACGCAGGCGCATTACCCGGAGCCCGGCACACGCCAATTTCACGAGAGCAAGCCTACCGTCAAGGGTTAGGAACGATGCGGAATGCGCTCGGGGATGCGTATCTGCTCACTTGCGGCGCGCCTATCATCCCATCCCTCGGACTCTGTGACGGCATCCGCATTGGACCCGATGTGGCATCTCATTGGGATAGCTATAGAGACGATGTCCTTCTTCAAAATTTTGCCATGCCCAGCACCAGGAATGCAATCCGCGCAACGGTTAACCGACTATGGCTCAAGCCTCTCGTCCACACCGATCCGGATATTGCTTATTTTGCAAATAAAAAAAACACGTTAAATGCCGCACAAGCCAAAATGCTTCAAGACTTAGCCTTAGTTTGTGATTATAAAGCAATCTCCGATACCCCTGGCTGGCTGAGCGCAAAGGAACAAGCAGAACTAAAAGATTTTCTCAATGCTAAAAGAAAAAGACTTGAAGATGTTGATTTTTCTACGGCTATGCCAATCCCTAAAGCAAATTGGGCTGAGAGAATACTTGGCAAATTATTTGGCTGGGGAGGAAATATCCCTATGTTCATACACCTTTCTCGCTGGATAAGTGAGAGTGCCTTAAAGAAAAAAATCTCCATATAAAGCAGAAATTTTTTCCTACCACAATACAAAGCGTTGCTACAAAACTCTAAGTTTATCTAAAATCGACCATACGCTACAAAAGAAGACATGACAAAGCGTTAGACAACAAAAGGGGGATTGATCTTACTTTTTTACGAAAAAAAGTTATCGCAGGCTATTTCGTACTCATCCCTAATTTCCCCCACTCGTGCATTGGTTAACTTAACTAAATCATCCACACCCAAGCGGATATTAAGTCCCCGCTGACCGCCAGAGATGTGAATTTTCTCATACGCACACGCGCTATCATCCAACACGACCTGAAAGCCTTTATTGATTAGCGCAAGTGGAGAAATCCCACCTGTCTGTAGCTTTGTTAACTTCTCTGCCTCTACTTGGGTGGTTAAAAAAACTTTCTTTTCATCCAACAGCTTTGCGAGGGCTTTCAAATCTACGCTACTATCCCCAGGAACAAGGGCTAAAATCGGCTTTCCTTTTTTACGCTTTACGACAATGGTTTTATAAACCAAAGCAAGAGAAATTGCCAAAAATTCAGCCGTACCCTCTGCCCCCAATTTTTCTTTTGGGGTTTCAAAAGTGGTGTACACTATTTTATGAGCATTTAATAAGCGAGTGACGTTATTTTTAGAGGTCATTTTTTAGATTTCATCATGCTAACAGAGATATTAAATGCTGAGGCACAAGAAGAGATACAGATGTTGAGAAAAAATAATTACGGAAATTATACTGCCTACTAAGGTTCTGCTGTACATCGAATTACCCTACTATGTAAAAACATCTAACCGCTTGATACTTTGGTCAAACTCTTTCTCCAAAGTCGCCAAGAAAAACCTAGTCAAAACTCCCATAATTGGTATAATCTTCCCCACGCACCCGTAGCTCAATGGATAGAGTAGCTGACTTCGAATCAGTTGGTTGGGCGTTCGAGTCGCCCCGGGTGCACAATTCTCTAACAGGTACAAAACAATGATTTTA
>JADGEO010000053.1 GCA_016744335.1 Anaerolineales bacterium
AAACCCTTCAAGTGGACTTTCCAAGGCAAAGCTTTGAGAGTTTGACTTGCGCTTTATTTACGCCAAGCTGTACTAGCGTATAAGTAGTCTTATTACTCATCCTCTTTTTCTCGTTTCTTGTTTACTGTTTTCTTATTTCTTCTTTCTCATTTCTTTAATTTTCATCTTAAAGGTTTTTCATGCAAGAAAAAGAATTGACAAAATTTAATGTCTGGCTCCTCGCCATTCGCCCAAAAACCTTGCCCGCCGCGGGTGCGGGTGTGATTACGGGCACCGCCCTCGCATTTTACGATGGCTATTTTCAACTTCTCCCCGCTTTTGCCGCACTGATTGGTGCGATTTTGCTCCAGATTGGCAGTAATTTGGCAAACGATGTCTTTGATTATCTGCGCGGAGCTGAGAGCAAAGAACGCTTGGGTCCTGTTCGCGTTACGCAGGCAGGATTATTAACACCAAAAGAAGTCCAAGTGGGGATGTGGATTACCTTCTTTCTCTCTGCGTTGGTTGGCATTTATCTCATCACCATTGCAGGGTCGGCAATTTTACTTATTGGGCTGACGGCTATTTTTTCGGCAATTGCATATACGGGTGCTATCAGCGATAAGGGTGGGGTGGCGGATATTTTCGTTTTTCTTTATTTTGGGGTTGCGGCAGTGGTGGGGACATATTATGTTCAGGCATTAAGAACATCTCCTGTAGCATGGTGGATGTCGGTGCCAATTGGTTTGCTGATTGTCAATATCCTTGTTGTAAATAATTTGCGCGATATTAAAGCCGATAAAGCGGTTAATAAAATCACAACGGCGGTACGGATGGGTGTTTCTGCAACGAGAAAAGAGTATCTGATTTTATTGACAATTTCTTATCTTATGTTACCCGCTTTGATTTTAGTAAATCTAATCCCTGTGTGGAGCTTGGTGGTCTGGCTATCCATTCCTTTTGCGTGGAAAGTTGCTGGCATTGTGCTAAAAGAAGAAGGTCGTCCTCTCAACGCGGCGTTGGCGGGGACTGGTAAAATAGCCCTAGTTTACAGTCTTCTGTTTTTTGCCGGTATTTTATTGGCTGTTTTTTTCTAACCCATTATCTAGTTTTAAAATATCGTGGCTCGGTGCTAACAAAGCCACTAAAACGCAAAAAAATGCTCACCGAAGGCAATCAAGCCCAAAACGCGCGTGAAGCGGCTCTTCATTGCATAAAAAGTAAGGAGTTTTTATCATGGCTAAATCGTCCATTAATAAAGTCAGAAATTTAAAACAGAAAAATGAAATGTGGGAAGTTGCTGTGCGACCAGCGCGAACGTGGGTAGAGTCACGTAAGAATGATCCCTATCGACCATGGTATGTGCTTATAATTAGTGAAGATGAGAAAATTATTCGGCATGATATGGAGAAAGAAAAACCATCTACTCATGAACTTTCAGAAGCAATTTTTAGAGCAATGCGTCGCCCAATGTTTGGTGCTGGGCGAAAACGCCGCCCAACGAAAATTCTTTTTGACAACCAAGAAATTCTTGATGAGCTTTCCCCCGTATTGGCAGAAATAGGCATTGAAACTGAGAAGAAAATAGCACTAAGAAAAGCAAATGCCTTGTTAAAAGAGCTAGATTATAAACTCAATAAAGGGGAAGATATTCACTCGCTAACCTCTATCTCAACTGTGACTATACCGCTTTTAGGGAAGGTTTTTGAAGCCACCGCGGCATATTATCGCCTTGCACCGTGGCAAATCATCCCCGAAGAAGAATTTGCAATCGAAGTGCGTTACCCTGCGGATGCTGAGCCACGTTATGCCGTTATTATCGGGCACGCGGGTGAGAGCTTTGGGCTTTCTGTGCACGATAGTCTGGATGAGCTAAGTGATTTCATGCAATTTGCCCAATTCCAAAAACTCCCTGAAAAGGAATTTACTGCTATTTCTTTCACCTTTGAAGGAGAATTTCATCTTTCCTTCGATGATTTGGACGCCGCAGAGAGATACGGCTGGGATATTCCTGACAAGTACGCCTATCCCAGCATTATGCGTTTTACGCCCAAGAAAGAGCTTATGTTGCCCAAGCCAGATGATATTTATTGGTTAGAGGGTGCTTTGCCCGCTATTACCGAGTTTTTCAGAGAAGACTATAACCCCGATGAGTTTTCCGCTGGCTTTGGTGTAAATGAAATTGAGCATAAAGCTATCGTTCATACACTGGGCGGCATGGAAGAGGTGGTTCTAACCTTGCCGATTTTGATAAGGCAGGCATCATCTTAACCCCAGCAGTCTCCGTTATTTTGCCTTGTTATAACGCTGAGAAAACGCTCGAAGAAACCCTGCAAAGTCTCTCTGCCCAAACTTTAGGGAATTTTGAAGTGCTCGCGGTAGATGATGGCTCAGAAGATAATACGGAATTGATACTAGATCGCTGGAGTAAACGCGATGTGCGTTTTAAGCACATCTCCCAGCCTCACAGCGGAGTCATATCCGCATCGAACGTGGGGATGCTTGCGTGCCGCGCCCCATTCATCGCTCGGCTGGACGCAGATGACCGCGCGCACCCTCAGCGTTTAGAGAAGCAAGTTGCGTTTTTAGAAGAGAGCCTTGAAACAGCGGTTGTCAGTTCTTTGGTCAAAGCCTTTCCTAAAGAGGATGTGGGCGGAGGTTTTCAGGTCTATATCGAGTGGCTTAATTCTGTTGTTACAGATGAAGATATAAAGAGAGAGATATTTGTAGAGAGTCCGCTCCCAAATCCTAGCGTGATGTTTAGGCGTGAGTGGCTTTTAAAAATGGGGGGCTATCAAGAACATGATAATTTCCCCGAAGATTATGATTTATATTTACGCATGTATCTGGCAGGTGCAAACTTTGCCAAAGTGCCTGAAGTTTTACATGAGTGGAGAGAGCATCCCGATAGAATTACGCATACAGATAGCCGCTATTCGTTAAAAAACTTTTTACGCACCAAAGCCCATTATCTTGCACGTGGTCCCCTTAAAGAGCGAGATGCCGTCATCGTTTGGGGAGCCGGTATGATGGGGAGAAGATTAAGCAAATGGCTTATGCGTGAAGATGTGCCGATTGTAGCGTTTGTAGATATAGACCCAAAGAAAATTGGGCGCACGCGACGCGGAAAGCCTATCATCTCTGTAGATGCGCTGAAGGATGTTTGGAACAGTCACCAAGCTCCTGCGTTGCTGGCAAGTGTAGGCGCACGCGGGGCGCGGAAACTTATTCGAGAAAGGTTGAATAATTTAGGCTATGTGGAGGGGAGAGATTGGTGGTCTGCGGCGTAAAAATCTATAAAGTTTGTTTTTGAGAATAATTTTTATGATTTTCTTGACAAATTTTATCTTTATTAGTATTATTTTTCTGCAGATAAGAAATCTGCGATTTATTAGCTGAATACTACCTTAAAGGAGTAAATATGTTTTACCGTCTTTTCGATGCTCTTGATAAAAAATCACCTTTTGCCCGTGCCGAGGCTCATTGCGATGTTCCTTGTGGCATTTATGACCCAAGCACCGCACAAATTTCTGCTTTAACCGTTGTGCGCATGATGGATTTGATGAAAGCTGAGTCCGAAGCCCACAGCGAACATAGTGCTGAGCATGTGAATAGCATGGCTCGTTATATCGAAGTTAAAGAAGAACACGCTGAAAAAGCAAAACAAGAAGTTCGTATTATTTGGGGCGATTATTTCAAGAAAGATAAGCACCCTAACGTAGACGACTTGGTGCATAAAATTATGCAACTTGGCTCCAAATCTCGCCAAACGGCAGACCGTGAAAATGGTGTAGCTTTTGTTGAAGCAATCAATGAGTTCTCTGCTATTTTCTGGGAGACCAAAGGTGTTGCTATAAAGAGAGCAAAAGCACCTTATGCACCTGCACTTGAAATGGTTTATCCTGATCTCTAAAGAAAAAAATAAAAAGGCTGGCTTTATTATAAAGCCAGCCTTTTTTGAATCTTATGTTCCAAATTTTACGCATTCATGGTGAGAGCATGTCCCCGGTCTATAAAGACGGGGATTTTGTGTTATTAATGAAGCCTTTTCGTGGAAAAATCAAAAAGGGCGATATTGTTGTTTTTGATAATGACCTTTACGGTACGCTGATTAAGGCTGTTCAAAAAATCACCGATGAAGGAATTTATGTTTTAGGTACGGGGGAAAGCAGCTTAGACAGTCGGCGGCTCGGACCTGTAAATAGCGCGTCAATTCGGGGAAAGGTGATTTGGCATATTCACCGCCAGTAAGTTATCTTGATTATCCAAGTAGCTCTTCAAAAGCGTCAACGACTTGTTTCACGTCTTCGTCGTCTATCCAATAATGCAAGACTAAGCGGAAGCTACGCTCTCCGGTCATGCCGATGCGGATTCCGCGTGCTTTATGCATGTGGGCAATAATTTTTTCAGCGGGATATTCGATATGCTCCGCCAGACTCATGAAAATCATATTGGTATATGGTGTTCCTTCATCTAGGACTATGCCTGAAACACCCGCGAGACCTTCGGCTAGGGTGCGTGCCCGTTCGTGGTCTTCGCTCAGGCGTTTGGACATTTCCTCGAGTGCGATAATGCCAGCAGAGGCTAGAATGCCGGCTTGACGCATCCCGCCGCCCAATTGCTTGCGAATTCGATGGGCTTTGGCAATGAATTTATTTGAGCCGCAAAGAACAGAGCCAACGGGCGCACAAAGCCCTTTGCTTAGGCAGAAGGTCACAGAATCGAAGGGAGAAGAAAGTTCCTTAACCGTAGATGTTGACGCCGCGGCGGCGTTGAATACACGCGCGCCGTCTAGGTGCAGGATAAGTCCGCGCTCTTTTGCTAAATCCCCGACTTGGTTAATATAATCCTGTGAGAGCGTAATCCCTCCGCAACTGTTTTGGGTGTTTTCTAGGGCAACTAACTTTGTTATTGGGGCGTGTGCGTCACTGGGGCGGATGGCATTTTTTATATCGGTGAGTGCGAGCGTGCCATCGTTCTGATTGGTAATTTGGTGCGAGTGAATGCCGCCGAGCGCAGAGACACCGCCTGCCTCGTGGAGGAAAATATGCGCTTTATTGCCCACGATAATTTCATCGCCGCGCCCGCAGTGGGAGAGAAGGGCGATGAGATTGCCCATTGTGCCAGATGGAACGAATAGCCCCGCCTCTTTACCCAGCATTTCTGCTGACATTTCTTGAAGTTGATTGATTGTGGGGTCTTCTCCGTAAACATCGTCTCCAACTTTGGCTTTTGCCATCGCTTCGCGCATGGCGGGGGTAGGAAGGGTGACTGTATCTGATCGTAAATCTATTATTTTCATGGGGAGTTGCTCCTATGGTTTGCGTGAATTTAATGCCCTAATTTTACCCCAAAGAAATCCTTGCACCTAATTTTTCATTGTGGTATTATTTCGCACTATCACAGACCGACTGGTCGGTCTGACGAAAGAAAATGACAACTGTATCTGACGAAACCCGCTCTCGAATTCTCTCCGCCGCCGCCGATGTCTTTGCCGACAAGGGGTATCATGATGCGCGGATGGATGAAATTGTGACTGCTTCGCAGACATCGAAGGGCGGTGTTTACCATCATTTTCCGAGTAAGAATTATATTTTCTTTGCGTTGATTGATAAGTTCACAAAATTGCTTGAAGATCGCTTGCGCGTAGCCATTGAAAAAGAAGAGCATGGATTAAAGCGTGTAGACGCGGCGATCAGAATTTGTATGGAAACTTTTGGCCAGCATCGTGCGTTGGCAAAAATTGCTCTTGTTCAGGCAGTGGGGCTTGGCGAAACTTTTGAAACAAAGCGGCGAGAAATTAATGACCGCTTTGCAGAAATCATTGAAGAATATCTTGTCCAAGCGATAGCAGATGGGAGCATTCCGGACATCGACACAGAAGTCGCCGCGCGTGCTTGGATGGGGGCGTTGAACGAAGTTGTTTTGCGGTGGGTTTATACGGGCAGTCCTGACCCCGATCGCGCCACACCCGCTTTGCGAACCTTGCTTCTGCGAAGTATAGGTGTTTCTGATGAAAGAATAGAAGAGTTAGATCAAAAAATTGCGTAATATGTGTTGCGCAAGAAAAAAAATAGAGGTATAAAAATGAAAAAGAAGATTGTTTTAGCACTTGTCCTTATCTTATCCCTTAGCCTTGCTTTAGGTGCTTGTTCCTCAGCCGATGATGCTAATTTAGCATCTGCACCCGATTCGGATAAAGCAGAAGAATTTTTTGGGGAAATTGCCGACTTAGATGATGAATTTGATGATAGCGACTTGCAAGCTAACCCTGTTACGCTAAAAATCGCAGTATTGCCAATCATTGATACTATTCCACTTTATGTTGCCAATAGCGAAGGTCTTTTTGAAGAGGTTGGTTTAAATATTGAGTTTATTCCTGTTTCTTCTGCAGCTGAACTGAGCCAAATGGTTGCCTCTGGGCAAGCTGATGGCATGATTACAGATGCGCTTACAGTCGCATTCTTTGATAAAGAAGAAATAAAACTTCAAATTGTGCGTTACGCACAAATACCGTCAGAAGAGAGAGCGCATTTCTTTATTCTCTCTGCCAAAGATAGTGGTATTGCTAGCCCAGACGATCTGAAAGGTGTTGAGATTGCTGTTTCTGAAGGCACTATTATTGAATATGTAAACGACCGCCTGCTTGAAAAAGAAGGGTTCACCGCTGACGAAATTGCCACAATCGCCGTACCTAAAATTCCCGAGCGCATGGCATTGCTTGCTTCTGGTGAAATCCAAGCCGCTGTTTTGCCCGACCCTCTAGCCTCTATAGCTCTTTCTCAGGGTGCATCCATTGTATTAGATGATTCCCAAAGCCCAGAGTATGGGGCAAGTGTCTATGCGTTTTCGACAGAGATGATCGAAGAGCACCCCGAGGCTATCCGTGCTTTTGTAGAAGCAATTGACTTTGCCGTTGAGCTAATTGAGCTTGACCCAGAAGAATATAAATCCGTTTTGGCAGATAATAACCTAATCTCATCGTCAATGCTCGATGATTATGTTATTCCGCCCTTTCCTATGGGGATTTTTAGCGAAGCAGAGTGGCTAGACACACTTGCTTGGGCACAAGCCGAGGGCTTGCTCATTGTGAATATCCCTTATGCAGATGCCGTAAACACATCCTTTTTGCCCTAAGCTCGCACTTGCGATACAATCAAGAGGCTGGAAATTTCCAGCCTCTTTTTTTTTACGATGATAACACTTAGCAACCTCAACTTCTCCTATCAATCTACCTCTATTTTCCAAAATTTTAATTGGCAGGTTCAGCGCGGCGAGCGTTGGGCACTGCTTGGTGCCTCAGGGTGCGGTAAAACTACGCTTTTGTATCTTCTGGCTGGTTTACGCTTCCCTGACTTTGGCAGATTATTAATTGACGGGGAGATGATTACACGTCCTCGCCCACAAACGGGATTAATTTTACAAGAATACGGGCTATTGCCTTGGGCGACAGTGGAAGAGAATGTGCGCTTGGGTGCGCGTATTCGCTCATTTTACGGTGCCGATGGGGTGCACGCACCCAGCTACGAGACACGCGTGACCCGAGACTTGGGTGCGTGGCTCAAGCGTTTAGGGTTGGACACGTTATCCGCTAAGTATCCATCCCAAATCTCTGGTGGACAAGGTCAACGAACAGCCATTGCCCGAACATTATCCCTTAACCCCGATCTTTTGCTGATGGATGAACCCTTCTCTTCTTTAGACGCGTTAACCCGAGCCGATTTACAAAACCTGACTTTAGAACTCTGTGCCGAAGAAAATCTTACATTGATTATGGTCACGCACGCCATCGAAGAGGCGGCGATAATGGGCAATAAAATTTTACTGCTAGGGAATCCGCCTAATGAAAAGGTACAAATTATAGAAAACCCGCGAGCGGGCGAAGAAGACTATAGAAAGAGTGAAGAATACACCGAGCTTTGTCACGATTTGCATCAACGAATGGAGCGTGCATGAGAAAACGCGATGTGGTTTTTGCAGGTTTGGGTATCCTTGCGCTATGGCAAATTATTGCCATGATTGTAGATAGAAGCATTTTGCCCTCTCCTGTGGTTGTGATTCCAGTGTTCTTTGAAGAACTTTTGCGCGGGGATATGCTCAAACATGCCGCAATTAGTTTTTGGCGTGCGTTAGCGGGGATGTTGTTGGCAGTTGTTCTTGCCGCTCCAGCGGGGCTTGTGTTGGGGCAGTCGAAAAAGTTAAATCGTTTCTTTTCTCCCGTTATTTATTTGTTATATCCGATTCCTAAAGTGGTTTTGGTGCCTATCGTTTTACTCTTCTTTGGCGTAGGCAATTTTCCTAAGATAATTATTATTTTCATGATTCTTTTCTTCCAAATTTTGGTTTTGGTGCGCGATCAGGCTTTGGCTTTGCCGAGAGGGCTGATTCAATCTGTGCGTAGCTTGGGAGCTGGGCGGCGTGCGCTTTTTTATTTTGTTTATCTTCCTGCTTCTTTGCCTGCCATTCTAACCGCTCTGCGCCAGTCGGTGGGGACAGCGGTAGCGGTACTTTATATTACAGAAACATTTGCTACCCGATATGGCTTGGGTTATTATATTTTCCTGAACGCGAGTACGCTTCTTGATTATCCGGCTATGTATGCGGGGGTACTTGCTATGAGTCTGCTTGGTTTAACGCTTTACTTTTCAGTAGATTGGCTAGAGCATCGCCTTTGCAAATGGCAGTTTGTGGAGTGAGAGAGGCAGTACTGCATGAAAGTATTTAAAAACGGATTATCAACGGGGATATTGCTTCAACTTGCTATCGGTCCCGTTTTCTTTTTTATCATGGGGCTAACATTAGAAAGATCGATGCTCGATGGTCTTGTTGCGGTTTTGGCGGTAACAATAGTTGACTATTTTTATATCGTATTGGCCATATTGGGTATCGGGAAAGTACTTGAAAACGAGAAAATCAAGAAAGGTTTTGGCATTCTTAGCTCCATTGTGCTTATTATATTTGGTGGAATTATTATCAATAATATAGTTGGCAGTGATATTTCTGTAGATGTAGGGACTGCGTCATCGAATCTTTTGGGCAGTTTCTTGTCTGTCTTTTTTCTTACGATTACCAGCCCTTTAACCATTGTCTTTTTCACCAGTCTTTTTGCAACGAAGGCACTTGAATATAATTATACAAAGCAAGACTTAGTAATTTTTGGACTATCTACAGGATTGGCTACTTTTATGTTTTTGGGGGCATCTGTAATTTTCTTTTCGATAATTGGCGGAGCAATCCCGATAAAGGTTATTAGGTTATTAAATATCATAGTAGGTATTTTATTGGTTGGATATGGAACTGTGCGTTTAGCAAAAAGTATGAAAAGCGCATGAGTTAGATAGATTTTACGCTTACCCAAGGCTCAAACTAATCGGGTATAATCAATTTTGTTGAAAATACCCTCTAAAATAAGGAAGTTTAGATATGAAAATAGTAACAGATTGCGCGGCAGATTTATCTGCGAAAGAACGAAGTGAATTTGGTATTATCGAAGCCCCACTTTATATCCAATTCCCCGAAGGTGAGATTGATGCCACAGATATTTTGCCCGATGATTTTTATAACCGCCTTGAAGCTATGCGCCCAGAAATCCCAACTACGGCGCAACCTTCTAGCGGTCTTTTTGCCGAGTTATACAAAGAGTTAGTGGGTGATAATGAAGATGAAGATCAAATTTTATCTATTCACATCTCTTCTGGTTTGAGCGGTACGCTTAACTCAGCCGATACTGGCGCGATGCAATTGAAAGAAAATGTCGTTACCACTGTAGATAGCATGACGCTCTCAGGTGGTCAGCGTTTTCAGGTCTTGGCGGCGGCAAAAGCGGCTCAATTGGGCTGGAGTTTAGATAAAATTTTGGCACGGTTGGATGAAGTCCGCGCGAAAACAGAGGTGATTTATACGCTTGAAACGCTTGAATACCTAGCTCGTGGTGGGCGGATCGGCAGAGTCCAGGCTTTAGCTGGTTCTGTGCTTAAAATCAAGCCGATTATTCAAGTAGACCATGCTGATGGGAAATATACAACTGTTGGCAAAGGGCGCACCATCAAGAAAAATGTTGACACAATGGTGAAGCATATTGCTGATATTTATGGCGATGTGCCTTTGTGGGCAACTGTTTTAAATGGTCGTTTTGAGAAAGGGGTAGAAATCATGACTTCTGCGTTGGAAGATGGATTGAATATCGAAAAATTCGAGACTATTCGCATTTCCCCCGTGTTGGGCGTGCATACAGGTCCTGGTATTATTGGTGTGGCTGTTCTTCCAATGTCGTTGATGGAAGGATTGTTCTAAAAGCCCTGTAAAAACACACGAATCTTTCTATTAGAACCTTGCGAGAGTTTGTTTTTCGCAAGGTTTTTTCTTTGCTTATATCTGGTTTTTTTGTTTTGTAGTTTGAAGTTTTTAATGTGAGTATCTCTGTATTAAATGTAAATGTTGTGTTTTTTAAAGAGGGGCGAGGTTTAGTTATAGTCGCATACTGGTTGAGGTTTCAGTGTTTAAGTTCAATGCACGTGCGGCGCGAGGTGTTTCTCCCTTAAAAAGTTAGGCTAAGAAAATATCCAGTTTACAGATGCAGAGCCAGCGTAGGCAAAGAGTGTCGCTTTGATAAATTGGCCCATCCAGCAGGCGATGAGGAAACTTTTTACAGGGATGCGCGCCGCACCTGCGGCAATCCCGGCAAGGTCAAAAAAAGGATTGGGGATAGCCGCCAAGATAAATATCGCGAAGGTGCCGTGTTTGTCTATCCATGGTGTGATGCGTTCGTAAATATCCATGCGCTCGATGACGGCTTGTCCACTAAATCCCGCCATATATCCTGATAATTCTCCGATTGCCGCGCCTGTGCTTGCCGCGAGTGCAACGCCAAGTGGATGAAGAACGCCGCCCATGGTGAATACGAAGGCGAGGCTGGGAGCAGGCAGAAATACGGTTGCGTAGGCAAGCAGAGAGATGAGGAAAATCCCGGGATAGCCGTAGACGGCAAATTGCTCTACTTGGTCGCGAATGGAATAAATAAAGACGCTTATCCCTATAACGGCAAGCAAACTTATGCCGCGCAAAATGGATAAGCGTCTTTTTTCTGTTATCAATTTAGGCTTCGGCGATGGTGATGGTGTTAATTTTGGTGCCGTTTTTAATCGCCATGAGAACGTCTAAGCCCTTGGTAACCTCTCCGAAAACGCTATGTTTATTGTTGAGGTGTGGTGTAGGGACGTGGGTGATGAAGAATTGTGACCCGTTTGTGCCAGGACCTGCATTTGCCATCGAAAGAATTCCCGGCTTATCGTGTTTTAGCTCGGGGTGAAATTCATCAGCGAATCTGTATCCAGGACCGCCTCGTCCTGAGCCTGTGGGGTCGCCACCTTGTGCCATAAAATCGCTGATGACGCGATGGAAGGTGGTATTGTCATAGAAGCCTTCTTTAGCCAGAAAGACGAAGTTATTGACAGTTTTTGGGGTTTTATTGGCAAAAAGTGTTAGTACAATATCGCCTTCTCCAGTTGAGATGGTGGCGGTGTAGCTTTTTGCGAGATCAATTTGCATTTCGGGGGCAGAAGCCCATTGCTGTGGGGACATATTTTTTCCTTTTAGGTGTTCGTTTTAGGTTATTATAAAAGCGTTTCGATGCGCGCAACGACCATATCTAATGCGGCGGTGTTATGACCGCCTTCGGGGATAATTACGTCTGCGTATCGTTTGGATGGCTCAACGAATTCTAGGTGCATGGGGCGCACAGTTGAGAGATATTGCTGAACGACATTGTTGGTTGTACGTCCGCGCTCGGCAATATCTCGTTCTAAGCGGCGAATAAAGCGGATGTCGTCATCGGTGTCTACAAAAATTTTCAAATCAAAGAGTTCTCGTAAAGCGGGTTCGGCAAAGATTAAGATTCCCTCCACAAGTATAACGCCGCGCGGGAGAACGTTAAAGCTTTTTTTTGTGCGGCTATGTGTGGAGAAGTCGTAAATAGGAACTTCAACTTCTGTGCCGTTTTTCAACTCAGTGATATGTTCTATTAGTAATTTTGTTTCTAAGGAGTTAGGATGGTCAAAATTGACAGCGGCTTTTTGCGTAGGGGGAAGACCACTTAAGTCTTTATAATAAGAGTCATGTTGCAAAAAAGCAATTCGAGCTGGACCAACACGATTAAGAATTTCTTGCGCCACGGTGGTCTTGCCAGAGCCAGAACCACCAGCGATACCAATAACAAGGGGGAAGTTTGTAGAAACCATATTCCTATTATACCCGCTTGTGCGAATCAAAAAAAGTGCGTTCGGAATCTCTGAACGCACTTTTTTGAGTTAGGAGTAAGTTTATTTAGAGACCAGCCATATAAGCCAAGCCAACAGTGCCCGGACCAACGTGCGTGCCAATCACGGGGCTAACTTCAGAGTGGATCATCTCGGTAATATCTAGTTCTTTTTTAGCGAGTTCCAAAAGTGCACTTGCTTCTTCGGGTGCATTTGCATTAAGAGTTGCCAAGCGGATGGGGGTGCGGTCGCCAATTTCTTCTTTAATGATTTCAAGCACGCGCAAGTGAGCCTTCTTTTTTGTGCGTACGCTTTCCATAGAAGCAACAAGCCCTTCTTGTACAGAAAGAATAGGTTTTACCTTCATCATTGTTCCCATAAAACGTTTTGCGCCACCGATGCGCCCACCACGGTGCAAAAACTCGAGTGTATCTACAGCAAAATATAGTCCTGTGTTGTTGCGTGCTTTTTCAGCAAGCGCAAGGCAATCATCAATGGATGCGCCGTCCTGCGCTGCGCGGGCAACAGCTAAGGCTTGGAAGCCTAAAGGCATAGCGGTTTGTCTTGAATCGAAAATATGAATACGGTTTTGCCCCGATTTCATAGCGGCGCGTCCCTGTACAGCAGAGTTGATTGTGCCAGAGAGTTTCTCTGAGATAAAAACGCCCAGAACGTCATAATCTTCTGCTACTAGTTGTTCAAAAGCATCTTGCATATAAGGGATCGTAACTTGCGATGTAGATGGCATTATTTTTGCTGTTTCAAGGCGAGTATAAAATTCTGTGGGGCTAATATCAACGCCGTCTTTAAATGTTTCTTCACCCCAAATAACTTCAAGAGGTAAAACCCTTAGGTTGTGTTTTTTTACTAAATCTTCAGGGATATATCCCGTGCTGTCGGTAACTATTGCAACTTTCTTAGACATGAATCCTCCAAATCGGATTGATAGTGATCTTTACAGAGGTGTTAAACCCATTAGTCTTTAAAAAGTTTCGTAAATGATGGAATAAGTTCTCGCGACGCGCGTAACCTTAATTTACGTGCTACAAATAAGCAGGTGCTTAGCGTGAGCATTTAACGCTCACGCCGCGAATCTGTTTGGGAGCCAGCACCCCAACCCGAAACGCGCACGTTATGGTTTTCATCCAATTTGCGTATGCTTGGTATCTTTGCTATAATCCTAAACGTTCTGTGTCGTAATAATTACATCGTTAAGGAATATTCTATTGGCTTTTTTTAATCCCATCAACTGGCTGCTTGGCCTCTTCTCCATGGACATCAGTATTGACTTAGGTACAGCAAATACCTTGGTCAATGTGCGCGGAAAAGGAATTGTTATCAATGAACCTTCTTGGGTGACGATAGATAAACGCTCTCGTCGCCCTCTTGCCATTGGTAGAGCGGCGAAAGAAATGGTTGGGCGCACACCTAGAAATGTGATTGCGGTGCGCCCGCTTCATGATGGGGTGATTTCTGAATTTGATATTACGCAAATTATGTTGGAGTATTTTATAGGGCGTGTTCATGAGCAAAGTGTGGTTCCGCTCCCGAAGCCAAGAGTGGTTATAGGTATTCCAGCAGGCGTGACCGAAGTTGAAAAGCGTGCGGTTTACGATGCGGCAATGGCGGCAGGGGCGCGCCAAGCCTTTCTTATTGAAGAGCCTATCGCGGCGGCGTTAGGTGCTGGTTTACCTGTTGGCGAGACGCGCGGCAGTATGGTTGTAGATATTGGTGGCGGTACAACCGAAGTTGCTGTTATGTCTATGAACGGCGTTGTTGCCTCCCGTTCTTTGCGTGTGGCAGGTGACGAGATGGATCAGGATATTATTCAATATCTACGCAATAAATATAATTTGCTTATTGGTCAAGGGGTGGCAGAAAAGGTAAAAATGAATATCGGTTCTGCTTTTCCGCTGGAGAAGGAAAAGACAATGGAAGTTCGGGGGCGCAATTTGGTAACTGGCTTACCAGAAACTGTAGAAGTATCTTCTGTTGAAATTCGTGAAGCTTTGGCAAATTCTGTACAAGTTATTGTAGATACGGTGCGAGATGCGCTTGACGAAGTCCCACCTGCTATTGTTGGCGATCTTATGGATTTAGGCGTTTGTCTTGCTGGTGGTGGTGGGCTTTTAAATGGCTTAGATAATCGGCTTACAGATGATATTCGCCTCCGCACTTGGGTTGCAGAAGATCCGTTGACTTGTGTTGCACGAGGCGCCGGCATGATTTATGATGATTTTGAGAACCTCATGCCTTATCTAGTCGGTTTGGAACGCCGCCAGTCTTGAACCTGCCCTTGGCTCTTAAGGGTATTCCATTCTCATGAAATCTTCATTTTCCCGTTCCTTGCAAACGACTATCATCTTTTTGGTGGTAGGGGGCATTTTGGCGTTGGCATTGGGCGGTTATTTTAGCCCTACCTCTGACTTTTTGGGGACCTCGTTTATTTCGGCGCAAACTTGGGTTTCCTATCGTTTTCTGACTATTCGGGATTTCTTCAATGCGCCAAGCGATATTGTTTCTCTTCAACAGCGTAATGGTCAATTAGAAGCCGAAGTGTCTGGCTTACAAACGCAAGTTATTCAGCTTCAACAGCAACTTACAGATACCCAAGTTCTTGCGGCATTGGTAGATTTTTCTCAAACAAACCCAGAGAGTGTCTATAAAGCCGCATCAGTGATTGGGCGTGACCCAAGCCCATTTTTGCACTATATTATTATCAATAGCGGCTCCAGTGATGGTCTTCGGCGCGGGATGCCCGTTGTCACAAATCAGGGGCTGATTGGTCGCATAGATGCCGTTATTGCAAATGCCGCGCGCGTTCAACTAATTACCGACCCAACCTCTGCGGTTAATGTTCGTCTGCAAAATGCAGATACCGATGCGGTTTTAGTTGGCTCAACAACAGGCGATCTCAATCTCGAAATGATTTCTCAAGATGTTGAAGTTCAAGAAGGGGACGTTGTGCTAACATCGGGTTTAGGCGGCAATTACCCGTCAGACCTTCTTGTGGGGCAATTATTTAACCTTCGCACAAGAGATTATGAACTTTTTCAACAGGCTTCTGTGCAATCGGCGGTTGATTTTTCACGCCTTGAAATTGTTTTGGTGATTATGAACTTCAACCCAATTGACATCGCCCCCCTAACCCCCGAAGAGACCCCCTAGCTTGTGAAAGAATTAATTGCACTGCCTCTTCTTGCGCTGATTCTTATTTTACAAACAGCAATTATCAGTAATATCTCCTTATTGGGCGGTTATGCCGACTTGATGCTTGTAGCCCTCTCAGCTTGGGCATTGCAAGATGATGTTGAAACATCTTGGCATTGGGCAATCTTTGGCGGAATTCTTGTAGGCTCAGTTTCTGCACTTCCTTGGTATATTCCAGTAATTGGATATCTGCTCACAGTTGCCTTAGCGCGTTTCATGGTGAAACGTATTTGGCAAGCCCCCATCTTAGCAATTTTTGTGCTCGTTTTTTTAGGCACACTAACTACGCATTTTCTATCGATCACCGCTTTGCGCATATCGGGTAGCCCATTATCCATTGCCGACGCGCTAAGCACGGTTACTTTGCCCAGTCTTTTTATAAATTTATTCCTGGCTCTCCCAGCCTACCCCATCTTTCGTGACCTTGCTGTCTGGGTCTACGATATTGAGGACGTGCAATGAGTTCAAATACTCCCGATGATTTTCGCACAGAGTCTTGGCGCGTTTGGGTCTTTTACCTTGTTGTCGTGCTGGTTTTTGCTCTTTTAGGTTTTCGCCTTATGAACTTGCAAATCTTTGAGGGGAAAAACTGGCTCATAAGTGCCGAAGATAACTACACGCGTGAAATCAGCATCCCTACCTCGCGAGGCATTATTTATGATCGCAACGGTATTATACTTGCGCGTAACGTTGCCTCTTATAATGTTGTTATCACCCCCGCTTACCTTCCCGATGATCTTGCCGATATTCAACATATTTACCGAGAGCTTTCAGAAATCATTGATGTTCCTGTCAATCAGGGCACTGTAGAAGACGCAAAACTTTTCGCCTCGTGTGTGCCTGGTCCAGGTATTGCCCAGTTAGTGGAGTTAGGGGATTCGCTTGCACCCTACAAAGCTGTTCCCGTTAGTTGTGATGTAGACGAAGCGACAGCACGCATTGTGCGCGAACGTGCCGTAAGCTGGCATGGCGTTTCCTTGGCAATTGACCCAATCCGAGACTATCCTACTGGTTCCCTAACCGCTAACGTCATCGGATTTTTGGGACCCATCCCAGCCTCCCAAGTGGACACGTACGAGGAGCTAGGATTTGTCGCTGGGCGTGACAAAATTGGCTATGCAGGCGTAGAATCGACTCTGCAAGATATTCTTGCGGGCACAAATGGCAAAAAGGTTATCGAGGTAGATGTAGCAGGTAAGGAACTTCGCAACCTAGAGCCACCCATTCAGTCCGTTGCTGGGCGTAATGTGCGTCTTTCTATGGATATACGTTTGCAGCAAGCCGCCGAAGGGGCATTACTAAGTGAAATTAACGGCTGGAATGCCTATTTTGGTCAAATTCGTATTTCTAGCGGTGTGACCATCGCCATGAATCCTAAAACAGGGGAAGTTTTAGCGATGGTCTCTTATCCGACCTATGAAAACAACCGCTTTGCAAGATTTATTCCCGCCTATTATTACCAACAACTTAGCGAAGACCCGCGTCACCCTTTGTTAAATAACGCCATTTCTAGCGAATACCCCCCAGGATCGGTTTTTAAACTCTCTACCGCAACGGGTGCCCTAAATGAGGGCGTTGTTACTGTAGACCAGATTATCCAAGCTCCAGGGCAACTTGTTCTCACTGAAAAATTCTCCCCGAACGATCCGGGAAGAGAACGTCCCTTCGTAGATTGGATTTACGATGAAAACCCAGATGGTTTTGGGACTATTGATTTTTTGCATTGTATCGCTTTCTCTAGTAATGTTTGTTTTTATAAGTTAGGTGGTGGCTATCAAGATGAAATCCCAGAGGGCTTGGGCATCTTGCGCTTAGGTGAATATGCTCGTGCGCTAGGATATGGAGAAACTTCAGGCATCGAACTTCCGGGTGAAGCCGATGGATTAATCCCCTCGCCGCAATGGAAGCGTATTCAGCAAGGCGAAAACTGGTCAACGGGTGATACTTATATTGCCAGCGTTGGGCAGGGATATGTACTAGCGACCCCTTTGCAAGTTCTTATGTCTGGCGCAACAATTGCCAATAACGGTAAATTAATGCAACCAACCATTGTTTATCAAGAGTTAGATGACGAAGGGCGGATATTAAAGCCATTTATCCCCCGCCTCAAATGGGATATTACCGAAGACCCCATGATTACAGAGTTTGATTGTGACGATGGTTATTGTCTGGAGTTGGAAACAAAAAAAACGGTAGACCCTTACGTGGTTGAACAAGTCCAAAATGGGATGCGGCTTGCAGTCACAAACACGGTACACGGCACGCTCAATGATGTTTTTGGCGATTTTCCCGTTGCGGTTGCTGGAAAAACGGGAACAGCCGAATATTGCGATGATGTAGCTTTAGAGGCTGATCGTTGCACTTTTGGCAATTGGCCCACCCATTCGTGGACATTGGCTTACGCACCCTTTGATGACCCTGAAATTATTATTATGGCTTTTATGTATAACGGCGGTGAGGGTGCCAGTGTGGCAGGTCCTGTTGTTGGGCGCGTTATGGAAGCCTATTTTGAATTAAAAGAAATTGACCTTGCTGAGGGAGGAGGGGGATAAAAGACTTTTTTGTAATTGCTTTGGCAATTGCCTTTGTTTTACTTCTGAAACAATCCTATCCGCGCTTCATGCTATAATTTGCCAAACTTTTGTTCTTTAGTACTTACTCTTTAATTCTTATTATGCCCATTTCTTCTCTCATCCAAATCAAAGGCCTCCGTGATGGAATACTCATTTCTCTTGGCGCAGGAGACTGGGATTATATTCAGGCATTGCTTTTTACGCAGATAGATGAGCGTTCAGCTTTTTTTACGGGAGCAAAACTGGCTCTTGATGTGGGCACTCGCACTCTGCGCGTAGCTGAGTTAACTAAGGTGCGCGACGAACTCTCGGAGCGAGATATTTCTCTTTGGGCGGTGGTTAGCGAATCTCCTAAGACGGTAAATACGGCACAGTTATTAGGGTTAGCAACACGCATCTCGAAACAACGCCCAAATGAAATGCCACGTGAAAAGGTGGCAGAGAAAAGCAAGGGTGATGGTGCGCTCTGGGTGCAAAAAACATTGCGCTCAGGCGCGCGGGTAAGTTATGCTGGCAGTATTGTGGTAATGGGTGATGTAAACCCCGGTGCTGAGATTGTGGCAGGGGGCAATATCCTTGTATGGGGACGCTTGCGAGGCTCTGTTCATGCAGGGGCAGATGTTGATGGTCAGAAGCCAGCCCAAAACGCGGACGCTTTCGTTTGTGCGTTAACGATGACCCCATCTCGGTTGCAAATTGCGTCAGAGATTAGAAATCCGGTTGAAGATGGGAAATCCCCAAAAGCGGTTAAAGTTTTCTATAAAGATGATAAGTTTCATGCAGAGGCATGGTAAGTTATTTTGATTGCCAAACTAAGAAATAAGGTGAATTTATGAGTGCAAAAATTGTTACTGTAACATCGGGGAAAGGCGGCGTAGGTAAAACGACCGCGATTGCGAGCTTGGGTATTGCGTTGGCTTCTCTAGGGCAAAAAGTGGTCTGTATAGATGGTGATATTGGCTTGCGAAATTTAGATGTAATTATGGGTTTAGAAAATCGTATTGTTTATGATATTGTAGACGTAGTAGAGGGGCGGTGCAGGTTGAAGCAAGCGATGATTCGCGATAAACGTGTGCCAGGCTTGTTTCTAATTCCCGCCGCACAAACAAGAGATAAGAATGCGCTTTCTCCCAGTGATATGATCCGCTTAGGCAATGAGTTGCGCGCCGAAGTGGATTGGGTGTTGATAGACTCCCCTGCAGGTATTGAGCGTGGTTTCAAAAACTCAATTGCGGCGGCAGACCGTGTGCTGGTGCTTACAAACCCCGAAGTTTCTGCTGTGCGAGATGCCGACCGTGTGATTGGCATTTTAGAAGCTGAAGAAAAGGGTAGCCCCGATTTGATTATTAACCGCCTTAATTATGATATGGTGCAAAAAGGGGAAATGCTCTCTACAGATGATGTGCTAGACCTTTTGGCGGTAAATTTGATTGGCGTGGTGCCAGAAGATAAATCGGTTTTGGTGGCGGCAAACCAGGGAATGCCAGTTTCGCTAAATAAAGATAGCCGAGCAGGGCAGGCGTTTAGAAATATCGCTATGCGGCTAACAGGCAAGGATGTTCCCTTTATGGATTTGGAAGAAAAAGGCGGTTTTTGGAATAGGCTTTCTAAATTGACAGGGGGGAATTAAGATGAGTTTTTTCAAGAAGGTTTTTGGTAATGAAAAAAAGAGTGCAGCAAGTGCAAAAGAACGCTTGCAACTTGTTCTCACTCATGACCGCACCGATATTACGCCCGCACAATTAGAAGAACTCAAAGATGAGCTAATTGAGGTTATTTCGAGACATATTTCTATTGAGCCTGGGGCAGTAAATATAGATATTGCCCGTGAGGGGCGCGAACAACGCCTTGTCGCAGATATTCCTATTAAGGCGGCTCCTCGGCGGGGGAGATAAGGGCAAAGGGCATGATGCTGTGAGGTCGATAAGGGAGTTGGGGCGACAATAGAGTATTGTTTTTTTTTACGAAATGCGTAATGTGCAACATAGTTTTGCATTTGCAAGCCTTTTCTGCCTGTGGTAAAAATCCTTCATGTTTAAGAATATATCTTGGCGACATTTTGATTTTTGGTTACTTGGTGCCGTAGTGCTGGCAATAGCCTTCGGTGTTGCCATGATCGATTCTGCTGTGGCTGGGAATGCTGAATTATCCGACTACCCGCAAAGGCAAGCCATTTTTGCCGCTTTGGGATTGGTGGTCATATTTTTAATTGCCTCCATCGACTATAATTATTGGCTTGCACTCTACCGTCCCATTTATTTGGTGATGGTGGTCTTGCTCATCTTTCTATTTATGAGCGCACGAGCAGTTTTTGGGGCGGCGCGTTGGTTTAGGTTGGGGGCAATTTTTATTCAACCCACAGAATTAGCAAAATTGGTCGTTATCCTCATCTTGGCGCGTTATTTTGGGCAAACAGAAAACGACCCTCGTGACATTCGCTGGATTATCGGGAGCCTGCTCTGGACAATGGGGCTAACCATCTGGATTTTGCTACAGCCAAACCTCAGTAACGTCATCGTTATTATCGTTATTTGGGGCGTAATGATTTGGATGAATGGATTAAGGCTAAAGCATCTCCTTGGCTTTGCCGCAGGTGGAATAGGTCTTGTGATTGTAGGCTTTCCTTTTTTGCAAGAATATCAACAACAACGCGTCCTTACTTTTCTCTTTCCTGACCCCAATGCAACCTACGGTGAAACTTATAATATCGAGCAAGCCAAAATAGCCATTGGCTCAGGCGAATTGCTTGGCAAAGGTTACGGGCAAGGCACTCAGGTCCAACTCCGCTTTCTTAAAGTACGCCATACCGATTTTATTTTCTCAGGTATTTCTGAAGAATTCGGTTTTATTGGCGCACTTATTGTCATCGCCACGCTCGCATTCATCTTGTGGCGATGTATTCGTGCCGCACAACTCTCACAAGATGCGGCAGGCTCTTCAATTGCTTTTGGCGTAGCCGCGCTTATATTTTTTCAAGGAGCGGTCAATATCGCCGTTAACCTTAATATCATCCCTGTCTCTGGTTTGCCCCTCCCCTTTATCAGTTACGGTGGTAGTGGTTTAGTCTCATTGATGCTCGGTATAGGGTTGGTAGAAAGTGTAGTTATGCGGCATAAGACGATGGAATTTTAGAGTTGCTCCTCGTAGCAACTGCTTTAGCAGTTGTTTTTCTTGGACGGATGAAAAACCGCGCCGCGCGTGACCTCAACTTGATTGCCTCAACAACTATCTTCTTGACGTGAACTTTTTATGCGGTCTCTGCTACTCACCCCTAAATAAAGTATAATTTGCTCATCGAAACGCAAGCTCGTGCGGCATCTCAAAGATGCGGTACAGGGTTGAAGTAAAAGACTATTAAACTACAAACTAAGATCGGAGAATTATGACAACAAATAAACAACAACCAGTAAGAGTCCGCTTTGCCCCCTCCCCAACGGGACGAACACATTTAGGCAGTGGGCGCACCGCTTTATACAATTATTTGCTTGCTCGCCAGACGGGCGGGCAATTTATCTTGCGCATTGAAGATACCGACCAAAAACGCTACGTTGAGGGCGCAGAAGAAGAATTAATGGAAGGTTTGCGCTGGCTAGGCATGGATTGGGATGAAGGTCCCGATGTGGGCGGGGATTATGGTCCCTACCGCCAAACAGAGCGGCGTGAGATTTACGCGAAATACGCCCAAGAACTCATCGATAATGGGCATGCATATTATTGTTTCTGCACCGCGAAAGATGAGGGGCAAGAAGATGTCAAAGGCAAGCGTCAACAGCACCGAGATATTTGTCCTAGCAGAGATGCTGATTTAACGCAAAGCAAGCAAAAAGTTAAGGACGGCGCGGCGCACGTCATCCGCTATAAAATGCCAAAAGATGGGTCAATTACCGTTGAAGACGCACTGCGTGGTGAAATCACAGTTGAAAATAGTACTTTGGATGATTATATTTTAGTCAAAAGTGATGGATTGCCTGTTTATCATCTGGCAGTGGTGATTGATGACCACCTGATGGGGATAACACACGCCGTCCGCACATCGGAATGGCTACCGACATTCCCGCTTCATGGGCATATTTACGCCGCTTTTGGTTGGGAACAACCGATTTGGATTCACCCCTCTATTTTCTTGAAACCAGATGGCAAAGGAAAAATGAGCAAGCGAGATAGTGAAGCCTTAATGGAAGCAGGGAAGCCGATTTTCTTGAGCGATTTCGGGAAGATGGGCTATTTGCCAGAAGCGGTGGTGAACTGGGCGGCGTTAATTGGCTGGAGCTATGACGATAAAACCGAAGAATTTACATTAGATGAGTTGGTTGAGAAATTTAGTGTAGAAAAACTTAGCCCTTCGCCCGCCGCACTAAATTTCACAAAGTTAGACCACTTTAATGGCGTTTATATTCGCTCCATTGCACCAGAAGATTTGGCAGAACGGATTAAGCCTTTCTTTGAAGATGCAGGATATGATGCAAGTGACGAAAACAAACTTTTGCGTGTAGCCACTTTATTGCAGGTGCGTCTAAAGAATTTAACAGAAGCCCCTATAATGGGTGGGTTTTTCTTCAAAGATGATGTTTTCCCCGAAGCAGAATCGTTGATTGGCAAGAAAATGGATGCGGTTTCGGCATTAGCGTTGGCAAAAGAGATCGAGAAATTGGTCGCAGATTTACCCGATTTCAGCATGGATACTGCCAATCAGCCCTTTAGAGATTTAGCGAAAGAGATGGATACCAAAGTCGGGAATGTTTTCGGATTTTTACGCGATTCTTTGACAGCACAAAAGGTCAGCCCGCCAATTTTTGATACAATGGAAATCATTGGACGCGAGAAGGTGATGGAGCGAATAGGGAAGGGAATTGAGTTGTTGGAAGGATTGGTCTAGAGCGATTGTGTCTAGTTTGAATAAGAGCGGGATGCAGGGGCATCCCGCTTTTTCTTTGGAGACGGTATAATTGCCTTACAGAATCGAATATCAAATTGGGGATATGAAGCATTTTTTTTGAGGAGTGATAGATGCTTGAAGAGAAAAAGCCCAAAGAGAAGCAAGGAGTTTTGTTAGAACGCATTTCAGAGCTAGAGAATTCGCTTAAGCAGTCGGAGTTGCGCTATAGTGTGCTTACGAAGTTTTCACATGAGTGGGAGTATTGGCGGAACCCAGATTGTTCATTAGTCCATATTTCTTTAGCATGTGAAAAAGTTTCTGGTTATGCTCCAAATGATTTCACGAAGATGCCGGGGCTTCTAGATAAAATAGTTGTAGATGAAGATAAGGAAGTTTGGAGTAAGCATGTAAAAGAAGATGAAGATGAGTTTATGCAGGAAGAGAGAAGTATTGAATTCCGCATCAAGCGCAAAGGTGGGGGGATTGTGTGGATAAGGCATACTTGTCATCGTATTGTGGATGGTGAAGGCATTTTTATGGGCTACCGTGCTCGCAACCAAGATATCACCAATAGAAAAGAAACTGAAAATGCGTTAAGGGTGAGTGAAAAGAAGTTTAGAGATTTATTTGAAAAATCAGAAGATGCGATTTTGATTGTTGAAAATGGGAAATTTGTAGATTGTAACCACGCAGCAGTAAAAATGCTTCGCTATAAGGACAAAGATAGTTTTCTAAACATTCATCCTTCAGCACTGTCTCCAGAGAAGCAAGAAGATGGGCAATTATCTTCAATAAAAGCAGATGAGATGATGGATATTGCCATCAAAAAGGGGAGCCATCGATTTATTTGGCGGCACTTGCGCTCTAATGGAGAAGTTTTTCCTGTGGAAATCCTTCTCACACGAATTAATGTTGATGATGAACATCAGGTACTCCATACAATCTGGAGAGATATTACCAAGCGCAAAAAGGCAGAGAAGTATTTAGAAGAAAATGAAGCCAGATTTCGTGCAATCTTTGAAAACTCAAGAGATGCTATTAGCGTTTCTTTGAAAGGCATTCATGTGCAGGTCAACCCAGCTTATTTGGAAATGTTTGGCTACAACCATGAAGCAGAATTGATTGGAAGGTCTATCTTAGATTGTATTGCGCCTTCGGAACACAAGAAAATCATGGCAAATGTCCAGTCTCGCTCAGAAGGTAGTCGCGATGCTCCTGTGGGATATGAAACGCGTGGGCAACGCAAGGATGGCTCTGGGTTTGACATGGATGTGCGTGTCTCAAACTATGTGTTAAATGGAGAGCAATTTACGTTGGTTATTTTGCGTGACATTTCCGCACGTAAAAAGGCAGAAAATTCTCTACGAGAGAGTGAAGCCCGCTATCGTCAAATGTTTGAGACCAACCATGCCGTTAAGCTGATAATCAATCCCGATGATGGGCGTATTCTTGAGGCCAATAAAGCCGCTTGTGAGTTTTATGGCTATGATGCCCAAACATGCACTTCGTTGTACGTCACGGATATTAATATATCACCCAATGAAGAAATTCAACAAGAAATGGAGAGTGCTAGAAATGGAAAACGGGGCTTTTTCAACTTTTCTCATAAACTGTCATCGGGAGAGATACGGGATGTAGAAGTTTATTCTGGTCCTGTGGATAATGGTGATAGAACTGTGTTGTACTCTATTATCCATGATGTTACTGAGCGTAAAGAGGCAGAGATAGCACTCCGCAAAAACGAAAATCTGTTGAGCACTATTGCCGCAAATTACCCGAATTCATTTCTCTCAATTATCGAAACGGATTTCACAGTAGGCTTCTCGTCTGGTCAAGAATTTACCAGACAAAATCTTGACCCAAAGCAATTTGTTGGGCTAACTCTCAATCAGGTCTTTGGTGATAAAGCAGTCACTGTTCAGAAACATTATGAAAAGACCTTTGCAGGGGATGAACGCTCTTTTGAATTATTTATTAACAATCAGTATCAGCATTATCGTACGGTTCCACTATTCGCCGAAGATGGTTCAGTCCCTCAAATTCTTGTAGTTGTAGAAAATATCACCGTGCGTAAGCAGGCAGAGATAGAACTGGAAAACGTTAATGAGCAATTAGCATTACAACTTGCAGAAATCAAAGAACTCGAATCCGCCCTACGCGAGCAAGTCATTCGTGACCCACTCACGGGTTTGTATAATCGCCGCTACATGGCGGAGGTGCTTGAGCGAGAACTCACGCGCGCATCTCGTCAAGAAAGCCCTCTTTCTATCGTTATACTCGATCTTGATAACTTGAAAATAATCAATGACCAATATGGGCATGTAGCAGGTGGTGATCAGGCTTTGGTTGCTCTTTCTAATGCAATCCAATCCCTATGCCGAACGGAAGACACCTTTTGCCGTTACGCAGGTGATGAATTTGTTGTTATTTTGTATAATACATCACCAGATATTGCCTACGAGCGTGCCAGAGAATGGCAAAAAGCAGTTTCAAATTTGAAATTAATGTCTGGTGAGAAAGAATTTACAATTAGTTTTTCTGCTGGCATAGCAAAGGCTACTCAGGGGAATATGAACTCCGAGGATTTCATTCAGAATGCCGATAGAGCACTTTACAAAGCTAAAGAAGCGGGGCGTAATTGTATAGTGGTTTATTCTCTACCCTACATGTAGAGCACTCTTGTCAGGTTGAAAACGAAAACAGACATCAAAAGGCTCTCCTTTCTTCAAA
>JADGEO010000054.1 GCA_016744335.1 Anaerolineales bacterium
GAAGAAAGGAGAGCCTTTTGATGTCTGTTTTCGTTTTCAACCTGACAAGAGTGCTCTACATGTAGGGTAGAGAATAATAAATTATGAAAAAAATCGAACTTCTTTCACCTGCTGGCTCAGTCAAAAATATGCAATATGCTTTTGCTTATGGGGCAGATGCGGTCTATGCGGGACAGCCGCGTTATAGTTTGCGGGTTAGAAAAAATGATTTTAACCATTTAGAAAAAATGGCTGAGGCTATTTCTATAGCTCATGCACAAAACAAAAAGTTTTTGGTTGCCAGTAATATCGCGGCACATAATAATAAGGTGCGAACGTATCTCCGTGACATGGAGTCTGTTATTGCAATGAAGCCAGATGCTTTGATTATGTCTGACCCTGGGCTGATTATGATGGTGCGTGAGAAATGGCCTGATATGCCCATTCATTTATCTGTGCAAGCCAATGCGGTGAATTGGGCTACGGTAAAATTTTGGAAAAAGCAAGGCTTGACACGTGTAATTCTCTCACGAGAATTATCGTTGGATGAGGTTGAGGAAATTCGCCAGCGTTGTCCTGATATTGAATTGGAAGTTTTTGTACATGGGGCACTATGTATTGCTTATTCTGGACGTTGTTTGTTGTCAGGGTATATGACGCATCGTGACGGGAATCAAGGGGCTTGCACGAACTCTTGCAGATGGCAATATGATGTGCATGAGGCAAGAGAAACGCTAGAGGGGGATATTGTTGCTGAAGAACCCGACAACCCCATATTTTTATTGCAGGAGAAGGAGCGTCCGGGAGAGTATATGCCTGCTTTTGAAGATGAGCACGGCACCTATATTATGAACTCTAAAGATTTACGAGCTGTTCAACATGTGAAGCGATTAATTGATATAGGCGTAGATTCTTTGAAAATTGAGGGGCGCACTAAATCGCATTTTTATGCGGCACGTACGGCGCAAGTTTATAGGCAGGCAATTAATGATTCACTTGCGGGAAATGAATTTAATATGGATTTAATGAATAGGTTAGAAAGCTTGTCGAATCGAGGCTATACAGAGGGGTTTTATCGCCGTCATTTGCCACAAGAATATCAAAACTATGAAAGAGGTGCCTCAAGACCTAGTAAGCAACTTTTTGTGGGTGAGGGGATAGGGTGTGATTCTGCTACAGGCGATTTAATTGTTGATGTAAAAAACAAATTTGCTGTGGGTGATGAGATTGAAATTATGACCGTCTCTGGGAATTACAGTTTCAAATTAGAAGAGATGCGTAATGAATTAGGGGAAAATATGGATGTGGCTTTAGGATCGGGGTATATTGTTCGTATTCCTGTACCTAAGGGAGTAAAGGGCGATTTTTCTTTGCTAATGAAGTCGCTTTAAAGACTATCGGAAATAGTCAAGAAGAACCCGTTCCCTCAAAGGGAACGGGTTCTTCTTGACAGCCCGGGAATCAAAAATGGACATAGACTTATATAAGTCTATGTCCATTTTTCTTTTGCATAAGCCACCGCTAAAGACGGCGGCTAGTGCTTGGGGAACGAGAAGCTATCTATTGCCCAGTTAAAAAGTCAATTGCTGTTTGAAGTTGAATATCGTAGGGTTGCTGACGCAAGCCCCACATGCCTAGAGGCACTTCAATATCGGGGGTAACGCCAATACCTTCGAGGATAGTGCCATCATTGAGGGCAAGGGTCATTACCGCTAGGCGCATGAGCGTCCCATCGGCAAGGCCAAAGCTAATGATGCCTTCGGTATTTCCAGCAGAATTCGTGCCAATTATAGTAGCACGTTCAAGCTCTTTTAACGCGGCAGGGAAATAGTCGGCGGCACTGTGGCTACTGCCATCAGTGAGTACAACAAGCGGGGTGGTGTCGCTCCAGTCTACGCCGCGAATACGGTAGGAGGTGCGTTGTTTGTCTTCGCGGAGGGGTCCTGTTGTGCCTACAACGCCATCTGCAAAGATGCCTGCGGCATCATCTGAGTTTCCACCAGGATTGTGGCGTACGTCAAGGATAAGTCCATCAAGGGGCTGGTCGGCTTCAAAATTTTCAATTGCGGCTCTGATATTATCGGCAGAATCGCCGTCAAAATCGGGGATGCGGATATAGCCAATATAGGGGTCTTCACTAACTACTTCGTAAACCCAATCCATACAGCCACCGCCGCCACCGAGCTTAAGTGTTAAATCACGAGGCTCTTCATCGGGACCTGATTGAACAGTGAGAGTAACAGTATCGCCGCCATTGCCAAATACAACGGCACGGACATCTTCGCTCGTAAATCCATCTTCACCAGGGACGAGCTTTTCACCATCTACAGCAAGAATGACATCACCCCGTACTATACCTGCGTCTGCCGCGGCACCGTATTCGCAGACATCCCATGCGTAGAAGTATTCATCTTCTTTAGAAGGACCGGGCCAGACGACTAGCCCTATCCAAGGCTGTGCTTCACCGTCGTTACCCCCTACGCCAAATTCACTTTCCATATTTCCGGGGGGAACAAAGCGGCTGTGGTCGTCATCGAGTTCGCGAATTAATTCGGTTAATAAATCCCAAAGTTCTTCTGAGGAGGTTACGTCTTCTGCTAGGACAACGTATTCGTCATAAATTGCGTCCCAATCTACGCCGTTGAAGTTATCTCGGACGTAATTTGATTCGATAATATACCATGCCTGTTTAACAATGCCTACATAATCGTCGTCTGCAAGGTCGCTGGCATCAAATCCCCCTATGGGTGTGGACGGGACAAGGGTGGTTTGAGCACTGAGTGCGGCGGCTGTTGCTAAAGGTCCAGTTTTAGGCGGTTCTTTGGTGGGCTTTTGGGTTGAGGTTGGCTCAGCTGTTGGTTCAAAGGTAGCTGTTGGGGCTATCTCAACAGGGGGCTGTGTGGGGTCGGCAGGCTGTTCTTCAGGCACATCAGCAGGTTGACTACAAGACGAGACGAGGAGCGCAAGCGCAATACCCAAGAGAATGATAAGTAATGTTTTTTTCTGCATTTTTACCTCCAAGATAAATATCTAAAAAAGTCTTTTCTCATTATATCGCGCCGTAAATTAGGACTGCATAAATGGCGGCGGTGAGGAGAGAATCTACCCCTGCATAAATCAAAAGGAAATATAAGGTACTTTTATTTGATTCGCGATAAGTATAAAACCAAGCTACAAAAATCGCAATAAGCGCAATAGCAATTGGCACAGCCCAGCGCAAGATATTTGCTAAAAGCACTGGGATTTCTGGCACCCATGCTGAGAAGGGAACATAATCCATCATGCCTGGTAACATCGCGAATTTTCCCATCCAGAAAAGGGTGATGGCAAGAACAAGGCTAATAATGCCGGTAATATCTTGGGTACGATTTGAGCCAAGTTTTCGTATGGGCGATAAAAGTAACAAAACAACTAAGGGAGGAACAACCAATACACCTGCGGCAATGGGTGCCATTAAAATGCCCACTAAAACACCAAAAGTGACTTGCATGGCTACTCGTCCTAGCTCGCGCGCTGTAGAGCGGCTCATGGTTTCTATTATTTTAGGCGAGGTGCTGGCAAAATAAACTGAGTTGTGATTGTCTTCAATTTTTTCTAACCAAACCGCGTAAAGATGTTGGTTGGGGCTAGAGAGTACGTTAGGAAAAGTTGAAAGTGAAGTCGTAAAACTTAATGGCTGGTAAGAGGTTGCCTCTCCTTCATCAAAATATGCCATATTTACTTGCTCTTTCTCTTTGCGCCATAAATACTGCATGGGGGAACGAAAAATAATAGCCAATTCTCCCATTTGCATAGGGTTTGTTAGGATTTTTTGCACCTTTACGCTCTTGGAGAAATTGCCACTTTGCAAAGAAACGCGCTCACCCACGTCTAAAGAGCTGTTTTCTATGCTTTCAAATTGTGCGTCATAAGTTGTGGGCATTGCTAATAGAATTGGCTCTGAAACTAAATTGGCTTCTCCTAAAGGAAAGTGTATTGTTTGGGTACGAATCGCACCTGATTCTAAACCAGAGCGAACAATTATTGTCCAAAAAAGATAAACTTCGCTGTCGTCTATGCCCATTACAGGACCATCTAAACCGTTCGCGGGTCCTATCGAAAATTCTTGCACCGTTTTAGGGTTGAAAGAGGGCGATTCTGCATAAATAATTTTTGTGTCACCGTAGCCCAGCGGATATTCTAGCCAAGTGGCGTGCAAGGTGCTTTCTTGATCGTATCTAAGTTGAGGACGAATTCCTTCTGAGGCGATAGAGGTAAGTTCACCTTTTCCGTCAGATGTGGAAAGCGAGTACAAACCTGGATTTTCTCTTGCTCCCGCGAACCAAACTGTGTGCCCGCCTGAAGCATCTTCTGCTATCGCGTAACTTTCAACTTCTATTTCTTTCGAGAGGCGTGTTGCCTCATCGTTGAGCGGGTTGCCTTGAGAATCAAGAGCAAGGGTGTAGAGGCTGTCTGTATCTAGCCAGAAAAGGCGTAAGCCCTCATTCTCCGAAATAATGTGCGCGGAAGAGGGACGAGAAATATCTATTTTTTCCAAAGACCGCGTCCACAGGGCACTCCCGTTTGGGTCAAGGGCGATCACGGTAAAAGTCTTTTGAGGCTGTGCTTCACTATCTGTCAAAAGCACAAAATAGATTTGCCCCTCTTTATCCAATGTCATTGGTACTGGATCACTTAAGGTGGAGTTTCCAAGAAGAAGTGCGCGGCTCCATCCTGGAGATTTTAACCAAATATGTTCATCTGCCCCACTGCAAGCTGTTAGGAAAATAATGGTTAATATGATAATGCCAACCAAGATAAAGCGATTGGTTCTTAGTTTCATTTTTCACTCCTGCTATATAGCGCAAAACTGGGAGGTGCAGTAGGGTTACTGCGACCTCCCAGTTTGTTGTTTTTCTTTTGGTAATGCTGTTCTTATTCAGTTTCTTCTAAAAAGTCTTCTGTAATCCATCCTGTACCAGCTACACTATCTATTTCGTACCAAGTTTCGCCCTCAAAGAGGGCAACACCAAGAACTACACCAGAGTCGTTTCGTGCGGCGTGGGAAAGCACTAAAGTGTCTCCTGGCTTTGCATAAAAAGGAATAAGGTAGCCTTTGCCTATAAAGACAACATTTTCACCTTCTTTAAACTTGGCATCTTCGGCTTCTTGTATATCTTGTGTTGGGGTCACGGTTGGCATAGCGCGCTGTGTAGCTTCAGCGTCTGGCACAATTTCACCAGCTTGCTTACATGCCATTGTGGCAATAAACAGGATGCTTATAAGAAGTAGAATGGAGGTTCGAGCTAATTTTTTATTATTCATTTTTCTTAGTTCCTTCCACGCAGACGGGTATCAAAGGCGTCTCTAAGTCCATCACCCATAAAGTTAAAGGCTAAGGTTAAACTGGCTAGTGCCAGACCAGGGAAGAGAACCAAATGCGGGTTTGAACGTAAACCAGAATAGCCTTCGTTAATCATTGCGCCCCAGCTTGGTGTGGGGGGGCTAACGCCCAAACCGATGAAGCTGAGTGCGGCTTCTAGAAAGATATATCCCGGTATAGCCATTGATTCAGCAATAAGGAGCGGTCCTAATACATTAGGAATAAGGTGTTTAAAAACAACATGTCCTTTCCCTGCACCCAAAGCACGGGCGGCTTCAACAAATTCTTTTTCTTTATAAGAAAGAACTTGCCCACGAGCAAGACGTGCCATGCCGAGCCAGTTTAGAGCACCGATGGCAATAAAGACAAAAAGCAAGCCACCTGCTGATTTGTTCATGGAGAGCAAAGAGTTTACAAAAGGACTATCGGAACCTTGCCTACTAACGGCGTTGAAATAAACGGTCATTAAGATAATAATAGGGAGGAGCGGGATACCATAGAGGAAATCTACCAGCCGCATCATAAAATTATCTACATTCCCCCCTGAATAACCTGAGACCGTACCATAAATTAAGCCAATCACAAGACTAACAGTGGACGCCGCCAAAGCAATAGAGAGTGAAACGCGTGTGCCATAAATAATACGGCTCCATAAATCACGTCCAAGGGCATCTGAGCCAGCAATGAAGACCGTACATCCCCATTCTACGGGCGTCTCATACCAATGACATTTTTCAGCGGCATAGGATTCGACCACATCGTATCCTTCCATAGGTTTGGCACGGTTATTCCGCAAATTTTGTTGAGCAAAGTGATAAGGAGAGAAAATCGGCGCGAATATGGCAACAAGAACCACAAAGATTATAAAAATCATCCCGCCTACAGCGATTTTATTGCGCCGAAACTCGCGCATCGCATCTTGCATTGGGCTACGGCTTTTACCTATATTCTTTGCTTTTTTATTTTTGTCTAGTTTTTTATCAGTTGTCATGGTTTATTCCTGATTAATCGTAGCGAATGCGTGGGTCTAGCCATGCGTAAAGAACATCAACGAGGATATTGCCCATAATGAGCAATAAACCATAAATTAATACAAGGCTAGTCTGAAGGAAATACTCACGTTGCCCAATACTCTCTACAAAGCGTCTCCCCATTCCGTTGAGAGCAAAAATTTGCTCCGTGATAAAGCTACCTGTTACCGCAGCAGCCAACAAAGGTCCAATTATTGTAGCAACGGGGATAAGTGAGTTTTTCAAAGCATGACGAACAATAACCACTCGCTCTCTTAAACCCTTAGCTCGGGCTGTTCTAATATAATCAGCGGAGAGAACATCCAGCAACCCTGCTCGTGTGAGGCGTGTAATTCCCGCCGCCATACCTGTTCCCATGGCAAAGACAGGCATTGCAGCGTGCATGAAGAATTTTTTATTCAATGGGGGTAAAAACCCAAGTAAAAAAGGTGGATCTGCTCCCCAAAATGCAATGGGAAGTAAATCTAGCTTTACCCCAAAAGTATAGATTAGGAAAGGTCCTAAAACTAAAGTTGGGATAGATACACTAATTACTGCTACAAAAGTTGTCACATAATCTATGGTGTTATTATGGTTAAGAGCGGCAATTATGCCCAATGGTATACCAAGCATGAAACCTAACATTACTGACATCAAGCCTAGTTGAATTGAAACGGGAAAAGTCTGAGCGACAATGTCGTTCACGGTTTGGGATGGTTGCCGGAGCATAGGTCCCAAATCACCTTGCAAAAGATTGCCTAGATAGATAAAAAATTGCTCATATAATGGTTTGTCTAACCCATATCGTTTCTCCAGGAGAATACGCATGTGTTCCGGCATAGAGCGTTGCCCAATAGCATCAAAAGGACCACCAGGCATGGATTGGACCAAAACAAAGGTTGCCAAAATCATCAAAAAAATTACAGGAATCGCCAGAAGAAGGCGACGAATAATATATTTGGTCATAAATCAGACCTCCCAATCACGGGGACGAGTTTCTTGTTTAATAAAAAGCTAGGATTTAGAAAAAGTTTGTGGGGGAGTGACTTAACGCCACTCCCCACAAACTTTAGTATTTCAGAAAGCTAAGTAAGCAAAAGCCTACTCTTCAATCATTGGTTGTGCTTCTTGGTCGATTGTCCAGGTGTACCACTGGTCGCCACCGAAGAGAGCGGGGGTGTGCTCAAACCAAGTGTGGTCGGCAACGTAAGCGATGCGGAGGTAAATTGGGGCGAAGGGGAATTCGCCTTCTTCACCGAAGAACATATCTTCAATTTCAGCATAGAGTTCAACGCGTTTTACGGGATCAGCTTCAATGCGAGCTTCGTCAAGTTTCTCATCGATCTCGTTACATTCACGTTTCATGCGAAGGGCTGTTTCACAGCTCAACACGTCAGTAACCCAGTTGTTCTCATCAGCATAGTCAGGACCCCAGCCGAGTGTCCACATATTGGGAGCTTCAGCGTCGTCCAACTTGGTGGTAGCCAAGAGTTCAGAGAAGGATTGTTGTTCAATGGTAATGAGGTCAGGGGAACAACCCAAGTTCTCGGACCAGTTTGCTTGTGCAAATTCGATCCAATTAAGGGTAGATTGTCCGCTGTAGCCCAAGAGAGAGACTTCGGGGAAGCCTTCGCAATTGGGGTAGCCAGCTTCAGCTAACTGAGCGGCGGCGTATTCAGGGTCATAGCCAACACCGACTTCGTCAATGGGGGGAGCACCAAAGATTCCGGGAGGAGCAAAGTGCTTCATGGGGAGACCTTGGCCTTGGAGAACGGTCGCAACGAAGGACGCACGGTCAAAGGCGGCACTGAAAGCACGGCGGACGTGGACATCATCGAAAGGAGCTTTGGTCATGCGGTATGCAATATAGAAGACTGCCAAATCAGGAACTTGGGAGGTCTCATCGGGGAATTCAGCTAAGTGAGCTTCTAACTCTGCATCAGGAATGCTGGAGCTTTCAACTTCGCCGTTCAGCCAAAGAGCGTAACCGGTGGTACTATCAGGAACAACATTGGTGATGAATTTTTCAATATTCCCGCCGCCTTGCATATCTTCAGGCATAAGGGGGTTGCGGAGGGTGGTGCGGCGAACGCCATGAATCCATTCGTTCAGTACGTAACGGCCGTTGGTCACGATGTTACCAGCTTCAATCCAATTAGCGTCATTTTCTTCAATAGCCCATTGTGGGGATGCAGTCATTGTCCACATCGGGGTCATGGAGAGGAAATAAGCGGCAGGGAAGGGGAGTTCGATAACCAAAGTAGCATCATCGGGAGCACTTACACCAATCGCGTCAACCAATTCTTGAGGAACGTTGTCGGGATCTTCAGCATAGAGTACATCTTCACAGCCAACAATGTTGGGAGCGATAATGCTGCTGTAGTAAGAACCAGTGTTGGGGTCACAAGCACGTTTGATACCATAAACGAAATCGTTAGCGGTAACAAAGCGGGGGTTGCCATCAGCGTCAACTTCTTGGGTGGTTTCCAAAGTAACAGGATTGTGTTTTACCCAAGGAATATCGGTACGAATGGTGAAGGTATAAGTCATACCATCTTCGCTAATTTCCCATGAGGTTGCGGCTTCGGGAACTACTTCTGCTGTATCAAGATCGTAATTGGTCAAGTGAACAAAAAGATTCTCAATATAACCAATAGAGACAGTGTCTTCGCCAAGTTGGGGGTCCAAAGTGGGGATGTCAGTTGTTGAATAACCACGATAGGTCACAGGACCTTTATCCATGGGTTCTTCTGCTTCTGTCTCTTCAACTTCGGCGGGTTCTTCAACTTCAGCAGATTCTTCTGCTTCGGCAGGTTCTTCTGCTTCAACAGGCTCTTCAGCAGGGGCTTCGGGTGCAGGTTCTGAACTTCCACATGCGGTTAGGACCATGCTAGCGATAACTAACAAGCCTAATACCATCCATAGTGTTTTTTTCATTTCTTTACTTCTCCTTTTTGAGAGTTGATAAAATTTTTCATTACAGGTTATAGGACACGAACATTATTTGTATTTCGTATTAGAAACCACCTCCTTTTATATTTGCTTTCATATAAACTCTTCTGAGATAATTTTAGGGCAAAAAGCACCCACTCTATTTAAGAAAGTGAATGCTACTACCCACTTTGTTTTTTATTTTGCTAAATGACAAGCAACCCAATGCTCATCTGTAGCTTCTCGCCAAACAGGCTCTTCTTTGCTACAAATATCTTCTGCAATTGGGCAACGGGTATGGAATCGACATCCTGAGGGGGGATTTGAGGGGCTTGGCACATCCCCTTTAAGAATAACACGCTCGCGTTGTTGTTCTGCAACAGGGTCAGGCACGGGAACCGCTGAAAGCAATGCCTGCGTATATGGATGCAAAGGATTTTCATATACATCATCACGCGGTGCTAATTCAACAATTTTCCCAAGATACATTACTGCAACACGATCTGAAATATGGCGAACCATACTCAAATCGTGGGCTATGAATAGATAGGTGAGACCAAACTCTTCTTGAAGTTCTTCGAGCAAATTGACAACTTGCGCTTGGATGGACACATCTAACGCTGAGATTGGCTCATCGCAGACAATAAAATCAGGTTGCAGAGCTAAAGCCCTTGCAATACCAATGCGTTGACGTTGCCCACCTGAGAATTCGTGCGGATAACGGTTGATAAAGAAAGGATTCAAACTAACAAGTTCTAGCAATTCTTTAACACGTTCTTTTCGCTCAGCCGCTGTACCTATATTATGAATTTCCAACGGCTCTGCGATAATACTGCCCACTGTCATACGTGGATTAAGTGAAGCGTAAGGGTCTTGGAAAATAATTTGGATATTACGTCTCATTTCCCGCATTTCAGCACTTGAAACTTCAGTCAGGTCTACACCATCATAAAAAACTTTGCCTGAAGTCGGCTCATGCAATTGAAGGATAGTGCGCCCAGTCGTAGACTTTCCACAACCAGACTCACCTACCAAGCCTAATGTTTCCCCTTTATTAATTTCAAAGGAGATATTATCAACTGCCTGAACTGCGCCAACCTGTTTCCGAAAGAACAAGCCCTTGTTAATAGGGAAATGCTTGGTTAGATTTTCTAAACGAACGAGGGGTTTTTGATCACTCATCGAAGCTCTCCTGTGCTCATATCTACCCAACAAGCCACTTTATGCTCTGGAGACCATTCGTCTAAAGCAGGGTTTTCTTTCAGGCACTTATCTTGAACAAATTTACAACGAGGGGCAAATGGACATGCTTCTGGCTTTTCTAAAAGCGCAGGAGGCAATCCTTCAATAATTTCTAGTTTCTGCCCAATACTACTTCCATCCACTCGTGGCAGAGAACTCAACAACGCAGTCGTATAAGGGTGCTTGGGGCTTGCATAAAGTTCTATAACGGGTGCGCTCTCGACAATAAACCCAGCATACATCACAAGAACACGCTCGGCGAAGCCAGCAACCACGCCCAAATCATGGGTAATCCAGATAACCGCCATACCTAGCTCATCGCGTAGGCGTTTGACCAAATCTGCAATCTGCGCTTGAATGGTTACGTCCAAAGCCGTGGTTGGCTCATCGGCAATTAGTAACTCGGGGTTACATGCCAAAGACATCGCAATCATCACTCTTTGACGCATTCCGCCTGAAAACTGATGAGGATAATCGGATAAATGAGCCGTCGCATCTGAAATCCCGACCATCGTTAAAAGTTCAGCCGCTCTCTCATCTGCCTGCTTCTCGTTCATGCCCAAATGCAAAAGCAATGGTTCTTTCATTTGCTTGCCAATGGTCAAAACGGGATTAAGCGAAGTCATTGGGTCTTGGAAAATCATAGAGATTTTCGCGCCTCGAATACGCCTAATTTCATCTTTTGACATCTTCATGAGGTCTTGTCCTTGGAACAAGACTTCACCATTAACTATTTTTCCAGGGGGCATAGGGATGAGGCGCAAGAGTGACATCATTGTCACACTCTTTCCGCAACCCGATTCTCCTACAACCCCCAATGTTTCCCCTTCTTTTAGGCTAAAAGAAATACCATTCACAGCATGAACAGTGCCGTCAGGCGTGCTAAACTGTGTTTCAAGGTCTTTTACTTCTAATAACTGATTGGGCATTTACGCTATCCTTTAAAAAAGTTTTTTTGAGCAAAAAAATGTCTCTTCCCCACAATAGACATTCTCCATTAAACACAAATATATATATCATCTTTTTAGAACTTTACGATTATACCCAATTCTGTGCAACCGTCAACTGCCCTACGCCCAAACACCATGCTACCCTACGAACGTAGGGTAGCATGGTGTGTTTCCTTGCACAAAAAAACCTGTTATTCCTCAATCCTAAATATCTCTCCTGCGCTCGTGCCCTGCACTTCAGGGAAATAACTCTGCCAAGCATGGGCAGGCAAAACGCGATATTCACCTGCTTGCAACGGGATTAGTGTATAACTCAAAACATAAGTTCCCGCGGGGATATAATCGGCTGTCCATGAGACTTTCTCATCGCCAATTTGCGGAGAGGAGAAAAGCCACCAACCCCAGCCATTTGCATAAGGACTGTCGGCGTCAAAAACGCTAACACTCTCTGCTTCTTCACCAAGTTGGGCAGTTTTAAGTTGTTGGTTAAGGATTTCTGTGCCGGCTGGAATATAATCTTCAACCACGAGATAGTAGCTATCTTCGGGGATATTTAAGGTGAGTTGCACTTTTACTTTTGCCCCTAGCATGAGCTTTGCTACTTCTAAAGGAATACAATCCTTTTCACAATCGGCATCATAATAAAGGCGTGAAACTGCCATGCCCTGATTAAGTGCAAGAGCAGATTCAGCAGAACGATCAGCGAAGAGGGCGGCGTGATAATAAAGCCTGCCCTCGCCATCGCTTCGGGTGATTTTTAGTGCATTGGGCAAGCCCAATTGCAAATCGTCTAAAGTCGTACTTGTGGTGATGGGCGTGAGCGTCTCTGCTTCCCCTGCCGCGAGCGTTTCGCCATTTAGCTCAGTAGAATAGCTGTAGTTTGCATTAAGTTCATCTGCATCCTTGATAACTTCTGTGAATGCCAACAACGTCCAGGAATTTTCATAAGTCGAACTCCAGCAACCGTAAATGTTGCGATGCGCACCAAGATAACGCACGGCATCGTTCACGAGCGGATTGGTCGCGTCTTGCTGAGCAAGGGCATAAACGACTGTCGCTGTGGTATAAACGGGCGTGCCAGGGTTTCGCCACGAAGAAGCATCGCTCTCCCAGTGCGCGCCACTCGCGCTTCTTTGGGCAGATGCTTCTAGATCGGCAAGCAAGTTCGAGGCACGTTCGTCCCCTGCGTTCCTAGAATCCAGAGTAAGAGCAAACAAAGCCTGCGCCCAAGGGCTAAGGTCTGCGCGCCATTCATCCAATTGGTCTACCGCAATTGCATCTGCGCCGCCCGTTATTTGCATTACATATTGCATAAAAGCCAATCTATCTTTTTGCCAAGTTTCTGGGTTTGCTTCTGCAATATAAGGTAATGAAGCCAAGTGCAAATAGTCACGGGCATTAATGAGAACGGTCTCGTCAACAGGAACACCCGCATCTTGCGTCTGCGAAAGTCCAAAAAGAATATAAGCAGAGAGGTATGCGTCACTTTCACCACCTGCGTACCAGCCCCAGCCATAATCTTCATTTTGATTGTTCAATAATTGGCGCACGCCGCGCGCTAGCGAAAGATCAAGGCGTGCTTCTAGTTCGGGGTCGCTCATGCCTGCACTTTGCATAAGGCTATAAGTGGCAACATTTGGTAAAAGATAGGATAGGATTGCCTCATTGCTAGATGTGGATGCGGGCGCGGGGATTGCTTCTAAACTTTCAAGAACGAGAGAAGACAAAGAGGATTCGAGCGTGACATCCAGCTTGCCACCCACGGGGACAAAGCTGTGCGGCAAAGAGATAGATTCCGTTAAACTGCCGCCCTCTTCTAGGGTGCCGGCTGAAACAAAGGACTGCGGGGACGTGTAGCGTAAAATAGGCAGTGCACCCCAAACAGGACGCGTTATATCGCTATAGTTGCCAAGCTCTGAGTTGAAGAGCAATTCAGCAGTTTCTGCATCTTCTGCTCTTCCCCACCACGAAACCTTAACACGCCCCCCGGCAGGAACTGTGACTTGCTGATTGACAGAATTAGGGCTGTCAAGCGAAAAGCCTAATGTCTGCAACCCTACAAATCCACTTTGCTCCTCAGCAGTATTATTATGCACAATAGCAGAGATTTCTACATGGTCGCCTACCACCAAAAAACGTGGGGTAACAGGGCGAATGAGAACATCTTTTGTACTGATGATTCCTAGCTCTGCGCTCCCAACTTGCGTATCTATGGTTGTGCCGCGTAAATCTGCGTGCCAAGTAGTGAGATTGTCGGGTAGTGTAACGCTTACTTGCGCTTGCCCTTTTTCGTTGGTGATAATTTCTGCATTCCAATAGGCAGTGTCAGGGAAATTGTCGCGCACAACAGAAAGCTCTTCCCCTCCGCCGCCACCCATACCGCCGCCATAATCGAGAAAAACACCATAAACACTATCGCCTGCTAAAGAAAGGGATGTTTTTATGCCTAGCCCTGTGTTTTCGTAGAACGCAGTTTCAATAGGTGTCGAGTTGGGGTCTGCTAATGCGAGGGCGGCTAAATCGACAACTGCAAGAGAGAACTCACCCTCTACAGGGTTTCCATCAGAATCGGTGACTTGGATGCCAAAGATTACTTCTCCCCCCGGCTCTGAACGCATGGGTTGCGCAGTAAGGTTTACGTTGAGAATCTGTGCGTTTGCGGAGACTTTTATTTCAGTATAGCCAACGCGGAATCTATCTTTGCTCATCAAAACCGCTGAAAAATAGATGGTGGGCGCATCGTCTTCGCTAAGGGGCAGGCTATAGGTGGTGCCACCCGCGCCGATATTAATAATTTCTGATTTATGAATAGTGCCACGCTCCACTGTGATGAGCGCTTGGACTTCTTCATCTAAGGGGTTGGGGATAAATATCTGTGCCGTATCACCGGGGAGATATTCTTCACGAGATGTTGTTAGGCGAATGCGTTGCTTAGGCAAATTGGGATATAAGGCTTTGTCTGAACCTGTGACCCAAAGAAGAATTTTTGTAGAAGCGTTGCCGCCACTCACGTCTAAGACAAAGAGTCCGGGGCGGGGAGGGGTGAAGGCGAGGCGAGCCACCCCATCATTCCCAGTGGCAAGCTCCACATCGCTGACGGGGGTGAAGACGGGGATGAAACCCTCGCCGGAATTTTCTTTTTCCCATGTCATCTGTTGAAAAACGGCACTCAAGTTTTGGGTCGCGCTCGGTGCGTTCTCCAAATCTACAGTTAAGACATCAAACCCCATTTCTGTCGCTTCACGTCCAAACCAGAGGTCGGGGCGTAGTCCAATATAAAACTCTTCTGGGTGCGCTAAAATGCTTTCACGCGCGCTAATCATCTGCCCACTATCTTCAATGGCGGTGATCTCGAGCGTTAGTTCACGTGTGCCTTCGGGAAGATCTAATTGTTCAAAATCAAGGGTCAAAAGACCATCCGCATTGGTCGTGCCTTCACCTTCGCCAAGGAAATCGCCGTAGTAGCCAAAATCAGGTTCGCTGTTTAACCATCCGAGATTGAGTGCGCCAACGCGATAATCGGGGATGTGGAAGTAGGCTTCGTTTTCATAAAGTGCCCAAGTGATGGGGATATTGCCAGCAGGAGCATCGAAATAGTATTGCGCCGAAATTTCTGCGCTAAAACTTTGCCCTGCTACGATGGCCTCAGGGGTCATTTCTACAGAAAGATTGATTTCTGGCTTGCGATAATTGGCTACTTGAAAATAAGAAGAAAAATGGAGATCGCTATTATAGAAAGAATAATATCCAGCAAGTGCATCTTCGGGAATGGTATAAGAGCCATGCGCTGTGCCGTACTCGGAAAGAGGCGGGTTGAGAGATGCAACATTTTCCCCTGCCCAATTTGAAACTGTTAGCGGAAGAGAAGTTTGCGTAGGTGCGCCATAGCGTCCGTCATAGGCTTCACGAAGAATTGCGCGGAAATAAACGGTTTGCCCAGGACGATAGATGGGGCGATCTGTATAGAGATAAACCTCATCATGCGGAGGGCGATCATCTTCACTGATACCAAAATGCCATGGTGAGAAGTTTTCTCCCCATGTGGAGGAACCAAGCCCAAAATTACCATCGCCCGATTGACCTAAGATGGCATAAAAGTTCTGATAAACATTGCTTTGTACGGGGATTTTGCCATGCCAAATCCCCATATCATTCGTCACCCCCTCGGCAAGAACGGTGCCCTCTTCATTGTAAATTACAACACTCTGCCCTTTTATGCGCGCACCAGTCTCTAACTCTGTTGCCCAAACAAGAGCATCGGTTGCCCCAAATTTAAAGACCACATTTATATTGCTGGCAATAATAAAGTTAGGCGTTGCACTTTCTTGTTGCCCCGTTTGCCAAAGGTTCAAAGAGTATATGCCTGGCTCAAGCGTGCCTGTTTCTGGTGCTAAGTCAATGCCAAAAGCTTCACTTATATTATCTTCTATAGATAAATATTGTCGCCAAGATTTAGGGTTTTGGGGCTGATAACTATCACGTAACTCATAACCGCCATCTCCAAAAAGCGCAAAAAAATCAGCAGACAGAACTTCACCTAAGGTCATGCTCACACTAGGGGCATTAGTAGACTGAATATAAAAGACTGGTTCATTCGCTGTAGTGAAGTAAAAAGGCGTTCCAAGGTAAGGAAAAGTAATTCTCGGCTCTGGTCTTGGCGTAGAAAAAAGAAAATAAAATTCTTCGCCTAATTCTTGTCCCCAAATATCTTTTAAAGCCGGATCAACCCGCACTGTGTAATGCGTCTCGTGTGCTAAGTTTCCGCTAAAGTGGATGCCGTTTTCATAAACATTTGCGCCAAAACCTGAGACTTCGGGCTTAATTGAAAGATACTCTTCTATATCTTCATCATCCACAAAAGTAGAAAAGAGAATATGCCCCGAACCATATTCACCCATTACGCCCGTTTGTTCTGGGTCGGTAGAAATCACTGAAAAGTTTGGCGAAGAATAAACCTCTACCTTCCACTTACTTGCCAGCGGTGTACCACCCTGTGCTAAAGCCGCATCACTAAGCAAAAGGTAATAATTACTATCTCGTTCTAGCAATTCATCCACAACAAATGTGAAGGAATGTGAATCATCTGCCCACTCAAATTCCCCACTAACATCTGCGCCCTCATCGTCTGTTAAAGAAAAATTAGCCTCTACGCTATCTTGATCCATTGGCTGATTAAAAGTGAAAGTCCACGCCAAATCAAGAGGCAAAGGAATCTCTGTAGAGGGGCTAATTTCTAATAAACGCGGGTAAGCGGTTGTGAAAGACCAGCTTTCTTCACGCACCAAAGAAGTGCCCGCAACACTAACCAAATCGGGATTTAAAGTTGCCGTATAGATCACCCCACCGCCTAAAGCATCGGGATAAAAAATATAAGTACTTGTGTTCAACCACTCGCTCTGCCCTGACGCCTTAGGCTCCAAGCTAAATGCACTCGGCAAATCTTCTGCATCTGCGCCAAGCGGAACTACGGGCTGATCAAAGCTGACCACAATCGCAGAATCGACTCCCAAATCCATACTGCCATCTTGAGGTAAAAGCTGAACAGGATGCAAAGCCTCAGCTGTATTAAATGAAAAACTGAGAGGTTCAGGCAACGTACTCCCTAAAACAGATTCTGCCCCCGCATCAAACGCGATATTTAGGCTTGATCCCGCCTTCAAAGATTCGCGTGGCGTAAACTTGATTGTGGCATCGTCCGTCCAAGCAAAATCTCCTGAAACAGCCGGCTCAACGTGCAAAGCACTTTCTACCGAAGTGCGATCCATGGGCTGATTAAAATAAAAAACAATCTCCTCTTGCAAAGAAATCTGGCTCCCATCTAAAGGAGCAGTCTCTACCACCTCTGGTGGCAAAATCTCTATCGTAAGAGCTGTCGGTGTAGCTAATGCCTCTTGAGACGTGGGCGTAGTCACTAAACCATTGGGCAAAGGAATTTCATCTGCCAAAGAACAAGCAGAAAAAACCAGCACAAAGAGAACTAAAATCAAAATAATTTTTCGGTTGGGATGAGAAAATATGCGCATGAGAGCCTCACAAAAAGATAGGCGAGCAAAATTTTTCTTCATTATACTCTGATTATGCTATACTCTTTTCCCCCTTCCTAACTTTCCCCTATAAGGGAGAAGAAATAAAGTTACCACACAAGCAAGCCAAGGTAAAAGAAAAGCCCCGCATAGATATTTACGCCCATGCGGGAACTAATTTATAGTAACAAAACCAGAAAAAATGCTAAAAAAAATCCTTCCACTTCTCCTACTCATTCTCATCGCGGGATGCACCTCAAAAGAAAACATCCCCACGCCAACAGAGATTCTAACAGCCACAGAAGAAACGGGCATAGACAACACCCCAGCCCCCACAGAAAAAGCCTACACCGAAATCCGCTACAGTGAGATTCGCTACGTCATCCTTGCACCTAGCACCGAAGAGAATATCTGGTCACTTTTTGACGAAAATGGCACATCTTACGAAAACTACGCGACACAGGGCATCAATTATCCCCGCTTATATCAACTTGCTCCGCCAAACAACGAACTAACCCCCCTCCTCGCTGATGGCTTCCCTACCCCCTTCACCCAAGAGGGCGAATACTTCACATCTACCATCGCCCTCCTCCCCAACCTAAAATGGGACGATGGCACGCCCCTCACTGCCGAAGATATTGCCTTCACTATCAATACTGCCCTCCAATTCCAACTTGGGCTAAGCTGGGCAGAGTTCTATAATCCTGAAAAACTCCACCACGCCGAAGCCCTCGATTCGCAAACTATCAAATACTATTTCACCTCTTCACCCAACACAGGCGATTGGCAACACGGCGCGCTCATCGGCGTTTTTACCAACCAAGATTGTTGGGAATCAAAAATCAAAAAAGCCCAATCTCTCTTACCAGAGGAAGAAGAAAATCCGCTCATTGCAGAAAGCCAAGCAAAACTTGCAGTCCTTCAAAAAGAAGAGCAAGATATTCTCGAAGCCATGAAAAATCTAGACGAAGATAGCCTCGAATATCGCGGCGAAAAACTGCGCTTAGATGTGAACTTCAGCGAACAAAACGTCCTTCTAAAAAATATAGACCGTGTCCTAAGAGAAAACCGTGAAAGCTTCATCGCCGCCCGCACTGCGCTATATGCCCTCCCGCCCGCCGAGAAAACGCCCATCGAAACCCACCCCATTTCTCAAGATGCCGTGCAAACCCTCCTCGATAACGAAGCCGATTTTATTCTTAGCCCTACATCCCTCACAACCGCTGAAATAGAAAAACTTTCATCTGACCCCGCCATCCAATTTCTTGAAAATCGCCGTAACGACATCCGTTTTTTGGCATTTAATCATCGCCAAATCTTGTGGGATGACGTAGCTCTGCGCCGCGCCATTTCTTGCTTGATAGCCCCCCAAACACTCGCAAACGACAAATTGGACGAGCGGGTCATCCCTGCATTGGGCTGGGTTGCCATCGAAAACATCGGATGGCACTCAAGCATCATCTCGCCCCCCTGCGCGGGGATGGATGCAGACGCGCGTCTCTCTGCGGCAACACACACCCTGCAAAAAGCAGGCTATGTTTGGGCGCAGGAACCCAGCCTAAACCACGCGGGGAGCGGGCTTCTCCTCCCCTCAGGTGAAGCGTTTCCAAAGGTCACAATTCTTGCACCAAAAGAAGATATATTTCGTGCTGAAGCCGCATCTTATATCGCAAACGCGGCACGCGAGTTGGGGATTCCGATTAAGGAGAAAATCATCCCCGCTGATGACATCTTTTATCAAGTCTACGGCGTCAACGATTACGATTTGGCAATAATGGGCTGGAGTCTGTCTCTCTACCCCGATTATCTCTGCGATTTCTTCGCAGAAGGAAATGCCTACGGGTATAACAACCAAGCCATCAACAAAAAATGTGCTGAGTTTTTGCAAATCACTGACCCCACAAAAGCGCGGGAAAAATTATTTGAAATCGAAATTCTACTTTGGGACGATTTGCCCGCTGTGCCACTTTTTTCGAGCAAAATGATTGAGGCGTATAGAAATTTTACATTTCCTTTTGAAAAGAATTTAGGCGGATTTGCCCCCACCCTATACGGCGTGCCAGACTCGTAAATCGATTTTTCATAAACATTTTCGTATCTTCTCAAAAATTCGGGGTAAGGGCAATCCTTGCCCAGCTAGGCGACCGCAAGGGTGCGCCCCTACATTTTGATAAGACAAACAATTTCTAATAAATATCACGCTAAAACTTACCCACCCAACAAAACTGTAAAGAAGGCAAAGAACTCTCCCCTCACAACTCTAAAAACTTTGCTATAATCAGGTATTATTTCTGTTTTCAGGGACTGCTCTTATGACTCATCGTATTCTAATTGTTGACGATCACCGTGATGTGATTCGCCTACTCCACTCAGCCTTAGATTCACTCGAACACAAATTTGAGTTTGTCGAGGCACCCTCGGGCGAAGAAGCTTTCTTAGAGGTGGCAAGCGGCCATGTAGATTTAGCCATTATTGACTACCTCTTGCCCGGCATGTCTGGATTAGAACTAAAAGACAAAATCACCATACACAATAAAGACGCACAAGTTATTTTAATCTCTGGCTCTAAAGAGAAAAATATCCGTAAAGAGTTGCGAGAAGCAAATGCCTTTGCCTTTTTTGAAAAGCCAATTTCATTAACTGATTTTCTTGATACGGTTGAACGCTGTTTAAAATTAGAGAGAACTGTTCTGCCCACAGAAGAAGAAAATGAAGGGGATACAGACGCACATAAAAACATGTCTGGCTTACTTGCTAAATTTCGCCAGAATATGGATGCGGATGTCATTTTCTTGCTTTCAGATCAGGGGCACGTTATGGCACGAGCAGGCACGCTTCAAGATTCTAGCCTTGAGGCTTCATTGCTTTCAGGTCTAATGGGCATTTTTAGAGCAGGGCAAAAAGTGTCTGGCTATATTCACCAAGAAACACCATTAAGCTATCATATCTTCCCTGGTGGTGACCAAGATATTTTGCTCGTCCCTGTAAACAGTGCCCACGCACTCATCGTTGCGGGCGATAAGATCGCAGAACGCAAAAAAGTGCTCGATTTAATAGATGCATTAATGATGCTCAAAAGTGAAGTCGAGCACGTGCTCGACGCAATGGGCGTTACTCGCCCACCCGTAGAAGAAATCGATCGATATCTTGGCACAGAAGATGTGCCCGAAGAGCAAATCGAAGATGCAATTACCTCTGATGAATTAGACGCACTCTTCCAACAAAAGACAAAAATCCACACCGATGAAATCAAATCCTTCTGGGATGATGCTGTAGACTCACAAGAGGCACAAGAAGTAGACGCCGATAAACTTTCTTATGCTCAAGCCCAACAGCTTGGGCTAACGCCCGAAAATAACGCCTAAAACTTTTGCGTTATTTTTCTCCCTATGATAAAATATCGCTCGCTCAAGTAAGCAGTTCCCGTTATAGGGGCATGGTGCAACGGTTAGCACACCGGCCTTTGAAGCCGTTGATCTTGGTTCGAATCCAGGTGCCCCTGCTAAATTTTATGAAAGAAAAAACAAGCCTTTCTCCGTTGCCTTAGGGAACAGATGAAGGCTTGTTTTTTTTATCTATAAAGGAATCCCATGAAAACAACCGCTATCATCCTCGCCGCGGGGCAGGGAACCCGCATGAAATCTGACATCCCTAAAGTTCTACACCCCGTCTGTGAAAAACCGATGGTTTGGCACGCACGCCAAGCTGTGACCTCTGCCTCTACCGAAAAGCCAGTGATGGTAATTGGACATGGTGCCGATGCGGTAAAAAAATATATTGGGGATACAGCACACTTTGTTGTTCAAGAAGAAAGATTGGGAACGGGACACGCGGTACAACAAGCAGAATCCCAACTGAAAGATTTTATGGGACATATACTTGTAAGCAATGCCGATATGCCCCTCCTGACAGGTGATACCCTCTCCCAACTTGTGGCGCGACAAGAAGCAAACACAGGTCCCATCACTATGTTAACGCTCATTTCCGATGACCCGCGCGGCTTTGGCCGCATTGTGCGCGATGAGGCAGGGAGTGTATGTGCCATTGTTGAAGAAGCAGATTGCACAGAAGAAGGAAAGGCAATCACCGAACTTAATGCCGCCGCATATTGTTTTGATTCTGAATGGCTCTGGAATGCGCTATCAAAAATCCCGCTCTCAGCAAAAGGAGAGTATTATCTCACCGATACGGTTGGGCTGGCGGTTGAAGATGGCTTAAACGTAGAAGCAATTATTTTAGAGAATGCCAATGAAGCAATCGGTGTTAATAACCGCATCCACCTATCCGAAGCAGAAGCCCAGATGAAGGCACGCGTGAACCAAAATCTGATGATGAGGGGCGTCACGCTCGTTGACCCACAATCCACTTATATTGGCATCAATGTTGAAATCGGTCAAGATTCTATCATCCAGCCTAATACGCATTTGCGCGGTGAAACCGTGATTGGTAAAAACTGCGAGATTGGTCCTAATACCATCATCACCGATTGTAAAATTGGCAATAGCTGTGAGATATTGTCATCCGTTTTAGAAAAAGCCACCCTCGAAGACAATGTAGATATAGGTCCCTTTGGCAGATTACGAAAGGGCGCGTATCTCTCGAAAGGCGTGCATATTGGCAATTTTGGTGAAGTGAAAGACTCGCATTTGGGTGAAGGCGTAAAGATGGGGCACTTCTCTTATATCGGCAATGCCACCATCGGCGCAGAGAGCAATATAGGCGCAGGGACAATTACTTGCAATTACGATGGAGAAAATAAACATCACACCGAAATTGGCAAGGAAGTCTTTATAGGCAGTGACACAATGCTAGTTGCACCACTTAAAATTGGCGACCGAGCCAGAACGGGCGCGGGGGCGGTGGTAACAAAAGATATCAAAGAAGATCGGCTGGCAGTAGGAATGCCAGCACGAGCTATAAAAAAAATTTAAGAAAGAACTAGAAATCTTTAAGTAGGTAATGGCCTGGAGCCTGAAATCTCCCGATTTCAGATTTTTAGCGAAAAGCTAAAATCTAGAGACTTCGGTCTCCCTTTCTACAGAAAACTTATCACTTAGATTAAAAAATAATATAATTTTCAGCCTTCCGTCCTTCGGATATCTCCCCCTTTGGAGAGAACGAGATGCATTATAAGACCTCCCTTCCCCCAGAGGGGGAAGGCTAGGCATTGCCCTGAGCTTGACGAAGAGATGGGGGCAAAGGATAAAACTTGATTAAACCAGAATGGGGTATTTTCATCATAGCCCTGCTAATTATCTTAGACCTGCTCATTGCCGCTACACGCGTCAGCTACTCTAATATACGCTCAATCCAAAGAACCAGTCTAAATGAACGTGTTGAAAAACTTTTCAAAATCAAAGAAAACCCTCGCTTTGGCGCAATTTTGCGACTAAGCCAAACTTTTATGCGCTTTGGCATTGCGATTACAAGTTTTTTGCTTTTGCAAAACTGGTTAAGTAGCACTCAATATACTTGGGCTTTTCAGTTGCTAGGAATAATCTTCATTGCAGCATTTATGCTCTTCGTTGAATTTAAAATCGAGGCAATGGCACTAAAAAACGTCACAAAATGGGCACAGAACCTCTCTTTTTTCGCAAAAACCTTAGTCTTTCTTTTTACTCCCTTTGTCATTATTCCCCTCTTCTTAATTGGCTCAGGTCACCCATTTAAGGACTCTCTCGGCCAAATTACCGAAAATGAGCTTAAAATCTGGGTTGAATCAGATGAGAACAAAGAGCTAGAGCCAGAAGAAAAGCGCATGATTTCAGAAATTATGGACTTCGGAGAAAGAATGGCACGTGAAATTATGGTGCCTCGCATAGACGTTATCGCACTAGACGAATCTGAAACCACCCTAAACTCTGCTGTACAAGCCTTTCTCGATTCTGGCTTCTCACGATTACCCTTTTACGAAGAAAGTATAGATAATATACTCGGCTTTCTCTACGCCAAAGACCTCCTTGCCACGCTCCAATCTGGCGAGAAAGATGTCGATCTTCGCACCCTCCTACGAAAGGCATACTTCACCCCCGAAACAAAAAAAGCCGATGACCTCCTCGCCGAAATGCAAAAAAACCGCCGTCATTTGGCAATTGTGGTCGATGAATATGGCGGTATTTCTGGAATCGTATCTCTCGAAGATATTATCGAAGAAATTATCGGTGAAATTCAAGACGAATACGATGAGTTAGAAGAAGAAAACCATGAAGAAATTGGCAAAGGCGAATATATCTTTCGCGGACGCATAGACCTAGACGATTTTGCCGACATCACCGGCAAGAATTTACCTGAAGGCGATGCCGACACCCTAGCCGGATTTCTCTACGAGAAACTAGGACGCGTGCCAAAAGGCGGCGAAAACATCCGTGAACAGGGCTTGCTACTGACCATCGAGCAGGTTGCCGATAGACGCATCCGCCGCGTCCGCGTGGTAGATGAATCAATTTATACAAAAGAAGAGAATGAAGATGAAGAAAACAAAAAATAATACATCTCAAAAACTAATTACCCTCGCCAACGATGCACGAGCAAACGCCTATGCGCAATACTCTGGCTACGCAGTTGGTGCCGCATTACTCGGCAAAAGCGGAAAAATCTATACCGGCGTAAATGTAGAAAACGCGGTTTACCCCCTCACCCTTTGTGCCGAAAGAGTGGCGATATTCAAAGCCGTCTCCGAAGGAGAACGAGAGTTTGAAGCCATCGCTGTCGTCACCGATAACGGTGGCTCTCCTTGCGGATCATGTAGGCAAGTTCTTGCCGAATTTGGGCTAGACATCATCGTCTACATCGCCAATGGAGAAAACAATTTATTAGAAGAAATAACTGTAGAAGCACTATTACCCCGCTCTTTTGGCGTGAAGGATTTCGCATAATGAAATTCTTTTCTTTACGTTTTACCCTATGAAATCTCCTCGCTCATTCACCGCGGAAGCAATTGTCCTTCGTCACAAAGATTGGGGTGAAGCAGACCGTTTAACAACCCTCTACACCAAAGAACGGGGAAAAATTCGCGCGGTGGCAAAAGGGGCGCGTAAAATCCGCTCACGTAAAGCGGGGCATCTCCAACCTTTTACACATATCAGGATTCAACTGGCACGCGCTAAGGGTCCCTATATCATCACCCAGGCAGAGACTATCAACGCTTTTTTACCACTACGCGAAGATTTAAATCTAACGGGCAATGCCTCTTATCTTCTCGAACTGCTCGACCGTTTCACCTACGAAGAAGAAGAGATAAACCCCAGCATTTTTTCTTTGCTAGAAAACAGCCTCACACGCCTAACGCGCGGAGACGATATTTGGCTCATCCTTCGTTATTATGAAATGCGCCTACTCGATTATCTCGGCTTTCGCCCTCAACTTTTTCACTGTGCAAGTTGCCAAACCGAAATCAAAGCGCAAGACCAATTTTTCTCGGCGGCTCAAGGGGGCATTCTCTGCCCGCAATGCGGCGTTGGGCAAACCTCAGCACGTACCGTTTCTTTAGATGAAATTAGATATTTACGCCATTTTCAGCGCAGCTCTTATCAAGATGCACAACGCGCCAACCCCACCCCAAAAATAAGAACGGATGTAGAAATGCTCATGCAATTTTATTTAACCTATGTTTTAGAACGGGGATTAAATTCTCCGCAGTTTTTGAAAGAAGTAGGAAGAAAATAAGCGGCTGAAATAGGGGATGAAATAAGACGCGACGCGCGTGTCTCTAACTTGCATACAAACCATCAACATCTGCTTGACCTACACTTTTTTTCTGCTTATGCCCCCCTCCAACTAGGAGACGAGCACTCAAGCCCAAAACACGCGCGCAACGAGAACGCCCTTCCCACGAAGAGAGCGAAAACTTCTATTATCCTCACAACGAAAACGCCCTTCCCATGAAGAAAGCGAAAACTTCTATTATTCTCATAACGGGAACGCCGAATAGTGTAAACTATTTTCTGTAAATTCATAAAAAGAGTAGGTCAAGTGTTATCCTCTAGTTGATCAAAACAAATA
>JADGEO010000055.1 GCA_016744335.1 Anaerolineales bacterium
ACCCTTCAAGTGGACTTTCCAAGGCAAAGCTTTGAGAGTTTGACTTGCGCTTTATTTACGCCAAGCTGTACTAGCCTATTTCCTGCCTGAGCTTCACAGCTCAGGCAGTTTGTTTTTAAGACCCCTTCCGTGACCGATGCTGGCGGTGCGAAGATTTAGATTTGTGCTGATTGCCCCTTTTAGAACTATGCGAGTTGTGCTTTTTTCTCGGCGGGCGTGGATGATGCTTTGGCGCAGGGGCATCATAATCTACGTCATCGAGCCAGCGACGCACCAAAGTTTGCTTCATTATTTTTTCCAATCTACGAATCATTGGTTCATCATCGGGGGTGCTAAGGGTGAAGGCTTCCCCACTTCTTTTTGCTCGCCCCGTGCGTCCAATGCGGTGAATATAAGCATCTTCGGTGTCGGGCATATCAAAGTTGATTACGTGAGAAATGGAGTCAATGTCCAAGCCACGTGCCGCAATATCTGTGGCAACCATAATTTGAAACTGTCCGCTTTTGAAGCCTTTTAGGGCACGCTGGCGTTGACCTTGCGTTCTATTGCTGTGTAAGCTGGTTGTTCTATAACCCGCCTTTGCAATCTGACTCTCTAATTTACGCGCTCGGTGCTTTGTACGGGTGAAAATTAGCACTGAAGCTGTATCCGTTTTTTTGAGCAACTCTAGCAAGACAACTCTTTTTAGATGTTGAGGAACAGGATACAGGGCATGAGAAACTGTATGCACGGGCTTGATTAATCCTATTGAAACCCGTTGAGGGTTTTTAAGAGTTTGTTTAGCTAGTTGCTCTACTTCTTTTTTGAAAGTTGCCGAAAAGAGCAAAGTTTGACGTTGTGCAGGGACGGCTTTAATAATGCGGCGCACATCGGGCAAAAATCCCATATCAAACATGCGATCGGCTTCATCTAAGACCAAAATCTCAACTCGGTTGAGATGCGCTTGTCCCTTCGAGTGCAAATCAAGCAGGCGACCGGGGCAGGCAACAATAACCTCAACACCGCGCTTAAAAGCATCAATTTGCGGCTGTGCACCAACGCCACCATAAACAGTTGCGCTCTTTAGCCCCGTTCCCGCCGAAAGATCTCGAACGGTTTGGTGAATTTGCTCTGCCAACTCTCGCGTTGGCGTAACAATGAGGGCGCGGGTTTGCTTGCGTGGTCCCTTTAGTAATTTATGCAAAACAGGCAAGACAAATGCGGCCGTTTTCCCTGTCCCGGTTTGGGCGGTGCCGATCAAATCTTTTCCCGCTAATACGGTAGGAATCGCTTTTTCTTGAATGGGCGTAGGCGTTTTATAACCCGCGTTTTTGATTCCCGTGTTAAGACGAGAATCGAGGTTGAACTGATTGAAGTTCACAAAATCTCCTTTTCTTCAGGAGCTAGGCAGATGTCAAAATAGGGGGGTGAGCGGATGCTCAAAAATAACACGCAGAACTGCTGAACGAATTTAGCTTTTAGATCTAAAAAATCAAGCCTTAGTAAAAACACAAATAGCTTTTCGGCTGATGTTTCTTAAGTCTGAAGTCTTTTATTTACAAGGGTGATAATTTACTCTATTGGTCGAAGGCTGTCAAGTTCAGATATTTAAAAACAACAACAACAAGTACTTAAGTTTCAAAAGGTCAACTTTATCAAATCAAAACCTATATCTAAAATCTGGCATCGTTGTACCCAAGCAAGCTGTGCGTACGTCATAAATGTTCCTTTATTTTCAGTGGTATAGGAGACTAATAGCCTTCCTCCATATTACCTCCCCTCATAAATCACACTTAGAAATTGAATCTAAAAAGGAAAAAGCCCTGATAACATCATCAGGGCTTTTTTTATACCAAAAGTCTTCAATCTACTCTTTCCAAGTATCACAAACCTTTCCCACCAAAGCAGGTCCAGGATTCAAAGTCAACTTACCAGGAACCCAACCAACAGGCGTAACCTCTGTCCCTTCGCTAGCACGGATGTGTTGAATAGCACGAATTTGGCGTAAAATCTCATCAACATCACGTCCCATCGGCTCAGCCAAAACAGAACCAGATTGAATGATACCGTCAGGGTCAATAATAAAAGTGCCGCGTAATTCAACGCCGCGTGCTTTACTAAAGACATCATATTTTTTGCCAACTTTACCTGTGGCATCTGTAGCCATCGTAAAGGGAATGCCACCCTCAACCATCTTTGAAAGTTCTTTATCGTTCCACATCTTGTGAACGTGTTTGCTATCTAAGCTCACAGATACAACTTCAACACCTAATTTCTGAAACTCTTCATATTTTGCGGCGACCGTCGCAACTTCAGTCGTTCAAACAAAAGTAAAGTCACCTGGGTAGAAGAAAAGCATCAACCATTTGCCTTCATAATCAGAAAGGCTCACCTCTGTATATTCACCCTGCCTATAAGCGGGCATTGTGAATTTTGGGGCTTTTTGCTCTGTTCGTGCAGTCATATAAAACTCCTTTTTGGGGGATTGTCGATCAATCTTCTCCATTATATCAAATTATTTAAGGTAAATTCATTTTTTATAGAAGGATTTGGGCATCCGCCCCGCTTCACGCGTGTTTTACGCTTGATACCGCTAAATCAGCATCTTCTATCCCCAACAAAAAAGCCCCCCGACAGCTTCATCAAGGGGCTTTTTCTTTTATCTTTTCTAATTACCCGACAATTTTGAAATATCGTGGTTGCTGTCTCATACAAAACTACTAAAATGAAAAGTTTTTAAGTTTTTCTTAGCGGCTTTGCGTCTTTGCATGAAATTTGAAAGACAGTTTGTCAAAGTGTCAGGTAGTTCGCTATCTTTTTACTTACTTCTCCATCTTCGGGTTCCAAACTTCCCAAACCTTGCCGACCAAATCGGCACCAGGTTTCAGTGTCACATCACCAGGCTCCCAACCAGCGGGAGTTACCTCCGCGGCATTGGTCTCACGAACAAGTTGATACGCCTTAATCTGGCGCACTGTTTCAGCTAACTTTCGTCCAACAGGCGGTGTCAAAACCTCCATCGCCTGAACAACGCCATCGGGGTCAATGATAAAACGACCGCGCATCTCAACGCCAGCGTCTTCATTATAAACGCCATAAAGCGTGCCAACCTCACCACCCGTATCCGATGCCATATGGAAAGGAATACCACCATCAACCATCTTCGAGAGTTCTTTATCATTCCACATCTTGTGGACAAATTTACTATCTACGCTTACAGAAATAACTTCAACACCTAAATCTTGCAAAACATCATATTTGTCGGCGACCGCCGAGACTTCAGTAGCTCAGACAAAGGTGAAGTCACCAGGGTAGAAGCATAGCAAACGCCATTTGCCTTCAAAATCAGAAAGTTGTACTTCTGTGAAGTCGCCTTTGTAATATGCGGCGGCTTTAAAATCAGGGGCTTTTTGCCCAACACGAACTGTCATTTGAATCTCCTTGTAAATTGTTTATACGACAATTTATATTGTAGCATATCGCGAACTAAAAAGGACACAGAATGATTTTCTTTTTGAATTGCAATGAACAATATCGCCTCATATAAAATTGCTTTAGCGAATATCTACTATACAATCTCCCACGGTGGCGTGCCCGCCCCGCCCGCACCTTTCAGCGATTCTCGTACATCCCCCGCAATATCTGGCAACAAATCGGATGCGGCAGAGAGCATCCCGAAACAGCCAGCAATCATCATATCGCCAAAGGGAACAGAGAAATAGGGGCGCAAAGTTTGAGATTTTGAAAACATGCTTCTACGGGGACCTGTAACGACTATATCAAAGCCATCTTTGCCTAATTGCATTGGTGTATCATCATAAATTAATGCGCCATGCCCTTTGTCATTGAAAATTGTCTCACGTTTGAGTGTGCTATTTGCCAAATCATGAAGATACCCTTCGAGCTTTGGCAGAGTAATTTCACCTGTATGATGCTCAAAAACTCCTTCAATTCCACTTTCACCGAGTCTAAAAGCTAATGTATGAAAATTACCGATATTGGCAATAATCTTCTTTTGGCGAGATGCCACGATAGGGTCAAAAGTTGCCCCCAAGACCGCGGCGGAAGCGGTATCCATAACGATAAGTGGCGCATCTACATCTTGTGCCGAATCAGAAACTGATTGAAGTCGCGTCATGATGGGGGGAATATCCTCTGCTAAAAATGCAAAGGATGAAAGAGAATTCTTTGCTTGAATACGCTCATCAATATAATCAAAACGGAATTCTCTGTCTGAAACCCCATCTGGGGCATTTCCATGATCAAAAACCGCGACCGCAACCGCGTCTAAATCATTCAGCGAAACGCCAAATCTATTAAATGTTTCGGCGATGGCGGGGAAGTCAAAATCACGAAATTCGATACGTTGAACTGTAGAGGGAAGCGCACTCGCCTCCTCTTCTGAAACGAGAATGATTCCCATCTCTGCAACGGCTTCGAGATTGTCGTCTAATGTTCTTGCCGCGTCTGCTGTTGAGTAAACGGTATAGCCTGCTTTTAGGTGGTCTTTAACCGCCCACGAGCTGGGACCACCACCCATTATTTGACCCGCAAGCAAGATGGGGGTACGCGCGCGGCTCGCTTTTTGTATCTGTTTGCGTACCATCATGGTTGGGGAGGGCAAGATTAATTTAAAGCCGTTTTCTACGTCAATCCTAGAATCGTATAAAAAAACATCTTGCGTGCCTGTGCCTATATCTACCGTTAAAATTTTCATGGCGAGATTTTATCATAAAGAAAATCGCAAAAACAACTCTTGTTTTCATAAAAAATACCCATTAAAATATGCTAAAATAAGGGTGATGAATAAAAACCTTGACTCCTCTAAAGAAACTGTCACCTATCGGGCACATAAACGCAATTATATGTGGCAAATTCTTGTGCCCATTCTTATTGCCTCTGCTCTGATGCTTCTTGCCCTTATCGCTATTGCTACAGGTACGGCTAATTCTGTGAGTGTATGGGCAGATATTTCAGTAATTTGGATTATTATTCCTCTGCTTATTTTTGCTTTGATTATTCTCGTTCTTTTGATTGCTTTGGTTTATGGCATGGCAAAGCTAATAGATATTACGCCTTTCTATACTCAAAAAGCCACCGCACAATCTCGTCTTATGGAAGAAAAAGTTAGGGGGCTGGCAGATTCGAGCACCAAACCCGTTTTTATTGTTGAGGATTTCTCAGCAAAAATTGGTTCTATCTTTAAACGAAAACAGGATTTTTAAAATGAATGAAATTGAAAAAGTTGAAACCCAGACCCCGAAAGTTCTAGTAATAGGCGCGTTGGTTGGGGCGGTGGCTGGTCTTGGTACTGCTTATTTTATAACGCAAAGCGTTGACGATGGGGATGAACTATCTATAGACTCAGGGCAGGGATTAAAACTTGGCTTGCTTTTGCTTGGCACCGTACGTCAAGTTGCAAAATTGATGGCATAAATGCCTGACCCAATTATTTGGCGGGAATTAGCTACGCACGATTAAGAAAAATCAGCGAAATTCTTTCAAGATGTCTTTGGCTGGGAACTAGAGCGTGAAAATGATGCGGGCTTCTATAAAATGAAGCATGAACTGCCCCAAATCTCTGGTGGCGGAATTTTTACGCTAAAGCGTGCAAAATCACCTTTTGTCTCTCTTTATATAGATATTGAAGCAAAAGCCAATGCAGTTGAAGAGCGTGGGGGCTAATCAAAGACCCACCTTTTGAAATTTTCCCGGGCACTTGGCTTTGTCTTTTTAATGAGCCTTCGGATGTAGAGTTTGCGATGATACAACAGAAATAAAAAGGGCGGGTCTGAGACCCGCCCTTTTTTATATTCTACAAACCAACCCCTTCAAATATGCCCCTTCGGGAAAATTTAGCGCAATGGGATGGTCTGCGCCTTGAGATAATTTTCGGATAATTTGTGCGTCCACTTTAGCATCAAGTGCTGCACCAGCTACGATTTTCTGGAAGAGAGGTGCATCTACGCCGCCAGAACAGGAATATGTGACCAAAACCCCGCCTGGGCGTAAAAGTTTGAATGCCAAAAGGTTAATATCTTTATACGCACGCGTTGCTTTGTTGACTTGTGATCGCGTGGGGGCAAATTTTGGGGGATCAAGGATGATCAAATCGAAATCACGGCGGGAATCTCTGAACTTTCGCAATTCCTGAAAAACATCTCCATCGATCCACTCGTGATTTCCACTTGCTTGTCCGTTAAGAGCCGCGTTTTCTGCCCCCAACTTAAGTGCCTCCCCTGAAGAATCTATAGAGACAACCGAACTTGCCCCACCCGCCACGGCATGGATGCTAAATCCGCCTGTGTAAGAAAAGCAGTTGAGTACGTCGCGGTCTTTGGCGAGTTGTCCAACTAGGTGACGATTTTCACGTTGGTCGAGATAAAATCCCGTTTTGTGACCATGAGCAATATCTACTTTGAATTTCAAGCCATTTTCTATAATTTCTACTTGTTTAGGAGGATTGCCGCGTAACGCGCCAGAGCGTAATTCTAAACCTTCAAGTTTTCGTACTTCTACATCTGAGCGTTCGTAAATATCTTTGATGCCTGTTAATTCGATGAGTAAGTCGGCGAGAGTTTCTTTCCAGTATTCTGCACCAGCGGTGAGGATTTGCATCACCAGCACATCGCCATAACGGTCTACGATGAGTCCGGGGATTCCATCTGATTCAGCGTGAACGAGTCTCAAAGAACCCGTTCCCTTCAAGGGAACGGGTTCTTTGAGACGGCGGTTTATAGCGGTCTCCAGTTTCAGGCGCAGAAAATCTGCGTCCACAGGGGTATCAAGCCAACCCCACGCACGTGCTCGGATGCTGGAATTAGGCGAGTAGGCGGCTTTTGCCAGAAATTCGCCTGTTGCGGAGAGAACGTCTACCGTTTCTCCCATCCCAGCATTTCCATCCAAACGCGCAACCGCCCCTGAAAACACCCAAGGGTGGCGGCGAAGAAGAGATTTTTCTCGGTTAGGTTTTAAAATTAATGAGGGCATATTTAAAAAGTAAGGGCGGGTCCAAGACCCGCCCCAACAGCGAAGTTATTAGATAATTCCAATTTTCTTGCCCGCTTCGGTGATAACATCGAGTGCATAGGCAATATCTTCAGTGGCGTGTGCGGCGGTGATGGTGGAGCGGAGGCGAGCGAGACCATTGGGTACAGCGGGCGAAACGACAGGGAGAACAAAAAGGTCTTTCGCTTGTGCGGCGGCGGTGAGTTCGTAGGCGCGTTCGTCATCGCCACAAAGAATGGGCACAACAGCGGTTTCAGATAACATGGTATCGAAACCCGCAGATTTTAGACCACCCAAAAATTGCTCGGTGTTCTCATTTAATTTTTCCATGCGCCACGGCTCATCAAGAATAACTTTGAAAGATTCGTTTGCGGCGGCGGCTTGTGCGGGGGGCAAAGCGGCAGAGAAAATATAAGCACGGCTGGCGTGGCGCAAATAAGTAATCATATCCTTTTTGCCTGCCACATAACCACCCACAGAGGGGATAGTTTTGCTAAGTGTGCCCATTTTAATATCAACTACATCGCCCATACCAAAATGTTCTTCAATGCCACGTCCCGTTTTTCCGAGAACGCCAACAGAGTGCGCTTCGTCCATCATGAGCCAAGCGTCATATTTTTTACAAAGTTCTACAACTTTGGGGAGGTCGATAATATCGCCATCCATGCTAAAAACAGCATCAGCGATAACCAATTTTGAAACATCAGAGGGCGCCTGTTTAAGACGTGTCTCAAGGCTCTCCATATCATTATGTTTAAAGCGGCGGAAAAGTGCCCCCGACATCATACAACCGTCTACAATGCTGGCATGGTTGAGTTTGTCAGAAATCACCCAATCTCCACGCCCCATAAGGGTTGAGATTACGCTTAAGTTAGTGGCATAACCCGATGTATAAGTCACTGCCGCTTCGGCATGTTTGAAATCGGCAATAGTTTCTTCGAGTTCAACGTGCAAATCGAGTGTTCCCGCTAGGGTGCGCACGCCGTTTGTGCCTGTGCCATATTTATCAACCGCGGCTTTTGCGGCGGCACCAATACGGGGATGTCCCAATAGACCCAAATAACCATAAGAGGCATACATGCCCATATTTCGTCCGTCAACCATTACACGTGAGTCGTCCAAAATATCGGTAACGGTCATATTATAAAAATACACATCACGTGCTTTCAAATCAGCTACGCGGTTAGCCATTGCCTGAATGCGTTGAGATACAGCATCTGAGCCTTTATTAGAATTCATTTTTTACTCCTTAAAATTTTTCTCGCAATAATCTCTTGTGTTGAAAATAGTGTAGTTCAGTGAGAGGGAACTGTCAATTAGGATTAAAAAAGATTGAGGCATTGTACAGGCTGAAAAACTCCTTTTAATTTAGCGAGCCAGATGCCCTTCTTTGAAGATTATCCCCATCAGCTTCACGCGTAAATTTAGGCTTGGTGCGCGTTGGTTAGGCGTTTGTGCGGGAAAAACTCAGGCTACAAAAGTCTTAAAGACTTTTGTAGCCTAATTGCTTTCTAATTCTTCTAAACCTTCCTCACCAATCACTTTAACCCCCAAAGCCTCTGCCTTCGCCAGCTTCGAACCAGCCTTCTCCCCTGCCAGTAAATAATCTGTTTTCTTACTCACAGAGCCAGTCACTTTGCCACCACGCGCCAAAATATATTCTTTTGCTTCTTTGCGGCTCATGGTGGGCAAGGTTCCTGTTATTACAAAGGTCAACCCCTCCCATCGTAGGGGTGCAGCATGCTGCACCCCTACGATGGCGACAGGGTTTAGACCGGCATCATGCAATTTGCCAAGCATCTGCTGATTGTGGGCAACCAAGCCCCAATCCACGATCGCGGTGGCGATGTTGGGTCCGATTCCCTCGATATTCTCTAAATCTAATTGTGTGGCGGCGCGGAGGGCATCCAAATCTGCAAAGTGGAGCGTTAAATCTCGCGCAACGCTCTCGCCCACACCGCGGATTCCTAACCCAGTCAACAATCGCTCTAAAGGCTGTTTTTTCGATTCTTCGATTGCGGTGAGCAAATTTGTCGCTTTTTTCTCTTTAAAACCCTCGAGTGCAAGCAAATCTTCTTTTTGCAAGGTGTATAAATCTGCCACATCGCCGAGCAAGCCCGCCTCCACCAATTGCGCCACAATTTTGCCGCCCATGCCCACAATATCCATCGCGGTGCGGGAAACAAAATGCTCGATATTTCGAATGAGCTGCGCGGGGCAGGCGGTATTGACGCAATAATAGGCGACTTCATCGGGGATTTTTTCGACAGGTTCGGCGCAGGCGGGGCAATTGGACGGGGGACGAACGGGACGCTCTTGCCCCGATCTTGTCTCCGCTATGGACGCGATGATGTAGGGAATGACCTCACCAGCCCGTTTAACCAGCACCCGATCGCCGATGCGGATATCTTTTTCGGCAATAAAATCGAAATTATGCAATGTGGCATTGCGGACGATAACGCCGTTAATTTCAACCGGCTCGAGCATGGCTTTGGGCGTGAGAACGCCCGTCCGCCCAACCTCGACTTGGATGTCATTGAGCGTAGTCGTGACCTCCAGCGAGGGAAATTTATAGGCAATTGAGCCACGCGGGTCTTTGCCCGTGATGCCAAGCGAATCGGCGAGGGTGCGGTCATCAATTTTGATGACAATGCCATCCGCTTCGTAGGGGAGTTCTAAGCGGTCGTCTTCCCAGCCATCTACAAAGCGAATCGTTTCTTCTAATTCGTCAAAATGACGCGAATCCGCGTTAACGGGGAAACCGAGTTCACGCAGATATTCGAGCCGTTCCCATTGCGAGTTGGGGATTTCTCCGCCTTCAGCATAGACAATCTGATAGATGAATAAAGTTAATGGTCGCGTAGCGGTGACTCTTGAATCTAATTGCCGCAACGCGCCCGCGGCTGTATTACGCGGGTTAAGGTATGTTTTTTCTCCCGCTTCTTCTTGGCGTTTATTTAGGGCAGAAAAATCGGCGTGGGTGATGAAGACTTCGCCGCGGACTACAAGGTGGGGCGGTATTCGGTATTCGGTATTCGGTGGTCGGTTTTCAGCAAAGAGTGATGGTTGCCCCTTCTTTCCTCTTTCTTCTTTCTTTTCAATTGGAATACGAAGCGGTATCGCCTTTATCGTTTTCAAATTAGCAGTTATATCTTCCCCAATCATCCCATCTCCACGCGTTGCGCCTTGAACGAAGATACCGTCACGATAATGGAGAACAACTGTTAGCCCATCAAGTTTTGGTTCAACGGTAAAAGTGGCTTCATTTACGCGCTCATCCATTTTGCAGATTCGTTCAAACCAGGCGCGCGTATCTTCCGCGCCAAAAGCATTTGCGAGAGAGAGAATCGGCGCGGGGTGAGGCACTTTGTCGAATTTAGATGCCGGCGGCGCGCCTGCCCGCTGACTCGGCGAATCGGGCGTGATCCATTCAGGATGTTCGGCTTCGATGGCTTTGAGTTCGTGCAGTAAGCGGTCATATTCCCCGTCGCTGATGATGGGCGCATCGAGGACGTGGTAGCGGTAGTTGTGCTGGCGGAGGGTTTTGCGGAGGGATTCGAGTTTTTGGCGAGTTTTTATCATAACTGAATTATAAATCACAAATTTGGTATACTGGACAGATAATAGTGTAAGAAGTTTGCTATAATCTAAGTATGGAAAAGATGAAGTTTGAAATCCCCAAGAGAGAAGTATCTGCTTTTTGCAAACACTGGAAAATAACAGAGTTTGCTATTTTTGGTTCAGCTTTAGGGGAAAACTTCCATGCCGAGAGCGACGTAGATGTTCTTCTTTCCTTTGCGGCTGATGCAAAGACGACCTTATTTGATATGGTACGCATGAAAGATGAATTGGAAAAAATCTTTGACCGTGACGTAGATTTGATATCCAAGCGTGGCGTGGAACAAAGCCACAACTATCTTCGTAAGAAAAGCATTCTCGACTCTGCGCAGGTGATTCATGCAAACGCGTGACGCTACTTTTATTCTTGATATTCTGGAGTCTGCCAAAATTGCTTTGAGCTATATTGCAGATTTATCTTGGGATGATTTCTACGAAAGCCAACGCGATCAAGATGCAGTGATACGCCGCATTGAGATTATTGGTGAAGCGGCTCGGCGGGTTTCTGCTGAGACACAGGCTGAATATCCCAACATTCCATGGCGAGAAATGACCAGCATGAGAAATTTGGTTATCCACGAATATGACATCGTTGATTTAGGTCAGGTTTGGGATACAGTGAGAGAAAATCTTCCTCCGCTGATTGAAAAACTTAGCAAGATTATCCCTCCCGCATAATTTGCGGGAGTTTTTCTTTAAAAGCGAGAATGTAATCGTGGCTGTTGTGTCAGAGAATTTCTTTGCGAAGAGATTTAAGTTTTGGAGTTCATTCATAATTGAATTATAGGCTGATTCAAAAAAACTTAACCACGAAGAACACCAAGAACACGAAGTTTTTAAGTTTTCCTTTGTGTCCCTTCGTGCACTTTGTGGTGAAAATTATTCAGCACTCATTCGTGATAAAACAGAATCCAACTCCCGCACCAGCCTTGCCGCATCATCTTCGCTAAAGACAATCGGCGGTTTGATCTTGATCACATTATGCAAAATGCCATCTACGCTAAGTAGAATTTGCCGATTCCGCATCTCCTCGACAATCCGATGTGTCTCAGCGGTAGCAGGTTCGAGCGTAGAGCGATTCAAAACAAGTTCGATGCCAAGAAAAAGCCCCTCGCCTCGTACATCGCCAATTAAGGGGTAGCGATCCATTAATTTCAATAATCCCGCCTTAAGCTTTGCGCCTGCACGGAGCGCATTTTCCTGCAAACCTTCATCTTCGATTACGTCCAGCATCGCCAAACCGACCGCGCAAGAGACGGGGTTTCCGCCAAATGTGTTGAAATACTCCATGCCATTATTAAAGGCGGCGGCGATTTCGGGGCGCGTGACGACCGCCGCGAGCGGATGCCCGTTGCCCATCGGCTTGCCCATAACGACGATATCTGGCACAACGCCATGACTCTGAAAACCCCAAAAATGCGTGCCAAAACGCCCAAAACCATTTTGAACTTCATCTGCAATACAAATACCGCCCGCCGCACGCGTGCGCGCATATATTTCTGCCAAATAACCCTCAGGGAAAACGATTTGTCCACCCGTACCAATAATAGACTCACTGATAAACGCCGCAATGCCATCAGTCGCATCAATTTTCTCTTGCGCCTGCAAAGCGTATTGCTCCACAGGATTTTCATCCCCCCGAAAAATGCCGCGATAAGAGCAAGGCATCGCCAATTTATGCACCCAACTGGGCGCACCGGTGCCACCTTTGCCATCAAATTTATAAGGCGAAATCTCCACCAAACTCGACAAATTCCCGTGATACGCCCCCTCTAAAACGAGCATATCCCGCTCGCCGGTATACGCCCGCGCCAATCGCAGCGCAAGGTCGTTCGCCTCGCTGCCCGAATTCACAAAAAAGCAAACCGAAAGCGGCTCCGACCTTGTCGGCGGCATAGTCGCCGTCAGCCGCTCCGCCAGCCGCACGATATTCTCGTGCAAATAGCGCGTATTTGTATTCAACGCCGCGGCCTGCCCCGCCAACGCCGCCACCACACGCGGGTGTGAATGCCCAACGTGGCAAACATTATTCACACAATCCAAATAGGATTTTCCTTCGGTATCGTATAAAAATTGACCCTGTCCGCGCACAATATGGAGCGGATTTTCATAAGACAAGCTCAAAGCAAGACTCAAATTCTTTTCTCTTTTTTGAATGATCGCCTGCGGCGTGAGCCGCTCTTGTTTTTGGCTTGCTTCCGTTAAATTAACATTTCTCGGCGGACACATCGAGCCGATAATCCGCGTCGCGTCTTCGGCATTTACCGCTAATAATTTCTCCAACGCATCCCAAGCTGGTTTCGCGTGAGTCTGGTGATAAGCGTCATAACGATCATCCCCCTCTCGCTCGGACGAAATTGACGCACTGACAGCCAACCTTGCACAAGTCAAATCATAAAGTAGCGAAATCTCAGTCGCCGTGAGCGGGACTAAACTATGGTATCCCGCCACAAGATGCGCCACAGCCTCAAGCGGATCATCTTCGCCAAGCAAGGCATACGCCGCGCAAATGGCCACTTCAAAAACGCGCGGTGCGTAACGCAAATCCCCAAAATCAAATATCTTCTTAACCATCCCATCCTGCACAAGCAGATTCTGCGTGTTGGCATCATAGTGGATAACTTGCTGATACAAATCTGGCAGAATGGGGATGACGCGTCTTTTAAAGCGTGTTAAAACTTGAACTGCCAAGTCCCGCCTTTCTGGGGAAGTGATTATGTCCAAACGCGGCTCAATAGCGAGATGCGTAAGAGACAAATCCCAAAGCTTTTCATCTCGTTCCATAGCTGGGTGTGTAAAATCGGCTAGAGCAAGATCAAGTTGTGCGATATATGCCCCTAATCCGCGCAAGAGATTTGGTGATTTAGGCACTACGCTTTCTAAAAGATTTCCCTCTAAATAACTGACCATTCGCACAAGATATTCATCGCCCTCATGAGAGATGGTGAAAATTCTTTTCTCATCTTTGTTCGGGATGACATGCGGCACGCCGCCAAACCCACTTAAGTGTTGAAGAGCGGCGTGCTGAAATTCGATTTCTTCGCGCAGGGTTTCTAGCGCGTGAATTTTTAGAGTAAATCTACCCTTTTGCGTAGAAAGTAGAAAATTGCGGTCACTATCACCGCCGAGTTTTTTTGCTTTAGCGGATAAACCGTAATACTGGGCGGCAATTTCAATCGCGTGCTTTTCATTGATGGGAGGGATGGGCATAGGATTTCCTGTTTTCTGTCTGATGCATGGGGTGAGTGCCTGTGAATGAGTTGTTGAAAAATTATAACGCTTATTTTAAAAACCTACCCACAAAACACACGAAGTTCGCGAAGGTGAGGACATAAATGTTCTCAGATTTTTTCAACGCTAATTTACGCAAATGAGCAAATTGCACGAATGTTTTTTGAGGTTTTTGCTTTTATTCGCGTCATTCGTCAATTCGCGACCATTCGCGTTGAAAAAATATAGCCATAAAGTCATTGCTTTTTTCTTCGTATCCCTTCGTGACAAAAAGTCTTACCCCACCATCTCCTGCTTCACCGCCCTATAAAGACTCTCTGCTTTCAATTCATCCAAAGTAAAACAAGGTGCATCAAGATGATCGGCTAAATTTTGCGCCAAGCCTTGGTCGAAAGCCTCATGCTCCATATTTACCACGATACTGCGGATGTCGTTTTTCATGATTTTATCTGCTATTCCATAGGCTTCTTCATTCGGTGCTTGCTCTTTACCGATAGCCACATTCCCCGCGCCATCTGTCATCACAATTAGGAGCGGCTCAACGTCGGGATGTGTATAACTCTCCCGTTTCAGGATTTCTGCCGACATCAGCAATCCCGCCGAAAGGGGCGTTTTCCCACCAACAGGGATATTAACCAGCGCACGTTGCGCCAATTGCACCGAATTTGTGGGCGGTAAAACCAACGTGGCACGATTTTTTTGGAAAACAATTAACCCGACTCGATCGCGACGTTGATAAGCATCCGTTAAAAGAGACAGGATTGCGCCTTTGGTCGCGTTCATTCTTTCAGCGACCGCCATAGACCAGCTTGCATCTACCAAGAACAAGACCAAATTAGCCGATTTCTTAACACGGATTTTTTTCTGAAAGTCACTTTTTTTGATTGAAAAGGCAACTTTTTTACGTTCTGCTTTGCGCTCTTTTTGGTAGGGTGCGGCGGCGCGCAAAGTGGCGTCAAATGCAATATCATCAATTTTGCCATTGGCAGGGGTAGCACGAATATAACGTCCCTGCTTGCGCTCGGTGCGTGTAGTTGAACGCCGCCCAGATTGGCGGCGCGATAATTTGTCTAAGGGTGTATTGAGAGAACGAGCTTTAAATTCTTCACCTGGCTTTACCTTTTTCCCACCTTCCCACCAGTTTGTGTCTGTCTGCGCAGAGACATCTGCGTTCGGCGCGGCTTCAGGTTGCCCCTCTGGTGCGCCTTCTTGCATATCTTCTTCAATTTTTAAGTTTTTTTTTCACTCTCGCCTTGCTCGCCTCCAGATTCTTCACTTTGATTTTCATCGGGCATCGTTTGCTCTTTCAATTCTTCTATGCGTTCGTGAAGCTGGGTAGGCGTCATCCCTTCTTGACCAAAAGGCGTGCTGTTTACGCGGTGTGGCAAAGCCAACTCTGCTGATAAGGCAATATCCATATCGTTAATAGCAGTGCGACCATCAAAGGCGGCTTGGGCGCGGGCTGTTTTTAAAATGACTAAATCGGCACGATGACCATCTACATTAAGGGATGAGGTTAACGCGGCGATAGATAGCAGATCGCGTTTTGTATAGGTAACTTGATTGACGAGGGTACGCGCGTGGGTGATTCTTGCTGAGAGTTCATCTTCATCTGCCTGCCATTGAGCGTGAAAAGCTTCCGCGTCCTCTTCAAAGGCGAGGTGGCGTTCCATAATTGCCACTCTTTCGAAGGGATCGTTAATCCCAACTATATTAACTGAAAGTGCAAACCTATCAAGAAGCTGTGGACGCAAATCACCTTCTTCGGGATTCATTGTGCCAACGAGAATAAATCGAGCAGGGTGCGAGAAAGAGATTCCTTCGCGTTCTACGATATTCATGCCCATTGCGGCAGAGTCGAGCAGAACATCTACAACGTGGTCATCTAAGAGATTGACTTCATCTATATAGAGCAACCCACGATTTGCCGAGGCAAGAACACCAGCTTCAAAATGTTTTTCACCCTCTTGAATGGCTTTTTCGATGTCTAGGGTTCCCACTACGCGGTCTTCGGTGGCAGAGACGGGCAAGTTGATGAAGGAAATTGGTCGTTTTTTAGACGGAAGCATGCCCAAATCACGCGCGCGTTCTTTACATTCCGTACAAAAAATGGTTTCGCTGGCAGGGTCGCATCCAAATCGGCAACCATCCACCACCTCCACTTCGGGTAAAAGGGCGGCAAGGGCACGCGCGGCAGTAGATTTGGCGGTGCCGCGCTCCCCACGAATCAAAACTCCACCGATGCGAATATCTACGGCGTTGAGAATAAGGGCGCGCTTCATGCGTTTTTGCCCAACTATGGCGGTAAAGGGGTAAGTGGTTAGCATAAAGTGCATTATAAACCCTGTAGAAGGCTTGTCAAGTTCTTGCTTAGCCTGTATAATGCGCCTCATAAAATTTTGTACGTTGGAGTTGTTGAATGATGTCAGAGAACGATGCCTTAGAAGGGCAGGAAAATGAAGTAGAAGAAAGCCACGAGCAAGAAGAAAATGTAGTCACTGAAGTACAGGAAGAAATTGTCGCAGACGCTATTGTCGAAGACGATGACGATGTACTAGATGATGACGATGCAGACGAAGAAGATATGCCGAGTATGGCAGAACTTTTGGATGCAGAAGAATACAAAGTAGACTTGCCACAGCGGGGCGAGATTCGTACAGGCACAATCGCCAGTATTGGTCCCAGCCAAATTTTAGTAAGCATAGGTGCAAAATCGGAAGGCGTTATCGCTGGACATGCTTTAGATGAAATGTCTCCTGAAGTGATTAAATCACTTGAGGTTGGACAAGAAATTGATGCGTATGTTCTTAACCCTGAAGATAAGCACGGTAATGTGATTCTTTCTTATACTCGCGCTATTGAAATGCGAGCATGGAAAATTGTTGCAGAAATGCTTGAAAGCGAAGATTCTTACGAAGGCAAAGTTGCTGGCTTTAATAAAGGCGGCTTACTCGTAGATGTTGAAGGTTTGCGTGGGTTTGTACCTGCTTCGCAGGTTAGCGCAGTGCGCCGCAGTAAAGCTGTTGGTGCAACACCTGAACAACGCTGGGCTAAAATGCAAGGTGAGCCAATTGTCATTCGTGTGATTGAAGTTGACAAAGAACGCCGCAGACTTATTCTTTCTGAACGTGCCGCGAGCAATGAATCTCGCCAAGCGGTCAAAGAACGCGTTATTTCTGAGTTAGAAGTTGGCGGCACTTATACAGGTCGTGTAACTTCTTTGGCTAATTTTGGTGCTTTTGTCAATATCAACGGTGCTGATGGACTTGTACATCTTTCTGAAATTTCTTGGGAACGTGTAAAACACCCTAGCGAAGTGCTCAAAGTTGGGCAAGCGGCTGAGGTTAGAGTGATTAGCATTGACGAAGAAAAGAACCGTATTGGTCTTTCTTTACGCCAATTACAAGAAGATCCTTGGAAGCAACGTATTTCCAAATTCTCTGTTGGTCAACTTATTGAAGGCAAAATTACCCGCCTAACTAAATTTGGCGCATTTGCTCGTATTGATGATGATGTTGAAGGTTTAATTCACGTCTCTGAAATTAGCGACCAACGCGTTGAGCATCCTAAAGAAGAACTTAACGAAGGTGATGTAGTTAGCTTGCGCATCATTCGTATTGAAGCAGAACGCCGTAGAATTGGTTTGAGCATTCGCAAAGTAGATTCGGCCGCTTATGTTGATAAAGACATGAAAGCTCTTGCTGAAGCTATTCACGCCGCTAACACAGGCACCGAAGAAGCTCCTACTGAAGAAGCCGTGGTTGAAGAAGCCGCAGTAGAAGAAACTGTAGCTGAAGAAGTAGCCGTAGTAGAAGAGACCGCTGTCGAAGAAGTTGCAGCTGAAGAAACCGCTGTCGAAGAAGCACCCGTGGCTGAAGAAGTTGTTGAAGAAACTGTTGCAGATGCCCCATCTGAACCTGATGTCTTGAAAAAACTAGAAGGCATTGGTCCTAAAGTGGAGCAAGTGCTCAACGAATCTGGTATCACAACTTATGCTGAATTAGCAAAATCAGATGCAGACAAGTTGCGCGAAATCCTTGCCGAAGCCAAACTCCAGATGATGAATCCCGATAGCTGGGCAGAACAAGCTGGTTTAGCCGCTAAAGGCGAATGGGACGCTCTTGAAAAATTGCAAGATGAGCTAAAAGGCGGACGTCGCGTTTAGTCCCCATTGAACCAAATATGAACCCCGACAAGTTTTATTTGTCGGGGTTTTTCTTTTTAATGGCTCTTTGTGGATTTTGATAGTAGATGTGGGAGACTTTAACGCGAATGGGCAAATATCGCGAATAAAAGCCTTGAAAATGTGTTTGACGATGAAATGGTTTATATGCTGGCGCCGCATGGGGATTAATCCCCATGCTACGAAGCCCAAGCCCGATAAATCGGACTCTCATCTCTGAAAGCCGAGCCGACTTCAGTCGGCTTTCGCCGTATAGCACGGTGGGTTTACCCCCGTGCGGAGATATTTATAGAAAACATCTGCTATTTTCATAGAAGATGTGGATAGTTTTTAACGCGAATTACGCCAATGACGCGAATAAAAGCCTTGAAAACGTGTTTTCTTATGGGGGTGTCTTAAACTCCAGCACCGCATGGGCGTGAACGCCCACGCTCATAGCTAAAGCCCGATAAATCGGTCTCACCTGCGAGTCGACTTTAGTCGGCTTTCGCCGCGTAGCACGGTGGGTTTACCCCCGTGCGGAGATGTTTATAGAAATTACCCCTTGCGGTATACTCCCATCAAGATTTAGACCAATCAGACAAAGAGACCAACTTTCAAACCTTCCAACCTTAAAACATTCAACCTTAAACCTTATGAAACAACTCCTCCAAAACCTAAAAACCGGACAAGCCCTTATCGCCGAAGTCCCCATCCCTACGCCTCGCGCGGGGACGGCACTTATCAAAACTGCAACATCCCTAGTCTCTGCTGGCACAGAGCGGATGGTAGTCGAATTTGCCGAAAAATCACTTGTTGGCAAAGCCCGATCCCGCCCCGACCTCGTCAAACAAGTCATCGACAAAGCCCGCCGCGAAGGTCTCCTAAACACCGCTCAAGCCGCCTTCAACAAACTCGATGAGCCGATGGCGTTGGGCTATTCTTCCGCAGGAACCATCATCGAACTTGGCGAAAATATGGATGGTTTCCACGTTGGTCAGCGGGTCGCCTGTGCGGGCGGCGGCTACGCATCCCATGCCGAATACGTCACCGTGCCGCGCAATCTGCTCGCGCCCATTCCCGACAATCTCGATTTTGAGAGTGCCGCTTTTGCCACGCTTGGCGCAATCGCCTTGCACGGATTTCGTCTCGCTGAGCCAAATTTGGGCGAGACTGTGGCAGTCATCGGCATCGGTTTATTGGGATTGATAACGATGCAGATTGCCGCCGCGGCAGGATGCAAAGTGATTGGGATTGATATTGACCCTGCTCGTGTGGAATTGGCGGAATCGCTCGCATTTTCAGCTTGCGTGCGCTCCCAAGCAGTGGACGCGACCCAAGCATTTACCGCCAATCGCGGCGCGGACGTGGTGCTGATCTGCGCTGACGCAGAATCTAACGATCCAGTCCAGCTGGCAGGTGAAATCGCGCGCGACCGCGCCAAAATCGTAGCTACAGGCGCGGTGGGACTTGAAATCCCGCGTAAAATTTACTTCGCAAAAGAACTATCCTTCATCAATTCCCGCTCTTATGGACCAGGTCGTTACGATTCTCTTTACGAAGAAGGCGGTGTGGATTATCCCATCGGCTACGTGCGCTGGACAGAAGGGCGCAATCTTGAAGCAATCGTAGATTTGCTGGCAAGTGGCAAGTTACAAGTTGAAAATCTGATTACGCACCGCCTGCCGATTGCAGAAGCAACAGAAGCCTATGAAATTATTACGGGCAAAAAAGAAGAGCCTTTTATTGGCGTTTTGCTGACCTATCCAGAGACAGGTAATCAGGCATCAGGGACTAGGATTGAGTTTCCTGCGGTCAACCGTCCACAGTCTTCGGTCAAGTTGGGCGTAATTGGCGCGGGTTTGTTTGCCAATGCCACTCTCCTTCCTGCCATCAAAAAGACCGATATAGAATTAGTTGGCATAGCATCGGCGGGTGGTCTAAAAGCCCAACATTCCGCAAAGAAATTCGGCTTTAGCTACGCCACTTCGAGTGCAGATGAAATTATTAACGATGAGAATGTAAATACGGTTACTATTCTCACCCGCCACGACCAACACACCGATTTAGTCGTACAAGCATTAACAGCGGGCAAAAATGTTTTTGTTGAAAAACCTTTAGCCGTGAACAGTGAGCAGTTATTGGAGGTCAGTGAGCAATTACTGAAAACTGACAACGGAATACTGACCACTGGTTTTAATCGTAGATTTGCTCCGCTCGCCCAAGAACTGGCCGCTTTCTACGCTGACCGCGTAGAACCCCTTTATATTCATTATCGCATCAACGCGGGTTATCTCCCCCTTAACCACTGGATTCACGACCCCGAAATCGGTGGCGGACGAATCGTTGGCGAAGGTTGCCATTTTATTGACTTTGTGACCTTCTTGGTCGGCGAATCGCCAATTGCGGTCAGCACGCACGCCCTACCCGATAAAGGCAAATACCGCGAAGATAACGTCAGCATGACCTTCACCTTCCCCGATGGCTCAATCGGCGTTGTGGATTATCTTGCCAACGGCGATAAATCCGTGCCAAAAGAGCGCGTCGAAGTCTTTGGTGGCGGCAAAGTCGCCACGCTGAACGATTATCGCTCTCTAGAGATGATCCACGATGGAAAACGAAAAATGATTAAGAATCGCCTCGGTCAAGATAAAGGCTGGAAAGATGAGATGGGCGCGTTGATTGAAGCGGTAAAAACTGGCAAACCGCCCATTCCCTATGAGCAATTGATTGGCGTGACTAAAGCCAGCTTCGCGGCGGTCGAGTCTTTGCGAAGTGGCGAGAAAGTGGAGATAAAATAGAACGCGAATGTGCGCAGGTCTTATGGATTTACGCAGATAAAAACTAAAATTTTTAAAATCAGCGTAAATCCGCATAATCAGCGAGAATCCGCGTTCTGTATTTACACTCGCTGAATTTCAGGAAGATAATTTTGCACCTAAAACACCTCCTAAAAACCACCCATCAACTCGGCTTCACCCAAGTCTCTCTCTTTGCCCTATACAAACTCGGCTTAAAGAGCGGACATTATAAACGCATCCCAATTCCTGATTCTCAAACAACAAATATCGAATATCTTTTCTCGCTTCCATCCTCCGAAGCCCTCAAAGAAATTCTTAGCTCAGATGGCATAGAAACCCTCCTCACCGAAGCCAACCACATTGTGGATGGCAAATTCCGTATCTTTGGTAGCGAACTCTCCGACATAAAACTAGATTTCAATTACCCCCTTTTCCATTGGACAGATTACGAAACAGGTAAGGTAAGAACGCAGCATGCTACACCCCTACAGTCCCAACAGGACATCAAACTTATCTGGGAACCCGCCCGCTTTGGCTGGGCATTCACTCTCGGACGTGCTTATCGTGTCAGCGGCGATGAAAAATATGCAAAATCCTTTTGGCGATATTTCGAGATTTTTGACGCGGGCAACCCTGTTAATATAGGACCGCACTGGATGAACGGACAAGAAGTTGCCATCCGCTTAATGGTATTTGTTTGGGCAACACAGATTTTTGCTAATTCGAGCGAGACAACAAATCAACGAAAAACTAGATTGGCACAATCTGTAGCAGAACACGCAGCGCGTATTCCCTCTACAATACTTTATGCCCGCTCCCAAAACAACAATCACCTCACCAGCGAAGCGGCGGGATTGTATACAGCGGCTTTGGCATTGCCCAATCATCCCCAAGCTGAAAAATGGCTTAAACTGGGAATAAAATGGTTAAATTGGAGCTTTGAAAATCAGATTGACGAAAAAGGGGAATATATTCAGCATAGCGTTAATTATCATCGGCTTATGTTGCAACTAGCTCTGTGGGTAAATGCTTTAACCACAAAGAACACAAAGGAGCACAAAGAAAAAACAAAAGAAAATCCTCGTATTTCTTCGTGGATGACAAAGAAATCGCAACAAAATCTTGCTCTTGCAACGCGCTGGTTAACAGAGTTAACTGACCCTGTTTCTGGGAACGCCGTCAATCTTGGGGCAAATGATGGAGCGTATATTTTTCCTCTTACCAACGGTGATTTTCGGAATTTTCGCCCAGTCGTGAATGCCGCTTCGCGTACTTTTCTCAACGAAGAGCCTTTCCCTGTAGATGAAATGTCTTTTTGGTTTGAAGGTTTAAATGTTGGAGGGTTAAAAAGTTTTAGACCTTCAAACTTGCAAACCTTAAAACCTTCTGATAGCACTTGGTGTTATCTCCGCACTGCAGATGGAAACCTTCGCCTCGCACACGCCGACCAACTTCACTTTGACCTTTGGTGGCAGGGAGAGAATATCGCGCTAGATTCTGGCACTTATCTCTATAATGCCAAAAGCCCATGGGATAATCCCCTCTCTGCGACAAAATTTCATAATACCGTCACGGTCAATAGACAAGACCAAATGACTCGTGCGAGCAAATTTATGTATTTGGATTGGTCACATGGGAGAATTATTGAACAATCTAAGAATAAAATTATCGCCGAACATGATGGTTATAGAAAATTGGGCGTTACACATCGTCGTAAAATTTCTTTTTCTGAAAATATCTGGCAAGTTGAAGACAACCTAATCTCGAATATCAAATTACCGAATACTTATCGCCTGCATTGGTTATTACCTGATAGCGCGTGGAAAGTAGAAAATGAAGATGAAGAAATAGAAATCAGCGTGAAGCTAGAAAAGGATTGGATGAAACTAAGAATCTCCCAATTCCCAATTTCTAATTCCCAATTTACAATTGCTCGCGCTGGGAAACTAATCCATGGCGAAGCCGAAACATCCCCTACACGCGGTTGGTATTCACCAACCTACGGAGTCAAAGTTCCCGCTTTATCTTTGGCTTTAGAAATTAGAACTTCTGATGATCTAAAATTTCTTTCCGAATTTAAATTACCCCTACCTTAACTAGTTATCTCATGTGATTTTTAGTGCAATTCATCGCACTTGCTATTTTAGACGTTGATTTCAATCATCGGAACTTAAAGGTATTTCTCCCCCATCTCGCGCCCCCGAATCTTCTTTGCAGGGCTTCCATAAGCAACTTCAAAAGCCCCAACAGCTTTGTTAACCAGTGCGCCTGCCCCAACGACACTATGCTCCCCAACTTTAATGCGCGGGAGAAGTACAGCACCGATATTGATTGCGCTGTACGCACCAATCTCACATTCTCCGCCCGCTATAACGCCTGGCGCGAGACTAGAGAAATTGCCCATCACTGAATCATGGTCTAATGAAGAATTGGTGTTCAAGATACAAAACTCACCAATAGTTGAAGTTGCATTAACAGAAACGCCCGCCATAATTACTGTTCCTTCACCAATAATCACGTCTGAGGAAATTGCACTACGCGGATGTATTGCCGAGAAAAAAGAAAGTTCAGCGTTTTCTTTTCTTATACGCGTAACAACCTTAGAGCGAATAAAATCATCGCCTACAGCAATAATAACGCCTTTTATAACATGGGATTTAGTAAATTGAGCCAAATCAGTATCTTTACCCAACACCTCATACCCCAAAATTTTCTCGCCTATATTGGGTTGCGCATTTAGTAAGCCAAGGATATTATATAACCCTTCTTTTTCAACAATATCAATAATCACTTTGGCATGACCGCCAGAACCAATAATAAAAATATCTTCCATATTTTTTTCCTAATCTGATTTGTTTAACACCAAGCGAGTGTATCATATCAGAAGAAAACACTAAAAAATGCACATACTCCTCATTCACCAAGCCTTTGCTACAATCAACGAACCCGGCGGAACCCGTCACCACGAACTCGCCCAATACCTTGTTCAACGCGGGCATCGCGTCACCATTATAGCCAGTTCGGTTAGCTATATCACGGGCAAAACTTTAACCACCGATACAAACGAAAAAGGCATTTCTATTATTCGTGCCTATGTTTATCAGGCACACCACAAGTCTTTTGTACACCGTGTTTTTGCTTTTGTCTCTTTTATGCTCTCTTCTTTTATAGAGGGACTAAAAATTAAAGATGTGGATTTGATTTGGGGAACCTCCCCGCCAATTTTTCAGGGGATTACAGCTTGGGCTTTGGCGCGTTTAAAGCGGATTCCCTTCCTTTTTGAAGTCCGTGACCTGTGGCCTGCTTTCGCTATATCAGTTGGCGTGCTGAAGAACGGCTTTTTGATTCGCATCTCAGAGTGGCTAGAGCGATTTTTATACCGCGCCGCTGATCGGGTTATGGTCAACAGCCCTGGGTACATCACACACGTTCAAAACAAGGGCGCATCTCAGGTCGAACTTGTCCCCAACGGGGTAGATGCCGGGATGTTCACACCCGTCCAGCGCGGGGAATCCTTCCGTCAATCCCACAATCTAAAAGATAAATTTGTAATTCTCTACGCAGGCGCACACGGGATGTCGAACGACCTGACAGTCGTCCTAGATGCCGCGAATATATTGCAAAAGGAACCCGTTCCCTTAAAGGGAACGGGTTCCTCTATCCAAATTGTTCTGCTAGGTGATGGTAAAGAAAAGTCCAATTTGCGAGCGCAAGCAGAGAAAATGGCTTTAGAGAATGTAAGTTTTATTGACTCTGTGCCGAAAAGTGGCATGGCAGACGCGCTGTCTGCATCGGATGCCTGCATTGCGATTTTGAAGCCGATTGAGTGGTATAAAGCCACTTACCCAAATAAGGTTTTTGATTATATGGCGGCGGGCAGACCCATTGTACTGGCGATTGATGGCGTAATTCGTGAGGTGGTGGATGCGGCAGAATGTGGTGTTTTTGCCGAGCCGGGGAACGCGACTGCCTTAGCAGATGCAATGCGTGAGTTGGCGAAAAGCCCTGCCCAAAGTCAAGAAATGGGAAAAAAGGGACGAGATTATGTAGAAAAGCATTTTGACCGAGTTAAAACTGCTGAAAAGTTAACAGGAATTTTAGAAGAGTTGACGGCTCATGAAAAATAAAGACTGGCGGCTGTGGACAGCCCGTTTATTGATTGCGGCAGTTGTCGGTTGGAATTTGCAAGTTGCCTGTGTTTTTCTTTTTTCTCCGGAGTTTTTTCTTTCTAGTTTTGAGTTAAGCGGCATTCCCGGCGAAGCCGCCGTACGCGGCATGGCAGTCTTATTTATAATGTGGAATGTGCCTTATTTAGTAGCGCTTTGGCATCCAAGACGACATAAAGTTTCACTTTACGAAGCTATGGCAATGCAAACAATTGGTCTAATAGGGGAGAGCTTTATACTCTCTACGCTTGGGGGTGGTCATTTGCTACTACGGACATCTATTATTCGCTTTATCGTTTTTGATGGTGCAGGTTTGGTTTTTCTCATTATGGCTTTTCTCCTAGTACAGCTTGGCGTAAATAAAGCGCAAGTCAAACTCTCAAAGCTTTGCCTTGGAAAGTCCACTTGAAGGGTTT
>JADGEO010000056.1 GCA_016744335.1 Anaerolineales bacterium
AACGCTTCAAATGTGCTTTGAGCACCCAGTATCTTGAAAAGGTCTTGTTAGGGGCTAAATTTCATGCGTAAGCCCTGCTCCACCCAATCATCCCAAAGAAAAACTTAGTTTTTATGGTAAACTCATGGGAATAAAAAACACACTATAAATGATGGAGGCTCTCCAGCATGAGCAAATCTCGAAGCGAAGAAATGGTTGAAACCTTGCGGGCAATGCAAACCGCCGCACCTGATATTGAAGCATCTGCCGTTGTTTCTGTAGACGGGCTAATTATGGCATCGGCGCTACCCGCTGAAGTTGAAGAAGATCGTGTCTCGGCAATGTCTGCCGCTATGCTCAGTCTCGGTGAAAGAATTGCCGGTGAACTAGGGCGCGGTGGCTTAGACCAAGTTTATATCCGTGGCGATAGCGGCTTTATCGTTCTCTCTGCAATTGGCGAAGAAGCTGTACTCACGGCATTAGCCCGTGAAAAAGCAAAACTTGGCATGGTTTTTCTTGAAATGCGGCGCGCCGCTGAAAATTTAACTAAACTTGTGGGATAATGAAACACACACTCTCTCACCCTTAGAAAACCCCAAACGCGGGGAGGTCAGCCTAATTTTGGCGACCTCCCCGCTTCTTTTTTTTATCAGGTCGGTTGGTCTGATAATCTAGCTGGTCTATTGGTCTAAAAACTATGGAAACAAAATATATTTTTTTTACAGGCGGTGTTGTTAGCTCGGTTGGCAAAGGCGTAACTGCCGCGGCGTTGGGATTGCTTTTCAAAGAGCGCGGTTTTAGCGTCTCTGTGCAAAAACTCGACCCCTATATCAACGTAGACCCTGGCACTATGTCGCCCTACCAGCATGGTGAAGTTTTTGTACTAGATGATGGCGCAGAAACAGATTTAGATTTAGGACACTACGAGCGTTTTATTGACAACCCCCTCTCCCAAGTGAGCAATTTCACTTCGGGACAGGTTTATGATGAAGTCATCTCTAAAGAAAGACGCGGCGATTATTTAGGCGGGACAATTCAAATTATCCCCCATATCACCAATGAGATAAAACGGCGCATTCGTTTAGCCGCGCATACAACCAAAGCCGAAATTATGCTCATCGAAATCGGCGGCACGGTGGGCGATATAGAATCTCAACCCTTTATGGAATCTCTGCGCCAAATGAGAAACGAAGTAGGCACAGAAAACACCTATTTTGTGCATGTCACTTGGTTGCCCTACATCGGCGCAACAGGCGAGCTAAAAACCAAACCCACCCAGCACTCAGTCGCCGAACTGCGCGGCATCGGTATTGCCCCCAGCATGATTATTGCCCGCTCAGACTACGATGTAGACCAAGAAATTATAGACAAAATCGCTCTCTTCTGTGATGTAGAAAAACGCGCCGTAGTGCCCATGAAAACGGCAAACTCTTTATATGAGATCCCACTTTTGGTCGAAGAAGCGGGCGTAGCCGATTATATTATTGAGAAAATCAATCTAAAGGCAAGCAAAAAACCAAATCTAAAACCTTGGAAAGAATTATCAAAGAAAATTAACGCCGATAAACCTAAAATAAAAATCGCCTTAGTTGGTAAATATATAGAATTACAAGACGCGTATATGTCTGTTCGCGAAGCATTGCGCCATGCCGCACTCTCAATAGGCGTGGAAGATGAAGTTGTCTGGATTCACTCTGCAGACCTTGAAAAAGGAAAAAATTTAGATGCATTAGAATCTGCCGATGCCATCATCGTGCCGGGTGGCTTTGGAGAACGTGGCATAGAAGGCAAAATTTTAGCGGCGCAATATGCGCGTGAAAATAAAATTCCCTATCTCGGTTTATGTTTGGGCATGCAACTGATGTGCATAGAATTTGCCCGCAATGTTTTGGGCTACGAAAACGCCAATTCATCCGAATTTGACCAAGGCACGCCCCACCCCGTTATAGACCTCATGCTCGAACAACGCAATATCAGCGATATGGGCGGCACTATGCGCTTGGGGCTTTACCCCTGCGCTTTGCAGAAAGGCACTCTTGCTCAAAAATCTTATAATAAAGAAGAAATCAATGAAAGACACCGCCATCGCTTTGAATTTAACAACAAATATAGAAAAGAATTTGAAGAAAATGGCATGGTTTTCTCTGGAACATCCCCCGATAATATGCTCGTAGAAATCGCAGAGCTAAAAGACCACCCCTTCATGGTCAGCAGTCAATTCCATCCCGAATTTCTCTCACGCCCCATGAGACCCCATCCGCTCTTTGTGGGATTTTTAAAGAGCACCAAAAAGGTAGCGAAAATTTAATCTTGCAGTATACTTAGGATAAAGAAATTGGGACCTGCGCGCCCTGAACCTGATTGCCCTAAAGCAACTTTTCTCTAACGTGAGGCGCGCTACCCACCGTTTACGCCGCGCATAAAGCTAATAAAGGGCAACCAAGCCCAAAATGAGCGCGTAGCGGTGCATCCCATCAAATCAAATTATTATTTCAACAAAACAGGAGCAAAAAAAATATGGATACCACAATTGTAAACATCTCAGCACTTGAGATTCTTGATTCACGCGGCAACCCAACCCTCGAGGTTGAAGTCATCCTTGGAGATGGCTCTTATGGTCGCGCCGCAGTACCTTCAGGCGCATCTACGGGCGTGCACGAAGCCCTAGAAATGCGCGATGGTGATAAAGAACGCTACAGCGGAAAAGGCGTTGCCAACGCAGTCGCCAATGTAAACGAAGAGATTGCCGATTCCCTTTTTGGATGGGATGCCAGCGAACAGCGCGAAATTGATTTAACGCTTTTAGCCTTAGATGGAACACCAAATAAAGCTCGGCTTGGCGCAAACGCGATCTTGGGCGTGAGTCTGGCAGTTAGCAAAGCCGCGGCAAATTCACTTGCTTTGCCGCTCTACCGATACTTGGGTGGCGTTCATGCACATTTGTTGCCAACCCCAATGATGAACATTCTCAACGGTGGCGCACATACTGGCTGGCAATCAACCGATGCACAAGAGTTTATGGTTATGCCACTCGGCGCACCCAATTTCAAAGAAGGGTTACGCTGGGGCACAGAAATTTATCATGTTTTGAAATCAGTCTTAAAATCTCACGGATACGCGACCTTAGTTGGTGACGAGGGCGGCTACGCCCCTGCACTAAAATCCAACGCAGAAGCCGTTGAAGTCATTCTTGAGGCAATTGAAAAAGCAGGTTTCAAAGCTGGTGAAGAAATTGGAATCGCACTTGACCCCGCCGCATCTGAATTCTATGACAAGAAAACGGGACTCTATAATCTCCGCACAGAAGGTAAAAAACTAAATAGCGAAGAAATGGTCGCATTTTGGGCAGATTGGGTACACCAATACCCCATCGTCTCCATCGAAGATGGACTCGCCGAAGATGATTGGAAAGGCTTCCAGATGATGACCGCCCAACTCGGTGACAAACTCCAAATTGTTGGAGACGACCTTTTGGTCACCAACCCCGAACGTGTGCAACGTGGTATTGATGAAAAAGCCGCAAACTCCCTTTTGGTGAAAGTCAACCAAATTGGTTCTCTCACTGAAACCATGCAAGCTGTAGAAATGTGCCACAAAGCTGGCTGGACAGCAGTCGCTTCACATCGTTCTGGTGAAACCGAAGACGCAACTATTGCCGATTTAGCTGTTGCGCTGAACACAGGGCAAATCAAAACAGGTGCCCCTGCTCGTTCTGACCGTGTAGCAAAATATAATCAATTGCTTCGCATTGAAAACGAACTCGGCGATATGGCTGAGTATGCTGGTTGGAATGCGCTAAATATCGAAAGATAGAATAAATAAGACAAAACCTGCCACTGATTACACTGATTTCTCAGATTTCAATCTTAAAAAATCAGAACTAATCCGTGTAATCAGTGGCTATAATGCTTAAAATCTCATTCTTCCCAATTTTTCTACCCTAAATCTGATTTTTGAAAAATGAGCCTAAAAACGATATTTGCCGGTCTTCTTGCTGCACTTGGCTCTTATTTCGCACTTATGCGCTTGGCTTATGATATGCTCCCCGCCCAATTTATTGATGGTTGGGCTTCCCCATTTTGGGAGGGTGTTTTTGAAGATCAGCAGGTTATCATCACCGCATCTATTTTCACTGCCATTTCTTTATTTTTGGGCGGTTGGCTCTCTGCTTTATGGAATAAGGCGCGTAATTGGAAAGAATCACTCCGACATGGCGCCAGTGCAGGGCTTATTGCTGGTGCGCTAAGCTTCAACCTAGTCGGTGCGCCATGGGCAGGATTACTTGCTCAGCAAGAAATTTACAAAAATTTAGACTTAAATTTATCAGAATTAGCGGGGACAGAAGTTTTATTTAACGCAATCATGAGAACTATCCAACAGACCTATAGCATGATATGGCTATTTATCCTTCCATCTATATTTTTGGGTGCGCTGGGTGGTCTTCTGTTTGCTTTAGATTTGAAGCCAGAAGACAAATCGGCTCCTTCCGCTAAAACAGGTTGGCTTTTCCGACTCCCTGCCTATACCTTATCTATCACGGGGATAATCAGCGTAATACTCATGTACATGCTTACCTCTCTACTCTTTGACACACTTGAAGATATGGTTACTGAGAATAATTATGTTATTGCGCTTTCCCCACAATTATTAAGCTCTTTTTCATCAATTATCACCTTACTACTCTTTCTACTGCCTTATTTGCTCACTATCGTTTGGATTTTACGTAGATGGAATAAATACCCCAAAAGTCGTTTTTTATCTGTTTTCTGGATTCTTTTGCCTTTTCTGCTACTCTGGTTTTTGGCTAACGATGTCTTTAGGCAACTTTTTAATCTTTCTGCTATTTTAACAAATCCCATCGTTTTTTTTATGATGACGGGCATCTTTATTTTCTCAATACTTACTTTTTACCTGATGTGGTTTTTCTCTAGCAACTCAGGTGTTGAAAAATCAAAATACTCTCTAGGAGATTGGGCGGGATACGCACTCACACACGGGATTTTAGGCGGAACGCAAATTTTTGCCAGCAGTATTGCCCTAGCACTTTCTATGGTCTTGGTATCAGTTACCAATATCCCAACCTTATTATCTACACCCGACAGCACAGTCACCGACACACCCGTAGAACAAATAGAACTGTTATTTGCTACGCAACAATCGGCATCCTTATCAGCCATCGGTGCAATGACCCTTATTGCACTTCTATTTGGTGGCATCACCGTCTTTTTACGTTGGGTAACAGCCATTAACCGCAGGGAAATTGCATCAAAAGAAACGCCATAAAACACTATTAAATTTCATTGCTCAACTTCGCTACATCAAAACCATCTTTACTTGGTACAAACACAAAATGAACATAAAAGAAAAAATAAAAACCACCGATTGGAAGAAATTTTTTATAGAATATCTCATTATCACTCTTGGCGCCTTCATACTAATTATTGCCATAGACGTTTTCTTTATCCCATCAAATATAGCTCCCGGTGGTGGCGTAACGGCTTCCGCCATTATGATTAGCCACTTTACAGGTTTGCCCGTTGGCATGATGATGCTTCTACTAAATATCCCCTTGCTCATCATCGGTTTTTTTTATCTTGGGCGTTTCAGTTTTCTCACCCGCACCTTTTACACGGTGCTTATATATAATTTAGGAATAGATTTTTTTGCCAATATCCTCCCCGCGGGCATCACAGACGATTTACTCCTCAATGCCCTTTTCGGAGGCATTTTAGGCGGTATAGGAACAGGGCTAATTTTTCATGGGCGCAGTACCACCGCTGGGCTTGCCATCGTTACCCGTATTTTGCAGTTAAAAACAGGGCTACCAATCAGCCAGGCATATATTCTTACCGATGGCGTGATTTTACTAATTTTCGGACAAATTTTTGGCTGGGAACGTGCTCTCTACTCATTTTTAGCTTTATATATTTTTGGTTTAGCAACCGACTATATTCTCGAAGGTCCTAGCGTAATTCGCACAGCTTTTATCGTTACAAACTCACCAGATGCCGTAACCGAAGGTATATTTACCCAGCTTGGCGTAGGCGTAACATCTTGGGAAGCCCAAGGTATGTTCACCAAAGACGATCACACCGTCCTTTTTTGTACCCTCGTCCGCTCTGATGCAAATATACTCAAAAATATCATTGCCGAAATTGACAAAGATGCCTTCATTGTTATCGGTCAGGGACATCAGGCAAGTGGGGGAATGCTAAAAAAAGTAACAACAACATAAAGCCGGATGGGGAGCAAGCGAAATGCGCGTGATTTTGGCTTGCTCCCGTAAAAAAACATCTTTCTTACGAGAAGCATTTACCGTTAAATAAAAAACACCTCGCCTTTTTTGCACGAGGTGTTTTTATTTACCAAACTAATAGTTTCTCAAACCAAAACCGTCCCCTTCATCGTATCTGGGATGGGAAGATCAAGCAATTTGCAAATAGTTGGGGCAATATCTAAATGGGAGGCAATTTCACCTGTATCTCCTTTGCCTTGAGAATCAGGAGAAATAATATATAAAGGAACTTCGCGCATATCGGGTGTAGTGCCGCCGTGCATTTTATCGGCATTCATACCATGGTCACCAGTAATGAGGGTGGTATAACCACGCGCTAACCACTCTGGGATTAAGTTAGCAAGCATCACGTCTTGCCGAATGGCATGAACGCGATACTCTTTTGAATCTGCGCCATATTTATGCCCCGTATCATCCATGCCCATAGGATGAATAAGGAGATAATCAGGGTCAAATTTACGCACAAGCATCCCCGCTGTAGCAAAAAGTTCGCTATCAGGATAAGCATCATCAAAGTAAAAACGCCCATGCTGAATGAGCAAACCTTCACCATCTACTTCACGGTCTTCAATGATGTCATAAGGTGCATGATTATAAAGTTCTGAAAACCATGAATAAGCAACTGCCGCGGTGGTTTTCCCAGCATCTCGTACTGCTTGAAAGATATTGGGCTGATTAGAACGCCGCACAACATAATTAGAGTAAACCCCATGCTCTATGACCGGCAATCCTGTATGGATTGTCTCATACATAGGGCGCGACATGGAGGGGAGTTCACCAACAATTTTATAAAGACTAGCAAGTTTTTTCTCAAGCAAATGTCCTAAAAAACCCATTTGCTCAACGGCAGTATCGTAACGCAATGCATCTGAGAGTACAAGAATTACTTTGCTCATTTTTTAACCTTTAATCGCTAAAGCGATTACTACGAGGGGGTTTTAACGGTAAAAAGCCCAACTCCGCACCAAGCTAATGAAGGGCAAACAAGCCCAAAACACGCGCACCTCTTCCTTCCGGTTATTTTTTAGGGTGAATTAGCAAGACAGGAATATCAACCCTTTGCGTGACTCTATCTGCAATATCTGCAAAAAAGAAGCGTGAAATGCCCACGCGCGCACTGGTAGACATGGCGATCATGTCAATTTCATCCCGCTTTACAATGCGCACAATCTCATCTACGACCGCATCTACAAAACAGTATTGCATGCTAATATCGTAGCCTTTTTCCCGTAGATGGTTGGTTACAGGGAGCAATGCAACATCAGCTTCAGATTGAAGGCTATCTTCTTCTTGGCTCGAAAAAACTGGGTACGCTTTAGGACCCATTGGCTCACCATCTTGTGCAAGCGCGTAATCAGAGCGATAATCGATAACGGCAAAGCCCGAGCCTTTAGGTGGTTTATGCACATAAAAAAGAATGATTTTGCTATCGTCTGGGGAAACAAATTTTTCTACCTCTGCTAAGATTTTATGACTACGTGCAGATTTAGTAAGGGGCACTAGGATTTTTTTTACCATTAGGCATTCTCCTTTTAGGCTACTTCTACCCTATTGTCTATAGGAAAGGGTTTAATTCTTTCCCGTGAGGGGGGATTTGGCGGGGGATGACATTTCGACACCTTGTAAGTTTAGGGTATCTACAAAATGACAAGAGGCAAAATGCCCGGGTTCTACTTCTTTCCATACGGGTTCTTTTATTTTACAAATATCTTGTGTATAAGTACAGCGAGTGTGGAAACGACAGCCTGAGGGTGGATTAATTGGGCTGGGGATTTCACCTTTTAACTCTACTGGGGTCATGGCTATGTCTGGGTTCACTTCAGGAATTGCAGACATAAGTGCTTCGGTGTAAGGATGCTTCGGGGCATGAAAAAGAGATTTTGTGGGGGCAAGCTCTACAAACTGCCCTAAATACATCACGGCAACTCGTTTAGAGATATGTGCCACTACGCTTAAATCATGGGCAATGAAGAGATAGGTGAAACCAAGTTTTTCTTGTAAGTCCATGAGCAGGTTAAGAATTTCTGCTTGAATAGAAACATCGAGCGCAGAAACAGACTCATCACAAACAATAAATTGCGGATTTGAAACCAGGGCGCGAGCAATGCCAATGCGTTGACGTTGGCCACCGCTAAAAGCGTGCGGGAAACGGCGCAGAAATTCAACATTGAGCTTGCAGAGTGCGGCGGCTTCTTGAACGCGTTCATCTACTTCTTTGCCTTTGGCTAATTTTTGAGCAACAAGAGGTTCAGCGATAATATCGCGCACAGTCATGCGCGGATTTAGAGAAGAGTATGGGTCTTGGAAGATGAGTTGCAAATGTTTGCGAAATTTCCGCATTTCTTTATCGCTAAGTTGCGATAAATCAATACTTTCATCATCTACATTGAAGGTAACCTTTCCACCTGTTGGTTCTATGGCTCGTAGAATAGAGCGTCCTATTGTAGTTTTCCCTGAGCCACTTTCACCCACTAGCCCCAATGTTTCACCTTTTTCGATGTGAAAAGAAACACCGTCTACAGCTTTTACATAATTTTCGACCCCGCCAAATAGGCTATCGTTACGAATAGGGAAATGGACTTTTAAGTCTTTAATTTCGAGTAAGGTATCAGACATCTTTTTCCTCGTGCAAGAAGCAATATACGGTATGGGTATCACTAAGATGAGTGGGTTCTGGCATTTTAACATCGCATACACCAGAAATCACGTCATCACAACGTGTATAAAAAGGACAACCAACAGGGCGAGAAAGAGGGCTGGGAATATCGCCCTGAATAGCTGTTAATCGTTCGCCTAGATGGTCAAGACGCGGAATGGCTTTTATGAGTGCTTTGGTATAAGGATGCTTTGGCTGATTAATAATTTCTTTAGTTGTGCCACGCTCCAGGATTTTGCCTAAATACATCACCTCTATTTCATCTGCTACTTGAGCAATTACGCCCAGGTTATGAGTAATAAAAATAATGGACATGCCCAAATCTTTTTGAAGCTCGTTCATTAACTCCAAAATCTGTGCCTGAATGGTTACATCTAGCGATGTGGTTGGCTCATCGGCAATTAGCAGAGAGGGGTTCATGGATAACGCTACGGCTATCATTGCCCGTTGGCGCATCCCGCCAGAGAGTTCGAAGGGATATTGCTTAAACCGTTGGCGCGGGTTTGAAATCCCCACACGGTCTAGCATATCTACCGCTATTTCTTCCGCTTCTTGATCAGTCACATCCCGATGCTGGAGGACTGCCTCCATAATCTGGTTGCCAATGGTATAGACGGGAGAGAAAGAACTCATTGGTTCTTGGAATATGAGTGCAACTTCTCCACCGCGAATCTCACGTAATTCTTTGCTCTTTGTCTTGAGTTTGGTAATCTCAACGGTCTTTCCGCTTTTACGCTGGAATTGGATGGAAGAATTTTCATCTATAATCGAATTTTTGGGCAAAAGGCGCATAATAGACCAAGTGCTAACACTTTTACCTGATCCACTTTCGCCGACAATGCCTAATGTTTGTCCCTGTCGTACCGAAAAATCAATCCCGTCAACAGCGGTAACAATTCCTTCATCTGTTTTAAAGGAAATTTTAAGATTTTTAACTTCTAAGAGATTATCTTGTGTACTTTTTTTGCTTTGTTCCATGAAATTATCTCCTACAGGATATTTCCTATCCTTGTCTCAACGCTGAACGCTGAGGCTATGTAGAAAGTTGCAATAGATAGCATTGCAAGCAGGGTCTATCTAGACTTGGTATGGGTCTGCGGCGTCGCGCAAGCCATCGCCAAGCACGGTAAAGGATAAAACAGCAACGACCACAAAGAGTGCGGGAATAAAGAGCCACGGTGCTTGCTCTATAGCGCGGACTGTTTGTGCATCCTGTAAAAGAACACCCCAACTAACTGTTGGCGGGCGCAATCCCAAGCCTACAAAACTTAATGCTGTTTCGCTCAATAACATATAAGGGAAGGAGATGACTAAATCTACAATAATATAGCTAGAGAAAGCAGGAAGTAAATGCCTGCCAATAATTCGGCTAGGACTAGCCCCAGCTAAATTAGCGGCAATGACGTAATCTTCACCGCGTAGACTTAGTAATTTTCCGCGAATACGCCGGGCTAAGGTAGGCCAGCCAACAAGTGCTAAAATCAAAGTCATAGCGAAATAAACTTGGGAAGAAGACCACTCTTTAGGAAATGCCGCGGCAAGCCCCATATATAATGGAATTACAGGAATAACACGCACGATTTCGGTAAGACGCTGGATAACATAATCAATCCACCCGCCAAAATAACCTGCGGCTCCACCTATAATGAGCGCCAAGATGAAGGCAATGATAACGCCAATGATACCGATAGATAGTGATGTTCGAGTTGCAATTAAAGTGCGAGTATAAAGGTCTCGCCCTAAGCTATCTGTGCCAAAGATGTGAATAGTCCCCTCCTCTACGCCGAATAAATGAGTATTCATTGGAAAAAAGCCCAATAACTCATAAGGCTCACCTTCAACAAAAAAGTAAATATCGCGGCGCACGGATGGGTCAACCTTTGTTTCCATTCTTAATGTCTCTGGGTTGCGCTTCGAGATAGTACTGGGGACAAAGGGGCGTAAGGTACAGCCTTCACTATTGCAAAATCGGGGAATTTGTGGGGCAACTAAAACAGATTCGCTAACTCTCGTTGTCCCCGTATAGGGACCAAAAAATTCAGCAAAAAGTCCTGACAATGCCATGATAATTAATACCAGCGCACCAATTTTAGCAATTCGGCGTTTTTTAAAACGCCACCAAATTAATTGAAATTGAGAAGCAGAATAATAACGCTTTGCTTCTTCGGATTCGTTTAAATCTTTTTCAGGCGGGGGGAGTGTGGGGTAATTATTACTTGTCATTTCTCTTAACCTTCTATTAGCTTTACTCGCGGATCTAAGAACGCCAGTAAAATATCAGAGAGAAAATTCATGAAGACAATCATAAAGGTCAAAATGAGCAAAATTGCACCTGCCACGTACATATCTAAATCGAGATAAGATTTAAGCAATAATCCGCCTAATTCGGGCAATCCCAATACCAGTGCCACGATGGGTAATTCTGAAAAAATACGATTGGCATCAAAACCCATTGTGCTTATAACGGGGTTAATCGCTAAACGAGCGGGGTATTTAATAAGCAACTTCCACTCAGCAACGCCACGAGCTCGGGCGGCGGTTACTGAAAGAGTGTTCAACTCGTCAAGCATAGTCGCGCGCACCGTTTGTAATTGAAATGCAGTTGCCGACCATGCCAAAATAATTGCAGGGATTATAAGATGGCTCAATAAATCTAAGACTTTTCCTTTGCTCCAAGGCTCATCTGCATATTCGGGTGAAAAAAGCCCCCCAACAGATGTGCCGAAATAAGTTGTCATGATATAAAGCAAAACAAGAGCCAGCAAAAAGTTAGGGAGGGCAAATCCCAAATAACTGAAGATCGTTAATGCATGATCCTCCACAGAATTTTGCCGAACAGCGGCATACATGCCTACAGGAATAGAAATAGTATAAGTAATGATCAACGTTGAAAAAAGAATAGCCAAGGTTAACCAGATTTTTTGCCCAATCACATTATTTACTGAAGTTTGAAAAGCAAAAGCCTGTCCAAAATCACCATGTAAGACAATATCTTTAATCCATGTTAAATAACGTTCTGGCGCGGGACGATCTAACCCAAAATTTGCGCGGATATTATCAAGGTCTGCTTCGGTAATTTGCGCGCCTGTCCCTGAAAATTTGCGGAATGCCCACCGTTCTGCATAATCCCCTGGGGGAAGCTCCATAATCACAAAAATCATAATTGACACAAAAAACATGGTCACAACCATGCCTAGTGTGCGTTTAATCAAAAATTTGACCATTTTTTCTTCCTCTTCACTTGATTGGAGTAAGAATAATCGCTAAAGCGATTACTACGAGGGATTTTCTTTGGATTAAGAACTTTCAACCCTTATAAGATTAAATTTATTTTTTATAAGATGAAAAGCCTCGCTTCGTGCTTGTTTTCAACTTGCTTGCTATCTATCAACATTATTGCCAACGTGTCATGTAGAGACGCTCACACCACGCGGATGCTTGGGTTTCAGTACCCTAGTCCGAAACGCGAACGTAACGCGGTTCCACATCCCAGAATATACAAAAAACCTGACAGGTCTTAGGCTTCACAGAAGCACGACCTGTCAGGTTTAGTCTAATGATTATTCAGAGAAGTACCATTCTGCGGGGATCATGGGGTAAACACGATAGTAATCATAGGCTACTACAGCGTAAGGACCAAAGTTTTGCAGGCGGTTTGTGTGAATGATAGGCATTTGGATATTTCCAGCAATACCAATCTTTAGCAGATTGTCTACATGAATATCAACAATCTTTTCACCTACAGCATCGCTTTCTGCTGAGCCAAGTGGGTATTGGAGGAATTCTGCGACAAGATCGTAGAGTTCGAGGACATCTGCAGGAGGCTCAACGCCTTCAGCACCGTCGCTTGCTACCCATTGTTCCCACAGGTAAGCTACGCCAGGATTGAATGCGTAACCGAAGGGGGGCAAAAGCATGGCGGTATCTAGCACAATAACTGGACCAGCTGTAGCATCATATAACCAAGTGACTACATCTGCCCCATTTGTTGTTCCTCTTTCACGATATTCGTCAGAGGTAACTTCTTTAAGGGTGGTAGCAATGCCAGCGGCATCCCAATAGCTCTTTATCAATTCTTGAAGTTGAGCAGGACCACTTTGAGTGGAGTATTGAAGTTCAAGCACAAGAGCAGAGCCATCTGCACGTTCACGGAGACCATCGCCGTCAACATCAACCAAGCCCATTTCATCTAGCAATGCATTTGCACCATCCAGATCGTATTCAATGAAGGCATTCTGGTGTTCAGCCGTGACGAAGTTGACAGTATTGCCATCTGCGGGGGAAGCTTGCATGGGTTCTGCCTGACCAAGATAAATCAACTCAACGATTTCATCTCTGTCGATAGCAATAGACATTGCTTGGCGGAAGCGAAGGTCGTTGAAAATTTCGCGTAAGCCTTCATCTTCATGAGTCAAGTTGAAGCCATAGAACAAATTCGAGCCAACGCCTGAGCCCAAGTCAACGGTGTAATCACCATCTGCTTCGTGGTCTTTGTAGAGGGGGTAATCAATGATGGAGATAGACTGAACTTTATAGTCAACTTCACCGTTAGTGATTTTCAGGTTACGAACTTCTGCGTCTGGGACGTAGATTTCATCTTGTTCGTTGATATAAGGCAATTGGTTTCCAGCTGTGTCAACCATAAAGAAATAAGGGTTGGCAACAAAGTGGCGACCTTCGGTATTCTCTTCAACGAGGATATGTGATTCAAGTGTGGGTTTTACATCATCAGCCTCACCACTAAGTAACGGCGAGGGAACATCAGTCCAATCACTGAGACCGTAGTAGAGTGTGACAGCGTCAACAAAATCCATACCATCGGCAACTTTCTTATCAAAGAAATGTTTGGGTTGGAAGGGTTGGCGGAAGGAGGTTGCAAAGAAGCTCACAATACCCGGGGTTGGTACAGGGAAGACGAATTTGACAGTTGTGTCATCAATTGCTTCAACAGACATTGTACCGTCGCCGAATTGAACCCAGCTAGGTGTGTTTTCATAAATATCTGTGTTGAGAACAATATCATTCATCCAGAAGGCAACATCAGCAGAGGTAAATGGCTCACCGTCTGACCATTTATGGCCTTCGCGAAGATGGAATGTTACTTCGGTGAAATCATCATTCCAATCCCAACTTTTAGCGATATTGGGTTCAATAGTAACGTAATCATCGCTGTAGCGAACGAAGTTAACGTGACGAACTGCTAAAAAGTCAGAAGTACCCGACTCGGTAGCGTTTGAAGTTGCATGAAAAGTGCCACCATATTGACCAATAGCCTCGTAAGGGACAACGACCAAAGGTTCAGCAGGAACACGTTCTTCTACAGGGAGTAATTCAGGGTTATTGCCAATTTGGCCATTCAAATCAGCTATATCTGGGTTCCCAGCGAAAGCCATCGTGCAATCTTGCATGGCTTCATAATCTGCTAATTCGTAAACACGGGCATAATCGCCGTCTGCTAAAGTTGTTGCGGCACAACCACCATCTTCGGCGACAGGTGCGGCTTCTTCGGCGGGGGCGGCTTCTTCGGCAGGGGCGGCTTCTTCGGCAGGAGCTTCGGGGGCGGCATCACCACCACAAGCGGATAAAATCATAGACGCTAAGATTACCAGGGTGATAATCCATAATGCAGATTTCTTTAACATACTCTTTTACTCCTTAAATAGGTTTAATAGGATATTATTCAAACATTTATAGCAAATCTTTTTTGTTGCACATCACCTCCTTAAATACAAAGAACGCTACTCAATTACACGCAATACTAAGTTTTAGATTTATAGAAAAATGGGAAAACAACCTCCAAGACGGATATTGCCAACAAGAAATTATATCATGGAGTTTTATAAGACAATCTAATTCTAACCAGCAATTTTAAAGAGATAATAGTCACTAGCCGGGAAATAAGCATCCACCCAATGACTACTATCTACAATCGGCATAACTCAAAAAACTATTGGAATATCGAAAACGAACGCGATTTCAACTTGCCAGCCTTCGACAAACCTTTGTGCGAACAGATACTTTTAGCGCGTCTAGCCAAAGTACGCCATCAACTGCTCAAGGTGCAAAACGCCATCATAATCAATCCCCTCTCCACCAGCTTTTAGTTCACAACCATCGCTGACATCATCGCCGAGACAAGTGACTTTGATATTCGCATCTGAAAGATCTTCGCTGGCAGTATAGATATTGGTAGTCGCAACGATATTCAAACCAGCCGCACGCGCAGCCAAAACACCATTGCGAGAATCTTCAACAACGATGCACTCATCAGGCGCAAATCCGCTTTTGCTAAGGGCTAAATTATAGATCTCGGGGTCTGGTTTTTTATTATCAACAATATCGCCTGCAAGAACAAACTCAAATTTAATCTCTTTGAGCAAACCATTAACTACGGCTTGCGCCGCTTTTTCATTAGACGTGGTGCAAATGCCCAATAATAAGCCAGCATCATTCACTTCTTGCATCAATCGCTTCACACCGGGACGTAGGGGTAATTTCCCAGTCTCAATCAATTCAACAAAAACTGCTGTTTTATGCTTGTGCATCGCCTTGATATGTTCATCTACATCTTCGTCAGCGATTTCAACACCCTCGCCAAAACCTTTGGTCTTAAGATGATGTTTCATCCGCTCTTTACCGCCCGCAACTTGGAGAAGTTCATGGTAATAATCCACGTCCCACTCAAAATCGTAGCCGAAATGCTTAAAGGTTTCGTTAAAGGCAACGCGATGTCCGTCTCGCTCCGTGTCAATAATCACGCCATCTTGGTCGAAAAATACTGCTTTTATTTTTGACATTATATTTTTCCTTTCTGCCCCCATCCTAACCTTCCCCCGAAGGGGGAAGGGACAAATTCTCCCCCCTTCGGGGGGAGATGTCCGAAGGACAGAGGGGGCAGGGACAAAAAAAGCGCACGATGAAAAAATCACCATGCGCTTTATCACTTAATTATTTATAAAACTCAAGAATAGCTTCAACAGCCATTCTGTTTTCTTCTTTGCTTCCCAAAGTCAAACGGAACCAGCCATCAAATCCGTACATGTGATTTTGTGGGCGAAGAATGATGCCCTTTTCTTGAGCATAAGCGACCAAATCATCGCCAGCTTTTCCAGTGCCTGTTCCATCAAATAAGATGTAATTAGAAGCAGAGTTGAAAATCGTAAAGCCGGGGATAACGCTGAGTGAACTCTCAATATATTCAACTTCGCTATTATTGAAATCAACGCGCATTTTCAAGCCTTCTTCATCTTCCAATGCCGCCAACGCCGCCCACATCGGGATCGTGCCAACATTCCACGGAAGCAACGCCGCAGAGATTTGACCAATCACATCTGCATCGCCGAGAGCGTAGCCGAAACGCATTCCTGCCAAGCCATAAGCTTTCGAAAGCGTGCGCGTGATAAGCACATTTTTATATTTTTTAACCATGCCAACATGTGATTTTTCAAGACCAGCAAACTCGATATAAGCCTCATCAATAATGAAGGGGATGCCCGTCTCTGCAACCTTGATAAAATCTTCTTCTGCCATGAAGTTCCCAGAAGGATTATTAGGGTTAGCAATAACAATAACTTTAGTTTTATCGGTAATTGCGGCTAAAACAGAATCAACATCAAATTTGAGCGTTTCATCTTCGTAAATCATTGGCACAGAGACCAACTTCCCGCCGAGGATATTACAGCGTAATTTATAGATGCCAAAACAAGGGGTATGTTGAATTACTTCATCACCTACTTCAAGGAAAGATCTGAAGATATTATCAAAAACTTCGCTTGAACCATTGCCAATAATTACATTTTCGGCACCACCGAGTCCATTAATTTCAGCCAATTTTGTACGCACCGCTGTCCCTTGGTCAGGATAGCGATTCGCTTTTTTACCAAAATTCTGAATAGCCTCTAAAACCTTCTCTGAAGGCTCAAAGGGATTCTCATTCGACATCATCCGATGTAATTCGGGCTGTCGCCATGCTAATTCAATATGCTCTGAAACATACATCGAAATCCCTTTTACCCACGGGACGAAATACTCTTGAACTTCTTTAGTCATTTTTCATTCTCCTTATTTTTGAAAACATAAGACATTAGACCTAAGACTTCAGCTAAAAATCTTAGGTCTTAAGTCTAAAGTCTGATCTATGCTTTTCCTGCACTTCCTAAAATATCAATCCAGCGACCAACGGTTCCGCGAATCGCCGCTTTGATAGCAATATCAATTTTGCCAGGGTTATATTCATCACGATTTGCTGAAATATAAGTATAAACAGCATCAATCATCGAGTGTTTCAATTCAGTCGAAACATTGAACTTCGCGCCGCCCATTTCAACAAGCTTAATCGCGTACTCTTTACTCAAACCAGTGCCGCCGTGAACGACCAAAGGTGTTTTAATCCCATTCCCATTCAGAATTTGGTTAATTTCACCCAAACGTTCAAAATCTACTTTGGGGTTTTTCGTCTTATAAACACCATGCGCTGTGCCAATAGCGGGGGCAAAAATATCAACACCAGTGCGCTCAACAAAATCAACAGCTTGTGCTGGGCTACAAAGTTGGGCTTCATCTTCTGCCACAACTACCTGATCTTCTACACCCGAAACAGTACCCAACTCGCCTTCAACAGAAAGGGCGCCAAGCGAATGGCAATAATCTACCACTTCTCTAGTTTGGCGGATATTTTCCTCATACTCTTGCTTCGAGGCATCAATCATCAAATTGGTGTAACCGGCATCGGCGCATTCTTTGCAAAAATCTACGCTGGTGCTGTGGTCGAGATGTAAACAAATCGGGATTGGCGCAGTTTCAGCCAATGTTCGATAAACAGCCGCAATCACTTTTGGACCCAAAAACTTCGATGGGGTCACAGAAGCCTGAATAATAAGCGGTGCTCTTTTCTCAATTGCGGTCTCAACAACCGCCTCCATCTGGATGATATTGGTGATGTTAAACGCCCCAACAGCATATTTACCTTCTGCGGCTTCAAACATCATTTCTTTTGCGCTTACAATAGACATGACTTACTCCTTTATTTTTCATACAACTGCGAGATAACTCTCACATTACGGATATGGGATACTGCGACTCGCTCGTGATTTAGGCTTGAGTGCCCTTAATCAACAACTTTTTAGCAAAAAGCATCTCCCGTTAAAAAGAAATCTTGCAAGAATTATGTTTTCTTGCAAGATACTTATTTACAAACTATCTCTTAGCCATTTATCCCAATTATCGCCATTCATCCCCTTCTCTGTGCGGGAAAAATAGGTATTGGCATAATCTCGAAAATCGAAATCAAGTTTTGAAATGCCAATTTGCACCATCGCCCACATCGCTTCTCGAAAATCAGAAATTATCTTCAAAATTTTGAGCCTTGCCCAATTGGCATCGCTAATTTCACCAAAATACGCTTCTAAAAGCCATTGATCTTGCTCATCATTAAACTCGTGGTGCACAGAAAAATTTGCCAAATCAAAAAGGGGATCACCCATCCCAGCATATTCCCAATCTAAAATGCGAATTTCACCATCGTCAAGAAAATTTGCATTCAGCAAATCGTTATGGCAAAGTTTTGGCGTAAAAGGGTTTTTCTTCAAGGCTTCTTCTGCAACTTTCATCTGCTCAACCAGCCACCCAAAATTATCGGGGAATTCAACCTTGAAGCCATGCGCAATCTCGGCAGAATTTTCTACAACACGGAAGGGAGAGAAATTTTCAGGAATGGCACCCATCTCGTGAAAACGCCTAACCGCTTTAGCCACACGGCAGATATTTTCTTTTTTGCCCAACACTTCAGGGAGGGGCAATTGCCCCTCGATAAAACTGGTTACTAAATAGCCTTCTGGCTCAATCACATAAAAAACTTCGGGACCAATCCCAACTTCTCCTACCATTTGACTAACCGCACATTCAACTGCTCGATCTATACCTAATAATTCGGTATCTGCACCGGGAATGCGTAAAACAAAAACATCCCCTTTTACTTCAACGCGGAAATTTTCATTGGTAATTCCGCCCGTAAGAGGGGATGTCTTCAAATCTTTTTCATTAGCCCATTGTGGCACGCGGGCAATTGCTTCTTCTATAGTTAGGGACATAAAATAATTCCGCTTTATATATGATTAAGAATAGCGACGGAATTATATCTAAAAAAGAAAAACTTTGCAAATACTTTCATAAACTGTTAGAATTTACTAGAAAATCGCTCAAACTTTGTCAGCTTAGGGCTTGGTTTAGCGAAAGCAAGCTTATCGACAAAAAAACCGCTCATTAAAGGGTAGCAAGCCCAAAACGCGAAAGGAGCGGAAAATCCCAGTATAAAAGCAGAAATTATTATGCCTGAAACACTTATCCCCGCCCAAAGACGGAAGAAAATCCAAGATTATTTGCGCGTCCACAAGGCTGCGCGTCTTGTTAATCTAAGTGGGTTATTTAATGCATCTGAGGCAACGATTCGGCGAGATTTGGAGAAGCTAGAAGAGACGGGATTTCTTGAACGGACACACGGTGGGGCGGTACTTAGCCAGCGTTTGTCGCGAGAGCCTGAGTATCAGAAACGGTTAGAGAATAATCTTAGCGAAAAACACCAAATTGGAGAGTTGGCGGCAAGTTTAATTGAAAATGGCGACGTGATTTTTGTAAATGGGGGCACTACGACAACTGAAATTATTCGTCATATTCGCCCTAATGCCGATATAACGGTGATTACCAATAATGTTTTTGCGGCACAAGAAATTGAGCAAATTGGCTTTGAGCTGATTTTGCTAGGCGGCACATATTTGCCCATTTCTCTCTCTGTTGGGGGCTATTTTGCGATTGAAAATTTAATGCGCGTTTATGCCGATAAAACTTTTATTGGTGTAGATGGCATTAGCTTGAAATATGGTTGCACTTTTCCGACTAGCGCAGAAGCCGAAGTTGTTCGCACAATGATGAAGCGGACGCGTGGTCCTGTTTATGCAGTAGCTGACCATAGTAAGTGGGGGACGGTTTCTAATTATGAAGTAGCAGAAATTGAAAAGATTCATGCGCTGATTACCAATAAAAATTTCGATAAAGAGGCTCGTGCCTCTTTATTGGCGCGGTCTGTAAAGGTGATTGCCACAGAATAGCTTCAATTTACGCTATCTTTCTCACAAAAAAGCCCCTCAAATGAGGGGCTTTTTCTTTGCTGGGGGCAGAGGGGTCGAACCTCTATTTACTGTTCCAGAGACAGCTGTCCTGCCATTAGACGAGCCCCCAATTCAGCGGGCAGATTTTACCATGCAGGCAAAAATACGTCTAGCAAAATGCGCTTTCAGCGCGCATCTTTGTTATAATAATGCGGACAAAAACTTAAAATCACTAAACACAAAGAACACCAAGTACCACAAAGGAAAAACCTTTTTTGCTTTTCCCTTCGTGAATCTTTGAGACCTTTGTGTTTAAAAAGGATTAACCCCATGACAGAAGAAAACACCCTCCCCTCCAACTTCATCCGTGAAGCCGTTGCCGAAGATTTGGCATCTGGACGTTTCGACTATATTGCCACACGCTTCCCGCCAGAGCCAAATGGCTATTTGCACATCGGTCACGCTCGCGCGCTGATTATCACCTTTAGCACCGCCGCAGAGAACAACGGATTCTGCAATCTGCGCTTCGATGATACCAACCCCGTCAAAGAAGAAGTGGAATATGTAGACGCGATCAAAGAAGATATAAAATGGCTCGGATTCAAATGGAAAAACGAATTTTACGCCTCTGACTATTTTGATGAACTCTATGCTTTTGCCATTCAACTTATCAAAGAAGGCAAAGCCTACGTTGATGAGCAAACCCCCGATGAAGTCCGTGAGAATCGCGGCACGCTGAAAGAGCCGGGTAGCAACTCTCCTTTCCGAGACCGCCCCGCCGAAGAAAGCCTCGCACTTTTCGAGCGCATGAAAAATGGCGAATTCCCCGATGGCTCTATTGTGTTACGCGCCAAAATTGATATGGCTTCTGGCAATATCTCGATGCGTGACCCAATTATGTATCGCATTTTGCATGAGCCACCACATCACCGCACAGGCAATAAATGGTGCATCTACCCGATGTATGATTTTGCACACGGGCAGAGCGATTCTATCGAGGGCATCACCCACTCACTTTGCTCGCTCGAATACGAAAATCATCGCCCGCTCTACAACTGGTTCATCAACGAACTCGAGATTTTCCCCACCCGTCAAATCGAATTTGCCCGCTTAAATCTCACTTACACTGTCATGAGCAAACGCCGTCTCGTGCGCCTCGTCAAAGAAGGTTTCGTCAAGGGCTGGGATGATCCGCGTATGCCCACGCTCAGCGGTTATCGCCGGCGTGGCTACACGCCAGAAGCAATTCGCTCTTTTGTGGAGGCAACGGGCGTGGCGAAAAAAAATAGCACCGCCGATGTGGGGCTCCTCGAGCACCATATCCGCCAGGATTTGAATATCCGTGCCGACCGCCGCATGGCAGTTCTCGACCCGCTCAAGGTCGTCATCACCAATTATCCTGAAGATAAAGTGGAGATGCTAGAAGCTGTGAATAACCCCGAAGATGATTCTGCTGGAACGCGGGAAATCCCCTTCTCTCGGGAGTTTTATATAGAGCGAAGCGATTTTCACGAAGACCCGCCCAAACGATATTTCCGCCTCGCTCTTGGACGTGAGGTTCGCCTCCGTTATGGATACTTTGTCACGGCAACCGACATCGTGCGGGATGCCGCTGGTGAGATTGTCGAAATCCACTGTACTTACGACCCCGAAACCAAAGGCGGCTACGCCCCTGACGGACGCAAAGTACGCGGCACCATTCACTGGGTGGAAGCAAATAGCGCAGTACCCGCCGAAGTGCGCGTCTACGATCGGCTTTTTAGCGTCCCCAACCCGATGAATAGCGAAGATGGCAAAACCTTCATTGACTATATTAACGCCGATTCGTTGGCGACAAATACACGCGTCCAAATGGAACCAAGCCTAAAACACGCGCGTCCTGGCGACCGCTTCCAGTTTGAAAGAATGGGCTATTTTATAGTCGACTCCGATAGCACAGATGAAACCCTTGTCTTCAATCGCATTGTCACCTTGCGCGATAACTGGGCAAGAATCGAAAAAGAGCGCGCACGCGAAAAAATGGAAGAAAATCGGCGCAGAAAGCAGGAAGAGAAGCGCAGGCAGAAGGAAATGGCGAAGCGCAAGTAGTGTAACGCAAGATTCATCTTGGCCTAGGAGAAAATAATGGATCTAAAATTAAAAGGAAAACGCGCCCTCGTCACGGGTGCTTCGCGCGGGCTGGGTTACGCAGTCGCCAATACGCTGGCTGAGGAGGGTGTTCGCGTCGCTATCAACGGTAGAAATGCGGAGACTCTCTCAGCATCGGCGAAGAGAATCACAGACGCACAGGATATTCCCGTACTCGCCTTGCCTGCCGATATTGGCGATGCCGCTGCTCCCGCCGATTTGATTGCTAAGGCAGTTTCTGCGCTCGGTGGCTTAGATTTGCTCGTCACCAACGCAGGCGGACCTCCCCCCGGCGGATTTGAGTCTTTTAGCGAAGATGATTGGGCAAAGGGAATTGATTTATCGTTAATGAGCCATGTGCGTTTGATTAAAGCCGCATTGCCCTATTTACGCGAATCAGATTCGGCCAGTGTGCTAACAATTACATCTTATTCAGTGAAACAACCTATCCCAAATTTAGTGCTATCCAATAGCATCCGCGCTGCAACGGTGGGATTAACGAAAACACTGGCGCTAGAACTGGGGCATGAGGGCATCCGCTTCAACTCCATTTTGCCGGGCTGGACAAAAACGGAACGGGTCACGGAGCTGATGGGGGCACGCGCGCAAGCCCAAAACACGAGCGTCTCGGAAGAATTATCCAAGCAAATGGAAGAATGTCCACTGGGGCGTATGGCAGAACCGCAAGAGTTTGCTAATCCCGCTGTATTTTTACTCTCTCCCGCCGCATCCTATATCACTGGCGTAATGCTCACTGTGGATGGCGGGATGTATAAAGGGACGCTGTAAATACGAGTTGGAATAAGGTACAATCTGCGCCATCGTAACGCGACATTTATGTCGCCCTTAAAAAATGCGACATAAATGTCGTGCCACAATTATTGGAGAAAAAAAAATGAAAACCTGTTTCAACTGTAAATTAACCGAAAAAGAAATTCCCTTACTCGACTTGCACTACCAAGAAAAGAAACTTTTTATCTGCCCACGCTGTATTCCTCAACTCATCCATAAACCTATCGCGTTGATAGACACATTGCCTGGCGCAGAAAATATCCAAGCCGCAGACGACGTTTAAAAACAGTTAAGAAGTTAGCAAGTTTAAAGGTTTGAAAGTTTTAGAGCTTTCAGATTTCGAGGTAGAGTGCTAGTGAATCATAAAATTAGCCTAG
>JADGEO010000057.1 GCA_016744335.1 Anaerolineales bacterium
ATTAACGCCTCTCCCTGTATATCCATCACGACATTAGCAAAATCATGGCTCAAGCCCGTGTCTTTTTCGACTTGCTCAATTTCATCACAGGGTTGTAACCAATGGCTGAGTTCGTGCGCCAGGAGTGCAGTCCGCACCCAGGCAAATTCAGGCGCCATCGTAGGGATTCCGTCATAATCAGGGGGCATATTGATATAGCGTTTTGCGTCCGTTGAAGCAGTATCCGCTTTCTTCAGGACAACGTGGGGGCGAATTAAAACGGGCAGATTCGCACCGAGCATAGATAAAATCAACTCCGCTTGTCTGGTCATCGCCTGTTCAAGGGCGATGCGCTTGCGGGTTTCTTCATAGTCGTCAATCATCATTGCCATCTCCTAAAAGCCGAGGCTTTGGAGTGTGGCAGAAAATCCATCCGCCGCGGCGGGATCAATCGCGCGTAGCCTGTGGCTGTAGGCACGAAAGATAGTGGCATCATCGGGGCTTTTTGCTTTCGCAAGAGCCTGATACTCAATCGGCAGGGGCCAGCGTCCATCTTCCACCGCAGACCAGCTTGCCTTGATCGCTTGCCCAACTTTGTCTGAAAAGAGTTCAGCCAAGTCATCGGGAAAACCAGCAAAAACGGGCGTGGTGCGCCGAATGAGAGCGGGGTCAATGCTCGTTCCCCAGGGGTTACAAGCCAAAGACATTTGGATTTTATCGGCAGGTCCCCATTCAGTTCCCCAGAAAGGAGCTGAGGTAATACGAACGGGAACATCCGTATCAATCCCCATCGCCTGCGCCGCATCTGCCGCGATGGGCAAGAGTGGGCGCATAAGTGCCTCTTGGGCGCGGGCGTTGAAGCGGGTGAATTCATCCAAGAAGAGCAGGACTTCTTCATCCATTTCACGCGCTGCACTAAAGGCATCTGCCAGGGGACCGGGGAAAGGATCGCCGTTGACGTGGACAATCCCGACCATATCGGCATCCGAATAAGAGGCGGCACCGGCAGATTCCACCAACGATTGCTTATTTCGCAAAGCAATCATCCGGTGTGCCGATGTTTTTCCGCAACCAGTCGGTCCAATCACGAGCGGCACTTGGCCATCCAGCAAAATTTCTTCGATATCGAAAGAGAGATTTGTAATCGCTACTCCGATTTCATCAGAAACTTGTTCGCCAAAGCGAAGCGCGGCTGAGGTCGTATTCTTCTTGGCTCCTGTTGATTTCTTGCCCTTTGTGAGCGGGCGTATATCTACGGGGGCTAAAAAGTCTACGTTAAAACGCGGAGGAATAACGCACTTATCAGCAAATGCCAACAAATGCTTGCAGGGGCGAGTGTTCAAACTGCCTTCACTCTCCTGCGCACCACCCGCCGCGAACCAATCCGGGCAGGAACAAGCAATCTCAACTTCGCTTTTATCATGGTGCAAAATCATTTCGAGATTGTAGGTCTTATACGCACCTGTCCAGAATGTTTTTTTGCCGCGTGTTTTGGCGGTCGGTGCAGAAAGAGAGAGTTTGGAAGCACGTTTCAAGCGTCCAGATTCCAAAATCGCACCTTTTTTGAGCAGGTCAAAGATAGTATTGGGCATGGGGTTTCTCCATAAAAAATCATAGTTTAGGCATAGTCTCAATAGGCAAATCGCCTACCAAAAATTACCTGCGCCGGAGTTGAACCGACGGGATGCGCCAACGCTTCAGGTACGAAATACTGAAGGGGCATAGGGTTTCATGGTATTTTTTTATGGGGATGAAAAACCGATTCGCTCAAGTTTTAGGCTTGGTCATTGCCCCCAAACAGATGTGCGGTGTGAGCGTCGCTACGCTATTACGCTATATCCGTCTACGACAAAAAGATGTTGACCAGCGGCACGCAAGCTAAAAGCACGCGCGTCCCGTCAATCAAGAAACAAGTTGCCAACTAGAGGCGTAGACTTGCGTCACAATCTGCTTAATCTTCAAATCTTTAACATCATCAGGCAATTTCTTTTTGGTAAGCTTGCTCAGGGAAACATCTCGATCTTCATTGCGAATAAATCCGCTAAGGTGCAGGATATCGCCTTTCTTTAGATTAATGCCGCGTTTCTCTGCGCCGGGGATGACGACATTGACCAAATCGCTCGCTTGCCCGGAGGGAGAAAAAGATGCTCTTTGCATAGATACGCGGCAAATGCGGTCATCGCTATAAGTCCAAGTCTGGATGACTTGACCGATTAGAAAAACATGGTTTGCTTGGGGAGATTTCATGGGGTTTCCTTTAGAAAAACGAATAGAAAAAAGTGCAGGAGAGAGGGTCGCTCTCTCCTGCGTAATCCCTAAAAAGGGATCGGACTATATTCGAGATTTGCTTCTGCGAAAGCTATTTCAACAAGTTCCACAAGAGCTTCGGGTAAGAGGTCGGCGTATTTCAAGACCTCCGGTACGCGGGCATCAGGGGATTCTTCGCGTGCTGAGTGGCATCTGTAACAGATAGCCACTGACGCAGAATGAATATAATCATCCGCACATTCGCAGTCCCAGAAGAGAGGTGTTAGCCAAATATCACCATGCTCTTCAACAAAATTTGTGACTGTACACATCGTATACCTCCAAGTTTAGGGTTATCTGATTTGACGAACCGGCTCCCAGCCTTTCTGACTTTGCCTTGCAAATTCAAGAATAAACTGGCTAATATCACGCCCTTTGGCATCGTTTGGCTTTTCGTCCGTAGATTTGATGGACAGAAATTCGTGTAAGCCATGAGCGTGCTTGCTCTTGTCTTCGTCAAAATAGCAAGTGGGGATGCCTATTGCTTCTGCGATAAAGTTATCGTTTTCATACAAAGCCTCTCGAAGCCTCTCTTCCGCTTTCTCAGAAGTTATCGCCAGCGGGTTGGCAAAGATGACAGATGTAGATTCTTTCCAATTTGCGCCATCTCTGTACATATAGAAGAGTTCTAATTGTGGTAGCACAAGAGCTTCTTCTATCTGGCTTTCTGTAACTTTTTCATAGCCCATATCTAGGGCAACTGCCAAGAGCTTGTCGTAAAGAGCCAAATAGACATCTTCTGATAGCGTGTCTACAAGCTCTGCATTTAGCCCTTTTTCAAAATAGATTTTGAATATCATTTGATATACCTCCGTATTGATTATTTTTCACTTTGACCGACCAGATTCTCGCCACTACCGGCAATCAGGTTGAGCTTCTCAACCAAGTCGGATTGTTTGAACCAAAGATGCAAGTTGCCATTCTTGAAGCATCTGAAGCGAAAATAGTTCGTCTCGCCCAGCGTGTTATATTCGCCAATCGCATTGATGGCATCAACAAGCGGGGATTTATAGCCATCCGGGATTCCTGCGCCATCAAGAAGATGAAAAACACGATCCAGTTGGATAAGTTCGTCTTCCTCGCGAATTTGGACATGAGGCTTCTGATACCAGGTATCCAATATCCAAGTGAGAATCACCTTTTTGCCAACCTTCCACGCCGCTTCCCCAGCATTGGTCTTGAGATCGTTATATCGGCGTTTGCCCGGCGTAAGAGTCGCAAAAACTTCTTTTACGGTCTCTTGAGCCAGTGTTGTAGAGTTCCCAATAATCGTGTCTATGAAGTTTCGTACTTCAGCAGCTGTGATGTCGGGAAGGTCTCCTTTTTCACAACTTTGGTCAAACTCCTTTACTCTCTGCCGAGAAACAAGTTTTTGAAAACCAGTCACAGCGACAATATGCCGCCAAACACTGACCTTCAATTCTTCAAGAAGCGTTTCTTCATGCTTACGCGGGAGCGCAAAAGCAGATGAATATGGACGGGTATTGAAGAAGCCATCAAAGTTTTTATTTGCCTTTTCAAAATGAGCATAGGCTTGGCGTATATCCTCGCGAATTTTTTCATAAGCGATGATCAACTCATCTACGCCTTGTTGAGTGACGAGCTTGCCTGTGTGAATATACATTTGTCATACCTCCAAATTAAGTAAATAACATTACCCGCTCAATTGAGCGCATAATAAAAATTGGAGTTTGCATTTCCCCCGAAAAAAGAAAAAGTAAAGCGCAGACGGGTAGCCTGCGCTTTTTTTCGATGGAATATCTTATCCATCAGCGTTCTTTCCCTTTCGCGTTTTTCACAACGCTCCGGCGGATATCCGCGCGAAGCTGATGCAAAAGGTGTCGCTCCTGATAATCAGAAAGCTCTATCGGTTTCTTGAATCCAAGCATTGAGTAGACATCATCCGCTATCTTATGTTTGCTCAAGACCTCCTGAGAAAGCCAAAAGAATATCTCGGCGATTTCACGGTCGAGCGGTCCCGCTAAACTAAGCGTAGAGAGATAGCCAAGAGCCTCTTCAAAGGTGCAGAGGTTCTTTTCTCCACTTAAAACCAACTCCAGACGAGCTGTAGGAACAAGTTTACGAAGCATGGCGGGAAAATCCCAGCCTGCACGATAGAGCACAATGGGACCATGCAGATAACGCAAATCATCTTTTCTAAGACCGTGCTTTGCTGGCGCGGCTAAAATTCTTGCCATCTGGTCAGCATATTGCAGGGCTTCGTTTAAAGCGGATACTTTCAGCAGTTCATCTAGAGGGAGTTGCGTTTGGGCGTTCATACTGCCATCGGCAATGCCCACACGCCGCGCTCTACTGATGAGCAGGTCTCTTGAAGTGTCCGGCGAATAATCGCCTGCCAATCCGTGCCCTTAGACCTAGCTCGTTTTACGCGAGCGTGGCTCATCGCTTCTTTGTAGATATTTTGTAGCGAAGCTTTACCACCAAGAGCTTGTAAAGTCGTCCAAACCGTTGCGTTCCAACCCATCAGGGTCGTTTTGCGCTGGTCTTTTTGGCTTTCTCTACCATCTCGAACAGTAACGAGCCAAGCGGATGCCACAGACTTCGGTTTTCGCGTTACCACAAGATATTCGTGCATAATGGGCACAAAATTCCCTGAGTAACTTCGACCAGAGCTTTGGACATTATGTTGCGTTTTCACAATCAGATTGACAGGCTCACCATACCAGCGCATATCGCGCTGAATAGGATAGAGCTTGCCTTTGCGCTTCAGGTCTCCGACCAAGACGGCTAAATGCCCGCCCGGACGTAATGCCTGATAAGCGTTGTACTGCACCTGATTGAGACGTTTTAGGAATTCTCCATAGCTCGGAGAGCGGCTGAGGTCGTTGGGATTCGCACTTTTTCCCCACACTTTGCCACTGTAAACGATCATGTCGTGATAGGGTGGGTGAAGCCAAGTCAAATCAGGCATGACGGGAATTTCATCAACCAAGGCATTAAAGCCCTGATGTAGATCACCCTCCCAGACTTGAATACCAGCTTGTCGAGCGGCATCGCCAGTTGTACCGGAGCCACACATAGGGTCCGCAACCAGACGGGGTTTGAGCCATTTGAAAATTTCCAAGCTGAGCGTAGGCGGGTGGTTGCCGCGCCAAGACGCTTTGCCACCTTGTCCGCGTTTTGGGGAAGAAAAAACAGTTGTTAGAGCCATGAGATACCTCTGTAAATTAAGTAGTCCATACCGTCAAAAAAGACGATAAGAAGTGAAAAAAGAAGAAGGACGCTCAAATGAACGTCCTTCTGGTAAAAGGTGTAAGCGAGAGTGCGCCACACTAAAGCAAATCGTCTTCCTCGCCATCAGCGGGGATATTGACCACTTGTAGCCCGACCTCACCAAATTCATGGCGAGAGGCGTTTCTCTCATCAAAATCCAAAGGCAAGCTGTAGATGCGTAGGTTTGCACCGTAGGCATCGGCAACAGTCTGCCCAATACGAAGCACGTCCCCTAAAGACAAGGTGCTTCTTTGGAAGCTGATGGTTGAGATACTGGTAAAGCCTTTGGGCGGTTTCAGGACTCCATCTACAACAATGCCCCAATGACAAGTTTCTCCCGTATAGGAATCTGCTTTATCAAGAGCGGGGTAGTTTTCTTCCTGATTTATGGACCAATTCAAGATAGCAATATCAAGACGATATTGATCTCGCTCAAGGTGTTCGAGGATAATCTCGCCAACCTCGTAGGGAGAAATGGGTCGCCAATAAACATTCGCAACCGTTTTCAAGATTTCAATCGCCAGTTTTTCTATCGCATTCTTGGTGATGCCATTGGGCATACCGGGATGATATTCTTCGATATAGAAGCCTGCCTCCTTACCTTCGCGCTTATTCTTATTTGCCGCGTTGGTCAAGGGGATATAGACATTCAGAAGAAATACCTCAAAGTTTTTGTCATTCATAATTCATACCTCCATAGTGGTTTATGCCGATCAACGTTGACCGGTCTTGACTGTCTCTTTTCTCGAAAAGCGACAGTCAAAAGAAATCAACTTAAAAGAAAACAGGAGGCTCGAATGAACCTCCTGTTTAGTTTCGTGCTTTGCAATATCCCTATGCGTTGAGAGAAAGATCAGAACGCCAAATAAGTTTGCCGTACTCGGCAACTTTTTGAATGTCGATCAGTTCATCTTCAGCTTCCCAGCGATGTCCTACATAAATGCCGTAGGCTAAGGCAGGGTCAGGGAGCAGTGCCTTTATATCATTCACGACATCGCCCAAAGACGATTCCTGTGAATAGAGTAGGGCTGATTTCATAGATTTCACCATCCCCACACCATCGGCAAGGGTGTGAGTGACAAGTGCCCAATTACAGGTTTTCATATTGAACTCATTAGGATCAATCGGATCAGATTCTTTGCCGAACCAATCAAATTTCTCGAACCAATCTTCAAGTGCAGAGTCAATCGCCACCTTATCAATGCCGCCTTGCTGAGCCTCTTCAACTTGGAAGAGAATCTCCCGGGCTTCAGACAGGCTCATCGGGTAATCGTTCATCTCAGCCGCTTCTTTGACATCGTTCACATCAAAAACCGCTAGGGCATAATTATTCCAATAACGGGATAAAACATCATAGAGGCGGTTATCAGGCTCTACAGAAACGCCTTTGGCTTTCTTAATTGCCTCAATCATTTCTCGGATATAAGTGTCGTACATGGTCATACCTCCAAATTAATAAAGTCCCCGGCAAGATGAAAAACACCTTGCCGGGGGATAATTTTTTCTCAGCTATTTGCAAGTGCGAATATCAGAATCATCGCAACAACAATCTGGATGGGCAATTAGATTACAATCGCAATCTTCGCCAGGGCAACCTGCCTCATGCAGAAAGTGTGCCTCGTCTTCGCTGACATATTTCCCACAAAAAGCGCAAGTGTTGGTCTCTTTAGGCACGCAAATATGGTAAGCAAAATTGGGCGTGTCATGCTTTCTGCCGCAGTATTCACAATCTCGGCTATCCCAGACAACTTGCCCGTATTCACCAATTTCCTCAGCGTCAATGCTTTCAGCAAGGTCTATGGCGAGTGCAAAAAGGGTCACTTTTCGAGATGTCGAAGTTCCAGACAATTCTGCTTGAGCAAGGTCGCGTGCAAACGCCACCGCTTCAAGCAAAGACAGCGTTGGTGCGAGCAGGCTAATTTCCTGTTTAGTGTGAAGCCGATGCGGGATAGTTTCAGAAATCTCCACCGACTTGCTTTTGTCGTTAATCACGACAGCCCAGGCGCAAGTCCCTTCATCAAAGGAGGCAAGCTCTTCGTCTGTCATTTTTGACCAAGACACATCTTTGAGCCATTTATTGATGGCGTTATGGAGCGTGTCCCAGTTAAAGCCTTGGTCGCTATCCAAATTCTTCTCCATCTCGGCTAGAATTTCGCGTGATGCGCCCCTTGAGAAGGGCAAGCCTCGATTGATGATTTCAGACATAACATTTTGGAAATCCCACACGTCCACCGCGTAGTCCTTCCAAAACTCTTCGATAAGCTCTGCCACTTCATCACGTTCATGTTCTGTGATGAATGAGGCTTCGTTGAGTATTTCTGCAATATAGTGTGCGTATCTTGTGGTCATCGTTCATACCTCCAAATTAAATAAATAAGCGAACCCGTGTTTAATACACAAAGTTCGCATCAAATAGAATTCGCCATTCCTTTTTCTTACGAATGACGATCCGGGAGCTGTAGATAGCCCCAGAAATAATGAGTACAAGCTGATTGTCATCTTCCAAAACTTGTGCTATTCGCAAGAGTCCTGGGAAGGTCAAAAAGATTGTTTTTTTACTGCCAAAACGCCACTCGCGGGTCTGTAGATTAACGGCAATCACCGCATCGGTCAGTCGCAAATGGAGTGTGCCTTCTTCTAAAAAGATGCCTGTCAAGAGCTTATTCCTGAGCAGTTCTTTTAGTGTCTGGCGTTTCTTTTTTTTCATAATGAAATACCTCCATATTTTAATGATTCGCAATTGCAAATCATTTTGGATGACGCTTAGAGAGCTAAGAAGCATCTAAAATGAGCGAATTCTGTAAGTTGGGACAAAAACCCCACTTTTTCAAGGTGCTTTGGGTATGCCTAGAGAGAAAATTAAGAATCGGGGGTGATTCCCCCGTTTTAGAGACTCTTTTATGATGAGAAAAAGAGTCGCGGATAAGGCTCTTTAGCCAAAACTACCCGCGCTCTGAGTATTTCGAGTGTTTTATCTTCTTCGAGGAAGACGTTTTTCTAAAAGAAAGCCGCCATCTTTATAGTGTTTGACAAGAAAAATACCGTGCCAAATAGCATAAGTAAGAAAAAGACCAAAACCGATAGCCAGAACTGTATTCATAGTGATACTCCTATTTCTCTGATTCAGGGCGGGTAGCCCATTAATAAAAAGAAGCTGGAATCAGCCTCTCCTCAAGAGACGACTCAGAGGTCTCCTGAAGAGAGGAAGTGAGGGAAAAAACCCTCACTTCCGAGAAATAGGAGTGTCGCATGACACAAAACGAGTAGATAAAGCTGGAGCCTTATCCGCTTTAGCAAGAAAACCGAAGGTTCTCTTGCCAGTCACCTCACTGGGAGTCGAACCCAGATAGCCCACATTGATACAACGCTGCTGAGGTGAAGGTAGAAGCGCGAGGGATACTCGCGCTTCTGAGGGTGGAGCGAATAAAAAGGAAGTGAATTAGATTAGCTCTTCTTCGTCTTCCTCTTCATCCTTCTGGTCTTCGCCATTATCAAAGCTGAAAGGCTCGATAGACTGGACCCAGATGGTGAAACTCTGGCGAGTAACATCATCATCGCCCGTCCATTCTTCCATTGCTAAGCGACCCTTGACGGTGACGTAATCACCGGCTTCGAGTGCGCCAACCGCTTCAGTCACTTCATTGGGATCATCGCCTTCGCGAGTGAAGCCAACCAGTTCTGCCCACATCGAGGGCTTGTATTCTCCCTCTTTGTCTTTGCCCATGCTGATACTGGCTCGGCATTTGGCAATCGGTTGCCCGCTTTTGGTGAGTTTTACGCCACCGCTATCCTCGTTTGAGCGATAGGCACGAGCGGTAATAATGAAATAGTTGGAAGGACGATTTTTATTTGATTTGGTAGCCATTTGGCTTACCTCCTATAAATTGGGGTGAATTGGATTTTCATACAACGAGAAAGTCTCCCGAAGTAAATAAGGAATAAAGCTACGCTAAGTAGCAGTGTCGCATTGAGTAGCGACAGGACAGTATTTGCACTCCCAGCCTTCAAGGGGTTCTTTTGGCGGGAGTTCCGGGCGAAGCAAAGCATCAAGACGAGTGCGCAACAAAGCACGCGCGACATCGAGATCAATATCTACAGGAATTGGTAAAATATCACGCGGTCCCAAGTAGATAATTTGCCCCGAAAAAACAGGGGGAGCGTCTGAGACGATAATCCCGTGCTTTTCTTCAAGGATGGATGCGTATTGCTCTTCATTTTTATTGAGCAATAAAGCCAGCAAACTAAGCTGCATGGCATGGGCATATTTCGCTTCCGGTAGGTGCGTGATTTGATGCACTTGGCGGCGGCGAAAGTTTTCGTCACAGTCTGGGCAATAAAGGGGCTTATTTGCACCACCTATACCGCGCCGATCTGTGACGTCGCTCAAGATAACTTCGTAACATTTGGGACAGGTATACGAATAGGATGAGCGCGGCGGCCAGCCTGTGCGCTTATAGTCGGTGATTAGCCAACCGGCATCAGAGTAAGTCACGAGATCGGGTTTGCCTGAGAAGAGAACCACTTTTTCGCGATAATCGAAGGTTGCGATTAAGCGTTCTTCGGCAATCCCGGCACCCTCGTAATCTTCGAGGGCAGCATGAATAGCCGTACCTGAAAAGCGAGCGTAGAAATCAGACGGTTTTTCCGTCCAGCTATATGCCATCTTCAGGCGAAATTTGCGTGGGCAGTAGAGCAACTCGGTAACGGAGATGCCAAAATCTGCACCATGTGCTTTTGCCAGGCGTTGAGAAAAATTATGAGGACGGCTATCGTTTACGATCTGGTGAATAAAAGCGGGAAACATCGAACAACCGGGCGCACCGCGTTGAGCGCAAGCCAAGCACTCAGGAAGAGGGATCTCTTCGCCGGTGACTTCGCACTCAAACGCTCTCATGCCCGCATCTTTGGCAACGACAGGAATTGCCGCGCCAGTTTTTGTTTTGGTCGTCATTAGGTACATACCTCCAAATTAATTGTTTTTTCTGTGGGATGAAAAGCCGCGTCCAGCTTGCTCTTGGCTTGGTGACCGTGCCCAAGCATCTTCTTGGCGTGAACGTCGCTACGCGATATCCCTTTACGCCAAGAAAATGCTATTTAATGGCACGCAAGTTGAAATCACGCGCGAAGCGGCTCCACATCCACAGTTCAGTGCAAGGCACTTCGGCATGGCTCAGTGCAAAGCTTGATCGGCACCTTCGACACGTGTCCAATTGACCGTTACGCCATTTGCCCTAAAGGTCTGATAGTGCTGATGACCCTCACGCGTAACGCGACGACCGCGCGGCGTGCGCGCGATCAATCCCATCAGCAATAGTGCAGGCTCCACGATATTTCTGGCTGTGGACATATCCAGTCCGGCATTGGCAGCAATTGCGCCAAGTCCAGCGGGACCGCCTCGATAAATTTCTATCAAAGCAGATAGATATTGACGATCTGCTTCTTCGAGACCGAGTTCATCCAAACCGAGTATCGGCATGGTGGTCTCCACCAGATTAATATCAATGAAGTCTTCGTCCATGCTGATCGCTACATCCACGCAACGGCGCAAGAGGCGCAGGGCAACACGCGGTGTGCCACGAGAGCGCAGGGCGATATTTTTTAAGGCATCTTCTTCGGTGAAAAAGCCCATTTTGTCTGCCGCTCGCTCAACGATTTGAGCCAGCTCCGCCAGCGTATAAGGCTGAAGATGAAAGCTATGCCCAAAACGCGCCCGCATGGGGCTGGGCAATAAGCCAAAATCTGTAGTGCTCCCAATTAGCGTGAAGGGGTGAACCTTCATGGTGATTGGGTCACTATCTTTAGACAGCTTGATAGAGACTTTGAAATCCTCCATCGCAGAGTACAGCGTTTCCGCAGAATCCCTTTTCAGGGCATGAATTTCATCCAAGAAGAGGATGTCATTCGGCTGAAGCATGGTTAGAGCTGAGGCTAAATCGCCCGGTCGCCCAATGGATGGCGCGGCAATTTCGTGCAAACGGCTGTCTGCCTCGTGCGCGATAATTGCCGCCAATGTCGTTTTCCCTAAGCCGGGTCCACCAAAAAAGGCGACGTGCTCAAGCGTGGCTTGACGAGTTTTGGCAGAGTGCAACATCAGTTGCATGGTCTGCTTCAACTGCTTTTGACCGATAAAATCTGCCAGCGTGCCAGGGCGAAAGTTGCGCTCGTTCACTGAAGGTTGAGTTTGTGGCGTCATCTTGCACCGCCTAATAATCACTGGGGAGCAAGATGGTCGTTGCAGACCGATCCGCTTCCGTGATAATCCAAATTTTCTTCTCACCATTGAGAAGTTCTACATCTTCCTTAGGGAGTTTGTAGGATGAGAAGATGCGCAGATCACCGGCTTTTACAGCCAAGTCATTTTCGCTTTTATCTTCATCCTCAAGGTCGCCCCAATCACCCTTGAGGTGACGGTGCAGATAGGGCGTTAAACGAGCCGTGTTTTCCACAAGACTGTGAGCAACTACAAACTTGCCGGGCACAAAAAGCCGAGCGGGTGTCGTGATAGTCATTAGATATACCTCCAAATTTAGGTTGAATAATTTTTTCAGAGCGACATTCGCTCTCGCTGAACGTGGAGTTTTCCACGACCTGAGAGAAAGAAAGTTGCCTAAAAAAGTAGAAGATGGCGCGGTTAGCACCATCTTCCGTAGGGCAGCTTTTCAGCACATGAGGTATCTTGTTTTTCATGGAATAAAAGGCTGGGTTTTTACCGACAATGATGTGGTCGATAACTTCGATATCGAAGAGTTTTGCACCTTCGACAATTTGCTTGGTGACTTTGATATCATCGCTACTCGCTTGGGGATCTCCACTGGGGTGATTATGAACAAGCACGATGCTGGCGGCACTATGCTCTATAGCAGGCTTCATAATCTCAGCAATTCTGATACTTACAGTGTAGAGATTGCCTTTATAGAGCGGAATAATGGCAATCACCTTCGACCTTTGGTTGAGCAATATCACTTTGAAATGCTCTTCTGTGAGGGTCGTCATATCCTGAACGAGAGCATAGGCATCTTGTGGAGAATGCACGCCTTGGGGCACGCCCGGCACACGCTCAACCAGTCTCATGCCGAGGGCAATCCCCGCTTTTATGCGAGTGGCTGTACTTGTGCCCACGCCGGATATTTCTGCGAGTTTGTTCGCTGGCGCGTTATAGATTTTCACAAGGTCGCCAATCTCCCGAAAAAGGTTTTGAGCAATCTCTATCTGATATTGACCGCCAACCAGAGCCGCCAGGAGTTCTATTTGTGTGCAAGTGGTGGGATCAAAAGCCAATTTCTGAGCAGGGCGTTCCCTGAGAGTCAAAATCTTCAAGACAGGTCTTGCGGGATAAGGTCGCATCCAAGAATTTTTTCTCGGAACAGAATTGTCTTCATAGGGAAAATTTTCTTCAAAAAGAGGGAGTGGTTTTTGGATGCTTATCAAGTAGTTAGCCATGCGGCTTACCTCCGAGTTGATTAAATAAAAAAAGCAAAACGACAAAAATATGTCATCTTGCTTTTGAATGTAGGAGCGAAAGAATCGCTTTAGATTATTTTGAGAAATGATACAAGATGGCAGGGTGTGCCATCTTGCATAAAGAAGCGGATAGCTTCAGGTGGATGCTAGAATTTGGGAACACGCATAAATTGATATTCCGCATCTTCAGCATGATGGACGGGCTGGGGAGCAACAGGCTTAGGATCATGTCGAGTGACATTTTTTTGAGCTGTGCGCTTTTTTGCCTCGTCAGCATTAGCACTATCGTTAGCAGTACCTATCGTAATGAAGACAATTACAAAAATGACTGTAATCAACCATGCCCAACCTTTGCTTGATGTTTTATCAAGAGCAAAGGCAAAGACAAGATTAGAAAGCCAGTACATAATTGCTATGCCAATAATTGCACCAATAGTTGGCATAATGTGTTTCTGGGAAATTTTCCCGAAAGAACGATAGAGCTTTGACGTGCGTTTTTTAGTGGTCATGCGACTTACCTCCAAAATAATTGTTTTTGAGCAAAGTAACCTTTACTCTCTAAAAAACAAGAGAAACTCTTGCATTTTGGGGAGTCCAGGTAACAAAAAACAGGAGCGCATAATGTCTCCTGTTTGAAGTGGATATCGTATCGTCATTTCTGACGATGCTGGCCAAAACCCCGAAGCAAGGAAACGATAGCGAAGGAATGAAGCTATCGCCTCCCGCTTTCGGTAAAGACGCATTATTGCGCCCGGCGATGTGAGGGACACCAATCAGGAAAAGGGGGGCTTAAACTGAAAACCACACATCTTGCCGCTCTTTTTACTGCTCGCCATCAGGCTACGAGTGCTAAGACTTGTTTTTTAAAGTCCGGGGCTTACTGATTACTGCTACCAGTAGCCGCCTCTTGCGAGGGTATCAGACAGCTTTCCCAAAATAACCTAAAGGATAGCAGAGGTGGGGAAACCACCTCTGCAAAACATCAATAACTCCTTACGCATTAATTCTCATTCAGGCGGGGCGACTGGTAATCACTACCGCGTTTCAGGTCCATAAAGCTTTTCAGAGAGATTGACGGCTTGTTTCTCAGGTTCAAGCAACCTGTCTGCATCCTGTCTTATTAAGTACGGTCTTTGCCGTGTACCCACTCGCTGAAAACAGCGTAGGTGTATAGCTTCAGACCTAACTTGCCGGAAAAGGTACGTGCGGTCGCGCACGCAGTTGGCTTCCGTTTCGCCCGGTTTCATGCAGATTCCTTACACTTGGCAGCAAGGCAATTGGTTGGGTCCATAATGGCTATTTGGCCCTTCCAGCCTAATCAAAAGAGTATCAGCCATATTTCTCTAAAGAAAACAAAAATTAGTTGTCATCAAACTCACCTTCAGAATACATGTCTGGGGTTAGCCGATCCCAAAAGAAGGGAGCATCTTTTCTTGGTTTTTCATCACCGTCTACATCAAAGGTCACTTTCACATAATAGCCGGGTTGCTTGCTCGTACCTCCGTCAAGCAAAATATAAAGCGCATAAGCGAGATCAATATGAAGTTGCTTGAAATGATCCATCTGCACCTTAGAGTATTTTTCACCTTCGGGCGGAATATCTAAGATTTTAGCGATAGCTAAAGCAGGCTCCATACGCAAGAGTCCGTATTGCATAGAAACATAAGGAATATCAGGGTCAACCTCGAAGCCGTTCTTAGTAGGGCGAAAGTGAACGTGTCGCGCTATCCTTATATGTTCGCCAGTAAGTTTGAACGGGGGGGACGATAAATGTGTCATAAAATTCTCCTTAATTTGTTGATTTATTAGTTATTGAACTATCTTCTTCGGCGTTCTGTTCGCCTCTCTGAGAATAATGTCAGCTTTTTTGAAACCAGCCATAATGAGAACAATCACTCCCCAAAGTGCCAGGAGGGAATAAGTCCAGCACAGAGTAATCGTTACGACCACTATCTCTCCAGCTTTTCGCCACGCTCTTTTCCATAGAGGTTTTGGCGGCTTTCTTTTTTCGTTCATAAATCCTTCTCCATAGGTGCAGGGAGATACCCTGCGTTTATTTTTGCCCAATATCCGCGTGGGGGCTTCTCTATTGCGTAGAGCTTGCAACGCTTAGCGACCGCCTTATCCGAAACACCAAAGAGTTCAGCGACTTTAGTCGTGGGCATTTCCCAGACAAGTTCTTCTAGTTCAGCCGGATCAGGATCAAACTTTCTTCTAAGTTTTTGTGAACATAAGGGGGAACAAGTTTTTCTTCTCTTGGCGTGAGAATAAGATTCTGTATATTCCTTTCCGCAATACTCGCAGATCAACACTTGGCGGTCCCCGCCTTTGGGCAGATAGTTTTTTACTTTTCCGCGCTTTCCCCTACTCGTAATAAGCAAATTCTTCGGCGATAGATTTTTCTTGTCTCCATCTTGGAAGACAACGATCTCTCCTTCGCGAAGCCACGCTCCCCGAGTCACAGCTGCGATATGTCGATGTAGAAAAACCTTTCCGGATTTAATGGCATTTGGATGTCCAGCCCAATAAATATAAAAATAGCCATACTCAACCCCGACACTGCGAGCTTTAGCCAAAGCTGATGCTAGAGGAAGAACTTCAATATCTATTTCTGCATTAAGGCTTTCTGGGTCAAGGGTTCTAATATCAAAAGTGGTGGGCATTGTCAATTTCTCTCCTTTTTCTACCGCACACAACTTGTATTGTGTGCGGTAGAATGGTATAATACCGCATATAATCACCCCTTTTCAGGGGGGGAAGTCCAATAATTTACCGCATATAATTACGGAAAGGAATAAAAGAATGGAAATAAAGCATCAAGCTACAAAAGAGTTCGCTCTATGGATCGCCACAAACGCCTTGCCGGGCAGACATCGGCGCGGCGCAGACCTTACAATCAAAGGCTATATCAGCGATCTTGAATTATTTGCTAATTGGTTCAAGGAAAGAACTGGACTCGATCTCTCAGCTAAAACACTCACCACAGACGATATTCAAGATTATGTCGCTTTCGCACAAACCGTGGAGAAAAGAAAGGCAAGCACGATCTTGCGCCGCTTTGCCGCAATCCGAGCCTATTGTCTTTACTTGATGCAGACAAACAAAAACGTCACAGGTGATCTTACAACCGGTATTCGCTTGCCAAAGAAAGAACCGTCTACGAAACGAGGCTTACGGCGACTAGAACGCCTTGCGGTCGGGCGTGTATTCAATGCCCCCTGGAAGGACACATCACAAGGTCGTCACAGGCTTGTCCGGGACAAGGCAATCATCTTTACCCTGATGTACGTTGGTGTACGCGTTGAGGAATTATCTAATATCACCATGCCTGATATTCTCGCTCTCAATACTAAGAGAGGGGAAATTAAAATACCGAATGGCAAGGGAAATAAAACTCGCACAGTAGGCGTACCATCCCAAGCTCGCCCGCCTTTGTTGAAATGGATTGAGTTGAGGGCAGAATTGGGCGTTGAACACGAATATCTCTTTACTCGAGTAAACAAGGGGCTTCTTCCATTAAAGGTGCGCACGATTCAAGATATTGTAGAGGCAACAAAAAAGCGAACCGGTCTTGACAGCGTAGAGCTTACCGCCCATATCCTGCGACATACAGCCGTCCGGGTTTGGAGAAAAGAAACGGGCGATGATCGCATTACAGCGAGGCAGATGGGGCATAGCCCCGCTACTATGCTAAAGTACGATGCGCTCAAAGAAAGCGATGTGCTTGAAGCGGCAACGAAGTTCTAAGAAAAACACCATCGTCAAAAATGGCGATGGTGTTGAAGAGGGTAAGATAGAGAATGTTGACGAAAGTCAACATTCTCTTCTTTTTTTAGGAAGAAGCAAAGATTTCTGTAATCTCGGTGAGAGATTCATCGCTGAGATTTACTGGCTCTTCATAAAAAAGGTTAGCAACCTCTTTCACGGTAGAGTCACTTGCGCCTGATTCCACAAGGCTGTCAAGAATAGCGTCCTGTTGATCTTGCAATTGTTGTTTAGTCATCGTAGCCTCCAAATAAGAGATAGAGACCAAGGGGGATGACATCTCTCCCCCTTAGTCCAAGAAAAGGAACATAGGGGGAAAGAAAAGCAAAAAAACAGACGATTTCGCCTGATTCTAAAAAAAGAGAGAGAAGAGGTGTGAATACACCTCTTCTCAAAAGTGTCTCTAAACTCATACTACAGACTGAAGGAGGCAGCCGTGTAGTGATGAGTATTAGAGACTTGCTCAATAGAGCGGGTCTCTTGCCCATCACAGGCTGAAACTTGGCAATGCCAAGACCTACCGAGTCAGTAGAGTTTTGAGAGGAGAGAAACTTTTTCGCACGCTTGTTGAGCGCACAAATTACCTTATAGGGAGTCGAACCCTGAATGCGTCCAGATTACGCAAGGTGATGGATAAAAAAGAAGCAGAGCAAATTGTTCTAATTTGCTCTGCTTTGAAGGGGACAGATTGAGACTGTCTATTTGCCGCTAAAACTAAATTTCTTCGATAGCACACTGAGCTAAAAATACTCAGATAACGAATCCTTTGCTCCAAAAAAAAGATTTTCTCCCTTTCGTAAGCATCTGGCGTGCTCCAAGATGAATTCTGTCAAAATATGCGTCGACTATTTTTAAAGTATATTATCCATCCAAGGGGCTACGCACAGCTTTTGGACCCCGATTGAGAACATGGGTGTAAATCATGGTGGTCTTTACGTCTTTATGCCCCAAGAGTTCCTGCACAGTGCGGATGTCGTAACCAGCTTCGAGGAGGTGCGTGGCAAAGGAGTGTCGGAAAGTGTGAGGAGAGACACGCTTTTCGATTTTTGCTAGACGAGCTGCTTGTTTAACGGCTTTTTGGAGACTGCTCTCGTGTAGGTGGTGTCTTCGTTTTATGCCTGAGCGTGGGTCTATGGAGAGTTTGGGGGCGGGGAAAACATATTGCCAAATCCATTCTCTGTTGGCGTTTGGGTATTTTTTTGCTAATGCGTGAGGGAGGTGTACTATGCCATTGTTGTTGAATAAATCTTTTTCATGAAGTGCTTTAACTTGATTTAGATGCAGCCGTAAGGGTTCTAGTAATAAGTTAGGAAATGTGGTGATACGGTCGTCACCGCCTTTTCCATCTCGAACGATGATTTGGTGGTTGGGAAAATCAAGATCTTTAACGCGTAGTCGTAAAACTTCCATAAGACGCAACCCACTTCCGTACATGATTTGCGCCATGAGCAGGTAAGTTCCGTCTAAATGTTGGAGTATAGTTTTTGCTTCTTCTTTTGATAGAACGGTTGGGACGCGTTTTTTCTTTTTTGAGCGGCTGTAAATTAGTGTGTTTTGATTTATTTCTATGTTGAGGAGGTACCGATAGAGGAATAGGATGGCGCTTAAGGCTTGGTTTTGAGTAGATGCGGCTACATTTTTTTCAAGTGCGAGATAAGTTAGGTAGGCGTTGATTTCTTTTTCTCCCATATTTTTGGGGTGTTTTTTGTTGTGAAAGAGAATATATTTTCGTACCCAGGAAATATAGGTTTTTTCTGTACGCAGGGCATAGTGGCGTGCGCGTAATTGCTCTTGAAGTTGTTCGAGAAGTTTTTTAGGGCGTGTTCTTTTTTGAAAGGGTGTCATTTTTATTGCTTTTTAGTAATTGTGAGTTTATAATTGGCAACCTAGCTATATATCGGAACCGATGATTGAAATAAAAGGTGATTGTTGCAATCACGTTATTTTAGTTTGAGTTATTTTTATTCAAAGTGATATTTGGCTAAACCAGCAGATAAGTTATTAAGCTGTTGTATTCTGTATATTACCACTCTTTAGGATGAATATACAGAATAAGTCAAATATATACGGTTAGCCCGCATAGTGAAATAATAAGATGCTTCATTGACAATCAGAAAACACCTTTGCTTCATTTATTTACAGGAAATGGGATGTTATGAACCAAAATAGCAAAATTAAACGAAATATTGTGATTTACATAATCGGCGTTTTATTCTTGGCGACTATTGGCGGCATAGTTACAGCCAGTGGTAACGAAATTGGTGGGCTCATCTTCATCATTAGTCCTATTTTGATGACGGTGTTGCTGCGTTTTTTCGGGAGCGATGGTTGGAAAGATGCAGGACTAAGTCTGAAATTAAAGGAAAATTGGCGCTGGTATCTGTTTAGTCTGTTTGTGTATCCAATCACCATGACAATAGTAATTGTGCTAGGTGTGATATTGGGGGTGACCAAGGTTAATGGCAATCTGAATTCCCTGATATCAGTATTTATTGCTGGTTTTGCAGTCCAGCTCATTCCAAGAATGATTTTTGCGATGTTTGAAGAATGGGGTTGGCGTGGCTATCTTGAACCGCGTTTTGTTGCGTTGGGTGTGCCCGATACACGGCGGCATTTATTCGTCGGGGCAATCTGGGCGTTATGGCATTTTCCACTGGTTCTCTCCACTGCCTATACTGAAATTCCATACGCAATCTTTTTTCCTTTTTTCGTAGTCGCTATAATATTAACAGCCATTGTTTACGGACAACTCCGAAAAGCAAGTGAAACTGTTTGGACATCTGTTGTGATGCATGGTGTTGGGAATGCTTTTGGATGGGCAATCATCCAGAATAATTTACTAACTTTCAATAATAAGTTGTTGGCTAATCCTGCACCAGAGAGTATTTTAAGTATTGTAATTATTGGTGTTCTGAGCTGGTGGATGTTATTCAAAAGGAAGACAAGGATTCAATAGCAAAAAGCGGGCTAACCCCGCGTTAAGCTGACCCGCCTTCGGCTCAGGGGATTCAGCGCGATTTTCTCGTGTTTAGGTTCTGGTAAAATCGGGTTGCGTTCACAAAGTCGGCGGGCAGCTTACGCCATCGTTAGCCCGTGATATTCAGTGCACAAGAAGTGACGTCGGCCATGATGACCCTAGTAGTATGCTCGTCGAGAATCTTTAGCTTCCTCTCACTATTCTTTGTTCTATGGACATTGGTCAAATCTCCTCCCGGAATTGTGGGTGGGGTAGTATGGCTACCCAAGTTGTGGGCAAGTTCTTGGGCTCCGTTCCTCGCCCTGATTGGTGGCTTGGCAGCCCTGCTTGGATGGATAGCCAAGGATTACAGCACAACATTGGCAGGATTGCTAGCGGTGGTGCTGGGCATACGTCATACGATTATTGCCACCAGAGAATGTGGCAACTTCACGCAGGCATTCGGCTTTGATTGGGAGGAACGCATACCGGCCGATCTGAAGGCGCGCTTGAGGTCAAAGCGCTATCGACTTGTCCAACCCGCGCCGCCCGTTGTGCCCGGACAGCGCAATGTCAATCTTGGCAATTTCAACCAAACCGATGAGCCCCTCTTATGCGATATTTGGGGACCGCCAGATGACATACCACATACGGGGCTGGCGATCATCTATTTCCATGGTGGAGCCTGGCAAGCACTCGACAAGGACTTCCTAACACAGCCACTCTTCCGTCGATTGGCGGCTCAAGGGCATGTGATCATGGACGTTGCCTACTCGCTTGCGCCTGGGGCAGACTTGAATCGCATGCTCGGTGATGTGAAACAGGCGATAGTCTGGATGAAGACCCACGCGGCGGAATATGGGGTCAATCCAGAGCGCATTGCGCTAATGGGGGTATCGGGAGGGGCGCATCTGGCCTTACTCGCAGCCTATGCCCCTAATCACCCGGCGTTTCAGATTCTCAGCCCGATGGCTGACATGTCAGTCAGGGCTGTCGTATCAATGTTTGGAGTAACCGACCTATGTGCCTTCTTCCAAGAGTACGGTCGGACGAACCCCAAACAACCTGAGTACAGTTCGCAGATTACGGACGACTTGCGCCCACGTGTCTATAACAAGACCTGGCTGGACAAGTTCATAACCAGTACTAGGGCATTTCCCGCATACCGTCACCTTAACATGCCTGGAGGCGCTTTGTTATTGGTGTACCTTTTGGGAGGCACGCTAAAGGAGATACCGGATATCTATCGTCTGGCGTCGCCAGTTGCTCATGTGGGAAGGCATTGCCCGCCTACGTTGCAGATATTTGACGAGCAGGATTTCGTTGTCGACTCATCACATGGTCGTCGTCTGCATCAAGCCCTATCTAAAGCTGGAGCCACTTCAGTCTACATAGAGATTCCCGATACTGTTCATGGTTTTGACCAATACTTTGGCGTGTCGCGGCGAGTGGCCCCAGCTGCGCAGTCGGCTACGTATGATATCGAGAGATTCCTGGCGTTAATGGTTTGATAAGTGTGAGGGTAGATCACCGAGCACGGGCTAACACCGCGTGCACCCGACAGGTGGGATTCGCCCCGCTAAAAAGGAGTTGATTCTGTGCTCGAACAATTTCCGCCAAATCAGGCTCATCCCGTCCCGCCCACCTGCGGGTAACGCAAACCGTTGGCTGGCTACTCATAGAAAAAGATTCAAATGGATAAATTGTTCATCATCTTTCTCATCATCACCCCAACAGCTATGTTTTTCGGTGGCTTTCTCATTGCACGACAGCTTCGACCACTTGAAAATTCCACCTTTATATCAAAATTTTTCGTTGAAAAAAGATTGTTACTAAGCGTAATCACGGGTCTCTTTATTAGCATCTTTTTTACCTTTTTATATTCAGCTACATCGGGATTCACTTTAAGTAAAACAATCGCTTTTATCGCATTATTTGTCCTTGCTTCAGGTTCTTATTATTTCGGAATGAAATTTGGATGGGGAAGTTCACCGTCAACAGATACAGCGAATGAAAATATCACGACACCATCAAGCCAAATTCCAACGATTAGTAATTTTCCTGAAAATTTAACCGTCGAAAATTCTCTTTCATCAATAAAGATAACCATAACTTCAAAGAAAAGATGGATTCTTTTTGCAATGGAAGCATTCCAATGGATAGTCATGGGGGCATGCGCTTTACCCGTTTTGAGCCTTGTAGCAATTGCGGCTCTGCAAAATCATTTACCCCAGAGTCTTCATTTTCTGGTTTGGCTATTAGTGGGTGGCTTGGTCTTGTATCTTCTCTATACAAAATTCATGGAAGCCCTTGAATATATTTTCGATAAAGAAATTATCGAAATAGACAATTTATCAGTACGAATCGAAAAATATGGGTCAAAATTCAGTAGCAAGAAAGAATACCAAGCAGAGAATATAAAAAGCATAACGGGAATGTTCTCATTTGGCGGCGCAAGTACAGTGTTAAAACGATCCCCTTTTTCGAACTCGAACATGCCAGTATTCATGATGCGGCATAATCGTGGTTTGAAGCGGTATCGCGCATTTGGTAGAGCGGTTGATTTAGCAGACGCTCAAAGAATATTGGAAATGGTTTATGCCAAGTTTCCACAATACAAAGGCTAAGAATTTTGCACAAAGCCAGCCAACCCCGCGTTAAGCTGACGAAGCTACAAACACACTACCCCACAGCGCGACGCTACTTACCAAAAAACAACAATTACGCATCCGTACCACCCCCGTTGCGGGGAAGAGATGGAAATAATTCGTAAAAACAGGGGGGATAAGCTGATAGTGCAAACCGCAGGGGGAAGGCGCATCACCGTAGCAACGGACTGGACAGATATAAAAACAGAGCAGGCAGATGGGAGGCAATCGCCCACCCACCTGCTTGATTATGGCGGACTGTGCCAAACAGTAGAACTTATAAAGCACATCTGCAAGGAGAAGAGAGAGCACTTGGTTTGCCAATCCGAAGAAGGAAAGTATGATGAAAATCATCAACCCAAATTAGACTGTCTTCGGAGGAGCAATGATAATAGAATCAAGCCAAAACAAAAAGAAGGGGGCATTAAATCAGGTATGGGTTCAATTGAGTCCGGAACACCAGACGAAGGTAATTCACCTGATGGCAAAATTAGCACTCAAACGCATTATGG
>JADGEO010000058.1 GCA_016744335.1 Anaerolineales bacterium
TTGCATTTTTTTTCTCCTTCTTTTGGATAAACAAGGAGATTTTACAATACTTTAGATATTTTCATGCGTAAGCCCTGGAAAAAAACAAGCAATGATATAATCCGCACATTCAAAAAAGAAAGAGGTATTTATGATAGACCCAGTCATTTTTTCATTTGATATAGGAAATTTCACCCTAGCCCTGCGCTGGTACGGCGTCTTTGTGATGTCTGGTGCATTAGCAGGGGCTTGGATTACCGCAAAAGAAGTTAAAAGGCGCGGGGGTGATGATGAATATCTTTGGGATGCAATTATCTTCTTGCTCCCAATTGGCATTCTTGGTGCGCGTCTTTGGTATGTTGCAAATGCTACACTAGGCGGAAACCCTTACTACATGCAAAACCCCCTCCAAATTCTTAATATCCCTCAAGGTGGACTGCACTTTTATGGCGGATTAGTTTTTGGTGGAGCGGTACTCCTTTGGTACGCTAAAAAACATGAACTTGATATATGGCTTTTGCTCGATTCTATTGCCCCCGCCGCGTTAATTGGGCAAGCTGTAGCACGCCCTGCTAATTTTATAAATCAAGAACTTTATGGACAACCCACCACCCTCCCGTGGGGTATTTCTATCGAATCGTCCCACCGCATTCCGCCCTATAACGATATGGGCTTATACCCAGATACAACTCGCTTTCACCCATCTTTTGCTTATCAAATGGTGTGGAACTTTCTAGCGGCGGGGTTGATTCTTTGGTATTTGCGCCGCTACCCCAAAAAAGACAAACCCGGTACCGCCTTTGCCGCGTGGCTTGTTTTAGCAGGCGTAGGGCGTTTTCTACTCGAAGCCTTTCGCCCCGATCAACCAAGAATCCCGGGCACTGACACCAGCATCACCCGTGTTGTAGCGGCGGTAATGGCATTGGCTGGTGTGGTTTTGCTTCTGATACGTTACAAAGTACTTAAAGTCCCCTTTGCAGAAAAGTGGGTAGAAAAATATAAAATCGGACCGACCAAAGCAGAGCAGGACAAGGCAAAAGAGAAAAAATCTCAAAAACGTAGAAGACGGAAGAAGAAAAAATAGTCAAAACGCCCTCGTTCCCTTAATGGGAGCAAGGGCGTTTTTTTAGGGGGATGAGAAACCGCAACACGCGTGATTTTGGACTGGAGTGCTGAAACCCTAAAGAGGGGCGTGTGACGTAAACATCTCGCCGCTATCGGCATGAGGCAAAGAAGAGAAAGCAGAAAAATACCCAGTTCTTAAGCCAAATTCCCCGTGCGCTCTGCATATAAATCCATAATTGTTTGTGCCAACCTATCTGAATCATGTCGCCAAGGATGCTCTTTATCGAGCAAATCGGCAGTGTAAAGACGATGATCGCCAGAGAATTCATCGCCGATTTCTGTCCACTCGGTACTTACAGGTAAATCAGTCTCTTGGCAATTATTAGCAATAACTAAATCTACTAAATTTTTCCCTGTATGTGCTTCCAATGCCTTGAGATGATCGTAGCAAGAATAGGCATCCGTTTCACCTTTTTGTGAAGCGATATTGCAAACAAATAACTTTAGAGCACGGCTTACTTTTACAGCAGACAATAAATCGGACACCAATAAATTGGGTAAAATGCTGGTATAGAGGCTCCCCGGACCGATAACAATTACATCTGCGGAGAGAATAGCACGAATAACAGGGGGGAATGCAGAAGCGTCATCTGGCTCTAACCAAACGCGGCGTACACGCCCAGCAAAAGTGGGGATTTTGCTCTCTCCTTCCACGCGGACTTCATACGCCGAGTGTGGGAGGGTCATATCTGCTATTAATTTGACATTACGTAAAGTAGAGGGTAAAACGCGTCCATGTACTGAAAGCACTCTCCCCGATTCGGCAACAGCTTCTTCAAAAGACCCCGTGATATTGCTTAATGCACTGATGAATAAATTGCCAAAAGAATGACCGTCTAAACCATCTGTGCCACTAAAGCGATATTGGAAGAGTTGCGTCATCATCGTTTCGTCATTGGACAATGCCGATAAACAGTTTCGAATATCTCCAGGAGGGAGTATACCCATAGATTCGCGTAACTTCCCTGATGAGCCACCATCATCTGCAACGGTGACGACAGCCGTAAGATTATGTGTATAATTTTTTAGCCCACGCAGTAGTGTAGAAAGCCCATGCCCCCCACCAATTACCACTATACGCGCACCACGTCCGCGCCGTCTATATTGAGAGAGTTCGTCTACTATTTTTCTGCCGGGGCGAATAAAGGGGCGCAAGAGGGTGCGGTTTATTCCCCAGATTCCGTAAAAGATGAGCCCAATTCCTATGGCACCAAAGATGATGATACGCAGAGGGCGGGATAAAAAGCGCAATGATAAGTAGGAGAGGAAGGGGAGCCACCAAGTTTCGGGCGAGGTGCGGTAAATGTCCAATAAAAGATACGCCAACCCCACAGCAAAGAGGGTGATCCCCGCTAGAATAAAGGTGAGCCAGCGTTTGACGCCTAACCCAGGAGCGAGCCAAGGCAAAAGCTGACGAAGGTTTTCTTTATACTTCATAGGCTGATAATAGCAAGGATTTGAGGACAGGTCAAATTATTTGCACCTGTCCCTGAAAAGGAGAAAGAAGCCCTGTTCTATCAGGAATAAGATTTCAGCAGTCAGAAGAACCCGTTCCCTTCAAGGGAACGGGTTCTTCTGACCTATTTTCGACAGAGTCTATCCTGAATTCACCATTTAGAGTTTTTGTGGTCTTATGGAGTTAAGAAATTGCTTTAGATTTAGACGCGCAAAAACAGGAGCATCTTGAAGATACTCCTGCTTATTTAATTTAAATTTATTGTTGAAAAAACTATGCGCCTGCTTCGAGAGCGGCGAGTTGTTTCATTAAACGTCCCTTACGGCGAGAAGCATTTTTTTTGTGTAGAACGCTCTTTTGAGCGGCTTTGTCGAGACGGCTAACAGCGAACATAGTTGCTTCACGTGCTTCTTCTACGTTCCCAGCTTCTAGTGCTTTGCGAGCATTTTTGACCGCTACACTTGTGGAACCACGATAAACGCGGTTGCGTAAACGGCGTTTTTCATTTTGTCTATTACGTTTGATTTGAGATTTAATATTTGCCACAGGTCTTCCTCCGAGATTTTTTCTTTCTATTTGCAAGACGCTATTCTACTTGATGAGTTTGTTTTTGTCTAGTGAAATTTTAGGGCTTCAGCAATAAAGAATACACAAGTTTCTCTAGAGATTTAAATCCTGTTCTTCGAAGCAGGTGCGCTTCAGCCTCCTCGTAGGGTTATTATTAGGCTCACGGATTGTTAAAACGAATAAATACAACAGAAGGATAAGATATAATAAAAACGCGTTGCATAACCTTGCTTCGTGATAAAATCCCCTTTATGAAGAAATTGAAAAAGAATTTACCAATAATTTTAGGTGTGCTGATTAGCGCATTTTTTTTATGGTTGGCATTGCGTGGCTTAAACTTAGCCGAAGTAGGCGAAGTGATTGGCGAGGCAAATTATATCTGGTTGGTGCCGGGGGTGCTGGTTTATTTTTTGGCAGTCTGGATTCGCTCTTGGCGATGGCACTTTCTATTGAAACCCTTAAAAAATATCCCTACCAAAAGAATGTTCCCGATTGTAACGATTGGGTATATGGGCAATAATATCTTTCCGGCAAGGCTTGGTGAAGTTTTGCGGGCGGTATTTTTGAAACGACGTGAAGAAGTGCCCATTTCTGCTTCGTTGGCAACCATTATCGTAGAGCGAATTTTTGACGGCGTGGTAATGTTGGCATTTGTCTTTTTGAATTTATCTGAGTTAGCAAAGCTAACAGGAGATTCGGGCTTTGTGGGGAATATACAGCAAGTGGCAATTGTTGGCACAAGTGTTTTTATTGGTGCTTTAGCCGTTTTTTTGTTGGCGGCTATCTTCCCGAAGGTAACGGCAAAAATTGGTACTTGGCTTGTTGTGAAATTGCTTCCCTCTCGTCTAGAAGAGAGAGTCTTGAGCATGATGAATAAATTTTTAGACGGGCTAATTTCCTTGCGCTCACCCGCCAATATCCTTATGGTTTTCTTTACCTCGGCAATTATTTGGCTTTTAGAAACGGGGAAATACTGGTTTGTAATGCACGCCTTCAATTTTAAGGTTTCTTACTTTGCGCTCATGCTCATGAACGGGATTGTGAACTTGGCAACTACAATCCCCTCTGCGCCTGGGTATGTAGGTACTTTTGATGCTCCTGGCATTGCAGTTCTGACAGCCTATGGCGTAGACCACGCCACCGCCGCGGCATATACGCTCGTTTTACACGCCGCACTTTGGTTGCCTATTACAGTACTTGGTTTATATTATTTTTTCCTTTATTTAGGCAAAGAAGATATGTCTTGGAAAGAAGTTTTTTCGTGGAAAGAAGAAGTAGAAGAAGAAAAATAAGAATAACCGCCAAGACACGGAGAACGCTAAGTTTTTCTCTACACCTTGGCAGTTCAAAAGGACTAATATGAAAATAGCAATTATTGGCGCAGGTTATGCAGGGATGTCTGCCGCGTTTGATTTGGTAAAAGCGGGGCACGAGATTACCATTTACGAAAGTGAAAACTCTACAGGCGGGTTAGCACGTGGCTTTCGTGACCCAAAATGGGATTGGTCAGTAGATCGTTTTTATCATCATTGGTTCGCCAGCGATGAGCACATGCTCGGCATTATCGAAGAATTAGGGCTAAGCGATAGCGTTATTTTCCCCCGTCCCTACACCGTTTTATTGCATGATAAAAAATGGTATCCCTTCGATTCGATTAAGGAAGCCCTCCTTTTTCCTGGATTAGGATGGGGCGTAAACAAACTTAGATTTGGCTTGGTTGGCGTTTATTTACGTTTGACTAAAAATTGGCAGGCTCTTGAAAAAATAACAGCAGACGCGTGGATGCGGAAGTGGGCGGGCGCGCAAGTCTATGAGCAGATGTGGGAATCGATGCTGATTGGTAAATTTGGAAAGCATTATAAAGATGTGCCCATGTCATGGTTTTGGGCGCGCATCCATGCCCGCACGACAAAGTTAGGGACATTTAAAGGCGGTTTTCAGGCGTTTGCAGATGCTTTTGCTGAAGCTCTGAGAAAGCAGGGAGTAGAGATAAAACTATCTGTAAAAGTTAGCTCTATTAGAAAAAGCAAAGAGAAAAATATAGTCACCCTAGAAGGCGGGGAAGAAGAATTTGATAAAATTCTTGTAACCACATCGCCAAAAGTGATGGCAAAGCTCACCCCCGATTTGCCGAAAACTTATTTAGAAAAGTTATTAGAACTCAAGCAGATGGGCGCAGTAGTTTTGGTGACAGCGTTAAAGCATCAACTCTCAGAGAAAGGGTATTATTGGTTCAATTTGCCAAAGGACGATGGTTTCCCCTTTTTGGCGTTGGTGGAGCATACAAATTATGTCTCTTCAGAGCATTTTGGCGGAGAACACATCGTTTACGGTGGGGATTATATTGAAGCAGGGCATGAGTACTTCGAGATGGATGCAGAAGAACTCATGGATAAATTTGCCGAGAGCTTTGCTCGCATTAATCCAAAATTTACGCGCGATTGGGTACGAAAAGTATGGGTCTTCAAAGCCGATTACGCACAACCTGTGCCACAACTCAATCATTCACAAAATATCCCCGCAATAGAAACGCCCATAGAAGGCATTTATTTTGCCAGCATGAGCCAAGTTTATCCTTGGGATCGCGGTACGAATTTTGCGGTAGAGATTGGGAGACGCGCAGCAGGGTTGATGATGAGATAAGTGTTAGAACCTGAATGATTACGGAGATAAAAAGAAGGCGATTTTTCATAAGAAAATCGCCTTCTTTCTTTTACGCTACGGTCTTAAAGTTTAGGGAGTATAGAAACGTGCTGTCTATTCCCTTCCATATACATACGCAATACGGCATTCATTCTTGTCTGATAGCCGCTTCCGTAAGACTTAAACCAATCTAGCACATCTGGGTCGACGCGCATAGTGATAGGAATTTTTTTCTGTGGCAACTCTAGCTTTGCGTTAGCAAAAAAATCACCATCTAAGGGTGGGATTTCACTGGTATCAATATCTTCATCAGACATTGCGTCAACTCTATCCCAATCAGTACGAGATACTTTTTTCATATTGTTTCCGCTCATAATTTAACGCCTTTCGTATTGAAATAACACGAATAGTTTGTCCGCTATTTCTTTCTGTATATACGACAACGACCGTTCGGTTACGAGTTATACCAATGCTAATCCATCTATCTTCACCATAGTCATAACGAGTATCTAATCAAGTGAGCATGGGGTGGCTAAAAACTTCTAGGGCATCTGCAAAATCAATGCCCCGCTTGCGGATATTTGCTTCATTCTTGTGCTCATCCCATTTAAAATTCATATTCACATTATATTGATGTATTTACAATATGTCAACACACGGCTTGTGTGTCTGCTTCTAAGGATTAACTAAAAAAGTCCCTGCTCAAAACAGCAGGGACTTTTTTGTTCTCAATATTTAGTTTTTACTCGCCCAAAAAGGTGGCTTCTACCGTCATCCCCCACATTAGGCTAGGATCATTTTCGGCTAATGTGACATTGACGGTATAAACGATATCGCCAGCTTGGCTAACGAAGGATTGACTGATATTTTCTACACGTCCGTTTAGCGTTAGGTCTGGGAGTGCGTCTGGGACGATTTCTACCGCTTGCCCTTTTTCTATTTTGACAACTTCTAGCTCTGTTAGGTCACTGGTTTCAACGTGGAATTCGCTTAAATCGGCAAGCTGGACAACCCACATTTCGGGTCCGACCATTTGACCAATTTCTAAATTAATGTCTGTGACGGTTCCAGCAAAGGGTGCTTTTAGTTCGTAACTATCAAGGCTGTTTTCTGCGGCCGCTACTTGTGCTTTGGCGGTTTCGAGTCTACTTTCGAGAAATGTTTTTTGGTCAGTAGCAAGCCCACCATCCACGCGTGTTTCGTAGATGTATTTTGCTTCTGCTTCTGCGCCTAGAGCGGCATCCAATTTCGCTTTGGGGGCATCCAGTTCACGCATCTTTTCTTCCAAATCACGAATGGCTTCGTTCAAATCTTCTTGGGCTTTTTCTAAATCGTCTTCAGAATCTTTGCGCTTATCGTTGTCTTCATCTAAATCGGCATATTTATCGAAGTCATCTTGTGCGTCTTCTAAATCTTCTGTGAAATCAAGCAAGTCAGATTCAGCTTCTTCTATATCGTCTTCGAGGCTGTTTGTGTCCACATCTTCCCATTCACGTTCGACTTCAGCCCGAAGGATTTGGGCATCGAGATAATTTTGCCACGCTTCTGCTTCAGAAAGTGCGCCATTGCGTACAAAGTCTTCGTAGGCATCTTGGGCGGTAATTAGCTCAAGTTCGGCGGTGCGCAGGGAGGCTTCGGCTTGCTCAAAATCGGCAAGGCGGACGATGACTGTATCTTCGGCAACCTCTTGTCCTTCGGTAACCAGAATTTCTGCCACTTTACCGCGCACAGGAAAGCTAAGTTGCACATCTTGTGCGGGGAGAATATGCCCTTCGGCGATGACAGTAGAGAGACTGATCGTTTCAATTGGCTTAGGAGGAGCTTCTTCTTCTGCCTTACATGCGCCAAGCGCAAGGGCGAAGATGATGAGTAAGATGGGGAGTGTTTTTTTTGTATTCATGTTTTTTCCTTTTTATTTTAGTAGACCTGTAGACCAGCAAATCAGTAAACGAGTAAATCAGTTGTTTGATTTAATTTTTTATTCATAGGCTAAGACTTCACGAATGGTGAGGCGAGCGGCACTACGTGCAGGTAAGACACTTGCCAATGTAGATAAAACAATAACCAGACCAGCCCAAATTGCATAGCCCATTGGCGTAAAGACAACGGCAATGGGTGTTTCAAAAATGGCGGTACTCACGATCCATGATAAGCCATAAGTAAATGGAACGGCAAGGAAAATGCCCAAAATAAAGGAGATAACGCCTATTAGCAAGCCTTCAACAAGCACCATTGTAATAATCCTTGTATCCGTTGCGCCGATGGCGCGCATAATTCCAATTTCACGCGTTCGCTCAAGTACATTCATGCTCATTGTGCCAGCCAAGCCCATTGAGCCAACCACCGCGGTCAATAAAGCCATAATCAGCAAGAAGCTAATCAAAATATCGAGACTCTCGGCGGCACTATCTAATGTTGCAAGACCGGGGGTTGCCTCTTGAACATGGAAACCATGATCACGGAAATACGCGTCCAAGTCTTCTGCCATCATCTCTTGATAAGCCCGATCGTGTTGTTCTGTCACAATTCGATAAGAGAAAGAGAGATTCGCCATATTTTGATCTCGAGAGATGTACTCGTAAGGCGCATAACCGAGAATGCCTTCCATATTGATAAACTTGAAAATACCGACAACTTCCCAGCTTTCTTCTTTTCCGTTCACTTTTAGCGGCAGATAATCGCCTGCTTGCAAATCTGGGTACAGGTCGAAGATTCCTTCACTAATAGTGAGTTTTTTTTCATCACCAGCTTGAACCCAACGCCCAGAAACCATCAAGGGCTCAACTAAAACACTCTCTGCAGGCGGGGCTAAAATGCTCACATTATCAGCAGTCGTACCATCTATTGATAAAATATCAGCCCCAGAGAAAGTCCAACCTTCAACATAAGTTACACGTGGGTCTTGCATCGCAAACTGCTCAATTTCGTTCACGCGGTAGGGTGTATCAAAATCAAGCGTCACATCGGCAAGGAAGTAATTTCCGACACTCTCTACGTATTCATGCAAGGTTACGCGTACATTGAAAACTGAAATAAAAGTTGCGCCGCCCATCGTAAGCGTAAAAAGAGTTAATATCAAACGTCCACGTCGTCTAAATGTATTTCGTAAAGAAATTAATAAGGGACGCTTGATACGGATGCCGCGGTCAGCCAAAATTCTCGTGGCTTCAAACTGAATTGCCTCAAACCGCGACTCCCGATTCGCTCCCCCTTCAGCTTGCTCGCTGGATTCCCCAGCTAAATCTCCGCTGATAGCTTTTTGCACCGTCACTCGCGAGCCATTGATTACTGGCACAAATCCAGCCACAAGGGGAACAAGCAATCCCACCGCAATTTGGATAATGAGTGCAATAGGGACAATGCGATAGCCGAGAAGTGAAAAGCCCATTTTAGTAGCGATAAACTGTGCCAATCCATACGCCCCTTGTCCCCCAGCAGGAACTGCAATTAGCAGTGCGAGAAAACCAAAAGCAACAAGCAAGACGAGGTACATCTTAAAAATAATCTTGTCACGCCCACCAATCAACTTCATCACACCAATATGGCGCAGATGTTGGTTAAGTAAAGCGTTTAGCGTATTTGCAATCAAAGAGCTAGAGAGGAAGACAATTAAGACACCTAGTGCCATCAAAATGCCTAAGACCGCATTAATTGTAGTCTCAAGCGGGTGCTGATGCGTCAACGAGCGGAAAGTGCGCCCTACTTCGTAATCGTTTTTTTCAATCTTTTCTTTTAATGCCGATAGAACAACACTAATATGATTGTCGTCATCTTGCCCTGTTTCCACTGTTGCATAGATGCGGTTGAAAAGCTCTGTCTGGTCAAATAGCCTCAACGTATCTGTTGAGATATAAGCCAACGGGGGCGCAAGGAAATCAACTGCGCCCGTAGACGAATCTTGCACGACACCGGCAACATAGACGGTCTTGATACTATTGTCTCGAAGCTGTATTTCGAGCGTATCACCAGGGGCGGCATCCATTTTTTCGAGAACATCTTGCTCTAAAAGGATTTCATTTTTTAGCGGAACTTCTTTTCCGCTAACAGGAGTAAGCAAATTCACTTCGTTTTCTTCAAAATCTTCTATGGTAACAACATCTATAGAAGTCCACTGCGTTTCACCCAAAGGGCGAGCGCGTATATTGAAAACACGCCGTGCTTCGGCTTCTTTAATCCCATCAAATTTGCGGATGGTATTTAGGAAATCCTCGTCAAAATCATCCATCCGTAATTCTATATTTGCAGGGTTATTTGCCGCGTAGCTAATGCTCATATCATCAGAGATGATGACATAGGCACCAGCGATTACGCCAATTGCAAAAACACCAACAGCAATGGATAGAACTACCAAAAGTGTGCGGGCTTTATTATCTATTAGGTCTGAAAGTACTTTTCGCCATCGAGGGCGCATGGGGAACTCCAAATGATGAATACTAAATGCAAAATGATGAATAAAACGTGAAGAATTAAATATAACAACTTCGTTTTAGGGTGTCATCACTTTCTTTTATCGGTTTGTTTTTTTTCTTCTAACCTTTTTTGCACTGTGTTGCTTATCGCCTTTTCTGTAAGCGGCGATTTTTTCATAAGCCAATTAAAATCTTCTCGAGAAATTTCGAGCAGTTCAACAGGTTTATCTGCGGCACGGATGCAGGCGATGGTTTTTCCACCACGAAGCAGCTCCATTTCTCCAAAGAAATCGTTTACGCCAAGTTGCGATACAAAGACTTCTTTTTTGCGCTTCTTGTGCAAAACCACATCTACGTTGCCTTTAGAAATAAGGTAAAAGTTTTGTGCTGGCTCTTTAATTTTGAGAATAGTTTCGCCTGCTTGATAGCTAACTTGCCTTGCCTTTTGAGCGAGTTCCTTCATTAAAGGTTGTGAAAGCAAAGGCAGGGCTTGGGCAATTGTTTCGTTGACCAAAACGCCATCTGAAATGACGACTGTGCGCGAGGTGCGTTGGGTCATCGTTGAATCGTGTGTAACCATTACAATGGTTTTGCCGCGTTCAGAAAGCTCAGTGAAAAGATCGATAATATGATTGGCTGAACGTGAATCGAGATTGCCTGTTGGCTCATCGGCAACAATAATGGGGGCATCGGTGGAGAGCGCACGCGCAATGGCGGCACTCTGTTGTTGCCCCGTTGAGACGGCACGCGGTAACTTTTGGGCTTGTTCTTCTAGCCCAACCATTCGCAATAATTCCATGGCGCGTTTGGGGCGTTCGTCTACATCGTACATGCCCACATAATCCATTGGGAGCATCACGTTTTCGAGTAGGTTGAGCATTGGTAACAACTGGAAGAATTGAAAAACGATTCCCAAGTTTCGTCCACGCCAGAGCGAGCGTTTACTTTCGCTGAGGGCGTAAATATCTGTTCCATCAACAAGCACTTTGCCCGTTGTGGGATGGTCGATGCCGGTGAGCATATTCAACAGGGTCGATTTTCCGCTACCCGATTTGCCAATGATGGCAACAAATTCTCCACGGTTTAGGGTTAAGTCAATGCCGCGTAAGGCGGTGAATTCGCCCGCAGCGTTGGAGAAGGTTTTAACGACCTGCTGTATATTGATAAGCTCCGTTCCTTTAACGGTGGCAAGTTTGGGTTGAGTGCGTTTCGTCATTTTCTATCCTCCCCCATCCTAGCCTTCCCCTTCATGGGGAAGGAATCATTATCAAACAATTCGCCATCTACAATTTCTACGTGGCGTGAGAATCTCGGCATCAATCCTTTATCATGCGTGACCATTATAATGGTGCGCCCAGATTGGACGAGTTGCTCGAAGAGTTTGAAGATGTGGTCTGCTGTGATGGAATCAAGACTGCCTGTTGGTTCATCTGCAACAATTACGGGCGGATCGTTCGCGAGTGCACGTGCTATCGCTACCCGCTGTTGCTGTCCGCCTGAAATAAGGGAGGGTAGCTTGTGCGCGTGTTCGCTCAGCTCGACCATGTCGAGCAACTCAAGTGCTCGCTCTCGGCTTTTGCGTGGATGATAAAGATCGCTCATATCCATTGGCATCATCACATTTTGGGCGAGGGTGAGCATGGGCAAAAGTTGAAAAGATTGATAGATAACGCCCATCGTGCGCCCACGCCACAGGGCAAGATCGTTTTCACTAAGGCTGTGCAGGGAGACGCTTTCTCCATTTGCGTGGACAATGACTTCACCAGAGGTGAGACCATCAACACCGGTAAACATATTTAGCAGGGTTGATTTTCCTGCACCAGATTTACCAATGATTCCAAGAAATTCGCCACGCTCAATGTTTAGATTAACATTTTTCAGCGCAGGGAAAACACCTGCTTCGCTTTGGTAGTTTTTGACTACATCGCGGAGTTCTATTAGAGGGTTTATATTTTTCTGTGTCATGTATTTATATGTCGTATTTTGCGTTTTTGCTTTTTATTCTTCTGTCATCACAAGCCAAGTCGGCTTGACAATGAGATCGGTAAAAATTTCACCCATTCGGTCAGATGAATGGGGCATATCGTTTAATAACCACCAGCGCATAAGAGAAAATGCAGAAGCAACAATATGATTTGCCGCCATCGCCGCCGAGATGTTTTTTTGCGGTAAAGTATCGAGCAAGGTCTCTATCTTAGTACATGACTTTTTCATCACAGGCTCAAGTACGAATCTTAAGCTGTTATCAAGCAAAAGAAAACGAAAGTTGGTTCCATTATCTTCAATATGCTGAAAAAGAGTTTTTCCGATTTCACGAAAAAGTGGGATCGGGTCATCTAAAGTCATATTTGCAGGCGGGATATTGAGAATTTCATATATCTCATCTGAGCGAGATTGAGCAACATCTATAAGCAATTCATCTAGCCCGGCGTAATGTCGAAAATAGGTGCGGTAGCCAATATCGGCGCGTTCGGTCACCTCTTGAATGGTGATGTTTTTATATCCCTTCTCCAAGGCAAGGGAGATTAAGGCTTCTCCCAATAATTTTTGCGTGCGGCGAATTCTACGGTCTTGTCTCATAAGTGTTTGGCAGTCTGATTGCGATATGGCAGTCAGTGCGCCATATTTTTATCATGGGTAAGAGAATGAGTCAAGGAGCTGTTTAAAGAATTGACAGCGTCCAAAAACTATCCTAAACTCACATCATGTTATCTCGTATTTACTCCTGTGCTGTAGTTGGTCTCGAGGGTGTTATCGTTGAAGTTGAAGTCGATACATCTAGCGGCTTTGGGCGTGCCAATATCGTTGGCTTGCCAAATGCCGCCGTTAAAGAGAGTAGTGAGCGCGTACAATCTGCCGTTAAAAACAGTGGTTTTTCCTACCCTCGGAGAAGCATTATTGTCAATCTTGCCCCTGCCGATGTCCGCAAAGAAGGACCCACCTACGACCTCCCCATCGCGCTCGGCGTTTTGCTCATGCAAATGCTCGTTCCACTAGATAGCGTAAAAGATGCGCTGGTTGTCGGCGAACTTTCGTTGGATGGTACCGTGCGTCACTCAAAGGGGATTTTGCCAATGGCGGCAACCGCTAGGGCAGAGGGATATAAGCAGATATTTGTCCCGGCAGTGGACGCGGCAGAAGCCGCCCTCATCCCTGACTTAGACGTGATACCCGTCAAATCGCTTTCTGCGTTATATAAACACCTGATCGGTGAAAAAACGATTCAACCTCAAACCGGTCTCGTTATGGGCACAATTCCCCGCCCTCCCAACTTAACAGACTTCTCAGACATCAAGGGACAAGAACATGTCAAACGCGCTCTTGAAGTTGCCGCGGCAGGAAGCCATAACCTCCTCATGATGGGACCACCCGGTGCCGGAAAAACCCTCATTGCCCGTGCCGTCCCCAGCATTTTGCCCGATATGAGCATAGATGAAGCCCTCGATGTAACGCGCATTTACTCCATATCTGACCAACTCCCCGCCGATACCCCTCTCATGCAATTGCGCCCCTTCCGCGCCCCGCATCATACGATTAGCCATGCAGGTTTAGTGGGCGGTGGCAATTGGCCCCGCCCGGGTGAAATCTCACTTGCCCACCGCGGTGTACTATTTTTAGATGAATTCCCAGAATTCGGTTCACGCGTTTTAGAAGTAATGCGCCAACCGATGGAAGATAAAGAAGTGACTATCAGTCGAGCGCAAGGTTCACTGACTTTCCCCGCTAATTTTCAATTAATTGCGGCAATGAACCCATGTCCTTAGGGTTGCACACAATTGAACCTTTTTCTATCACTATTTCACTCTGCGTCGTTCCATTATCTGGAGCGGCTTTTTTGTTTTCAGGGAACAAATACTGCCCTTGAATAACGCCCTCTAATTCAAACCACGCCTCATTAGCGTTTAAAGTAATCTTGTCAACAATGGTGTTGATTATTTGTTTTTGTATTTTAAATGGAGCGTCAAAAGCTAAACCACTTTTTACGGCATTCTGACAAATAATGTAAATTTCCTGTTTTCTCTCTTCAAATTCTTCTGGGGACATAATTCTTTCTTGAAGACTTCTAGCACCTTCTTCCAATTTTTGTTGTCGATTTTTAAGTGTTTCCCGATGTTCAGCATATTCAGTTTCATCAAAGGCTTCTGCTAAATACGCCTTATACATTTTTTCATCTTCAAGCTTTATCTTCTTGATTTGCTTTTCTAGAAAATTTATCTGCTCTCTGACACCTGTATTCTCTTCGTTTCCATATTCTTGCTCAAGAGCATTAATCATGATTTCAGGAGAGAGTAGTATTCCGTAGATGACAGACCAAACAGCCTGATCAAGAATTCTCATGGATATTTGTTTTTGGTCACATCCTATTTTTTCTCTAACTGAAGGTACGCGGCTTGCTCTTCCGGCACAACGATAAGATGTTGTGACATATTCTTTGTTTTTCTTGCCTCGTTTTTCTTTTCTGCGCCTTCCGACATATTGGTGATTACAAGTGGAGCAGGAGATTAGCCCCGTAAGCAAAAAAGGATACTTTGCTTTTCTGCGCCCTTTATTTTGAGATAGAATTTTATTCACTTTTCCCCAATCATCCTCGGGAATAATTGCAGGGATAGGCACGATAATCCATTCTTCAGGGGGACGTTGAATTCTCCGGGTAACCATTTTTTCAGTAACATCTGTTAGATTATTAGTTTGAGATTTAACAGGAACTTTTATTTCCATCATTCGATGTGCAATAAACTCTCCCTTATAGAGACGCTTTTTGGCTATCTTGGCAACCATTTTTGGTTCCCAGTATTTAAATCGTCCAGGAGGAGGATATTTATCTTCAAGCATAACTGCAATGCGACGCATCGGATAGCCTTCAAGTATTTTCCTGTATATATAACGTACAGCTTGAGCTTCAGCTTCATAAATAGCGTAATATGTATCCTTCTTAGCTGTAGGTCCTTCTTGTCCTAGAGAATCGACAAACTTATAGCCATATGCCCTTGTTTTTGCTGTTACTCGTCCACTTCTTGCTTTATGTAGATTTCCTTCAAGCATACGTTGCTTGGCTTTTTCCATACCATCTTGAGCAACTGCCCCCATTACAGCCCGCTCAATGCGAGAAGAGAACTCTTTCCAAAATACTACCTGCATAGAAAATTGTTTCATCTCATCCAGAAGAAATCCCTGATGCCAATCTGCATTTCTTGAAAGGCGATCTAAATGCTCTATTACGATAGCATGTGCCCTGCGTTTGGTTGTGCGATATTCCTGACGCAAGCGAGAAAGCTCAGGGCGATGTACAAAATCAAAGCCAGAATCATCGTCGGCAAAAAGATAACCCCAAGGAATTTTGAGCCTTTTTTCTAGGGCAGCTTGATGAATATTCTGCATTTGCCTAGGAAGTCCAGACCTGTCTTCATCTGCCTGTCCGGACGAAGATACTCGAAGATAGCCATAAGCAAGCTCTCCGCTAGGATGCCCTAAAGAATCATTAATAGATAAGACATCAAATGCGCTTTTAAAATAGTCTGGGACAGGCATATTTTCATCCTTTGGTTATTACATGAACTTAGAAATTGTTCGGGACAGGGACAAGGTTTTTTCTTGCTTCTCGCCTAAATGGTTTTTTACCATCTTTATATATCGGATACTTCCCTTGAATTATGCCTTCTAATTCAAACCAGCCCTCGTTCACATTCAATGTGATTTTTTCTATAACAGTTTTTATGATGTTTTTTTTGATCTCAAAAGGAGCATTATCAACTAAGCCATTTTCTTTAGCATTATTGCAAATGAGTAATATAGATTGCTTGCGCGCTTCAAAGTGTTCAGGGCTTATTAGACTTTTAGTGATTTTTTTGAGTTCTTCTGAAAGTTTCTTTTCTTTTTCTGTTACCAGCTTTCTTCGTGTTGCAAATTCTGTCTCGTCAAAAACTTCAGCAAGGTAAGCTTTATAGAGTTTTTTGTCTTCAAACTTAGATGCCTTGATTTGCTTTTCAAGAAAAGCTATTTTTCTTGTTGTTTGCTCGTTTCTTTCTCCTCTAAACTCTTTTTCCAATGCTGTAATGAGGATTTGAGGTTCAAGTAGAACTTGGTAGACAATACTCCAAATCGCTTGCTCTAGAATTTTGTGTGATATCTGACTTTGATCGCAAATAAATTCTTCCATTTCTGCCGGCAATTGTGAATGCTTTTTTCCACACCGGTACCAAATGGTCAGATTTTTTTTGCCGCTTTTTAATATGCGCTTTCTACTACCTCCCACATAGCTATGTCCACAAGTAGCACATCGTATCAATCCTGTAAGTAGATATGAATACCTCCCATTCCTCTTACTCATTTTTGCGTTTTTCATCAACACTGTATTCGCTAATTCCCATTTTTCAATAGAAACAATTGCAGGGACAGGGACGATTATCCATTCTTCACGAGGGCGTATTACTCTGCGCTTTATCATTTTTATTACAGGACCAGTCAAACTTCCTTCATTGATGGTAATGGGAATCTTAACCTCTGTGCGTCTATTTGCGGCAAATTCCCCTTTATAGGCTGGGTTTTGAATAATATTATGAATAGTTTTGTGTCTCCAAGTTGTTGATTGAGGGGGAGGAGGGTAATTCTCATGTAAGATACCTTTAATCTGACGCAAAGGGAGACCTTCAAGCATTTTTTGAAAGATAAGGCGAACAACAAGAGCTTCTTCTTCACAAATCCCGTAGTGAGTATCCTTTTTAGCGGCTTCTCCCTCTTTGCCTTGAGAATCCACTAATTTATAGCCATAAGCCGGCACTCTAGCGGTCACGCGTCCACTTTTTGCTTTATGGATATTGCCCTCAGCCATACGCTTCTTCGCTTGCTCCATACCGTCTTGAGCAATAGCCCCCATTACAGCACGTTCAACGCGTGATGTGAATTTTTTCCAGAAAATAGGTGTTAGGTGATACTGTTTCATTTCGTCTAGCAAGTAGCCCTGATGCCAGTCAGCGTTTCTGGAAAGCCTATCCAAATCCTCTATTACAACTGAATGGGCTTGATGCTTGTTTGATTTATATGCTTTTCTTAATCTAGAGAGGCTGGCGCGGTCTTCGAACTCAAATCCCGAATCATCATCCGCATAAAGATAATCCCACGGAATTTTCAATCCGTTTTTGACTGCAACTTCATGAATATGCATCATTTGTCGAGGTAAACCTGAACGCCCTTCATCTGCTTGCGCCGCAGAAGAAACACGCAAATACCCGAATGCTAATTCCCCTTCGGAGCTTCCAAGAGCGTTGTTTTGTGCTAAGGCATCAAAATCGGTTCTAAAAGTATTTGAAATGGACATCTATACCTCTTTGCTAAGGTTATTTTTGTTTGTGACAAAATTATATCATATACACAATGATATTGTCGCAACCCAAGAACAGAAAAAAGACCGTTTTTAGCAGGCTTAGGCTCAACCTTCTATTTGTTTATATAGCGATAAATTGTTCGGACAGACACCTTGAATTTTTTTGCTAACCTTTGTGGCTTTTTTCCCTCTTTGGACATAGCTACAATTTCTTCAATCTCTTCTGGTGTTAGAGAAAAATTCCCCTGAGGTAATTTTTCAAACTTCTCAACATCGTCGGGAATGATCAGCCAATCTCTTCCAACTTTTTTGGCTGGTAAGCGTCCTGCGTGAATCAAGACCAGAATTCGTTGAGGTGTAACATTCAGAATTTCACCAGCTTCTTTTGTCGTTAGATAATCCATAGAGAAAATAATAGCATATATTTAGGATTAGACTACTTTCTCTTTATTGACAGAAAGGATGTAATCAACCAGCATGATCACAGCTGTATCCAAGCGCGTGCGCTCTTGAAGGGACAGCGAATCTAAATCAATGGTTACGTTTTGGTTGTTTCCCTGAACATGATACTGTTTTTTCTTCTTGGAAGCATCGGATTGAGGGGTTTGAGACATATTCTTTTTATCAAAAGGCATCAAGTTGTCCTTTAATTGCTAGAGTTATTGTGATACCCAAGTTTTACCCTGTGAGAGTCAAGAATATGTACATTATGATTTGTATATTTAGTAGAATAAATCAAATCATTGGAAGGTGTCTTCAATTATGCCCTTATCAAATTACTAAATGATGCACCAAGACCCAAGTAGTCGAAGAGTGGAATGACACGTAGAAAAAGGAAATGCTTTTGGTTTAAAATCCTTTTCTCAGGTAAAATTAACCTATGGAAACTTCTACTGTAACTCTCTTCCCAAAATATGAGGCTAATCAAAAGTTTTGGTTGACTCTCGCATTTATTATCACAAGCTTGCTGGTTGCAACTCCCTCCCTCTGGATATATCAAAAAGTAAAAGTTATCTTTGGCATAGGCGCAGCAGAATTAGGATTGACGGCAGGAGTTATCTTCTTATTAGCGTGGACAACTCTTGGTGTCTTTGCTGGATTGGAAATAGACTGGATGATGCAAGAAGAAAAATTTATATTTAACAGGTCTCAGAAAAATAAGGGTGCTGAAATTCTGATGCTTATATGGGGGCATACAAAAAGTAGCAAGAAAATTTCTGCTTCCAAAGAAAACCTGAATGAAATTTCTTCTCTCAAAGATAACCGAGAGGAGGTCTCCGCTCTTGAAAGCAAAAAAATCAAGTGGGAAGCTGACTTTGACTTTGGACTGAGCTATGAAGAAGTTATGAGTGCTTTAAATCAACCGAATCGAAGAGGGAGACCTCCAAGGTTTGGTTTAGACAAATGGATACGTGTGGCAATCGTATGGGAATCCCGTGATACTACGGTAGATGCATTTACATTGGCAGAGGTAATATCAGATGTTTTGGGAACTAACGCTGATGGTTCTCCGGCTATGTCAGAACAGTCCTACTATAAAACTTGGCGAGGGCGTGCCAAAAAAGAATTGAAACGTATAGCCAAGCTTAAGAAAGAAAGAGAATCGAAAATATCTAAACAAATGTAAGAAGAGGTTTCGTCTTTAATAGAAACTGAATAATAAAGGAATTAACGGGGAATTAAAATTTATTTTCTCTTGCTTTAATTGCCAGCTTCCATATTGCATGGGAGCTGGTTTTGTGTTTTAACCGGCCAATCCCCTGAAAACATAGATTAAGACAGAGAAAAATAATTCTTGTTGAATTACTACAAATCAAAACAGTGAATTACTTGACGCTCGCTTGGTAAAAAAGTCGCTACGACATTTTAACCATTTCTATAAAGACGAGGTCAATATGACAAAACTGATTATCTACTTAAAGGAACATGAATCCATTGCTCTGAAAACTTTGGCAGAGCAAGAATACCGAGTACCCAAAGCACAAGCATCTCTAATCATTCGCAAAGAGTTAGAACGTCTGGGGATGATCGAGGAAGAACAGGAAAATTCTTCACCTTCTAAAACAGAAAGAAGCACGAAGGGAAACTGAAATGGCAGAAGCACTTTTAAGCGGACTGCTACTTTTTGTATCCCCCCTGCTACTAGGGATAATTATTTACCTATTGGTTAAAAAATAATTCTTCCCCAAAAAGCTACATCTATTTAGAAAATGTTATAGCGGCTTTTTCTTTCCTGTTTCTTGAGGACAAAACACATGCCAACCAAAGTAATTTGTATTGCCAATCAAAAAGGCGGAGTGGGCAAAACCACCACCGCCGTTTCTCTTGCACATGGACTTGCTCTACGCAATAAGCAAGTTCTTCTCCTCGATATGGACCCACAAGGTCAATCGGCTACTGCTCTTGGGCGTAACCCAGAACCGGGCATCTTCTACCTGCTAACAATGGGATTGTCTGCTCAAGAAACCACCTTCGTAAACTCTTGGGTGCGTTCATCTGGCAGAGAGGGGTTAACACTCTTCCCAGGGGACCAACAAACAATGGCTGCTCAAACGGTTCTTAATGCCCAAAATAAACCTGTTTCTGCTATTCGGAACGCCATTAGTCGTTTCTTCAAAGATGGCTTGGACTATATCATTTTTGACACAGCCCCCAGTGTGGGGGGGATTCAGGAAAGAGCGGTCTGGGCTTCTGATTTGATCATTGTCCCAACGGCTACCGAGTTTTTATCGGCAGATGGTGTCAGCAAGGTCATGCAAATGATGAGTGTCTTACAAGAAAAGAAGAGTTGGCAAGGTGCACTCTTAGGGATCTTACCCACCTTTTACGATGAACAAACCCGTGAGAGTAAAGCGACTATGGAAAGCCTTCAAGAGCATTTTGGTTCCCGTGTTCTCCCTCCTATTCATCGTGCAACCATTTTACGCGAATGTGCGGCTTCTGGGCAGACCATCTTCGAGACAGATCCAGATAGTCGTTCTGCGGAAGAATATCAGACCCTCTCAAAATTAGTGATGAAGTTTTAGGAGCAACATGATGAATATGAGAAGAAATCCCTTTGCAGATAAGGACCCCATAGAAACCCCGCTCCCCAAACCACCTGATATATATGAATCCCTGCGCGTGGCAGAACCGCGCCGGCGGAACAGGGATTGGGAGAAAAGACACCAAGAGCAAAAGGTTGTCTATAGGGGGGTAGACCCAAAATTAGCATCAAGAGTAAAAAGCATCGCCAAAGAAATTAATGTCCGCGAAGGTGAGGTAGCTCGTTTTTTCCTGGAATATGCTTTGCAAGCCTATGGCACAGGTGAACTGGATTTAACGCCCTATCCCAATCCAGAGCGTTTGCGTATGACGCTTTTTCCTTCCAAAAACCAAATGGGGAAGAATAATAACAAATCGCAATCAAGACGCAAAAAAGGTAGAAAAAAAGCAAAAAGACCTTTTTGGAAAGTGATCACAACCTGGCGGAATTTTTCCCTAGAAGTGAAAAATGAAATATCAGATTTAGCCTCCGAAGCTGGTTTGGGAGTGCCTGTGGGCGAGTTGGTCACAGCCCTATTACGCTTTAGCTTGAACACCTACGACAAAGGATTATTAAAGCTAAAACCAGTCGCTAAAATGAATAATCATAAAATACTGGAAAGGGGCGAATTTTGAAGCCCTTAGAAACTCAGCACTTTTTCCATCAAAATAAATTCAACGTAGGCGGCAGCGACTACGCTCCGCCTACCTGCCGTCTACATTCCGCCCACAGTTCCGCCTACCTTGCCGCCTACGCCGAAGCCACAGGAAGCACGAGAAGGGGCGCAAACTGCCCATCGGCTAGTTTGGCTAGGGTGTGCTAAGGGAGGCTTTTTTATGGATATTCAAAAAGCCTGGAAAATTGTCTTGGGTGAACTACAAAAGGAAATGCCGCGCGCCTCTTTTGATACTTGGGTACGAGATACCAGGGCGTTGAGCTTTAGTGGTGCCATCCTGACAATCTCTGCGCGTAACGCTTATGCCCGAGATTGGCTGGAAAGTCGCCTGACCAGTACTGTCTCACATCTCTTGATTGGGATTATGAATCAAAGGGTACAAGTTGTCTTTGCGGTGACAGAAAATGAAGTTTTCCAAGACGAAGAAGCTGATTACAGTAATCTTGACGAAAAAGAGATTGCGATATCCAGTGAAGAAATCTCATCCCTATATTATAAAGTGGTGCGCCCGGATAGAGCCGTTTATCTCCCCGGCTATTTCCGCAAACACCTTAGCCAGTTAGGTCCTGATTTAGGTTGGATGTATGTGGGCTTTCGGCAAGCCACCTACTCAGAAGGTGCGCGCGGAGGGCAAAAGACCGCTCGTTTTTCAGGAAAGCAAATCGCCGCACTGTGTGGCATCAGTGAACGTACTTTTTGGAATAGGGTCGAGCGGGAGAAAACCTGGAAAAAATTAGCAGGCTTGGTGACTTCAAAGACCACTAAACCCGAGTGGGCAGAGGGCGCACAGCCTCGCCGCTTACCCAGAAAATATACTGTCGCCATGACTCTCCCTCTAACCAGTACAGATGCTTTTTCCTTGGCGCAATGGTTGCGTTCCAGAGTTGAAGTCTACGATGGTCCGGCAGGTGTTCTGGCAGCTTCTTGCGAAACGCCTTTAAGCGAACTATTTGCACTTCAACAAGAAAAGGGCGTGTCTGGCAAGCCGATGGACGTCGCTGAAATTCTGCGCTATTTATTCTCAGGTGAATTACCTGCTTCGCAACTAGAGGCTTTTGCAGAAAGACTGCGTATGCATCTTATGCCGCAAAACGACCAAATTGTGATTTCCCTATTCTTTTTGGAACATATTCTCCCTCACTTGGGCGCGGGACCAGCCTGGATGTATATCCTCTTGCGAGACCGTTGCTACGAGGGAGTAGACGAGCAACGCGATATTTGTACCGTGCCTGGCGGTTATGCTGAAATTGCCAGTTGGTTGGGTATTTCTCGTCCCATGACAGTTTATGAATGGATGAATGGACGTTTTGGAAAAAATGCCAAAGAGCCGGGAAAGTTGCGCTATCCAGTCACTCTTGCCTATATAAAAAGTCTGAATAAAAAGCGTGCAAAAAACTTCGCCCAAAGTCCGCGTAGCTTCCATATTTCATTGAATGATATGCCACCAGAAATCATTCAGGCAGTTCTTGAAAGTGATGCAGAAACTTACGCAGATTTCAGTATCGTCTTTACGCGATTT
>JADGEO010000059.1 GCA_016744335.1 Anaerolineales bacterium
TTAAAAAGCGAATGCCGGAGGTACACGTTTTTCCTCACCCACTGCTTCTTTATCTCAGCACTATACCATCAAACATAGATAGCAACTTTATCGCGCCCATCTTTTTTAGCGCGGTATAAAGCATCATCTGCATTAACGAGAATTTCTTCTGTAGTTGAGCCATGCAAAGGAAAAGAAGCAATACCCGCAGAAAATGTGACACTAAATTCATTCCCACTGGAATCTATTTTTACTTTAGCCAAAGCTTCTTTCCACTCTATAGCACGCTTACAGGCTATTTCAACCGAAGTGTCATAAAGAACAACCAAAAACTCATCCCCTCCATAACGAGAAATAATATCCTCTGTACGACATAACTTTCTAAGAGTATCCGCCAAAGTTTTTAAGGCTTCATCTCCCCCAGTAAAATGACCATTACCATCATTAATTTTTTTTAAATTATCAAGGTCTAAAACAACAAGGCTCAAAGGCATTCCCCTGCGGCGAGCCTTAGCAAGTTCTTGTTCAAGAGCTTCTTCCATATAACGCCGATTAAATAAGCCTGTTAGTGGGTCTCGTAAAGCTTGCTCGCGCAGTTCAAATTGCAATTTCTCAATTTCATCTATATGAAGTTTCAATTGGCGATTACTTTCTACTAGCTCTTTCTCCGATTTTTTACGTTCAGTAATATCATCACAAACAATAAGGGCAATAGATTCACCATCTGCTTTTTTTATAACGCGCACTCTTTCGTGCACCCATAATTGGCTGCCGTCTTTGCGTATTTTACGGATCTCCCAGCGTTTGGTATGCCCTATATCTTGAAAACATTCTGCCAAATAATTCTGTACAGTTTTTTTATCTTCAGGATGAAAAACACCCAGAACTTCTTCACCAACCAATTCATCTATCCTATAGCCAAGATGTTCAGCACCATAGCTATTTACTGAAAGTACTACCCCACTTTCATTCACCGTAAAATACATGGAAGGGTTATCTTGGAATAAGGCTCTATAGCGTTCTTCACTTTCTTTCAAGGCACCAGCTGTTTTTTTACGCTCGGTAATATCACGCAAAATCCCCTGTGTAGCAATGCCCTCTTTATAGGCAATATAAGAAACAGTTACTTCCATATCAATTTCTGTGCCATCTTTTTTGAGCGCAGTAAATTCATAGCGCAAAGGAATATTTTCTCCCCTAGCTACTTGTTGAGTTCTCTCTTTTAGCAATGAGCGGCTTTTTGATGCAACCAAGGTCATAAAATCAAATTCTGGCGCACAGGCTTCTTCGGCAGTGACTTCAAAAATTTCTGTAAATTTTGGGTTGACCATCTCAAAATGGTCTTGATACAAAAGATAAATCACATCATTTGATTGCTCTATTACAGAACGGTATTTTGTCTCTTCTTCCTTTAGGGCTATTTCTATTCTTTTTTGCTTCGTAATATCCAAAATCAATCCGTTAAAATATGTAAAATTCCTATTATCTTGTATAACAGCAGAGGAGATAACATGAAACCATCGCCACTCTTCTTTTTTTGTATGATAGCTACGAAAATCCTGATCAAAAGATTTCCCGGTTTCTCTAGAAACTTTATTCGCTCTCTTTACACGCGCTATGTCATCCTTGTGAACATATTGGAATAAATCCGACTTTTCTGTTGGATTCTCAATTCCTGTAATTTCATCTACTGATGGGCTGACAAAAGTAAAGCTCATTTTCCTACCCTGGCTACGCTCAACCTTTGTACTATAAACGCCAAATCCACGCGCATTATCCATAAAAGCACGTAGATTTGCTTCGCTTTTGCGCAAGGCATTCTCTACGCGAGTTTGCTCTGTAATATCTTCTAAGCGTCCATAAAAATAAAGGGTTTTCCCTGAAAAATCACGTACTACCTTCAAACTATCTTTTATCCAAATAATTTCGCCGTCATAACGCCTAAGCTGAATAATGTAATCAACAACTTCATCATTTTCTTCTATGAGATTCAACTCTTTTTTACGGTCTTCAATCTCAAGATATAAATTCTGAATGTCCGAAGAAAGCATTATCTCGCTATTTGGATAGCCTAATATATTCATTAAGGCAAAGTTTCCATCTAAAAAACGCCCATCTGGCGTAGAGCGGTAAATTCCAACAGGAACACTATTAAATAAACTCCGATAACGCTCTTCACTCTTTTCAGCTCTTTGAATAACTTCATTGTTCTCTAAGTTCTTTAGGCCTTCCTCAGCTAAAGTAGCCGCAATCTCGCTTAAAAACTTTAGGGGTTTCCTAAGTTTTTCTTCATCTACCACAGGAATATTTTCAAAAGTTTTGAGGTAGGCTTCTATATCGTAGCCATACTCTTCCCCTTGTTTTTTGAAATAAGCCATGTCTGGTTCTTGAAAAAAGACTTGCCCAGTAAACAAATTGGCAACATGCGCGCCTCTAATAATAATGGGCGTTGCGCCATTTACCATACCGTTTTTGCATTGACTGATATTAATTTCTCGTAATTTCTTCAAACCCCGCGTAAGTTCAAGGTTGCTGGCTTTGCAGTGCTTTTCAGAAACTGGATGTACGCGATGAAAAGCTGTGCAAATCTTTCTCCACCCTGTACTAATAAGCAACTCCTGTTCGGGATAAGTCATTAATCCTATCGTAAAACCAGTTGACGCTGAAAAAAGAGCAAATAATCTTTCTAATTGTTCAAGATTAATAAGCTCTTTAAAAGTGTATTTATTCTCTATCAAGTTCTCATTTAATTTTTTATTATTCTTTTTCATATTTTGGGATTTAGTGATTGTTTCTTTGGATGACGAAGCGGATCGTCCGCGATTGGGACTTGGTCAACTTCGATAAGCTGGGTGCGTAATTTGACTATAACGCGTTTTAGCTCCGCCATACGAATCTCACGATTGGCAGTGAGATTGACGATTTTTTGTAACTCCTCTGTTCTTTCTTGAACGCGTTTCTCTAACTCATTGGTATCTGCAATGACGCGCTCATATAGGTGTGCATTAGCAATTGCCTGTGCCGCTTGAGCCGCAAAAGGGTGCAACAATTCAATTTCTTTCTCTGAGTAGGCATTCGATTGGTTATTATCCAAAGTCAAAAAGCCAATTAATTCATCACGTACTAATAAGGGAACGCCCATCCAGCTTTCAATTTTTTCAGATTGTCCCCAATTCTCAAAACGCGTATCTTCTTTGATATTGCTCACTATAACTGGTTTATGCTCTCTGATAATCTCCTGCAAGAGGGCATTTTTAATAGGGAAGACCTGCCCAACTGTAGAGGGCACAATATTAAGATCAACAACAACATGTAGTTCATTTTCTCTAAGCAATAAAATAGCCCCACTATCAATCGAGACTACCTGTTCAATTTGCGCAAAAATAAGCTCTAGCACCTTATCTAACTCAAGGGATGTGGATAGTACCGAAGTGACTATACTCAAGGTTTCTAATTGTTGAAGATTTTTCTGAATTTTTTCATGCAAACGCGCATTATAAATTGCTTGTGCCGCCTGAGACGCAAATGGTAATACCAGCTCAATATTTTCTGAACGGTAATTATTCGCCAACTTATTATCAATGGTGAGTATGCCTATTATTTTTTCACGAATAATCAATGGCACACCCAGCCAACTTTCAGTTTGGATTGTGCCGCCCCATCCCTGATAAGAAGCATCTTTCTTGATATCATCTATCAGCAGTGGCTCCTGAGTTTTCAAAACTTTCTGTAAAAGTAAATCATCTGAAGGGAAGATATGACCAATAACCTGCTCTGGTTCTGGCAAGCCTTTCTCGGCAACACCCAGCAATTGACCTTTTTCAAATAAAAATATCGTAGCACTATCATAAGGTATAACAGAAGCCAGTTTTTCAAGAATCAATTCAAGCACGTCATTTAAAGCTAGAGATGTAGATAACGCCACAGTAACACTGTTCAACATTTCCAATTGTTGTACGTTTTCTTGAATCTCTTTGTGCAAACGCGCGTTGTAAATAGCCTGCGCGAAGTGTGGGGCAAAAGATTCTGCTAAAGCCACGTCTTCAGGGCTAAAGGCTTGAGGTTTGTAGCTGTCGAAGGTTAAATAGCCAAGAACAATGCCACGCGCGATAAGCGGAAGTGCCATCCATCCACGAATTTTTGTGTCTACACGATCCCATTGGGAAAAGAGTGGGCTTGCCTCCACATCATCCAAAACAAAGGGGGTTAAGCCTACATGCTCTAATGCCGTTGTCTCTAAAGAAAAAGTTTCCCCTACTATTACATGCGCTTTCCCTGTGGCCTTAGCAATAGTTACATCTCCGTTTTCTTCTTTTAGAAAAACTGCGGCAGCGTCAAATTGGATGGAAAGAGCGGCTTCTTTGAAGATTATCTCTAGTAAATTTTCAAGATCAAGGGAAGTAGCGAGTGCAGTACTAATACGATTTTGCCCAACAAGTTGGTCTATATTTAATTTCAATTCTTTTTGGGCATTGGTGAATTCGGTAATATCATTCATTGTTATAATCTCGACATCGCCTAAAAGCATCATGTCAAACTCAACATTGCGTATTGTGCCATCTTTACAAGTGACCTTTCTGGCTTGGGTTTGAATTTGCGTACCTGTTTTTTCAGCTTTAGCCCTTTCTTCTTCCCATTTTTTCTTCACAAAAGCACGATATTCTTTATCTGGATAAATTATATTCCACCATTGCTCTGCTTGCACAATGTCTTTATGGGTATAGCCAAAAACTTCAACAAATTTATGATTGACGTATTCTGTATCACCATTGGGCAAAGTAATTGCCATTGGGATTGGTGCAAGAGCAATGACGCGCTCAAAACGTTCTTTGCTCTTGCGTAATTTTTCTTCTGCCTGCACACGCTCTGAAATATCCTCTAAGGCACCCTCAAAATAAAGAATGTCATTATTTGCATTGCGAACTACTCTAAAAGTATCCTGCACCCAAATAGCACGCCCATCGTACCGTTTTATATTCATTTCTCGCTTTTCTATGAACACTTTTTCTTTTAAATCTGATAGCGCACTCTCTCTGTCTTTAGGGTTTGCATAAAATTTAGCTACATTCACATCTGTCAAGATTTCTCTATCAGGATACCCAAACATTTTTACAAACGCTGTGTTCGCATCTAAAATTTTTCCTTCTGGTGTAGTTCTGTAAACGCCAATCGGCATATTCTCGAAAAGATTCTTATAACGTTTTTCACTTTCAACTAAATTTTCCTCTGCCTTTATTTGTGCACTAATATCGCGAATAGAAGTGACGCGCACCGCACGCCCTTCATAACGCATCATGCGCCCATTAACTTCGGCAGGAAAGGTGATGCCATCTTTACGTAGTGCAGTCACGCGGTAGGGGGCATCGTACCCTGAAAGAATATGGTGAATAACAAGGTCTCTATCTTCTGAGCTAAAAATATCTGTAGCCGGCATCCCCACCGCTTCTTCTTGAGAGTAACCAAAAAGTTTTTCAGATGCTAAATTTGCTTCGAGGCAAATCCCTTTCTCTGAAATAAAAATGGCTTCAAGAGAGGCTTCTGATAAGCGTGCAAAGCGTTCTTCAGCACGTGTGCGCTCAGTAATATCAATCAAAACGCCCTGAATAGCAGGCTCTCCCTGATACTCTGTTAGCATACCCAAAGCCTCTATATCAATGATGCTACCATCCTTGCATATACCTTTAAATTTATAATTGCTCTTTTTTTTCTTTCCAGCTTCTCTTAATTCAACTTCTTTTTTTACTACCCCCCAAGTTTGAGGGCTAACCAATTTTTGTACATGAGTGCCAAGTATCTCTTTGGCACTTGAGTAGCCAAAAAGTTTAGCCAGCCCTTCATTTGCAAACTGAATTCTATGATTTTTCGTAATATATATCCCTACTAAAGAATTATCGACTAAATTACGGTATTTGGCTTCTGCCTCTCCTAAATCAGCTGTGCGTCTGCGCACTTCTTTGCGCAAGAAAAGTGTTCCTCCAATAAGCACAACAAGCATAATGGCAAGAAAGACAGAAAGCCATCTTGCCCAAGTTGGCATGTTGTTCTCAACAGGCTCGTCAAACCAACGGTTTAATGCCTGATAATATGAAGAATTTTTATCTGCCCTCATTGATATAAGTTGCTGATCTATAGCGAAGAGTGTTTCTGGCTGTTCACCTTTTGTTGTTGCAAAACGAACTTCTATAGGATTATAAATAATTGAACTCTGTACCACATCATAATCTGCCGCGTATTGCATCGCAAATAAATGATTTACAATACCGCCAAAAGCTTCTTCTCTCTCTACTTTTTGCAATACATCTACATAGCTATCTACATAAATAAAATCTACACTAAAACCAAAACGCAAAAGAAGGGACTGAAGCTCTTTTGTATGTATGTCTTCCTTCACCGCCGCTATGGTCTTTCCCTCCATATTCAGGATAGAAGTACCAAGCGCATCGCTCTGAACGTAAACTTGCCCCCAGTTTGTAATCAGCGTCTCGGCTGAAAAATCGAAGCGTTTAAGCCGTTCTTCAGAAAATGCTATGGGTGCTAACAAGTCAATCCCCCCAGCATCTAACGCGTGCAAACATTCATCCCATTCACAATAGATAAATTCTAATTCTAAATTTTCTTCTTTAGCAATTTCTCTGAGTATATCAACGACAAACCCTTGTGCTACCCCATCTTCATCCACAAAAGAAAGTGGTGGGTTATCGTAAATCCCAACACGAAGATGGCGCTTTGGCAAAACACCAGCTAGCACAAATAAAAGTAAAGGTAGCAAAAAAAGAAAGTGCGTACGTTTGATACTCATAAAAAAGGCAACCTACTACTAAAGAAAACGGCTAGATATCTCTTCCTCTAATCTTACCTTATAGCGATTGTCTACACAATAAAAAAGGCTTAGCACCCCTTCTCTATAAGTATCGTCTTCAGTGCCCCTACTCTATTTTAGAAAATACGCATAATAGCATGTTATACTCAAAAAAAACTCAATGAAACTTATAAACTTTTGTGGGGTTGTTATATGCAGCCCTATCAGAAAAAATGATAGGAATACCTAGTGTCTGAAGAAAAAAAGAAAGAAAAAGACGAAAAAGAAATTCTCAAACAAGCTTCTCTAGGTAATGAAGAGGCTTTTGGTCTTCTCTATGAGACTTATGTAGACAGGATTTTCAACTACATTTATTATAGAACGGGCAATGTTCATGATGCCGAAGATTTAACCGCACGCGTTTTTCAACGGGCAATGAAACATATCCCCAATTATCAAGATCGTGGTGTCCCCTTCTCAGCTTGGCTTTATAGAATTGCTCACAATCTGGTTGCCAACTGGCATCGTGACCGCAGCAGAAAAAAAGAAGTATCTATTACTGAAAAAATGATACTTCGAGCAAAAGATGAAAGCCCTGAGACAACAATAATTCGAACAGAAAAACAAGATGCTTTGCTCCAGATAATTCGTACCTTACCGCCAGATCGTCAACAACTACTTATTTTGAAGTTTGTTGAAGGTTACTCAAACAGAGAGATTGGCGAAATCATGAATCGTAGCGAAGGCGCGGTTAAAAGCTTATATCATCGCACCTTATTGGCATTACGCGACCAAGAAGACGATTTAAAAGTAGAGATTGAAGGAAAGTAATACTTCAAGGAAAGTAATACTTGAAGGAAAGTAATACTTGAAGGAAAGTAATACTTTTCATTCCCCTTTTATGGAATAATCAAATGACTAAAGATACAAAGAAAAAATATCAGAAAGACAAAAAAATGATTGAGTTAGAAAATTCTCTCTCTGGCACATTGATATCAATACAGCCGCCAAGTGATGTGATCCAACGTCTCAAAGAACGAATTGGCAAACTAGAGCCAAACTGCATTGCAAAGCGTATTAGCAATTGGGAATTATCTATCATCATCATCGGCAGTGTAATGTCGGTAGCTATGGTTATTTTTACAATTGCAAGGACTATCTTTTACTTCTTCAGAAAATGGAACAGAAGTATTGCCTAAGGGCTGAACACCAGACCTCTTACATAAGTGCTCTAGCCGCCATCCTCAGCGGTGTGTTTTAGAGAAGCCTGCGCCAAGGACAGTGCAGGGAGCGTAGAGAAAACAGGCTTTTGCAAGAGATCTACTGAATACCTTCTGAGAACAACAGATAGTTTCTCCCTGTTATTCTCAGAAAACTACTTAACGCTACTTCCTACAGCATTCTCCTCTAAATTTACAGGGATGGGTCTTTATACCCCATCCCTATTTTATTTAAAGTCGAAAATTTACAGCTCTTTATGCTTCACGCACACCTAAGCGCGTTAATGCAAAGCCCGCGTTCTCCCACGCCGCCGCATCCCAACCATTGACAGCGTCAATAGCAACACGCCCTTCCATTGCAGAGGCGACTAAATCGGCATCCAATACCTTAAACTCCCCGTGAGCGACCAATAAAATTACCGCATCTGCTTCAAAAAGAGTTTTTTCTAAATTACGACCAGTGGTTATATTTGGCAAATTTGCATCAGGAGCAAAAGGCTCAAACGCTTTCACCTTAGCACCCGCACCTTGAAGTAAGTGCACTACCTCTACTGCGGGGCTTTCACGCAAATCGTCTACATCTGGTTTGTAGGCTAAACCCAAGGCGGCAATGCTTTTCCCCTTTAACGAGCCTAACGCGCGTTCCACTAAATCTACTACAAATCTTGGTTGGGAATCATTTACCTCTCGGGCTTGGCGAATAAAAGGCGTTATCTCTGGTGCGGCTTCAACTAAAAACCATGGATCAACACTGATACAATGCCCTCCCACACCAGGACCTGGCTTTAAAATCTCTACACGGGGATGCAAATTTGCGAGAGAGATTGCCTCCCAAACATCTACGCCAAAATTATCGGCTAGGCGAGAAAACTCATTGGCGATGGCGATATTTACATCTCTATAAGTATTTTCCATCAATTTGACCATCTCGGCAGTGGTTGCGTTGGTTTTGATTATCTCTCCCTTGACAAAGATTTTATATAAATCGTAAGCCGCTTGTGCCGATTCAGGGGTGACTCCACCTACGACACGCGCATTTTCGATAAGCTCACGCAAAATTTGACCGGGCAAAACGCGCTCAGGGGAATAGGCAAGATGAAAATCTACGCCCGCTTTTAAGCCCGATTTTTCGAGAATGGGCGCAACCAAATCAATGGTGGTGCGTGGCGGCGATGTAGACTCCAAAACAACTAGATTACCTTCACGTAAAAAGGGGACTATTGCCTCCGCGGCGGCAATTACCGCACGCATATCCGCTTTTTTGTCCGCTCCGATAAAGGGGGTTGGCACCGCGATGATGAACGCATCCCCCAGCCTGGGGGCAAGCCCGACCCGCAACATTCCAGAATTAATTGCCCCGCTGACCAAAGTTCGCAATCCCGGCTCGTGGATGTGCAATCCGCCTGATTCCAAAGTCGCAATAATTTCTGGTTTTACGTCTACGCCCAAAACTTCTACGCCGTGTGTGGCGAAAGTGCTGGCAGTAGGCAAGCCAATATAGCCTAGCCCAAGTACTGATATCTTTTGAAATTCCATAGTATCTCCAATTTTTAAAATACAAGAAATATATTGTATAATAGAAGTGTCTTTAATGAAAAGAGGAAAAAAATGGATATAGTTTTGCTTAACCCTGATGTTGCTTATTTAATTTTGGTCGGTGGCGTTTTGTTAACGTTATTTGCGCTTGTCACCCCTGGCTCTGGAATTCTTGAATTCGGGGCACTTTTCTTGCTCACCTTAGCAGGATATTCGATTTATAATCTCTCGAGTAATATCTGGGCATTAATTTTGCTCGTAGCGAGCGTAGTTCCTTTTGGGATGGCGATAAGAAACACCGAGCGTCATAAGCTTTATCTTGGCTTGAGCATTATTGGCGTGATAATTGGCTCAGCTTATCTCTTTCGTGGGGATGGGTGGTTACCTTCGGTGAACATTTGGCTGGTGATTATCGTTTCTCTGCTCACGGGCAGTTTTTTATGGGTATCCACTACAAAAACCCTCGAAGCGATGGCTTCTATCCCCAAGCATGATCTAGGCACTTTGGTTGGTGATACAGGCGAAGCTAAAACGGATATACATAAAGAAGGCTCTGCACAGATAAAAGGGGAGTTGTGGACGGTGCGAAGTAAAAAACCAATTCCTGTAGGGGCGCAGGTTCGTGTGGTTGAACGAAAAGGCTTTTCTTTAATTGTAGAAGAAATAGACGCTTAAGTTTTGAAACGTGATATTTCAATTTCACATATTCGTGTGAATAAACGAAAAGGCTTTTCTTTAAATTGTAGAAGAAATAAACACTTAAATTCTAAAACGTGATATTTCAATTTTTCATATCACATTCCTAAAAATTATGGAGGCATAAAAATGGAAGCAGCAGCACTTTGTTTAGTAGGTGGCGTAATCATTGTTGGGATTGCGCTTTTGGCAAGCACTATAAAAGTTGTCCCCGAGTATCAGCGTTTGGTCGTCTTTCGTATGGGACGCTGTGTAGGAGAAAAGGGACCTGGCATTATTCTCCTAGTTCCTTTTGTTGATCGTGCCATACGCGTAGATTTGCGCGAACAAGTACGCGAAATTCCACACCAGACCGTTATTACTCAAGATAATGCTGGCATCTCTGTTGACTTTTTGTGGTATTACAAAGTTCTTGACCCCAGCGAATCTGTTTTACAAGTTGGTGACTTCGAACGAGCGGCAGAAGGTATTGCAACCACAACATTGCGTGCTGTTGTCGGTGGCATCAGCTTAGACCAAGTTCTCTCAGACCGAGAACATATTAACTCCATGCTTCGCACCCGTCTTGATGATGTGACTGAGCGTTGGGGTGTAAAAGTGACCAATGTTGAAATTCGCGAAATTATTCCACCACGTGAAATTCAAGAATCTATGAACCGTCAAATGACGGCAGAACGTGTTCGCCGTGCAGTGGTCACAGAATCTCTGGGTACAAAAGAAGCCGAAATTACCGTAGCCGAAGGTAAGAAAGCGGCAGCGGTCTTAGAAGCAGAAGGTAAAAAAGCCGCAGCTATTCTCGAATCTGAGGGGCAACAACGCGCTCAAGAATTGAAAGCTGAAGGTTACGCGGCTGCGCTAGAAAACATCTTTATTGCGGCGAACAAAATTGACCAAAAGACCATGACCCTACAATACTTTGATACTCTCAAAGAAATGGGGCAGGGCGCATCAACTAAATATATCTTCCCGATGGAATTTACCAGCATGATTGAAAAATTTGTTGGTGGAAAAGAGTAGAGCTTACTGAACACGAACGAAGAAGAACCCGTTCCCTTGAAGGGAACGGGTTCTTCTTCGCGTTTGAATAGAAATTATGGAAATTATCCCAGCCAATATCCGCGATCTCACATCTCTACGCGCTTTAGAAAAAGTATGCTTTTTTCAAGACGCTTGGGGAATTTTAGATTTAATTGCCGTGCTGACCATCCCCAAGGTGATTCGGCTCAAAGCAGTTGACGAAGACGAAATGATTGGCTTCATCGCTGGTGACCCGCGTCCATCAGAGGGATTCTCGTGGATCGCCACCGTAGGTGTTTTGCCCGACTATAGGCGACAAGGAATCGGGCGCGCACTGCTGAATCGGTGCGAAGAGCAACTCCCAACCGCGCGCGTTCGGCTTTCCGTCCGTATATCTAATGAGAACGCTATCCAACTTTATAGGCAGGAGGGCTACCAAACCATCAACATCTGGGAAAAGTACTATAACGATGATACCGATGCAGTTGTAATGGAGAAAAGCCGCATTGTGCGGGGATTTTGAACGCCCAACACAGGGTATAATGGGGCATGATAAAAAATATACTCCCACAGCCAAAATATATAGACCACCGAAAAGACCTAGAAAACTTAGCCCGTGATTTAGCAAATGAACCGATTATTGCCATTGATACTGAATCAAATAGCCTGCACGCCTATCAAGAGCAAGTTTGCCTCATCCAGTTTTCAACACCCACCCAAGATTATTTATTAGACCCCCTTGCTTTGCCCGATTTGGGAATTCTAGCACCTATCTTTGAAAATCCTGAAATTGAGAAAATCTTTCACGCCGCCGAATACGATTTGATTTGCCTAAAACGAGATTTTGATTTTCAGTTTGCTAATCTTTTTGACACACTCATTGCCGCACGCATACTTGGCTATGCGAAGGTAGGTTTAGGCAATATGCTCGACCAAAAATTTGGCGTAAAAGTTAATAAGAAGTTCCAAAAAGCAGACTGGGGGAAACGCCCCCTCGACCAAGATATGCTCAATTACGCTCGCCTTGATACCCATTATCTGATAGAAATGCGCACCATGCTAAAAGAGGAACTAAAAGAAAAAAACTATTGGCAATTGGCACAGGAAGATTTTGATATAAGCGCTAGTATGGTGGGTATCAACAACCGCATTCCTCTCCCCATTTGGGAGCGTGTTGGCGGGCGACACAAACTTGACCCTCAGCAGGCTACTATTTTGAACGAGCTTTGTTTGACGCGTGAGCATCTTGCAAAAAAACTAAAACGCCCCCCATTCAAAATTATTGGCAATAAAAGATTAATTCAACTAGCAGAAGAGCAACCCCACAGCTTCCAGGAACTAGAGAAAAACCTTCTCACACCGCGCCAAAGTGCACGCTTTGGGAAAGCCTTTCTCGCCGCCATCCAACGCGGTCAAAAAGCAGATTTAGTAAAGCGCACCCCGCGCGGCCGGCATAGTGACGTTTATAAGCACCGCTACGAAGCTCTACGTCAGTGGCGAAAAAACAAAGCCGAAAAACTTAACGTCGAATCAGATATTGTTCTGCCACGCTTTCTTATGGAAAGAATAGCCAAAGAAAACCCGCAAAGTTCAAATGAATTGGCAGAAATTATGTCAATATCGCTGTGGCGTTTAGAGACTTATGGCGAAGAAATTTTGGCGTTAGTTTCGGAGCACTAGATTTATCTCGCCCCATAAAAAAAATCATGAGCCTAAAATCCCTCCAAGAAACCCTCCTCAAGAAAAAAGGCACAAGGGAAGAAATCCCCTTCGGTCCTGAAGTTCTCGTCTACAAAGTACTGGGAAAAATGTTTGCATTAATTTCTTGGGAAGAAGAACCGCTACGCCTCAATCTCAAATGCGACCCTGATCTTGCTCTCGCCCTCCGCGCCAAATATCCCGCCATCATCCCCGGCTATCACATGAACAAAAAACACTGGAATTCCATCATATTTGATGGCAGTCTCCCAGAAACCCTAATTTTAGAGATGATTGATGATTCTTATGCTTTAGTCGTAAAAAAATTGAAAAAAGTGGATAGAGAAAAGCTAGCAAATTCGTAACGCTACATTTATCTCAGATTTACTGAATACCCATAAAGTTCAGCGTTTTTTCTTCGTGCCCCTTCATCTAATTTAGTGGATTCAAAAAAGGAGCTTTCAAATGAAAATTCATTTCCACGGTGCCGCTCGTACAGTAACCGGATCCATGCACCTGCTCGAAGTCAACGGTGCCCGCATCCTGCTCGAATGTGGGCTCTTTCAAGGCAAACGCAAAGAAACCTATAAACGCAACAAAAACTTCCCTTTTGACCCTGCCAGCCTAGACGCGGTACTCCTTTCTCACGCGCATATAGACCATAGTGGCAATTTGCCCAACCTTGTTAAACAAGGCTACACAAACAAAATTACGGCTACACGCGCCACTACACATCTTGTAAAATTAATGTTGCGCGATTCGGGGCATATCCAAGAGTCGGATGCCGCATATTCCAACAAAAAACGTGCAAAAAAGGGCTTACCGCCCATGGAACCACTCTACACAGAAAAAGATGCTCTCGAAGTCGCTAACTATTTTCAATCGGTAGAATATGATGCCCCCATAGAAATCGCCGAAGGCGTTCGCGCTACCTTCATGGACGCAGGGCATATTCTTGGCTCAGCCGGCATTGCCCTCGATATTACCGAAAAAGGTCGTAAATACCGCGTTTGGTTCTCAGGCGATATCGGTCGCCGCGACCTTCCTCTCCTCCGCGACCCTGTTCTCCCCACCAACGCCGATTATCTCCTCATGGAATCTACTTACGGCGATAAAGGGCATCGCGCCCCTCAAGAAGCCTACACTGAACTTCGTGCAGTTGTACAAAAAACGATTGCGCGTGGCGGCAAAGTCATTATTCCATCTTTTGCAGTTGGGCGCACACAAGAACTCGCTGTTTTCTTACACCAAATGATGAATAAAGGCGAAATTCCCTCCGTGCCAGTTTACGTAGACAGCCCTCTCGCCATCAACGCCTCCCAAATTTTCAACGAACACCCCGAATGTATGGACGCAGAAACCCTCGCCGATGTTCGCAACCGGGGTCATGCCGCACTTGATTTCAAAGAAATCACCTACACCCGCTCGGTTGCCGAATCAAAGGCAATCAACGACTATAAAAAGCCCGCCATCATCATTTCGGCATCTGGTATGGCAGAGGCGGGGCGCATTTTACATCACCTTCGCAATAATATCGGCGCCCCACGCAACACCATTCTCATCGTTGGCTGGCAGGCTCCCTACACGCTCGGACGGCGTTTAGCAGAGCGCGAAACCGACATCAAAATTTTCGGCGAATGGTTCACCCGCAAAGCCGAAGTAGAGACAATCGGCGGGCTATCTGCTCACGCGGGGCAAGAAATGCTCATAGAATACGCGTCAGCAATCAAAGACCAAGTAAAAAAAATCTTTCTAGTGCATGGTGAAGATAGAGGCGCACTCCCCCTTAAAAAGGAATTGGAAATGCAGGGATTTAAGGAAGTTATATATCCTGAGAAAAACTCTATTTTTGAGATATAAGGATAACGCGCCGCGACGCGCGTGAATTTGAACTTGATAGCCCTTACCGAGCGTGATAACAGGCGTAAACTTTTCTGCCATACCCAACACAAACAAATTCCCCGTTCCCTTGAAGGGAATCGGGGATTTGCTCTAAAAATCTCGCGCCACGTCTCAGAAAATTTAAGATATAATACGCTCGCCTAATGGAGAGATGCCGGAGTGGTTGAACGGGACGGTCTCGAACACCGTTGTAGTCTTCGGGCTACCGTGGGTTCGAATCCCACTCTCTCCGCTAAAAAGCCGTCGAAGTTAACGCTCGGCGGCTCTTTTTTTAATCCCCAGCTATTTTAACGAGACCAAGTCCAACCCGCGCGCGAAGCGATGTCCATATCCGTCAAAAAAAGAGCGGCGTAAATATCGCGCTCCGAAAAGAGAGAAAAATGAATAATCCAAACTTGAGTATTGACGCAGATTCTACAATCGAAACCTTAACCGATTTCATTAGAACTAAATTATCCGAAGCAGGATTTAGCCGCGCGGTAATTGGCTTATCGGGTGGCATTGACTCTGCATTATCTTGTGCGCTAACGGCAAAAGCGATTGGCGCAGAAAATGTTTTAGGGGTGCGAATGCCCTATAAAGCCTCTAGCCAAGCCTCGCTCGACCATGCCCAATTATTAATTGACAAACTTGGCGTACAATCATTAACAATGCCGATCACCGAAATGGCAGATGCGTTGATTGCGCGTGAGCCTGAGATGTCGAAGATGCGACAAGGGAATATCATGGCACGGTGCCGAATGATTGTGCTCTATGACCAATCGGAGGCATTTGGCGGGCTGGTGATGGGTACGGGGAATAAAACTGAAATTTTGCTAGGCTACACCACCATTTACGGTGATTCTGCCGCCGCAATAAACCCGGTAGGCGATTTATATAAAGCACAGGTGCGCCAACTTTCGCGGGCGTTGGGCGTGCCAAATGAGATTATAGAAAAAGCTCCTTCTGCCGATTTATGGGCAAACCAAACCGATGAAGATGAACTTGGTTTCAGCTACGATGAAGTAGACAGATTTTTTTATCTAATGGTCGAGCATCGTTATAATATGAACGAGTTAATAGACGTAGGCTTTGATGAAGGTTTTGTGCGTAAGCTAATGAAACGTGTGCGCCAAAACCAATTTAAACGAGAAATGCCACCTATTGCAGAACTAAGTGGCAGAGCGGTTGATTATGATTTCCCTTATTTGGATGCATAATTGTTTTTGTTAGAAATTTGTTACATTTAAAAATAGCCCGTTGACGTGAAACGCTTTTCACTATATACTTTTATTATGCGAGTAGAAAACACATACTCCCCTTTTTAGCAAACAAACGCACGCGATTTCCGCGTGCGTTTTTTTATTCAACCACTTAAAGGAGCAACAAAATGGACTCTGGAATGATCGGTAAAATTCAAAAAGCTAAACGCTACGCTGAAAGCGAGCGAGAACGTTTTCATATAGAATCATTTGTCATCTCGGTTGATGGGACGAATAACTCTCACAAAGTCACTTTTGAGAATGATGAATTAAAATGCACGTGCGATTTCTTCCAAACACGCGAATACTGTAGCCACACAATGGCCCTTGAAGAAATTATGAAAGGGATGGAGCCGCTAAATTAGCTTTATCTTGAAAAAAGAGTATAAACAGCTCGCATCAAATGATGCGGGCTGTTTTTTCTAAGGATTACCCCCACCATCTCGTCTTAAGCACTGCCTATTTTTCACATATCCAACTCATCAAAATAAGGTAAAATTCAGTTATTATGGCGAATATTTCGAGACGAGACTTTCTTAAACTCAGCACCTTAGGGCTGGGCACAATGGCATTTTCACCCGCCAAAAGTAATTTTGGTCTTTTTGAAGATCGGATGTTGGTGCGCGTTGCGAGCGAATCGATTAGTGTTCACAAAGAGCCAAGCGATGAAAGCCGCATTGTGGGGCAATGGTATAGGGATGATTTGCTCACTGTCTACGAAACCGTGACAGTGAAGGAACCTGAATATAATCCTGTTTGGTATCGCGTTTGGGGCGGATATGTGCATAGAGCACGTTTGCAACGTGTACAGGTTCTTTACAACCCTACCCAAACCATTTTTGAAGAAGGTCAGCGTTATCTCGCTGAAGTTTCGGTACCCTATACACGCGCTATGCGCTTTATCAAAAATAAAGAAACATGGGAGCCTCTATACCGTCTCTACTATGAATCCGTACACTGGATAGACGGGATGGAAGAAGGTCCTGACGGCGAACTTTGGTATCGCATTTACGATGAACTTTTACATGGCACACCCTATCACGTTAAACCCGCCCACTTGCGAATGATTCCGCCCTCTGAAATTACCCCAATCTCCCCTGAAATAGATTTTACTGACAAACACGTTGATATCAACCTCACTACCCAACGCGTATTTGCTTACGAATACGATAAACCTGTCTTTGAAGCACTCATCTCCTCTGGTATTGTTCATAGCTTTCAGTCCTCAGGGATTGGCACAAAAACACCCCACGGCACCTTCAATATCCGTGAAAAAATGCCATCCAAACACATGGGAGAAGGCGATCTCGTTTCTGATATTGATGCCTATATTCTACCCGGTGTCCCATGGACTTCATTCTTCACCGAACATGGTCATGCTTTTCATGGCACATACTGGCACGACAATTACGGCGTGCCCATGAGCCACGGGTGCATTAATATGACCTGCGCAGATGCCAAATGGATTTTCCGTTGGCTACGTCCCGTTCATGATGGACCGCAACTTTATAGACGCGGATTTGGGACAACGGTAAATATCTTTTATAGTTAAACACCAATCGAATACCTAAAATGCCTCTACTCACCTGGAAAAACAAAAAACTCGGCGAAACCACCCCCGCCACGCTCAAAACAGATGCATGGATCAATGCCTCTACCCCTCCACAAAACAGATTAATACGTGGCGACAATCTCGCCATTATGACCGCTCTGCTCCCCAAATATGAGGAGCGCATCAACCTCATCTACATTGACCCTCCATTTTTCACAAACCGCAAATTCTCTGCCCGCATTGGGCGCGATAAAGATTCCCGAAAACCCAAAGAATGGGAAAGGGTAGACGGCTACCAAGACAATTGGAGCGACCTCGATACCTACCTCGACTTCCTCTACCAACGCCTCCACCTCATGTACCGCCTGCTCGCCCCCAATGGCACACTTTACCTTCATCTCGATTGGCATGCCAATGCCTACGCCCGCCTTCTGCTCGATGAAATTTTCGGCGCAGAAAACCTACTTAACGAAATTATCTGGACCTATCACGGACCCTCCCCCATCAAAAGCGCGTTCAACCGCAAACACGATACGATCCTCTCCTACGTCAAAAACAAAAAAGACTACACCTTTAACGTAGATGATATTCGCGTCCCCTACAATGAAAACACAGTTAAAACTTTCAAATCATCTAAAAAAGCGGGTTTTGGCAAAACGCCCAACCTAGAACGCGGCAAAGTGCCCGAAGATTGGTGGTACTTCCCCGTTGTCGCTCGCCTGCACAACGAGCGCACCGGCTACCCCACTCAAAAACCAGAAGCCATGTTAGAGCGGATTATCAAAGCCTCATCCAACAAAGGCGATTTAGTAGCAGATTTTTTCTGTGGATCGGGGACGACTGCGCAAGTTGCGGCGAATTTGGGACGAAATTTCATCACCACCGATGCAACTTGGCAAGCAACGCGCGTGACCCTAAACAGGCTTGCCGCTAAAAAAGCATCTTTCAGCCTCGAACAGGATACCGCATTCCCCCTCCCCAAACTTAAGTCCGTTGATTTCGCCGAATTAATAGGAACGTGCGTTCGCATCCACGCAGAATACGCGTCCAAACTAGCGTATTGGGAGGTAGACCAAGATTGGGAGGGCAAACTCTTCAAGAGCGGCACGCAAGCCATACTCCCCGTGCGTCGCGGTGAAATTCCTCCAGAAATAAATATAGAGGGATCAATCGGCAATCAAATTTGCGTGCGTGCAGTGGGGGTTACGGGGGAGCGCTACCAAACTATCTTAAAAAAATAAAGCGACCAAATGGTCGCTTTTTCTTTTAGACATCCAACCTGTAGCCAACGCCCCGAATTGTGCGCAAAAACTTGGGTTTAGTGGGGGCTGGCTCAATGGCTTTGCGAAGCCAGGAAATGTGAACATCGAGGGTGCGAGTGTCACCCGTGTATTCTGTTTCCCATACTTTTTTGAAGAGTTCTTCGCGCTCAATTACTTCATTGGGACGTTCCATGAAAGTTTGCAAAAGTGCAACAAGACGAGGAGTAAGGCGTGTGTTTTGCCCCAAGCAACGAACACGCTTACGATCAATATCTAGACGAATTGCGCCAACATGTAAGATGTTATTGCCATCGCTGGGGAGCAAAGGCTTGATGCGGTTAGTCAACTTTAAGATGGTGAAAGGGTGTCGAAGAACAAGTGCGGCGGCATCATCACTAACTTTTCTATCTGGATCAATAATGAGAATTATAGGGAGTTCTTCATCTTGCTCTTGAAGTTTTTTGCAAATGCGAATACCGCTACTACGCATAGATGCGGCGTTGACAACCAAAATATCGGGGGCTATTCTTTCAAGCTGGTCTGAGGCTTCTTTTCCACTTTTGGCAACATACACAACAAACCCTTTTTTTTCTAAGGGGATATTAAAAGAAGGAAAATCTGGATGTTTTCCTTCGATAATTAAAATTGTTGCGTCAATTTCTTTTGCACGAGCCATTTTTTATATTTTTCCAAATTTTGACCGTTTTCCCCGCTCGGGATTAAGTCCATTTATTTAAGGTTTGGACATTATACCTTAAATCTTAAAAAAAACGCGTTATTCTCAAGTCCTGTTTTCTTTAACATTTCTCTTTGCTGACCAGAAAAATCTTGTTTGTTAAATTTACAAATGCTTTACTCTCAAGCTCATATATTTCACGATTTCAGGCAGGGCAAACGCACTAAAATTAGAGAGAGTAGAACCCCTCTAGCACCTTGAGCAGATACTTTTCATCCCATCCAGCA
>JADGEO010000005.1 GCA_016744335.1 Anaerolineales bacterium
ATTGAATACTATAATCGCACTATGGCAAAACCCTTCAAGTGGACTTTCCAAGGCAAAGCTTTGAGAGTTTGACTTGCGCTTTATTTACGCCAAGCTGTACTAGCCTTCCCCCGAAGGGGGAAGGGACATGTCTCACAGAGAGACATTCTCCCCCTTCGGGGGAGATGTCCGAAGGACAGAGGGGGCAAACGTCAGTCAATTTTAGCCACTACCAAATTTTGATTGTTCTTTTCCGCGAAGAAGCGAAGAGCGCAAAGAAAAAATCTATTTCTAACGGATTTTATGGTTTGTTCTAAAACTAGCCCCTCTCAGGCCCCCAAATGCCAGCGCCGTTTTCGCTATTTAAAAACATAGTTTTTTGGGGGAGGAAGCCACCCCTCCCCCAAAAACTTTAAGGCGCACATCCTAAAATCTCTTGCATATTTTGAACCTTATCTTTTTCTGCAACAGCTTCCACGCGTGCCCATAATTGGCATAAACCATTCTGCAAGCGGGGGTCTTTTTTGATGGCAACTTCTGACAACTCTTTAGCTTTTGCCAAATTGCCTATATGCACATAGCCCTCAATAAATGGCAACCATTCAAAGCTATCAACGGGATAAAATCCTTGAGCTTCAGCCTCATCCCCTAAACGGACGACCTCTGCCCAATTGCCGCGTTGGCGGGCTAACTCTGCTTTTGTTGAGAAATAGCACCACTCGTGTGCGGGTTCTTTGCCAAACAATTCTGCAGGGAGGATGGGACTCTCCGCATCGACCTTGACCCGATCTGGGTCGGAGAGAAAAATAGCATCGGTGAGGAAATGACTTTCTTTTTTGTAGAGTTTGGCATTGGCATAGGTTGAATCTAAAACTCGCAAGCATCCGTTTTTGGGGGCGTAGAATACAATTACTGCTGAGGTATTCCCCTCATATTCAACAGTGCGATAGGGAAGATAAATGCGCGTATCTGGTTCTAGCGTGGGCAAGATGGTACCGCCCAATCTTTTCTTTGTATCAATGAAGGCATAGGGCATTAAATCACCGGCTTTATAATCTGGGGCGTAAATCCAATTAAGGGGAGCAGTGAAAGACTTATCGCTTTCGTAAATCATAGGAAGTTCGTGGGTGAGAAGGGTTGTGCCTTCTTCCATAGCGGGAATGCGCCAAGAAAGTTGCCATAGTAAATTGCGCTGTGTTTCCCAATCTCGTCTAAAGAGATTGGCACTTAGAAATTGTTGCCCCAATGCAAAAGCAAGAATTCCGCTTAAGACAACCGTGCGCCATTTTTTATTTTTAATGAGCAACTCGAGTAACCCTGCAACGAGAAAGGCGGTGCCTAGCATCATAGGAATGGTCAGACGATCGTAATCGGTGCCAATTTTTAGGGGAAAGCCTACCAACCAAGAGGGAATTCTGCCTAAAAGCAGACCTGCAACGCCAATAAGAATTGCTTGAGATGCCCACAAGAATCTCTTTGAAGGGGAATCTGTCAACTTTAAGTTTTGCAGGTAGATGGTGAGGAGGGCAAATGTAAATATAGCGAGCGCAAGCCCAAGTATCGAGGTCGGTGCGCTTGGTGTATCCTTTATGATTTGAATAAATCGCACCCATATTTGCCAGAGAAATTTGTAGAAGAGTTCCCCAATCTCAGGGATGATCTCTAGAGATAGCTTCGCGGAGTTTTGGCTCTCTCTGATGCTATAAGAGCTGTACTCACCTTTGGTATAAAAATAGACTAGCCAAAGCACGTTTGTCATCCAGAGTAGAAAATAGGGCAACCAGCGCTTTGCGCTTTCTTTGACTCGCGTCCAAAAATCGGATATTTCTTCTCCAACCATAGCGTAGATAAAAAGAAATCGGATTGGTTCGAGGGTCACAAAATATTCAGTGGGGAAAAGTGCCCAAAACAAAAAGAAGAGGGCAAAGGCGGTATTGCGTTTCGCATGAATGGGTTGACGAAAGGCTCGTGCCATTAGCCCAAAAGAGAAGATATAAGAGACTAGCGATACCCACTCTTGATTGATATGCGTGAACGCGACCCATTGTTGACTATAGCCCGGAAAGAGAAGAAAAAGTAGGGCAACGCTGAGGGTTTGTAGTGTTTTTTTTGTCCAAATTTCTTTTAGCGACCACCAAAGTGCAAGGACGCTGAGGAAACGCATTAATAATCCGAAAATTTGCCAAAGAATAGGAATAGGCGGAATCAAACTGGTAGTAAGGGCAAAGATAGGGGAAACAAAGGGACGCACAAAGCTGAAAGCGGGGAAAAATTCTAATGGACCTAAAAACTCTCCTATCCACGCGAAAGACCAATCGTCCCAGTAAAACCCGAGCCACGGAATCAGAAGCCCATAGGCAAGAAAAGTGAGCGTAGCTAAGAAGATGGGGATAGTTTTTTGTGAGAATTTAAATTTCGGCATTTTTATCCTTTCGAAAAAGATGGGATGATAGCAGGATTATACAGGGTTTTTGGGTGTCAAGGGCTGGGATTACAAGAAAAAACCTTCCGAAGTTCTAGGAACTTTGGAAGGCTGGTTGTGCTAACCGCTGACGGAAAAGAAAGAATCCAAGTTAAAAAAGAATATCTAGACATAGAATCACCTATGGCAAATATAATTGGTATTAAAATGAACGGCTTAGAGTATCATCCACAGAAGAAATAATGCCAAAGTGTATTAAATGAACCCTGACAGGTCTTAGGCTTCGCAGAAGCACGACTTCTCAAGGTTTGTTTCTTAATACTAACACATGACCCTATACATGACCTCTAGCACTATATTATATGACCTAAAGACAGATATAGTAGGGGCAGAAAACAGATATCGGGTTTATCGCTGATGTTTGAAGTTTATAGTCTGAAATCTAAACAGGAGCAAATCTTATGAAAAAAGGAAATATAACTGGTGGATTAATTCTAATTCTGCTTGGCGTGTGGTTTTTAGCGGTAGAGTTTGTTCCACAGCTAAATGCGTGGGCTGAGGGGCAATGGGCATTACTCATTATTGGTATTGGCGTAATCTTTCTTGCTGTGGGTATTTTGAATAATATACCTGCTTTGTCCATTCCCGCCTTTATCATTGGCTGTCTTGGCGGGTTGCTCTATTACCAAAATGTAACTGGTGATTGGGCAAGCTGGGCTTATGCGTGGACACTGACGCCTGGTTTTGTGGGCTTAGGTTTACTCTTTTATAGCCTCCAAACTGGCGACAAAGGTACACGTTCAGCAGGATTTATTCTTCTTTTTATAAGTTCTGTTTTATTTGTTGTTTTCGGCTCATTTTTAGGTGCCCCTCAAGAAATTACGAAGTATTGGCCCCTTCTGCTCATTATCGTTGGTGGGAGAATAATGTTCCGTGCGCTCTCTGGCGGTAAAAAAGAAAAACCAGTCAAAGCCCCTCAACCTATAGAAAATGAAGATATTGTCGAAGACGCCATCGAAGACGCTATCCTTGAGGCTGAGGTTGAAGAAGAGCTTCTGATAGAACCAGATCAAATTATTGACGCAGAAGAATAAAAACGGTAGCAAATAGTAAAGAATTATTATCTAATTACGAAACTAACCAACTATCAAACCAGGTACTAAAAAATGAAAATAAAATCATTCTTTTGGGGCAGTTTATTTATCGGGGCAGGCATTTTACTGCTTCTTGATAATCTCGGCTTTTTATCTGTCAATGTTTGGCAACTGATTTGGCCCACCTTTATTATTGCGGCAGGCGTTTGGACTCTTCTCGCCGCATCTAAGGGTACAGACGCACTGGAGAGAGAAAACCTATCTGCACCACTCGAAGGCACTACGCAGGGGAAAATGACCCTGTCTTTCGGTGCTGGGCAAGTTAAGGTCAAGGGCGGGGCGAACACTAATCAGCTTTTTAGCGGCTCTTTTGTCGGTGGCGTAAAGTATCAATCTAAAAATGCGGGTGATTTTCCAGAAATCTCGCTTAAATCAGATACTGAGTTGGCGCACCAAATCGTTATGCCGTGGATGTGGGGCGCACGGGATTGGAATGTGAACTTAAGCGAAGATGTAGCGTGGCAACTCCATTTTGAGATGGGTGCCTCTGATACACAAGTCGATTTGACGTATTTGAAGGTCACAGATTTAGAAGTGGACACGGGTGCCAGCAATACCAAAATCATTTTGCCCGCCAACGCAGGGCAGACGCACGTAGACCTGAGCGGGGGTGCCGCCTCTGTCATTTTCGAGGTCCCTGAGGGGGTTGCCGCTCGAATTCTCGTAGATGGTGGCTTGGCTTCAATTAACATCGACCGTGAGCGTTTTCCCCGAGTAGGCAATTATTATAAATCTAATAATTATGAGACCGCCGCTAATAAGGTAGATATCAATGCCGATTTTGGGGCAGGGTCACTGAGTATTCGATAAAATCCGCCTTCCTAGCCTTCCCCCTTCGGTGGGAGTTAGGTGGAGGCGAAAAACAAGGAGAAAAATTATGAAACGTTTTGATATGAGAATTCTCATTGGCATTGTCCTTATCGTGGCGGGCAGTATGTACCTGCTCCAAAACTTGGGCATTTTTTACGGCGGTGTGAATTTATTAGGCGCAATTGCTGTTGGTAGTGCTGGCATAGCTTCACTATATGTTTACGCCAATAATAAAGAGAATTGGTGGGCATTGATCCCCGGGACTACACTAATAGCGATTGCACTCAATATCTTGCTCGATACAATTTCTTATAGCTTAGGCAATATGCTTGGCGGTGGGATAGTTCTGGGCGGGATTGGGCTCAGCTTTTGGCTAATTTACTTCACACAACGAGGGTCCTTTTGGTGGGCAATTATCCCTGCCGGTGCCCTTAGCTCTCTGGCTGTTATTCCAGTAGCCGATGCGATTTTCCACGATGCGGGCGGGATATTTTTGCTCGGTCTTGGGTTGACATTCCTGTTTATCGCAAATCTGCCCGGCTACGATGGACAACTAAAATGGGCATATATACCTGGTGGAGTATTGATTGCCATTGGCGCAATCAGCCTACCCTTTATGGGAAATGCGCTCAATATCCTTTTTCCCCTCGCACTCATTGCGGTGGGCGGGTATGTGCTTTATCAAAATTTTAGAGAGTAAAGCACGACCAAATTACTACATAAATCAAGAAACTAACTAACTAGCTATAGGAGCTAAAAATGACTAAAAAACTCTATCGTACTGAAAAAGACAAAATGATTGGCGGCGTTTGCGGCGGATTGGGCAATTATTTCGATATAGACCCAACTCTTGTGCGTCTCATCTTTGCACTAATTTTCTTCGGCTATGGTGTCGGTGGGATGATTTACCTCATCTTATGGATCATCATGCCAAGCGAAGCAATACAAGATGCACAAAATATCGTGACTAAAAATGAGCCAGAAATAAAAGAAGAAGCTCCAGCAATGGAAGAAGAAGTTGCCATAACGTCTGATGACGTTATTGATGCTTAATAATCTCTTGTATACAAATCTTTATGGATAGCGCGCGTTACTGATAGCGCGCGTTACTGATAACGCACTTTACTAATAGCGCGGAGAAATTTTCTAAAATGTATCTTGAGAAGTTTGTGTGCAAAAAGCGTCTACCCGCAACTAAAAACTACGAAACTAGGAAAAATAATGAAAACTTATCTCTATCGCAGTGAAACAGAACGTATGTTAGGCGGCGTATGTGGTGGATTAGGGGAATATCTCGCCTTAGACCCTGTATTTATTCGTCTCTTCTTTGTCTTGCTCTTTTTCGGGCACGGCTCGGGTTTATTTCTTTATTTCATTTTGTGGGTGATTATGCCCAATAAATCTGATGTGCAAGAAGGGAAGACTATCGAAGAGAATGTGAAAGCAAGTGCTGAAAACTTTGGCGAACGTATTCAAACTATTGGAGAAGAATTTGGCGCGGCAATGCGAAATCCAAACCCACAAGCTGGGGTGATCGTAGGTGTGGCACTAATTATTTTAGGAAGCCTTCTCTTTGTCGAAAATCTTGGCATCTATGGTTTAGGATGGTTTTCTTTCGATATTTTGTGGCCCACTTTACTTATTATTGGTGGCGTTGTTGTTTTACAGCGCCGCACGCGAGAAATTGCATCGTAACTTGAGGTTTATCGCGCCTCGCAGAAGTTGCTTAGGAATGAGAATCAAAACTTATACATTTGAAATATGCTTCGCTCAAATTTCGCTTCATTAATGGATAATTTATTTCATCCTAAGTCCTTATTAGGAGTACCAAATGGAAAACAATAACAAAAAATTCGGGAATATACTCTTCCCTCTTATTCTTATTGCGGCGGGCATAATCTTCCTGCTTCAAAATTTAGGATTACTGGCTGGCGATATCTGGGAGTTCTACCGTTTATGGCCCATTCTCGTTATCTTATTAGGATTCAACGACTTATTCCGCAATCGCGGCATCGTAGGTCCCACTCTCTCTATAGGATTTGGCTCTATCTTCTTATTGAGCAATCTCGATATTCTTAATTGGGGTGCTTGGATGACAATTCTGCGCTTATGGCCCATCCTTGTTATTGCGCTTGGACTTGAGATTTTTATTGGGCGCAAAAATATATGGCTCTCTATAATAGGTGTAGGATTTACGCTTACTCTCCTCGTGGCTGGGTTGTGGTACTCAGGCGGCGTTCTCGGCGTGGACAGTACTATAACTGCCCCAGCAGGGGTGCAGGTCACTAGCGAAGAAATTGAACAAGACCTAGATGATGCTAAATCTGCTTACGTTAATATAGAATCTTCTGTTGGAGAATTGATTATAGATTCACTATCTGATGATGATACTTTCATCGAAGGAAAAATTTATTCTATAGAACAAGAAGTTATCACCGAGAGCTATAAATTAAGTAATGATAAAATCACTTACTATCTCGGAAGTGATTGGAACTCAGGAAAAAATATAAACTTCTCTAATTTCAACAATCAAGAACGCCTTTCTTGGGAGCTCAAACTCACAGAAGAAATCCCTCTCATCTTAGACCTTTCTCTCGGTGTCGGAGAATCTGATCTTGATTTGAGCGACATCCAGATTAGTGAATTCAACCTTGGTATGGGCGTAGGACAAACGACCCTCAGCCTGCCAAATGGTCAGTATCAAGCCCAAATCGACGGCGGTGTCGGGCAGACTATTGTCCACCTCCCCAATGAAGGTGAAATCGAGCTAAATGTTGATGGCGGTGTAGGTGAAATCCGCATCTATATCCCCGAAGATATGCCCGCTAAAATCTATGTTGATCGTGGTATTGCAGGGCTTGATGTTCCTATCCGTTATAATGAAGACGAAGATGTTTACACATCACCGAATTTTAGCGAAAGAGATGACCATATCGTAATTTATATTTCGCAAGGCATTGGCAATATCGCCATTCGTGAGGAATAACAACCCAAAAACATCAGACCTAAGCTAATAGCTTAGGTCTGATGTCTGAAATCTCATTATGAAAGAACTCACCCAAAATCTCCCTCCTAAGAAAATCAAACTTACAGATGCCAGCGCGCTCATTGCCACAGTCGCTGTCGCTATTCCTAGTCTTTACGACTATATTAGCAATGCCCTCGAATACCGTTGGGTAGCTCTAGGCTTATACTTTAGCATCTTTTTTTTGCTCGCTCTGCGTGAAGAGATTCTGCAAAAAAGCCGTATTCCTGTCGATATTTACCTCGCCATTCAAACAGCTCTTGTTCTTAGCCTACTTATTTTGCCTCCACATCATGAATTTATTGTTATTTTATTTTTCGTTCTCAGTGCGCTTGCCTCCACTTGGCAACCAGGCAAAAAAGGCTATCTCTGGATTGCACTTTTCACCCTAATTACCGTCATTTTCTTCTTTTTACAACTGGGTCTAGAAAGTGCCCTTTACAACATCCCTATTTATGCAGGCGGTTATATATTTTTTGGTGCGTTTTCAGCATCCGCGGCAAAAGCAGACGTTGCTCGCAAAGAAAGCGAAATGCTCTTAGAAGACCTCACTGCCGCACACCTGAAATTGCAAACTTATGCCGCCCAAGCCGAAGAACTTGCCGTAGCCGAAGAGCGCAATCGCCTAGCAAGGGAGATGCACGACACGTTAGGACATCGCCTCACCGTAGCCATTGTACAATTAGAGGGTGCAGAGCGTTTAGTGGATGAAGATCCGAAACGCGCTCGTATTATGCTTGCTACCGTTCGTGAGCAAATACGCGCGGCGTTTAGCGAATTGCGCCAAGCCCTTGCCACCTTGCGTGAACCCCTCCACGCAGATATTCCCATTGCACATGCACTCAAATCACTAGGGCAAAGCTTTGCAAATGCTACCGATTTAGAAGTAAAAATGGCATTTGCTCATAATATCCCCGAATTACCAAACGAATATCGCGTTGCTATCTATCGAGCCGTGCAAGAAGCACTCACCAATGCCCAACGCCATGCGCAAGCAGAATGTGTTCATATCAGCTTACTGCTCAATAATAATGAAGAAACGATAGACCTTAGAGTAAAAGATAATGGGAAAGGGTTCCCCAAAAAAGCGAATAAACTTGGCTTCGGGTTACGCGGCATCCAAGAACGCGCCGCCCAACTTAATGGCACTATGCGCTTAGAAGAAAACCCCGATGGCGGTGCACAGATTTGTCTCTGTTTGCCCTTACCGAAGTAAAATATAAAAATATTGCGTAAATTTTAATACACAGTTTGCCCCCTCTCTCCTACGGACATCTCCCCAAAAGGGGGAGACAGTCCCTTCCTCCTTCGGCGGAAGGGGAGGAAAGGGGCTCAACCCAAAAAGGAATTTCTCCATGATGATGTCCTCCCCTATCCATGTCCTAATCGTAGATGACCAACGCCTAATGCGCGATGGGCTACGCACTTTGATCGAATTAGAATCAGATATTGTTGTAGCCGGAGAAGCTGAAGACGGCTTAGAAGCCATTTCTGCATACCGCAACACGGGTCCCGATGTGGTGCTGATGGATGTCCAGATGCCAAATCTCAATGGCGTGGAAGCCACACGCCGTATTAAAGCCGATTGGGATGAGGCAAATATCCTCATCTTAACTACATTTGATGATGACGAATATATTTTTGAAGCCCTACGTGCAGGCGCATCAGGCTATTTACTTAAAGATGTCTCAGGGAAAAAACTAGCGGAGGCAATCCGCACAGTTGCCGAGGGCGGGACATTAATCGCCCCTTCAGTTGCTAGAAAAGTTGTTTCAGAATTCGCAAGGCTCAAGCCTGCCTCTGCCAAAACGATAGAGACTCTCTCCGACCCCCTTTCTGAGCGTGAGGTCGAAATCTTGAAAATTTTAGCGCAAGGATATACCAATAAAGAAATTGGAGAGCGTCTTCATTTAGCAGAAGGGACAGTAAAGAATTATATATCTAGCATCTTGCAAAAAATTGGTGCACGTGACAGAACCCAAGCGGCGTTAAGAGCAAAAGAATTAGGGCTTTTCTAAAGTGTAGCCACGTTTTCTATTTGCTTTTCTCTTTGTGACAACCGCTTTAGCAGTTGCTATAAAGGGACATTAGCCTCTACAGACTTTTTATAAAAAATTCCCCAACTCAGAAAACGAAGTCATTCGCGCACAATCAGCCTCAGGGAAAACACCACGCGGGTCATATAAAAGGGGAGCTAACCCCGCATTGCGTGCCCCAACCACATCGGCAAAATAATTGTCGCCAATATAAAGCGTTTCGTTGGGGGATAAGTCAAGTTGATCTAAAAGAGGGGTAAAAACCTTCGGGTCTGGTTTCCAAGACCCCACATCGCCTGCCGCCATTACGCCATCGAAAAACTCGAATAATCTAAGCTCCTTTAGCGTATCATCAAAAGCCTCGCGCCGATTAGAAAGTACCGCTAATTTATATCCATTAGACCGCAAATTGGGCAAAATCTCAAAGAGTTCAGGAGGAACGTGGTTTTCTGAGGTGTATTCTTCTCGAAAACACTTGAAAATTTCAGGACGGAACCGCTCCGCTTGCTCAGGAGTAGCCCCCATTTTGGCAAGGCGTGTTAGCGCATAGTTTTTATAAAAAGCATCATCATCCCCTTCAAATCTCTTGAAATCTTCTCGTAAATCAGGGGAACTTGCCCAATAATAATGTTCCCATTTCGAGACTTCGAGATTTTTCTCATCATCAATTGGCATTCCTAACTCTGCCACTTTTTCTCTATATACATCCGCGCCAAGCGGAACAGTATGGCGCAACGTGCCATCTAGATCAAAGAAAATTGCTTTATAGCCATTTTTTGATGCAAACATCTAGCCTCCTATCTCGCTCATTGTTCGATTTAGCGGAATAGTGCCATCTGCCAAGCCATGTCCCCAGGGTTTCATCCAAACAGCTTCTAAAATTAGCTCTCGCAACTCTTCCATGCTTGCCCCTGCTCGCAGAGGAGTGAGTAAATCTATTTCTTTTTCACGTAATAAACACATTCTTAAAATGCCATCAGCTGTGAGCCTTGCCCGTGTGCAAGAAGCACAAAAAGGAGATGTCACCGAAGAAATGAAGCCCACATCACCAATACCATCCTTAATCTTGAATAGCCGTGCTTCCCCATCTAATTTGCCATTATTGACTACCTCTAGCGTACCATACGCATCTTCAACTTCTTTTTGCACCTGTGCCGCGGTAACAGTTTGGGTTAGTTGGAATTCTGTTGCCCCTGCGAAAGGCATCATTTCTATAAAACGAACCTGCCACGGGTGTTCCTGTGTTAGCCCTGCTAAGGGAACCACATCACTTTCGTTATAGCCCGTCACTATCACGGCGTTGAGTTTTACTGGCGTTAAACCCGCATCTTCTGCGGCATTAATGCCTTCTAAAACTTCATTTACTTTTCCCCAACGCGTGAGGCGTTTAAATTTCTCTGGCTCTAGCGTGTCAATGCTGATATTTACACGCTCCAGCCCCGCATCTGCCAAAGGTTGCGCCAAGCGTGAGAGAAGCAAACCATTGGTGGTCATCGAAACAGATTTAATCCCCTCGGTTTCTGAGATGCCGCGCACAATCTCGACCACGTTTTTGCGGAGGGTTGGTTCTCCCCCCGTCAGGCGGATTTTATCAATGCCTAAATTCGCAAAAAGGCGAGTGAGCGTCAAAATCTCATCGTCTTGCATCAACTCTGCGTTGGGTCTAAATGTCATATCTTCGGGCATGCAATAAACACAGCGTAGGTTGCAACGGTCGGTTAAGCTAATGCGTAGGTAGTGGATATTTCTTCCAAATCGGTCTTTTGCCATAGTTCCTCATATATATTAAAGTGGCGCAATTATACCCACTCTTTCTTAGCAAAAGATAAGGAGATTTCGGATTCCTTTTGGGATGAAGATAGGGAACGCGCGCAAACTTAACTTGATTGCCCCCAATCAACATTTTCTCGGCGTAAACGTGGACGCCGTTCATGCCACGCGTCAAACTGGGGAAGGGCACTCAAGCCCAAAACACGCGCGGTGCGATTCTTTATCATCCAAATATGAGATACAGGGCATAAAATACCATCACTTACTTAAAGACCACTATCCAAGCGTCACCTTTACTTTTATATCATATCTGCAAAGGTGCGTTCCATTCTGCGGAAGAAGAAAAGCCCGCTAATGAGGATGGTTGTTGCCACAATTATGCTTAGGGTCAGTTGCAAGCCCAAATACGGGTTCGCCTCGCCGAGAAGTGCCCAGCGGAAGGTTTCGATTACGCCCGTCATCGGGTTTAGAGCGTAGAGCAATTGCAAATTGTCTGGAATAGATTCAGATGAATATCCCACTGGCGAAAGAAAAAGCCAGAGCTGGGTCATCACGGGGAGAATATATCCGACATCCCTATAGAGAACGTTAAGAGCAGAGAGCCATAGTCCCACGCCGAGCGCAACGAGAAGGGTAAGAATGACGAGTAAGGGCAATAATAGCACTGTCCAAGTGATAGCAATTTTATAGTAAAACATCATCCCTATAAAAACGAGAGATGAGATTCCAAAATCGACTACACCGCTAAGCACTGAGGAGATGGGAATGACAAGGCGCGGAAAATAGATTTTGGTAATCAGCCCGCGGTTTGTGAGCATGGAGCGACCCGAGGAGGAGAGTGCCTTCGAGAAAAGCATCCACGGGAGGAGGGCAGTGTAGCGAAAAATAGGACCAGGAATATCGCCCGTATCCATCTGGGCGAGGTTGCCAAAGATAAATTGCAGAACGAGCATATTGACAACGGGATTAATGACCGCCCAGCTCGCACCAAGGAGCGTCTGCTTATAGCGGACAAGGATATCGCGCCATGTTAAAAAGGTGATTAGCTCGCGGTAAAGCCAAAGGTCGCGCAAGTTAAGTGAAATCCAGCCTTTTGGGGGGCGGATGGTGAGCATCTCTTTTGGAGGTGCGGGGAGTTTGAATTCAGTTTTTTCCATAGAGTTTTTAAACACGAAAGGCACGAAGGTTCACAAAGAAAAACCTTTTTGTTTTCGCTTTTACCTTTGTGTTTAACCTTATACGACCATTCTTTTTATGCCGTATTTGAGACGAGGTACAAAAAAGTTAATTAGATATCCAAGACGTATATTTTTTAGACAAAGATAAGTAAGTAGTTGCGCTTCGTAAATGGGATTCGTTTTCTCAACAGCTTTTAATTCAACTATCACGCAATTTTCGACAAGTAAATCAAGCCGAAAGGCGGTTTCAAGTTTTATTCCATCATAAATAACAGGGACAGAAACTTGAGTTTCAACGGTCAAGCCGCTTTTTCGTATTTCATAAGCCATTGGTGCTTCGTAAGCAGATTCGAGAAGTCCAGGACCCAAAGCTGTATGAACTTTAAATGCCGCATCTAAGACAACTTTGCCAACTTTTTCAACATCATCTGGGATTGGTGCGTATTTTTTCTTCGTCACGATTTTACCTTTATTTTTAAACACGAAGTACATGAAGAAGCACAAAGGAAAACTTTTTTTGTTTTTCTTAGAGAACCTTTGTGCTCTTTGTGTTTAAACTTTTCTTGGCACTGCTACCCTGCCTGACATAAATCATCTTTTGCAGGGACGTGTTCTCTATTCTCTTTATACCACTCAATTGTTTGGCGCATCCCTTCTTCGAAGGGGGTTTTTGCTTCCCAGCCAAAGAATTCTTTGGCGCGATTTACGTCCAAGCCACGACGGGGTTGTCCGTTAGGTTTGGATGTATCCCAGACGAGTTTGCCTTCAAATCCCGTCAGGCGTTGAATCATTTCAGCTAAATCTTTGATTGGGATTTCATAGCCAGAGCCAAGATTGACAGGCTCGGAGTCATTATATTTTTCAGTTGCAGTCACAATAGCATCGGCGGCATCTTCTACGTATAAGAATTCACGGGTTGGAGAGCCATCGCCCCATACTCCGAGTTCTTTGTCACCGCGTTCTTGAGCTTCGATGGCTTTGCGGATTAATGCAGGAATAACATGGGAGGTCTCTAAGTTGAAATTATCACGAGGTCCATAAAGATTTACAGGCAAAAGATAGATAGAGTTAAAGCCATATTGCCGCCTATAAGCGTCTGATTGCACGAGCATCATCTTTTTGGCGAGACCGTAAGGCGCATTGGTTTCTTCGGGATAGCCAATCCACAAATCTTTTTCTTTGAATGGGACAGGCGTAAATTTCGGATAGGCGCAGACTGTGCCAATGGCGGTAAATTTGCCTACGCCACGTTCCCACGCTTGGTGCATTAATTCCACACCCATCATCAAGTTATCGTAGAAAAATTCTGCGGGGTGTTCGCGATTTGCGCCAATTCCGCCGACATTTGCGGCTAAATGAATAATAACCATATTCGCGGCATCAATCCCTTCGAGGGTGGTGTCAAAAAGACGGCTGATGTCGTTGCTGTCGGTCAAATCATATTCTTCGATGAGTGGGATATAAATATCCGTCGCACCACGTTCTTTTAGTTTTGCGATCACAAAAGAGCCGAGAAAGCCTGCTCCGCCCGTGACGACTATTTTTTTGTTTTCCCAAAAAGTTGAAGGTTCAAGGTTTAATGTTGAATGTTGCTTAGACTTCATAGGTTACTCCTGTTTCCCGCACGCGGCGGCTATTTGGTTGATTGCTGAGGTATTGAATAAATCTCGATAATTGCCTGCTACAAATTTCTGCCATTTCACGGGTTTTCTCAAAATCTTTTTCTGAGATATAACCCTGATCTTTCACGATATAAAGTTGCGCTCGCACTTCTCCAGCCGAAGCTTTTGCATGTCCTAAATACTTGATAAAAGTTTTCTGTGTGCTACTTTCAAAACCTTCTGCGATATTAGACATAATCGAAATAGATGCTCGTCTAATTTGGTCTCGTAAACCAAAATCACGAGAAAAAGTGCCCGAGTTAGAGAAAGAATAAATCAAATTTGTCAATTCTCTCGAACGTTGCCAAACATCCAACTCTTCAAATCTCTTCGCAGTAGCCATGTTTTTACCTTAAACATTAAACATTCACCCTTAAACCAGCAACTCACTGCACAATAAATCTAGCATTCCGATAACGCCCATTTTGTGGGTCTTTGATCAACCCACTTTGTAGCGCATATAAAACTTCGCGCACGCCTTCATCGGCTGTCAAAATTGCATCAAAACCAAGTTCACGTTTTATCTTCTCAAATGAGACGGTAATATCGCGCATATCGCCACCAAAAGTCAAATCTTTATAGTGGATATGTGTCTCAGGCAGGCGTTTCAGCACCAAGTTTACAATCTCATCTTTCGTCAAATTTCCGTCATCCGTGCCCAAATTATAGACTTGCCCGCGCACTTTTTCTACGTCTGCATCTAGCCCTAAAATGATGCCACGTACCACATCTTGCAGGTGAATAAAAGAGCGAGAATAGCCGCGCTGATAAATAATCAACTCTCGCTTTGCGAAGGCCTCCAGCACAAATTGATTCACAATCAAATCAAAGCGCGTGCGTGGAGAAATCCCGTAAAGCGTTGCTAATCTAAAAATCAACGGGGCGGGATTACCATCCTGTGCCAACAAAAATTCTTCCGCCGCAACCTTTGTTTCGGCATATAAAGATTGGGGATTAAGTGAATCAGTCTCGTTTACAGGGCGATTTTCGTCCGCCGCACCATAATTGCTATAGCTGGATGAAAAAAGGAATCGTTCTACACCTAAACTTGCGGACTGCTCGTAAACACTTTTGACGGCTTCAACATTGTACCGCCAAGCCGCATCCCGACCAATTGCCTGACATGCGGGAAAACCGACCACCGCCGCGAGGTGCACAACTGCATCCACCTGAGATTTTCCGCGCAAGGCGTTGAGGAGAGCGCGAGGCTGGGTCACATTGGCTTTGACAAATTCAAAGTTGGGATTTGGCATAAAGGAAATCAACGATTCCCCGCCGAAGAGCAAAGAGTCTATTGCCGTGACTCTGTGTCCAAGCCGTAGCAACTCCGAGGTCAGGGACGAGCCGATATATCCTGCCGCACCAGTGATAATGATATGTTTCATGTTTCTTCTCCCATCTTGAGCAAGATTTGCATCCCATTAATTTCTAAAAGCGGCGCAGATGGGTCATCTACAACCGCGATGCCTTCTTCGAGGCAAGTCAGTTTGAGAATTTCTGCCACTTCGCCGTTGCCGCTAATACGAATCTTTTTATAGCCATTTTCATTGAGTGTGTCTAATTCTTTTTGCGCTCGTTGGCGAATAAGGCGATAGAATTTGAAAGATTGATCAATAAAATCGACCGTGAGACGCGCACGCAAGGCGATGCCTTCAGGGGTGATGATATAGCGCAATTTGCGGCGTTGGGCACGCTCAACTTTGACAATGCCTTTTTCGACCATCCGTTTAATATGCCAATTCACCGTCCCGACCGCAACACCGAGTTGGGTGGCGAGGAAGGCTTGAGTAATATCTGGGTCTTGCTCGATTTGCTCGAGCAGGGTGAGTGTGCGCTGGGTTTCTGTTTGCATGATTTTATAATTCAGTTGTTGAATTATAACTGCGTTTTGGGGTTTTGGGAGGTGGGAATGGTAGAATAGAGAAAGTGTTTTTAGATAACTTTTTGAGAAAAACAAAGTGCTACTTACGAGGCAATTTTTAATGAAAAAAACAATTTTAGTATCAGGCGCAGGCACAGGGATTGGGCAATCTACCGCCAAAGCATTAGCAAATAAAGGCTATTCTCTGGTCTTGCTGGGCAGAAATAAAGAGAATTTAGAAAAAACGCTATCCTTATTAGCTACTCCCTCAGAGCACGCAATTATTGCGGCAGATATTCGAAATGCTCAGGCTCTAAAAAGTGGTTTAGAAAAAATTACCCCCCTTTTGCATGGGGTAATTGCCAATGCAGGTTTGGGCGGCGAGAATAAATATGGTGAAAATGACCGCTGGCAGGAAATTATAGAAATAAATTTGACTGGAACTTATCAACTGGTTGAAGAGGCTTTGCCCTATTTTGCATCTAAAGAAGATGGCTTTCGGCATATCGTCCTCATCTCTTCCATTCTGGCGCGTTTGGGCGTTCCGAGATATACGGCATATTGTGCATCAAAAGCAGGCTTACTGGGATTGATGCGTTCTTGGTCTGTCGAGCTTGCGGCGCAAAATATACTCGTCAATGCCATTGCCCCAGGCTGGGTGAATACCAGCATGGCACGTCAGGGATTGGTCGAGATGGCAGAATTTACAGGCAGAAACTATGACGATATTCTTCAAGAGCAAATGTCGCATGTTTTGCTCAGAAAAATGAGCGAGCCAGAAGAAATTGGCGAACTGATTGCCTATTTGCTCTCACAGACATCAATCACTGGGCAAACGCTTGATATTAATAATGGCGCTATTATGCCAGCCTGATATTCAGCTGTAAAACTGAACAACATGGTGAATTTTAACTGATATAAAAATATACACCTCGCACCTTTGCCCCCGTTCCTTCTATAAACCCAGGACTTGTCTCTCCCTGAGGGAGAGACATCAGAAGAACAGAAGGTGTAAGCATCAGCCCATTTTAGCTACTGCCTAAAGTTTTATAAAAAGGGGTTAATCTATAAGAAAAGGCGGGAAGCCTCAAGCTTTTATAAACCCCCACGCGTGGGAAAAAGAGTTTGTTACTCTCTTGTAATTTCGCATTCCTATCAACTGTTGTCACTGCAAACTGAACTTTCTCTTTCTTCAAGAATTCAATTAATTTTGTTGAGAAAAACTCAGGTTGTCCATCTGGGAACGCAAAAACGGGTAAATCTTGTGCAAGTTCCTTGCGAATAACCTCTAAGGATTGATGTATTTCAGCACAAGCCTCTTCAAAAGGAATTTTTGTCAATAAAGGATGATTGTGCGTATGCGCGGCAATATCCGCTCCATTATTAGACAATACTCTCAACTCATCCCAACTAAGGATGTCTGTTGTATCTTTCTTAACCTGTGGCTTGCTTTCGTTATATAAGCTGTCTACTAAACTCATGCTTTCCTTGAAGTCCCCTTTTTTTATTGCAATACGCAATAACTTCAAAGCAACCTCACGTTCTGTAGTTGTAGCTATCGAAAAAACGCCATAGGGCGTTTCTAGTTTATCCCCTTCCCAGTTTTTGACAGCCCAATAAAGTTTATCCCACCAAAACTCGCCCCCATTAGGATAGGCAGTAGGGACAAATAACAAAGGTTTAATACCATAACGTGATGCGATAGGGAAAATATAGTCATCAAAATCCCTATAGCCATCATCTACAGTGACCAATACAGCCTTTTTAGGCAATTTTTTTCTTTCAGAGAGAGCGTCTAAAACAGCTTTTATGCTTACGGGGGAATACCGCTTGGCTAATAGTTGCATTTGTGCTTCAAAATCTTCTGGTGTAGCACTGATCAGTGACGGATCTAACCACGATCGATTCTCAGGATAATCAACCCGGTGATAATTAAGTACGGTTAAAAAATTTTCACTACTAAAATTAGCCAAAGCAGATATTATCCCGCTATTATGCCCAAGCTGGAGTATTGTTTTTTTTGTTTTTTTTTTCAAACTCATTATTATTTCTCTTCATCTATTAGGATATAATTCATAAACATTCTACCAAATATAGACAAAGCAAGGAATACTTATGCCCATAAAAAAAATATTTTTTTTCAGTCTGTTTCTTATGTTCTCAGCTTGTCAAGCAGAAAGCGTGATCACAGAGACAACTATAGAAAACCCATTAACGCCAGAAGTCATAAATCTGCCAGTCATAGAAACAGAATCTTTTAATCAAGAAAAAACAGTACGCTTGGCATGGTTCTACAAACCACCAGAAGACGGCACATCTCTCGAGACCTTAGCTCAAAGATTTGATACCTTTATCCTCACTCATTATGACGAAGATGAGAGAGACGAACTGCGTAATCTAGGTGTAGAAACACCTTTTTTAGAATATTTACTTTTTGTGCAAATCCAAGACCCTGGCTCTTGTGATAAAGAACCTTATGGCAATCAGGTAGCTTATAAAATTGGTGATTTTTGTGAGATTAGTGTTGAGCATCCCGATTGGTTTTTGCGAGATAAAAAAGGGGATATTATTCGTAAGGGGAAAAATGTTTTTATGGATCCCGGTAATCAAGAGTACCGCGAGTTTTGGTTAGAGCGCGCTAAAGAATTACGAGAAAATTATGGTTGGGATGGTATTTTTATAGATAATCTTGAAGCCAGCTTGAAAAAGTTTGAAAGATTGGATGTCTCTCCTAAGAAGTATCCTAGTGATGAGAGTTATCAAGCGGCTATAGAAGAGTTTCTAATTTATATAGATGAAAATTATTTTGGTGCCGAGAATATCCCTGTTTATGCGAATATCATTGAGTACGAAGACCCTGATATATGGCTAAGCTATATAGACTCTTTAGATGGGGCAATGATTGAAGATTTTGCGCTGGGCTATAACGATGAGTATTATTCTGAATCTGATTGGATAGAGCAACTAATGATGGCTCTCGAAGCACAGTCTATGGGCAAGTTTGTAATTTTGGTTTCGCAAGGAGAGATGGAAGATACCGATCGTGAGAGATTTGCTTTGGCTTCTTATTTGCTGGTCAATAATGGGAATGCTTCATTTCGATATACAGAATCAAGCCACTATGAAGAGGTTTGGCTTTATGAGAATTATTTTCTCTCTTTAGGGAAAGCACAGGGCAATTTCTATGAAGTTGCACAAGGATGGCGCAGAGATTTTGAAAAGGGATATGTTTTTGTAGACCCGAACTCACATAAAAGCATAATTCAAATTGATGAATAGAAGCTATGGGAATCAGTTCAGAAGACCCCGTTCCCTATCAAGGGAACGGGGTCTTTTGCTTTATTGAGATTTTATTCCTGGTATTTTTTTACTTTTTCTTTGCGCCTCTTCTTCTCCTTAAGGCTCTGATAATAAGCCCTATGAAGAGAAGGAGAATTCCGCCAGATATAATCATAATAGCCATTAGCACCCAATCTTGTTGATATGCGTAATTTGTTGGTGGCACAGTGCCCGGGATGGGGGTTGGTGAGCCATTATCTGGGATAGCGGTTGTTATCTCCTGCGGCTCTCCGCCTAACCTCGTATCTATGGCATATATATTATCAGCCTGAGCCACAACATAATTACCTTGCATCATTTGCTTTAATATAGGATCAAGCAAGGCTGTTTTAGCCCATTCTAAGCCAAGTGGCGTGCTCCCCATGACCGCCAAAATGCTACGAGTAGGATTTTCTGGTGCAGGGAATAGTTCTATATATCCCATGTCTGTGTCTTTTGGTAGCGTAAAGTGAATATAGCTGTTTTCAACGGGCATATTACTGTTTTCTTCAAAGTAAGCGGGCATTACTTCAGCGAGTTCATTGATGATGGGTAAATCAGAAGGTAGTCCAACAATAATCAGATGGTTATCGGCACGGATTTCAGCAGGTACATCATCGGCATAAAACGAAGATAGATTCAGTGTTTGTCCTACGGCATATTTCCCTAAATCGGAGGCGATACTCGCTCCGAGATTCCAGCTGTCGATGTCATCAACAGGGAAAACGAAACTTAGTTCGCCTAAGGTTGGGCTATTAATAAAAGGAGTAGGGTATAAGCCCAAATCTCTAATATAGGGTGTGATATTTTTATTGGCTTCAACTAGAGGAATATGCAATAAAGAATTCTGATTAATTGACATCCATAAGCCCGAGTCATTTAATTGCGAGCAATAATCCAGAGGGACAAACTCAGCCTGAACTGTGAGTATATTTCTGCCTGGACGAATAGCATAAGCTGGGATATCGAACTCTATATTATTCAGTTGATTGGCACTTTCTTCTTTAAAGCGGATGCTTCCTAAAACTTCACCGTTTATTAGAACAACTGCACCAGATGCGTCAAAATCAAAAGTTGCAGAATGTACATAGTTCAGCGTGAAGGTCGCCTGCCCCGCGACTTCTTGTCCTAAGGGGACAAGAAACTCATACTCAGCATCGTTATATCCTATGCCTGAGAGTGTTTGAGTTTGGTATCCCAGTGATTCAAGTGTACGGTCTTCTGCCACCTCTTCTGTTTCAATAGCCTCCACAACAGAGGCAACAACCGACAAGCTTGGCTCATTCCCAACGCGCAAGGCACCAGAGCTAAAGGCTTGAGCGGCTTTTACGACTGCTTCATCTTCTTCTCCACCAATATATAGAATAATGCGAGCATTATTCCATGGAGAAGGCGCCATTTGCAAAATCCCATCACTTGTTGCCACGGTTTGTGTAGGGTATTCGCCCTCTACTGTAGCAGGAAAGACCACTTCATCTAGTATTGGTAAAGAGTTATCTTTTCCGACAATAACAAGATGTGAATTTTCTTTCTGTGCTTCTGTTATAGAGGAGGTATCGGTCACTGTTAGCACCTGTTCACCATTTGTCATACGCCCAAAGCCCGCCGCTACCGTCATTGCAGATTGCAACTCTTCTGCTGTAGGGGAATCAGGTAAAAGGAGCATTGTCTCTTCGGGAAGCAAAGAATCAATTTTGTAAATAGGGCTAGGTAGGAGTGTTAAATTGGTTGATGGAGAAATATCATGATGTGGCAAAGAGAAACCTGATTCTGTGCGAACAACAACGGATGTCTCGTGATCAAAAAGGCAGTCAATGGTCGCATCTAAAAATAAACGCAGAGAATGTCTTCCGTCTGCCCTAGTTGGGTAACGCGCTTCATCTGGAATCGCAAGTTCAACTATTTCTTGACCTGTGCGTAATAGAATCACATCAACCACATGATCGTTTAGCATAACTTCTAAAGTTGCGCCAGAAAACTCAACAGTTTCTTCTGTAAATGTACGCGAAGAGCGTGCAACGGTCTCAAGATTTAAAATTATTATTCCGCCTGTGTCTAAAGCCCACGAATCGGGAGTGCTAAAGCGGATATATGAGCTTGCATAGGGACCTGTCATGATCTCGTCTTCTATGCCTAGCATTTCAAAGGTGACAAACTCTGATTCACCTGGATAAGGTGTGGGGCTTGGCGTAGGTGCCCCCTGAGCATAGCCCAACCCTGAGGGCTGAGCAAGCAATAAGCTAGCTAAAACAACAAATAATATAAACAAACTAAATGCTTTCTTCATTTTGAGCCTCCTAAAAAGGGATATCTAATTTCAGAATATCTATCTTCATTAAATGAACTACATGGTCCCAAGTAAATTTCTCTTCTACACGTTCACGAGCCGCAATGCCAAATTCTTTTCGCAGCTCATAATTACTAAAAAGTTTTTTCATAGCAATCGTTAAATCATCTACATCTTCTGGATTTATCAAAAAGCCTGTTTTTCCATCTTCAATGATTTCTGGTATGGCGGCTTCTCGAACACCGATACAAGGCAAAGAATATGCCATAGCTTCGAGCAGAACATCACCCCAAGTTTCTAAACGCGAGGGAAGAACAAAAAGATTAGCACGTTGAAAGTGCTTTTTTAGCATCTCTCTATCCCAGGCTGGTGAAAGCAACTCGACACCTTCCATTGGTAAATTGTCGGGAATTGTGTCCCTTGTCATCACGAGCAATTTTGCATTGGGATATTCCCGTCTCGTTGCATTAAATGCCTTGAGTAAAATATCTCCCCCTTTTCTATAAAAATCTCTACCTATAAAAAGCACAACGGGCGGCTCACCCTCTTGTCCGAAGCTTGGTTCCGGTAAAGAAGAAAAGCTGACTCCGCCCCCAACTGCGGTGATTTTATCTGGCACGATACCATAATCATCAATGAGCGATTTGCGCACAAATTTGCCACGTGTAAAAATATGTGCAGAGTCTAAATATGCACGCTCTTCCATGCGAATCCACTCATCAAATTGACGCGGCGTAAAAGGAGAACGCCCTGCATCGGGGCGAAGCGCAGAAAGGTGTGCGGTGTAATCGGTATATATTAATTTGGGCACAGCACTTGGCTTCCAATTTGCGTCAAAGAGCAAGCCGATTTGCATAATGGCATCCACGTTTACGCCAAGAGAATGTACACAATTGGAAGCAAGCCTAGAGCGAGAGCGAAACGCAGGGTTATTTTGCCAATAACGTTTACGCCATCGCCCCAAATTGGGATGAAAAACGCGCGCGGCATTCCACATCCGCGCCACTCCATGCAGAGAAACATCGCAAATATCCACAATATCAAATTGACGTGCCAGCGCATCGAAGAAGTGTCCAAATTTAATGCGTGTGGCGGGATGGTTGTGAATATCGCCTGCGAGAATGCCTGCGAGTCGGAGCTTTTCTTCAGTCATTTTTATCCTCTCGTCGCTGAACGCGTTCCCAGAGCGTTGTTTGCCGACGACTGCTAAAACGCCAAAATCCTTTTAGGGCTGCCCAATTGCTATTAACCAAAAAAGTAGGTAGATATAAAACTTTACCAATGATGCCGCTGTTGATATATTTGCCCAAAATAGCGAGTGCGTAAAAGAGAATTTGTGCAACCAATAAAAGATAAGCCCACGATGGCGCCAGTGCAAAAAATCCTGTTTTTTCTGTTGGAAAAAGAAGGGCAAAGATATTCGCGAAAAGAGCAATAATCATGGCAAAAGGCACCAGAGGACGTGAAAATTTATGCGAAATAATTTGCCAAACAAGAAGTGGGCGGTCGTAGGGTAAAAATTTTGGCGACATTGCCATTGCCTGATAACGCCCAGCATTGATGCGCGCGCGGCGTTCTACTTCGTCTGCGGCAGTTTGAGAGACCCGCTCCCATGAGCGAGCTGTAGGGGCATATACAACGCGATAGCCCTGCTTAAAGGTATTCATCATCATATAAAAATCATCGTTGATAATGCTGTCGGGTGGAGAGCCAAAAAGGGGTTTTCGAAAGGCGTAAATTTCACCTGTTACGTTGATACAGTTGCCTAATTTTGTTTCTTCCTTTTTGATCCACGATTCGTATTTCCAATATAGGCTTTCAGAAGAGCCGAGTGCGCCATCACCTTTAGGGATGAATTTTGCACCACTAGCAATGCCTACACTTGGGTCTACGAAGGGCGCAATCAAAGCCTTGATGGTATTCGGACTAAAGGCATTGGTTGCATCTGACATGACAATAATTTCGCCACGTGCCGCCTTCATGCCTCGCTTGAGTGCCATCATTTTTCCCTGACGCTGCTCACCCGAGACCATCTCTACACCTTTTTCAGCAAAAGAACGCACAATTTCACCCGTGCCATCTTCTGAACCATCATTTGTTACCAAAATTTGCAGTTTTTCGTGCGGGTAGTCTAAAGTGAGTGCATTTTCAAGTTTGGTCGTTATAGCAGTACTTTCGTTATAAGCCGCAATTAACAAAGTTACTGATGGTTCATAATTTTCATCTTCTTTTTTTTGCTTTTTAAAACGTGCCAACATCCAAACTAAAAGGGGATAGCCAAAATAGGCATAAAAAACTAAAAAGACAGATGCCCAAAAAAGAATAGCGAAAATCATTATTATTGCCTCTTTGCTAAATCAAAATATAGATTAGCCAACTTCTTTGCGGCTATTTGGATGGAGAAAGTAGAAATCACACGTTGACGTGCGGCTTGCCCACGTTCAACAAGCATTTTTTCATCCCCGAAAAGAGCCAGTAAACCCTTTAAAAGGGCCTCTCCATCATCGGGTGGAATAATCCAACCATTTTCTTGGTGGTGAACAACTTCTCGTGCGCCGCCAACATCGGTAAGTAAAGGTGTAAGTTCGCAAGACATGGCTTCAAGTAATGCTACAGATAAGCCCTCAGCAATTGATGGAAGAACGAAAATATCTGCCATTTGCAAGAAGGGAAGCACGTCGTTTGTACTGCCCATAAAATGAACGCCCTCTCCTGCCATTGCTTTCAAATGTTCTTCTTCTGCGCCTGCACCAAGAATAAGTAACTCAGCATTGGGATTCGTCTCGCGCAATTTCTCCCAGACAGAGATGAGTAAATCGAGTCGTTTTTCGGGCACAAGTCGTCCGGTGAAAATGGCAATCTGCGCATCGGGAGAGAAACCCAGTTGTTCACGCCGAGCAAGTTTCTCGCCTATACTTGGCGGAGAAAAGCGTTCGGTATCTACACCATTGGTGATATTTATTAGCCTATCTTCATCTACGCCGATGCCGATTAATTCATCCGAAATCTCATCACTGATAACGACAAATTTACTAACTCTTTTTTTCAATGCTTTTAAGCGTATGGGGCCAGTTAGCTTTCTTTTCATTTTTTGCACATCGCCAATTTCTCCACTGCGATGCGATGTAACCACCATCGGGATGCTTAAAAAACGCTCTCCTAAAAGAGCAACAGTAGCCGGAGAAATAAATTCGTGCGCATGTACAAGCTGTGGACGCAAACGCAATAAGCGAAAAAATGCTGCAATTGTAAAACTAAGAGATGCCACAACCTTATGCCCTGTAGCGGGCAAGCGGTAAACTGCACTTTCGTCAATTATTTGATAGGCGGGCAATTCTAGGTCGTATCGCCGAGTGAGAATAGTCATTTCGATACCTTGCTCCCGCAAATGTGGCACCAAGGCTCGAAGCTGTGTTTCTGCACCGCCAACACGCGGAAAATACCCATGAATAATGGTCGCAACATGCAAAGGCTTCATAATATCTGCTCCTGCATTAGACGTGAGAAATACGCACGCCGCCAACCAGAAAGAGCCTTATGGGCAAATGATTTCGTGCCAGCTCTTCGCGATAAATTATCTTCATCTATGAGCCATTTTTCTAAAATAGCTACTTTTATAAATAATCGCAAAACTTTATCGTTAAACTCTTCATCACCAAAATAGCTTTTTGTAATTGCTATATATGCACCATTTAGCTCTCTTGAACGCAGAAATTTTCCATGTGAAAGCATTTGTATACCGCGTGTTTCTAGGTCTGCAAAAAGTTTAGCAAGGTCTTGATAAATAGGGTCGTAGGTCAAATCTGCATCAAGTGCGCCTATGCGCCCATCGGGGGTTACGAGAATATTTCCGCAATGAAAATCGCCGTGTAGCATTGCAAGCATCACTTTCTTTTCTGCCAAAGTATCGTATTCATTTAATAAATCTTTTTTTATTTTTTCAATATTTTCAATTCTTGGATATGCGCTAATTCTTTGAAAGATAGCTTTTATGCGTGCGCTAAAGCCTGTTTCAGAGAGCGGTACTTTTTGTAAATTACCCATCCCCTCATGGTATTCCCGCAGCCAACGAGCTGATTTTTGGAGAAGATTCTCGAAATTCTCCCAATCTTTTTGTGAAGAGAAAGCTATTGAAGGTTTGAGTAAATAATTTTTTATGGGCTGAGCATCCAACTCCTCCATCACGAGGGCGTTCCAGCGTGGCAAAATCTCTATGGGGCGCACAAAACAGAACTCCTGTGTCTCATTTTTCTCTTGAAAGACATGCGCTATTTTGCTCAACATTTCAAATTCTCTCTCGGTTCTTGCTAAAAGGTCTTTTTCCTCTACAGCTTCTTCTAATGTCATTTTTTCATGTCGTGCAACTTTGACTAAAATAGCATCATCTGAATTAAGGGGATAGCGCAACATAAATGACCAAGGGCGTAGCACAATTTCTGGCTGGCTAGATCGGATGGAGGCATTCTCTATCCATGTAGGAATTGCTTCGCGAACTTCTGTGGATATTTCGTTGATGATTAATGTCGATTCGGACATGTTAATGGGCTTGCTCCTGCGCAACGTGCGTTATTTCTTCGTAGATATTTAGGGTCCGCATAAACCACTGTTCTGCACCGTATTTTTGCTGTGCGCGAGCTAGCCCAGCTTCTCCGAGTGCTTTTCCATAATTTGGCATTGCTAAAATATCAAGGGCGGCTTTGGCTAACTCTTTTGGTTCACTATGCGGCACAAGAATGCCAGCATCATTGCCTACTAGTTTTGAAACTTCTCCAACATCTGTGACTGCCATTGGGAGTGCTGACATCATCGCTTCGAGGAGACTAAGGGGCAAACCTTCTCGGCGTGATGCTGAAATATAGATATCGCTTATAGCGAGAAGCTGTGAGACGTCATTTCGTATCCCTAACCAAAATACAACCTTTTCTAAGCCGAGATCCCTTGTTTGCGCTTTAAGTTCATCGCGTAAATCACCATCTCCGACAATAAGCAATGCGGCGTTTGGTTCTTCTTGATAGATGAGTGTAAAAGCCTGTAATAAATCGCCTACACCTTTGTCGGGGGATAAACGCCCAACTGAGATAAATGTTGGTTGTGCGGTATCAAGCCCAATTTCCGTGCGTATCGTTTCACCTTCTTCTGCGGATAAGGGGCTATTTTCATCCACTGCGTTGGGGAGGGTTATCACATCCCGCTTAAGAATATCTTCATAAATATCGGAAACACTTTTGCCAACACCGAGTATTCTATTTGCACGGCGGAGCATCTCTAGTTCGATTTTGTCTCGCAAAAAATGTGCGTGGCGATTGTCTACCGCTGTGCTATGTAAAGTGGAAACAACGGGCGTTTTTGTGAGCTTGCCGACCATACCAGCGATGATATTGGCATAGGTCAAATGAGTATGGATAACAGAAAAATTGCCATCTTTTACAAAGCGTGTAAGAGCGAGCAAGCGAGAAGGAGAAAAAAGGCTATCAGCAGGAAAAAGAAATACTTTCGCCCCCAGCTTTTCTAGGGGCAGGGCGAGAGTCATTCCCTGGCTGAATTCACTGAGAGAAACCACGGTCAAATCTATATTTTGCTCGCGCGCCTGTCCTGCGAGCGTGATCATTAGTTTTTGTGCGCCACCGATCCTGAGAGAGTCTATGACTTGCAGAATTTTCATTTACGCACCAATGCCTTGCGAAGTGTGCTGTAGCCCTCTACCAATAATTCTCGCTGAATAAACCATAAACTGGTGAGATAGACTATTCCGCCTATGCCAATACCAATGACTAATTGAGCAGGTGGTGACATATTTTGTGCGGGTAAAAGGGCTAAAATGACCGCTATAGCCATAATAGATGCGGCAGATAGCGATGGGGATATGGCTTTGAAAATTTCACCAAGTGAGGCGTTTATCATTCGCCCAGCGATGATGAGTTCGATCGTTGTTAGGATGAGAGCAACGAATACGCGTGCCCAACCAACTGCGGCAATGGTCTCAATGGTGGTCACTGAAAAATATAATGCGGGCAAAAGAAGGATGCCTTCAAGAACAGTAAGGCGAGTTAGTATCTCTGGTTTGCCTTGTGCTTTATAAACATCACCGGCGTTGTAAATAAGGGCAACAATGACAGAATAAATAGCCAGAGATTGCATAACGGGGATTGCTTCATGCCATTTTTCGCCAAAAAGTGTCAAGATAAGAGGGCTTGCTACTAAAGCAATTCCAAAACCTACGGGAAAGGTGATTGTGCTAATATATTTTGTTGTGTATAAAAAACTACGTTTAAGCCCTTCTTCATCATCACGCATTCTTGCATAAAAAGGGAAGAGCACTTTGCCAATTAGTGCATTGAACTGCATAATGAGCATGTCGGGAATTCGAAAGGCGAGGGTGTAGATGCCTAGAGATGCCGCTCCTAAATATCGTCCTACAACTAAATAATCGGCGTTGTCTAATAAGACACTGAACGCATTGACCGCCACAATGTTTTTTCCAAAGTCCAGAAAAGTACGCGATAGGCGTGGACTAAAATGAAAAGATGGTCGCCAGGGGACAAGAATCCAGTAGGCGAGCGAGGCAATGGCTACGCCTATAAGTTGACCGTAGATGAGGCTCCATGCGCCGTATCCTAATAGTGCAAAAACAATGGAGAAGATACCTTTTCCTAGAGAGCGAGATAGGTCGGGGAGAAATTTGCGTCTGAAGGAAAGTTTTTTACGCAAGAGCATATCTTGCACATAGCCTAACGAGGATAACGGGAAGCTAAAGGCTAAGACACGGGTTACAGAAGTTGCGCGAGGGTCATCGAAAAAACCGCCTACAAGTGGGGCAGATAACCATGTGATAGCAAAAAGGGTAATGCTGATGCCTAATCCTAGCCAAAAGGCGGTGTCGGCGGCATGTTCTTCTTCTTTATGATAGATTAACGCTTGCCCAACGCCAAAACTGGCTAAAACTTTTAGCGAACTGATGATGACAATTGCGTATCCCGCAACGCCAAAATCATCTTGGCTAAGTAGTTTTGCTAAAATAATAGTGCTAGCAAAGACTAATAGTTTTCCACTGTAGTAGGAGGCGTAAGTCCACATTACACCTTGTATAGCTTGCTTTTTTAAAGGTTTAGCTTCAGGCATAGCTTTTTATTTTTGCCTCGGTGTTTTCTATAATGTTTTTTGCGATATTGGGGATGGCGAGGGCAATGCCTGCCAAAAGCCAAAAATAACGTGGGTAAGCGCCGTGAATAAACATAGCGGCGGCTAAATAACCAACAACGCCAGTGGAGAAGCTTAATACCATGTCGGCGTATTTGGTGGCTCCGTGAATTTTTAATTTTCGCCACGCGCTTAACATGCCGCTCATCATTGTTTTTAGTAGCCAGCCAAAAACAAGGATACCTGCAAGCCCTGTCTCTGCCGCGACTTGGAGGTAGAGATTATGCGCTTGCCTCTGCTCTAGGCGCGGATCTAGCCCTAGCGTTCTGGAATAACTTTGATAGTAAGTGGGATAATTCTCTACGCCAACGCCAAAAATGGGATGGTCGAGAAACATGAGCCACGCGGCGATAGTTTCACTAGCACGTCCACGATAGGAGACTTCGCCTACTACAGCATTTCTGCCGCCAAAAACATCGGTTATAGTTGTGAGGCGTTCCACGTAAGGGTTAGGGACAAAGCTTATAATGAGAACAATTAGCAAGATGCCTATCATTGCATCTGAAAGGCGAGGGGGGCTATGCAACATTGAAAAAATGAGCATAACGACAACGGCTACTGCGGCACCGCGCGAGTAAGAGAATATGACAGCTAAGACAGTTGCTAAAAATGCCCACCCTGCAAATGCCCTTAGATACCACTTTTTTTCTTTCAGAAATCGTTCTAATGCAATTGGGATGAGTACAAGCATAGCTTGGGCATAGAAATTGGGATCACCTACAGGACCAGATAAGCGATTCCCTTCGGTTTCTCCGACTATGTTTTGATAGCCAACTTGGCCAAAACCGCTAAAGTCGTTGCTGTAAGTGCCTGTTATGCCCTGATAGGCACTTATTGTTCCTATAAATGTTCCAGCAATGAGAAGTGTCCAAATTACACCTTGAAAAGTTTTTGCGTCTCGGAGCAAGATAACCATAACAATGGCGATAATGCCATCTTTGAGAAAGTTTAGAACTGCGCCTGTTGCCGCTTCAAAATCAGTGGCATAGAGCAATGAAGAAAAAACGACCAAGCCATAAGCCCCGACTAAAATCGCAGAGTGTGCCCATCCCTCGGGAACATGCCCGTCTATGAGCCATTTTGTGACTATGGCAACAACAAGTAATGCGATATAGGGTTTTGCTACAGACGGAAGATGGTGGAAATCGACCAACACATCTGAGCTACGCGTATATACCATAAAGACCAAAACGAGCAATCCAAACTCAGTATTTGTTACGGTAATAAGCGCAAATACAATGGCTATTGCTCCAGCGATAGCAAAGAGAGGGTTTTCTAAATTGAAGATTAGGAAACCCGAAAGTATGCCTATTATGGCGGCGGCAAGACCGAAACCAATATATAGCCAAATGCTTTCTCGCGGAGAAGTGTGTTTCATCTCTTATGCCTCTTGCTTATTGTCGTCTACCCAAAAAGGGTTTTTCATTTCCCAAACTCGAACAGCATCTTCATTTGATTGGCGAACGGCTTTGAGTGCATTGATTGCTTGTTCTAGTAAATCGTCCACAGGTATGCGGTTGCTGTAAACTGCGCCACCTATGTGGGGATCTAGATTAACGACGATGTCGTATTGGTGTAGTTCGATGGGCTGTTTTAGCGCTTGGTAGATACGTTCAAATGTTCGGCTTGCGGCAACAGAAGGGGTAAGCGGTAACATGAGCGAAAAACTATTTTCGTCCCAGCGAGCAATGGCATCATTTCCGCGCAGTTCTTGCCGCAACACGCCGGTAACTTGGTGAAGCATCCAGTTGATAGCATTATCGGGAAGGGTGCCGATTAGTTCATGTAGACCACTAAGCTCGACAATACCTATTGATAACGCATCATCGGGACTTTCTGTGAGTTCGGTTTCGAGAAGACGTTCAAAGTAGTTGCGTTTAAAGACGCCTGTTGTCGTGTCCATGCGAAGGCGATCACGGTAGGTTTCTATGGGGACATTGATTTGTTCACTCAGAATCGCAAGCGCAACACCAGCAATCAAGCCCAATGCAAGAGCGAGACTCGCATCCCGCACGGGTTGTGGGGAAATTGGCACAGTGGGGACAATTGCCTTATCCAAAAAAGAAACATCATAGGCACGGTAGAGACGACTGACAGCGTCAATGGTCAGGCTCCCGATTGTGTTGGCGATGGTGGCAACAAGTTGTGGGTCTGGTCCCATTACTGATAGCTCTAAGATATTTGCCTCGGGGAGAACAACAGCGGCAATTGTGTAATCATCTGCTGCTGTTGCATCTAACCCTACAGTTTCTAGAGCGTTTAGATATACGCGGCGGCTATTTAAAAATTCGCCATAAGTAGCAACTGTAGAGCGTTTATCTAGGGCTTCAAGGCTGTTTACAACATCGTATTCGTTCACAACCGTTGGGTTGGGGCTAATGATGAACTTGGCATTGGCTTGATAGGTTGGCTCGGTGAAATATGCCGAGATGAAGGCAACATTTAATGCAATCAAAGCGGTTAGTAAAATAATCCACCAACCTTTTTTCAACATATTGAGATAGTGTCTGATTTCCATGGTAGCCATCCTCCTTACTAAAGGGGCGCATCTAAGAGTATTTCTGTAGGGATGAAAGTAATTTTCAGATGCTTAGAAAAATAATAGATTTATTGATTAAGAAAAGATTCAAACAAAAGAGCCACGCGAGAGCTATTAATATCTAGGTTATATTCTTGCGCAACTAATTTTTGACCGTTTTTTGCTAACTGCAGTGCTTCTTTGGGCTGCTGAAAAATATGAAATAAAGTATTTGCTAATTTGCTCGGTGATTTTTCAGAAACCAGATACCCTGTTTCATCAGGGTGTATCAGCTCGGAAATGCCCGAAATATCAGAGGCAATAACGGGAAGCCCGCTTCCTAATGCTTCCATTATAGAAACGGGAATACCTTCCATTTTTCCACTTTCAGTAATAATGCTTGGCTGAACATAGCAATTTGCCTTAGCCAATGCCTCGGCAACTTCATTTTGTGTTTTTGCTCCAGCGAGAGAGACAACATCTTCAAGGCTATGCTTTTTAATTAATGCTTCTAAAGAGGCTCGCTTATCACCTTCGCCAATAATTTCACATTCGAAGGGGATGTCACGCTCAGCAAGCAATGCACAGGCTTCAATGAGGTAGCTCATCCCCTTATAGTCTTCCAAACTGCCAATACTTTTGATATACATTTTTTCATCTAAAGGCAGGTGGCTTTTCTCAGCATACATAGCGAGATCAATGCCGCAATGGACTATTTTTATATTCTCTTCAGTTTCTTTGCTAATATATTCTGCTAAAAAATGTTTATTAAACTCAGAAATAGAAATAATAAAAGAAGCCTTTTCGAGCTTTGTTTTTAGCATGGTTTGCGTCACAAAAATATCATGGGCATGAACTGTAACGCTATACGAGATTCCCGTTAAATTATGAATAATCCAAGCCGTTAGCGTGGGATGCGTAGCAAAATGTGCGTGGATATGCTGAATACCCTGCTTTTGCATTTCCTCTGCCATTCGAACAGCTTTTGGGAAGATGAGGAAGGCACGCGCTAGAAACTTGAAGTTGCTACCGTTCCCAAGCATTGTACTGCCCCAAAGCTGTAGATAGCGGAAAGGCGCACGTGTAAATGAGCGGATATTTGCCCGAAAAACATCTACCGACATCCAAGGAAAGTAGCGTAATTTCTCTAGCCATGGCTTTGCTTCGGGATGCACAACAGCTTGCTTTTCTAAAATTAAAGGGTATAGTTCAATTTCTAACCCTTTATTTTCTAAAGCGATGATCTCACGTAAAATAAAAGTTTCAGAAACTTTCGGAAAACGAGAAAGAATATATGCAATCTTATTTGCCATTAGCGTGCACCTTTTGTTAGCAAAACGGCTGGAGCGGTTCGCATAAGAATTTCAATATCTAAAGAAAAGCAACATCGTTCAGCATAAACAATATCTAGACGAGAGCGATTGTCCCAATCTGTGGTACTGCGGGCTGTGATTTGCCATAAGCCCGTAATACCAGGGAGCACATCTAGGCGCGCAGTGTGCCAGAGCTTATAATCATCAGACGCAAAAAAAGTAGGTCGAGGACCAACAAGGCTCATATCGCCTTTTAGGATATTAAAAAGTTGTGGAAGTTCGTCTAAACTTGTTTTACGAAGTAAGCGGCCAATAGGCGTAACACGAGGGTCATTGCTAATTTTAAAGTCAGGCCAAGTTAATTCATTGAGGTGTGCATATTTTTCCTTAAGAGCTTCGGCATTTGGCACCATTGTCCGAAACTTATACATAAGAAAACGTTGACCGCCTTTACCTGTCCGTTTTTGGGTAAACATTACAGGAGCTTTTGGCTCAGAAATTTTTATTGCTAAGGCACTTATACCTAACAAGCTTAGCCAAATAGGCATGGTCAAAATCGTTAAAAAAAGGTCAAAGCTACGCTTTATAAAAAAGTATTCTTTTCCTTTAAATTTGCGTTTTTCAGGAATATATTTCCTGACCCAAAGATAGTCTGCTGCCATGGTGTCTCCAATGATAGATGCTTTAATCAGTGATTTCGATATTTTCTTTGCGTGTAAATACTGTAGGCTTTTCTTCTAAGACTGGTAAGCGTGACACAGCTATTTCAAAAAGTTCATCAAAAGATAATGCCTCGCTGGGAAACGAAGCCGTGCTCCAAACAGTTTGCCTATCAATCACTTCGGCAATTGACTGATAAATACGCTGTGCTAATACTAAAGCAGATTGCTCATTTGTTTCTGGGCATAAAACAATAAAACGATAATCATAGTCTCGCATAATCAAGTCAGTTTGGCGGGCATGTTCATTAATAATGCGCCCAATTTTTGCCGCCATAAAGTGTGAGAAAAGGTCTTTTTCTACGCCCTCAAATTGATTGCTTACAGAAGGGGTTCTTGTAATTTGAAAAAGCAAAACAGATAAAGGACGGCTATATCTACGACTGCGATTCATTTCTGTATTAATCGCATCAGAAGCCATCGTTAAGTCTAAGGTACGGTTTGGGTAAGAGCCTTCAGCAATACCCTTTAAGAGATTATTAACCTGATTGATTTGTACGCCCACATTATATGAAAGGGCAACAGCAAGCTCAACTAATAAGAACTGAACTATGAGCTCTTCTAAAGTACGGGGGTTTGGCAAAAAACGCCAATATAATGCCCAAACAAGCACGTAGATAGCCGCCCAAATGCCTAAATAACCATAAAGAGAAACTCTAATTCGTGATGGTCCCCAAACTCCAATCAGTGTTGCTATTACAAGCATGATGAAAAAAGCCGCCTGAAAGTTGAGGACGTTTTTTTCAAAATATTCTACTTGAGCAATACCAAGAACAACCGAAAAGAAAGAGAAAAGTAAAATAACGGAGCTTCGAAGAGTTTTCATTTTATGAACCTTATACATGGACAATGTTGATATATATTACCTTGTTTGTCTTCTTGATGCAAGTTCTAGCGTAACTTGAGCTCACATAATTGCAATAAACATGGTTGTTTTAGGTAGTTTTTGAGATCCCGCATACCTCTTGAGTGTAGGAAAGGCGACCTTTCAGAACTGAAAGGTCGCCTTTATTGTATATGATTAATCATTAGGATGCAATACCCCCCTGATTACCTATTGACGATTGTTCTGTTTTCGTTTAAGTCTTTTGTCTTTTGATAGGGGAAATTTTAAGTTTATCGCAGGTGATGTTAGCGATATAGCTCGCTTTTCAGCACCCTGTTTATTTAGCGCACCCAAGTTGAATGTTTAGCGCGTCCCGTTGTCCATATCTTCCAAGCATCGTAATCCCAGAAGTCTGCACTTATGATATTCGTCCCCAGCGCGCCACATTCGATAAGTGTTATTGCGTCGGGGACGGTATCTGGTACAGGGCAAAGAGCGTGAATTGAGTATGCAGTGTTACTGAAGTTTCCGTGCAGGGTATTTTCTTCGTGAGGGGTGGGGAAGCAGTCGGGGTTCCAGTAACCGTGCTCAGGGAATCGGCACCAAGAGTGGTCGGCTGTTGTGGCGATTGTGTACGTAACCACGTCTGAAATTTGATTGTTGCTCTTAAGCAGGCGAACTGTATCCCCGCTATCGCTGAGGCGAAAGTGTGAGGTGTTACCGAAGATTGCCACTCTTCCCCCCGCTTTTAGGGTGATATTGGGCAATACGTAACTGGAGTTGTCGCTCGTTATTTGTAGCTTCCAGCTATTGAGGCTTGTATCGCTATTTCCTCGATTGATGATTTCGATAAATTCGTCATTTGTGTTTACTACGCCGTCTCCATTCCAATCGTGGCCGGGGCGGGGAAGAACTTCATTGAGGACAACAGACTGAAAAGGGTAGGAGGTTGGCGTGGAGGAGGGGGAGAGATAGACGTAGGTTGCTGTAGGTTTAGGGGAGGCTGTAGCTGTGACGCTAATTGCCCAATTTGCTCGTTTGGGGGTGCCGTTGATTTCGTTGCCTTCTGCGTCTAGCCCATTTCTAACTGCACCAGTATTGGTAAACCATGCGGAGGATTTATCGGTGACAACGCCATTTCTCTCCATACTGCCATAATTTGGGGAGGCGTTTCCTGCGGGCCAACTGCCTCCATCATTATTGGCTGTATCTACAACGCTTCCATCTGGGGCTAATAATTTAAGATATTCTCCATTATTAGATAGTGAACCGCTATAAATCAAGTCTGCGGCAATGTCTGAGATAACAGTATCCTTTGTGCGCTCGAGTAGGTAGTAATCGCCGTCAGCGATGACTCCGGTAAGTGTAATATCTATGCCACCATCTGTTGAGATTAGTTTCCAGCCCGCATCGAAATCAATAGCAAAATTGCTGGCATTGTAGAGTTCTATCCATTCATCGGTTGATGATGCCGATGTGCCCGCCCACCCGACTTCGTTGATGAGGAGGGTTAGTGAGGCGGGGGCGGTGGCTGTTGCGGTAGCTGTTGCCGTTGCGGTTGCGGTGGGGGTTAGTGTTGGAGGCAGAGGTGTTGGAGTACCTGTGGATGTTGACGTTGCTGTATTCGTTGGCGTATAGGTGATGCCATATCCCCAATTGGTTTGCCCTGGTGAGCCGTAGATGTCGTTGCCTGCGGCATCAAGCCCATTTGCAATAATACCTGTGTTTGTGACCCAGTTTTCATCTGCGTCACCACCATCATCTGACATGCGCTCCATACTGCTGGCAGGAGACACACGTCCATGAGACCATGTGCCGCCATTACCATTGGCTGTGTCTACAATTGTGCCATCTGGCGCGCGTAGACGAAGAATTTCACCTGTGTCTTCAAGTAAACCTGAATATATTTGATTGGCAATGATATCAGAAACGACATTGTCGTGTGTGCGCTCAAGTAAGAAGTAGCCAGAAGCAGAGGTCTGTCCTGAAAGAAGAATATCAGGACTGCCATCATCTGCCACAAGACGCCAGCCGGTTAGGTCAAAATTCCCACCGCTTGGGCTATAAAGTTCTATCCATTCATCGTCAAATGAGGCTTCTGTTCCTGCCCAAGCAACCTCGTTGATTATTGGAGTTTCTCCACAATTTCCAGAAAAAGTTACATTGTCTAATCTCCAATTTCCAGAAGATGACGATGCCCCATAACCGTAAAGTCTAAAAATCACATCAGGTTCATCGTCTAAACTAGGTGCTGAGCTAAAGTCAAAGTTTTTTAAATGCCAACTTGAATCATTTGATAAAGTCTCTGTTGATCCAAATGGCACAAAGCTTCCGCCATCTGTTGCATAGTAAATATCAAATTTTATTGGTCCTGTACTTGTAACCCTAGAGGCGAAATTAAGCTCTATGGAATTTCTTCCTGAAGTATCTATTTGAAACTCAATATAGTCATCTAGGTTACGTGACAGATTGTTCCAGTCACTAAAATTAATTGCTCTGTCACTTCCTCCTGTAACGCCCCCGTAAAAAACAGGTCCTGACACATCTACCCCATAATCTAAAACTCCTGTTCCGTCAGATGGATTGGTCGTATCCCCCGTGAATGTCCACTGTACGACAGTTGAGTCAGGGCAAGCGTAAGCGGGCTGTTTTTGCGGTGCTGCCTCCACTCTCCCCCCCATCGAAGGCAATAAAGAGCCGAGCAAAAATCCAGCCAAAAGCAGAGCCGCGCTCCAACGCAAGATATGTCTTGGGGAACCTTCTCTCTGCATAGTTTTCATAGAGAAATAGTATCATAAAAAAAGACAAGTAAAGAAAAATTCTCTACTTGTCTTTTCCTAACAGTGCTCCTAAGGGGGAAGGGGAACACCTATAGTTTTATTTAATTTGCCTGCCTACACTCTAATCAAAAGTAGAAGGGTCAAGCAACTCTGATTCTGGGCGGTGATCTATGGGAAAGTTCTCTTCATCTTCTTCTGCAATAGCATCCAAAGAATCTAATTCTTCAACATCCATATTTGCCCATGTTTGGCGATCTTCTACTACGAACTTAATCGCAGTACGAACGCTATCACCAATTTCAACATCTACAAACTCTGGCACGCAGGCTACGTGAATTGCATCTCTTTCTTCGAGGTAGCTGGTAGCCAAAATAAGAGCCTTAACCGATTGATTAACTGAACCAGCACCAATTGCCTGTACTTCAGCGCGACCGTGCTCACGAAATACGCCGGCAATTGCACCAGCTACAGCAGATGTTCGAGAACGAGCAGATACTTTTATGACGTCCATTGCAAACCTCCATGATTAGCTTAGAAATAAATGATGTAGTCAGATTGTACAAAACTTTTCAACAACTTACAAGTCTGAAAGGAGAGTACTATTGTCCTATTATCGGGGATAATCCATATCCAAAACATAAACACCTATTGCGAAGTATAAAAACCGTTAAACCTATGTATCTCAGGGATAACAGAAAACACCCCCGCTATATGGGGGGTGCTGCCTTAGAGTTGCTCGAACATCTGAGCGATTTCTCCACATTCTATATAAGTTATCCACAGTATTGGGGTAGTTATCCACAGTGTTGGGGTGCCGAACTGCAATGTTTCTGTAATCATGTCCCCATATTTAGGCTTGCTTAGACAATCTCTGCCATCTCTAAACCATGTGAAGAAAGCATTTTTTCGAGCATTTCTTCTATATTATCAATATATTGGTCTAGCCCCTCTAAACGGGATTCAAGGTACTCCCCGCCAATTTTTAGTGAATGAAGCGCGTTTTCCCAAGCACTAATCTGATTTTCAGGGAGGGTTTCCGCAGAGAGCGTCCAAGTTAATAAGAGCGGATATAGCGCAGTAAACGGATTCTCACCCTCGAGCATTTCTACGATTGCGCTCTTGTAATAGGTTTGGCGCGCGTTATGGATGCGGATATCTGCCCCCGTCGCTTCTGTGGCAAAGTTGAAATAACTTTCCCAAGCAGGGAGCCACTCAGTTAAGGAACCAACACTCAGCTCACTACCGCCAAGCAAGCCCAAAAACCCACGCGCGAATTCGGGTCTTTCGATCGCCTCTGCCCGCGCGGGCAAATCTAAAAGAAAACGTCGTTCAGCGAGCGGAGGTCCTGTCAATTCTGCTATCGCATTTGCGGCATGGTGCAGTGCTTCTAAATAATGCAAAATAACGCTGGGCGAAGTATCAGATGCGCTGAGCTGTAAATTCATCCAATTTTTTCTGGCGGCGTTGAGCAGGGTAAAAGAGCGTTTGAGCAAGTTTTTAGGCTCGTCAAAGCCCGCTCGCAAGCTGGCTTGGTGAAATTCGAAGAAGTGTTTTGTTTCGTAAAGAAGTTGGGGGTCGTACAGCTCGTATCCTAGCCAAGGGTTGCTCCGTAGGGAGCGGGGTGGGTCGTATTCTTTTTGGTAGCGGTGATGAATATCGAGGTGAATATCGGGGCTAAGTGCTTTAATTTCACGAGATAATGCGGGCGGGGTATTATGAACAAAAACGAGGTCAATATCGGTTGTCCCACCAAGGAGCGGCTCTTCATTTAAGAGTGAACCAGTAAGATACGCGGCAATAATACTTTCGGTATTGAAGGCGCGTACTTCTGTGTTTTCTTTTGCTAGGCGGAGGAGTAAATCTCTTGTTATTCGCATAAGGTTCTTTTTTATCACACGCAAAAAAAATTGCGGGTTTATGTCTTTGAGTGAGTAGGTTTTTTTAAATTAAATCTGGTTGAAGCGGTGCTTTTGCCAACGCCTCATCAATTTTCTCTTTTATAAAGGCTAGGTCTTTTTCACTGCGTACAAAATCTAAATTATCTGTATCTATGGTAAGCACAGGTGTATTATTATAAGGCTTTGAGAAAAAATCGGCATAGGTTTCGCTCAACTCTGCGATATAAGCATTTTCCATATCGCGCTCGTAAGGACGGTCACGCATTTCAATTCTCTCCATAAGCGTTTTTGTTTTTGCACGCAAAAAGACCAGCAAGTCGGGGTGTTTAATTTTTTCGGCTAAGGCTTCATGTACGCGCCCATACATATCTAGCTCGTCGCCTTCGAGATTAATACGAGCAAAAAGGGAGTCTTTTGCAAAGGTATAGTCTGAGAGTAAATTTTCGTTTTTTGCCAAAAGCTCTGGTACACTGCGCCGCTGTTGGTGATAGCGACTGAGCAAAAAGAACATTTGCGTCTGAAACGCGTAACGCGCTCTATCACCATAAAAATCAGAGAGAAAAGGGTTCTCTTCAAAAATCTCTAGCAAAATTTCAGCGTTAAATTGGGGCTGTAATAAACGGGCGAGCGTGGTTTTCCCCACACCGATAACCCCTTCGATTGCGATATACATGCACTCTCCATCAGAAAAATAAGATGGCTAAAGGATACCATAAAATCCCACCAGAGTCTTTTCTACGAGAAATTCTAAGTGCGATAAAACGCACAAAAAACGCGCAAGATAACTTGCCTTTATCAATGGGGCATTGTTCAAAAGTGCTTTTCTCTGGTATCTTTGTTTTCTGGCACGTTGAACCGAAGAAACTGTATGATAAAAACATGAACGCAAAAACAATCAAAAAAATAATAGAAATCAATAACCAGTTTTATCAAAAATTTGGCAAAGAATTCTCTGCTACGCGTGGACGCATACAACCCGGCGTGCGAAAAATACTAAACGGGATTGGGCGGGATCGCGCTATCTTAGACTTGGGATGTGGCAATGGAGAGTTTGCACGGCAATTAGCAGGTACCGATCACACCGCCCCTTATCTCGGCGTGGACTTTAGCTTGCCTCTGCTCACAGACGCAAGATTAGTCCCTGAGCATTTTCCCGCCCGATTTCAAGAACTAGATATTACCTCTGCCAATTGGCAAATGACTACTGAAAATTGGTCACTGATTACCGCCTTTGCTGTACTCCATCATATTCCTGGAGAAAAAACCCGATTGCAAATTTTGAAAAACATTCACCAGCATCTCGCAGACGATGGCCAATTTATCTTTTCAAATTGGCAATTTCTTAACTCTGAGCGATTGAAAAAACGAATCCTAAGCTGGGATTTAGTAGACATCCCCGAAGAAGATGTTGATGAAGGCGACTATCTCCTCGACTGGCGCAGAGGCGGATTTGGCATCCGCTACGCCCATCACTATAGCGAAGACGAATTAGCCCACCTTGCCGAGATGAGCGGGTTTAAGATTATAGATAGTTTTTATTCAGATGGGGCTACGGGGAATTTGGGTTTATATCAGGTTTGGGAGAAGGGGAGAAACCTAAAACGTAAAACGTGAAACGTATGTGGCTGAGAATAAAATCATTAGCGACCTGACAGTTTCACAAAAAGAAGCGCATAGTTGGTTGAGTGGCTACTGAGCCAGCCGAAGTGTAGGTAATGACTTTCGCCATATCGAAACCAACGGCTTGTATAAATTTAGCCATTTCGTGGTTTCGATACGCCCTCCGCTACCGCTACGGACTACTCAACCACCTTCAAAAACGAAACTATCAAGCGGCTAGTAAAATCATTACGTTTCACGTCTTCACGCCTCACATATTCACTTCATTTGCATCCATAATATATTGCCACCAATTATTATGAATCCCATTTTGCCTACCTGCCATATGGGGAATTCGAGTTTGCCACCAACGATGGTGTAAGCGAATATCGCCATTGCCCCAATCGGTGGCATTTACTTGGCGCATTTTACCTGTGAAGTCGGGGAAGTTGAGCCAATCGTCACAATAGCTAGGTACATATTTTAGGTTGCCCCAGTCGTAATCTCTTTCGCTATTGGGTGCAAAATGGACAGAGCCCACATGGGCTTGGCCAGGGTTTTTCTTGTCGTAACGGGTAAAGCGTTCCCATAAATCATCATCACCGTGTTTTTTCTCGAAGGTTTTTTCCATTAGCGATTCAATTCTATGGTCAAATGATTCTTCCATTTCACCTATGCCACGCTCGTAGGAGAATCCCATAATGATAAAGCGGCGTGAAATATGCTCGGTATCTTCTAGCGGACGAGCATTGCACCAAAACGCGTCCTTGCCTGCCATAATCGATTCGTAGAATCCGCCATAGGGGAAGGCGAAAACCCATACTTCGTCAATTTCATTATTTTCAACCCGTTCAACGATATTAAAATCATCCATAATGGCATGATAATCTACATCATAAGGCTGATGTGGTGGGGTAACGCCATGTAGCACATCTAAATAGAGAGATGGGGAATAACGAAAACCGTCTTTTAGCACAGGGAACGCGTCTACTTCAATGCGCTCTACGATGTCATAGCGTGCCATGCCGTGACTGGTTTCAAGTGTGTCTGCTGAAAAACCCACTGCCAAATCGTCTGGGTTTTGCCAGCCAGATTGGGCTGTGAGCTTTTCGCCAGTTTCCGCGTTCATGGTGGGGTTGTAGATGATGCTCAAGATGCGGGAAACGGTACGACGCGCGGGTTCAGGAGATGTGTCTTCAACGGGCTCAGGTTCTGGGTCCACGTTCGGTTCGGACAATCCAAATAATTTTCTAAGCAGTGCGAGTAGAGATGACATCCGTTCTCCTTAATGTGAGTTTTTCTATCCGATAAAAGTTCTAACGGATATCTGTAGCCTGATAGATTCTATCATCTTGAGCAATGAAAAGGATGTGGCTGGGGTTTGAGGCTATAGTACTTAGTGTACCGACAGGGACAGTGCCCTCGAGGGGTTGAAGTTGGCTTAAAAGAGTAAATGAGCGCGGGCTAAAGCGGTAAACGGTTTGAGTTTTAGGCTCAAGAAGCAAAAGGGCAGAATCAGGCGGAGTAGAAAGGTGTATTTCGGTAAATAGTATTCGGTCAAAACTATTTCCGCCACCTGCGGCTGGATGTTGGTCGATGAGTTCTACTGGGTGAACGCAACGTGTAGGCACGGCGGCTCGTAAATTTGAATTACAGCTGGCTAAGTCTCCATTATTGAAAAGTAAATAAAGGTCACTACTATCTACGCCTACATTTACGCTCATATCAATGGCATTTGCTAGTTCCATACCTTCTGGGGCGTTTTCAAAAAAGGGATCGGGGTAATCGAGAAAAGCAGAGTTGCGCCCCGTATAAAACCAAACTTCATGCGCCGGGGCATCTAAAACATAGAGTATATCTGCGTCTAGTGCTATGGCAGTGATTTCTTTAAATTGACCTACTGAGTGTGACAGTGATGTTGCTTGGGGGGGACGATTTGCACCGCAATAAAGCAAATTCCCCTGTGAATCTATGCCCATAACTGAAGCCCCCATTGCATTTGATTTGGGTAAGGCTTGCAGGTCGATTAGTGGGCTAAGCGTTACGCCGCCATATTCTCCACTTTTGCAATCAAAGCTTTCATCATATTGATACCCCCCACTGACCAAATAGGCACGCAAAATCTCGCCTTTGGTGTTGAGAATAAAGACATTTGTATCGGTGGCTGCTATTGCCACAATCTCTGTTCCAACAGGTATGCCCTCTACAGCAGGTTGATAACTAAGCCGCTGAATGCCTAATAGACTATCAAGATAATTTTGCGCTTCTGTGCGTATGGCTTCGGTTGCAGCAGTTTGGTCATAAGTTTCGGCAACATCCAAATTCTTAATCGTATCTTCCCATGCTTTTCGTTGTGCTATTGGGTCGCTTTCTTCGAGGGCGCGTGCCCGCGACAGCTCTACCTCAACATAGGCTGTTTCATATTGAATATCGTGCCCAAAGCGAAAATAGACCACGCTAGCAATCGTACCAACCAGCAGAGGGATAATAACGGCAATTACTACCATGACCCAACTTGGCAACCTAAAGGGCGCGTCGGGGTCATCTACAGGTAAAATGCGTGGTATAGCCTTACTGAAAGCCCCTTTTAATTTATCGTTTCCCTCGCGAGTTGCCTGTATCCCTTTGGCTATGCCACGCGCACTTTGCCGCGCAATCACCTCGCCAACGGGCGGCCCCGTGTCAATTTCTTCCTCTACAGCTTCAGGAATATCAATCTCTTCTTCTTGTGCAGGGATTTCATTAGTAGCTTGGCGTGGGATGGATGCTAAAATCTCATTTTCTTCGGGAGCAGAAGCTGGCTCGTCATTTTCTCGAACAGTAGCCATAAGAGCGGGGCGAACGTGCGGAATCTTGCTCTCGTTATGGATGCTTGGTGCCTGCATATCATCGGCTTCTGCCTCCGAAACGCGCGTGTCCTCTGCTGAGGTAGACGCGAAAGGCTGGGGTTCTGGCTGATGGCTTTCTATTTCCCCTACTTCATCTTCTTGGATGACTTGCTCTGCATCTACTTGGGGATACGAAACATCACCAATATCAGTATCTTCTATTTCTGTTTCGGCAGGTTCATCGGCGATTTTACGCGAAATACTTGCTAATGTGGGCTTAGATTGAGGCGGTGGCTTCAGTAGGGTTACTTCACCTTTGCCAGCCTCAAACTCTATGAGTACCGTATTTTGGTCGTCCATATTTTGCCGCATTAAAACACTGCGAATTGTTTCCAGCGATGCCAATTGATTGTCGCGTTGCAAAATCGGTGTCCAACCAGCAGGGAGTTGGGGCGTGACGAGCAAGCGTCCGCCCGTGCGAAGCGGGAGTTGTGAAAGATAAAATTTTGCCGATTGCCCTAATCCTAATCCCCGCCCCGACATTTCAGGGTCGTGAATGTCACGCCGTTCGTCTCCTACCATCCAATACGCATGGGCAGGACCCGATATGAGCAGATAAATTTGCCCGCCACGAACTACGCCCAAAACGAGCGTGGCAAGGGTAAAGCGTCCTTGTCCGCTGGTTTCCATATTGCGTTCTAGTAAATCACTGTTGAGCGTAATTGCCGCGGTACGTAATGCGGCTGTTACTGAGCCAGGAGTATTATAAAATTCTTTTGCCGCACTACTTATTATCTGTAAATAATTGGCAGTTGATAAATTGGTGTTGCCGCCTAAAACAAGGTGCATAAAGAGCAAATCACGCGAGCGGCTACGGGCTTTTCGGCGCGGTGGAGTTACCGCCAGCAATCCTGGCGGCGAGGGCATTTCATTGCCCTTTATACGGTAGAGGGGAAGGAGGGTAAGATTGAATGTTTTAGACACGTTTTTCTCCAATGAATATATTATACTGGTAAAATCGAAGAGGTGGCATGTAAAAAAAAAGACTGGTTAAAAGAGCGTTTAGAGACAGTTAGGAAAAAACTAACGCCGCACGGGCGTTAACGCCCGTACTAATGGGCTAAACCCAACTAAAGTCGGCTGAGAAGAGACTGCTTTAGCAGGCTTCAGCTTTGAGCATGGACGTTTACGTCCATGCGAAAGCGATTATCGGGTTTATTTACATTACAAACCACAAAATCCGATAGAAGCAGGAAAAACTTATGAAAATTGGCTTAGTCACCGACAGTGTTGCCGATATCCCCGCTAACTTGCTAGAAAAACATAAAATTGAAGCTGTCCCCGCAGTTATTGTGATTGATGGAAAAGGCTATCTTGACGGTGTAGACATCACTCGCCAAGAGTTTTATTCGCGAATGCCCTCTTTTAAAAGTCCCGCCACGACAGCGGCAATTGCAACTGGGGAATTTGAACTGCGCTATGAAAAATTATTTAGCAGAGGTGTAGAGAAGATTTTTTCTATTCACACCGCATCGCAATTAAGTGGCATTTATAACGCGGCAAGAATTGCGGCTGAATCCTTTGGGGATAAAATTCAAATGGTAGATAGTGGGCAACTCAGTTTAGGAATTGGTTTCCAAGTTTTAGAAGCCGCTGATGCTATTTCTGAAGGTGCGAGTTTCGATGAGCTTTCTAAAATGCTTTCTTCTATTCAGAAGCGCATCAAACTTGTAGCCGCTCTCGACACCCTCGAATATCTGCGGCGTAGCGGACGTGTTTCGTGGGCAAAAGCACGGGTTGCCGCATTGCTCAGGCTCAAACCAATGATTGAACTAAGCTACGGGAAAGTGGACAATCTTGGCGCAGTCCGCACAACGCGGGCGTCAAATCGTGAATTAAAAAAGAAGCTAGAAAAGGTTGGGAAGATAAAGAGATTGGCTATTTTACACACCAATGCCGAAGAACGCGCCCATCAGTTTTTAGCAGATTTCATACCTTCTTTGGAGACAGAGCCTTTAGTTGTTAATATTACGCCCGTTGTTGGGGCGCATATAGGTCCGAAAGGCATTGGCTTTGTGGCAATCAAAAAATGAAGCCTTGTAATAATTGCTTTAGAAATTAGCCTTCAACTTGCCTACTTTCACTTCCAAGCCCATGATAAAATACACCTTATGTATCCTTCAATAGAAAAACTACAAAAATATGTCCGACTAGAAGCAAAAAATGGTTATGACAATAAAGCCGTCATTGGCGGCTTGGCAAGTATGCTCGAAAGCTGGGAAGCAGAAGCGCGCAACGATGAGCTTTCTGAAGAAATTGTCCAAGCCGTTACAGGTAGATTGCGAGATTACGAAGGTCTTAGCGCGGATGGAAGAAAAGTGACCCTCTTTGGGATTGGCAACAGGCTCAAAAGAGAATACCCCGAGTTAGGGGATGAGAAACCGGTACCGACGCGACCCAAACCCTTCGACCAAGCTCAGGAGAAGCCTACCCCCGCGCCGGAGGCAAAGCCTGTGCCGGAGCAAGAGATTGCCGAAAACGGTGACCAAGCTCAAACTCCCGCGCCCGTAGACACAAAAACTGCCCCTCAACAGGAAGGTGTTGGAAAGCAGACACCAAGCCACAAACCCGCGCGCCCCCGCTCAGAATCTGTTCCCGGTGCTGTTACCAGCGAAACACCTATCGCATTAAACGCGGTGTTAACCGTTCTCCAAGGGGTGGGTCCCCGAAACGCCACTACCCTTGAAAAATTGGGGCTTTTCACCCTGCGCGATATGCTCTACAACTTCCCCCATCGATATGACGATTATAGCCAGCTAAAGCCGATCAAATCGCTTTGGTATGGGGAACAAGTGACCGTGATTGGGAATATAAAAAGTGTCACGGGAAGACCGCTTCGTGGTGGTAGGTCTCATATTACCGAAGTATTGCTAAATGATGGCACTGGCTCTTTACGCCTAACGTGGTTTAACCAGCCTTGGCTCACCAATCGTTTTAAGCAGGGCGTTTCGATTTCTGTTTCTGGCAAAATTGACCAGTATTTGGGGCGTTTGCAAATGAGCAGTCCCGATTGGGAATTGGTAGAAACCGAGAATTTGCACACAAATCGTATTGTGCCAATTTATTCGTTGACCAAGAAAATCACTCAAAAATGGCTTCGTCAGCAAATGAATCAGGTCGTTTCTTATTGGGCTCCACAAATTACCGACCATTTGCCCGATAGCGTACGCTTAGCCGCACATTTACCGCGTTTGAATACTGCCTTAGAAAATGTCCATTTTCCAAAAACACAGGCTCATTTAAAATTAGCACGAGAGCGTTTAGCCTTTGACGAGATTTTCTTCTTGCAAATGGGCGTTTTACGCCAAAAACAAGATTGGCAATCTGTTATGGGGCGCATCTTTGATATATCAGAAGAATGGCTCAAAGCGCGCAAAGATGATTTGCCTTTCACTTTGACAGACTCGCAAGAAAAAGCTGTTTCAGATATTGTGATGGATTTTGGTTCAGGCAGACCCATGAACCGTTTGCTTCAGGGCGATGTTGGTTCTGGTAAAACGGTGGTGGCAGGGTTGGCAATTGCAATGGTATCAAATGCCGGCGCACAAGCCGCTATGATGGCACCCACAAGTATTCTTGCTGAGCAACATTATCGTAGTTTGAGCAAAATACTCACCACAAATGAGAACGGCTTGGCTGAAAGTGAAATTCGCTTGCTAGTTGGCGATACCCCTGAAGCTAGAAAACAAGAAATTCGTGAAGGCTTATTGAATGGAAGCATAAAAGTGGTTGTTGGCACTCATGCACTAATTCAAGGACCAATAGAATTTGCCAATTTACAACTTGCCATCGTAGATGAACAACACCGCTTTGGCGTAGACCAACGCGCTGCTCTCCGTGAAAAAGGCGAAAATCTACACCTCATGGTAATGACGGCAACGCCAATCCCACGTTCCTTAGCCCTCACCGTTCATGGCGATTTAGATATTTCTGTGATGGACGAACTCCCCGCTGGCAGACTGCCCATCGAAACACACGTTCTTCGCCCACAAGAAAGAGAGCGAGCATATACCATGATCCGCTCCCAAGTTTTAGATGGCAAGCAAGCCTTTATCATCTACCCATTGGTTGAAGAAAGTGAAAAAATAGAAGCCCGTGCCGCAGTTAAAGAACACGAAGCCCTCCAAGCCGATGTCTTCCGAAAACTCAACGTAGGGCTTTTACACGGGCGCATGAAACCCGCCGAAAAAGAAAAAGTAATGGCGAAATTTAGAGCCAAAGAATACGATATCTTGGTCGCAACAACAGTCGTAGAAGTCGGCGTAGATGTACCCAATGCCACTGTTATGCTCATCGAAGGCGCAGATAGATTTGGTTTAGCCCAACTCCACCAATTACGTGGTCGTGTGGGACGTGGCATGGACAAGTCTTACTGTCTGCTCATCCCCACCGACAACGATGATATCGAAAACGAACGTCTCCTTGCTATGGCAGAGAGCAACGATGGCTTTGTTCTTGCCGAAAAAGATTTAGAACAACGCGGCCCTGGCGAATTTTTAGGCAAACGTCAATCTGGTTATGGCACTGGCTTACGCATGGCAAGCCTAACCGATATAGACCTTATCGAAAAAGCTCGAGAACGCGCTCAAGCTATTTTTAGCCAAGACGCAAATCTTGAAAAAGAAGAGCATCAACTACTTAGCGAAGCTCTCGACCATTTCTGGGGCGAGACCTCAAAAGGAGATTTGAGCTAATGGTACGCGCTTTTTTTCCTGGTAGCTTTGATCCCATTCACTACGGGCATGTCGATATAGCCAAAAGAGCAGTTCCTCTATTTGATGAACTAATTATTGCTGTTTACGATAAACCGCTAAAAAACTTGCTCTTCTCCCCCGAAGAGCGCATCTCTTTAGCAGAAGAAGCCTTTGCCGATAACCCCAAAATTCGCGTGAGAGGCTATAATAATCTCACCGTTGATGCCTGTCGTGAAGCTGACGCCCAAGTTATCGTACGTGGCTTGCGTGTTTTCTCTGATTTTGAGTTTGAGTTTCGCATGGCACTCGCCAACCACCGCCTCGCCACCGATATAGAAAGTATCGCCCTTATCACTCACGAAGAACACACCTTTATTTCATCATCCACCGTTAAAGAAATTGCCATGCTCGATGGCGATGTCTCCAGTATGGTACCGCCACATGTTTTTGTTGCCCTAAAAAAGAAAATTGCCGAAATGGAAAATTACGATGTAGCAAATGTGCCGCGGGACTAAAAAATGCTCTAGCCGTCGTCCTCGGCGGCGGGAATGTTTTTATGGTTTTTTTCTTGGGATGAAGAACCGCCCCACACGCGTTTTTAGCTTGATACCGTTAAGCCAGCATTTTCTTATCGTCACCTTTGTCACCCTTGCTACCCTTATCACCCTTAAGATAAAATAAAGATGTTCCCACCTATCGGAGAAAAAATATGGACATCCTACACCTTATAGATCGCCTAGAAGAACTCTTCAACGAAAGCAGAGCCATGCCCTTCACCCATAACGTCATAGTGGACGAAGACCGTATGCTCGACATCATCGACCAAATGCGCATCGCCATTCCCGATGAAGTGAAAAAAGCGCAACAATTACTTAATCAAAGTGATCGTATTTTGGCGCAAGCAGAAGAGAAAGCAAACCGCACCACCGTGCTGGCAGAAGAAAAAGCAGATGAGCTAACATCAGAAGACGTGCTTACAGAAAAAGCCAACCTGCGTGCCGAGAAAATTCTAGACCAAGCCCTCACAGACGCAGAGGCAACCCGAATCGATGCAGATAACTACGTCATCGAAACACTATCTGGTGTAGAAGATGAACTAAGCCGTCTGCTCAACCAAATCCATAATGGGATTAGGGCGTTGCAAAAGGGGTAATATCTCAAATAATTTCGTAAATAAAAAGAGCAGAGTTGCCTCTGCTCTTTTTTGATTCTATTTCAAAGCTAATCCTACACTATCGTCACCTCCGCGCCTTCGTAACTTGTCCCCAACTCAAAAATACGTGCCCCTAAGCCTGCTGATTCAAACTTAGCCTTCATCGCCGCACCAATTTTCGCATCTTCCTTCGCCGAAAATGCGATTAAGCTAGGTCCCGCCCCCGAAAGCGCAACAGCCGAAGCCCCTGCTTCTTTCCCTGCCTTTAGCGCAGAGATAGCACCAGGAATTAGTTTCAATCTATAAGGCTGATGCAAACTATCTTTCATCGCAATGCCTAATAGCTCCATATTCCCCGTTCGCAAAGCTTCTGTAACCAAAACAACGCGGCTGATATTATAGATAGCATCAGGGCGGTTAACTTCTTTAGGCAAAATAGCGCGTGCCTGACTAGTGGGAAAATCGAAATCTGGCAAAACAAGAGTCGCATGGATAGGACCATGATTCGCCTTTGTAGGCAAACGCATTGAAACAACGCGCTCTTTATGTACAATAGAGGCAACCAATCCGCCTAACATAGCCGGAGCAACATTGTCGGGATGCCCCTCTGTTTCTATCGCCAATTTTAGAATCTCTTCATCTGTAAATGGATTACCGAGTAAGCCATTCGCGCCGAGCATTCCCGTGAGCATCGCCGCAGAGCTAGACCCCATCCCTGAGCCAAGGGGAACGCGGTTAATGCAATCAATATGTAAACCAGAGCAAGATTTACCAGCTAAGTCATAAACCATCAACGCGGCTTGAGCAATAGCATTATCAGCATTTTTGGGGAGCGTATCTGCCCCTTCCCCTTGAACACTAACAGAAATAAGACTATTGCTTGTGCAAGAGAATTCAGCCTCGTTCCATAAATTGAGTGTCAATCCAAGCGCATCGAAGCCGGGACCTAAATTTGCCGTCGTGGCAGGAACAATTACCTTTATTTTCATTTTCAAAACCTTTCTTCTTTAGATTTAAAATTGATAGTAGCAAAGCGTAAACCTACTAGCTAAATAAGAAAAAAGCGCATCTTATCTAAAAACAATTATACCGCGTTCATAATCGGGCAAAGGGAGATACCATTCTCTTCAAAGCGCATATTTCAGATTGATAGGAAGAGATCTGCGAGTATAATTCACCATACCTTACTCGCCCTCGAAAGGTGCGATGTACATCTTCTTTCAAAGGAAAACCCTATGAAAACACTCATCCTTCACGGACCCAACCTAAACCTGCTTGGCACGCGTGAGCCAGAAGTATATGGCGCATTAACTTTAGAATCCCTTAACGAAAAGTTGATTGCCGAAGGGCAAAAAATGGGATTGGAAGTCACCTGCCAACAATCTAACCACGAAGGGGCACTGATAGACGCCCTCCACAGCGCAAACGAATGGGCAGACGGCGTTATTTTTAATCCTGCGGGGTATACGCATACATCGGTGGCATTAAGAGATGCCATTGCCTCCATAACCCCTCCTGTTGTAGAGGTGCATATCTCAAATGTTTATGCGCGTGAAGAGTTCAGACACAAATCACTCGTTTCAGCAGTTTGTGCGGGGAAAATATCCGGTTTCGGCTGGCGGTCTTACTTATTGGGATTAATGGCGTTGTTAGAGATTTAAGGTAACGGCTCAGTTTAACGCCAAAGTCTTCTGACTTTGGCGTTTTGCTAAAAACCCGAGATCGGAAGGCTTCGGACTCCAAGCTATCACTTACTTTTGAGCCACTACCCAGAATATAACTGGTACGATTCCCCAAATACCGCCGCTGAAGAACTTTTAGACGAAGAACTCCTCAACGACCCCACCGTTTACCCACCTGCTGATGTTCTCGAAAAACTACAATACATCCATCCCGTAGGTGAAGCCGATGCACTTTATCAGCGCATGAGGGACGAAGTGAAAGCCGCTCAATAATTTTCAATTCTTTTTCAGGATATAGACATTTCTCGTCTGCACCCTGAAACATCTTGCTCCCCTTTAAGGAACTTGAAACGTATGAGATTATGACGCAAATAACGGTGCCACAGAAGGCTTAGGTTTTTATCTATTGACTAAGGCACAGCATCCACAAAGTTTTTCTTTGTGGATGCTGTGTTTTTATGGTGGGGTATAATGAAAGCTGGAGAAAAGTAAAAATGTTAAATAAATTATTTGAAATTATCGAAGACCGTAAAGCTAATCCTACCGAAAAATCATATACTGCCAGTCTCTTTGCTGAGGGCGAAGATCGTATTTTACAAAAAATAGGTGAAGAAGCAACTGAGGTTATTATTGCCGCAAAAGGGCAAGGAAATCAACGCATTGTTGAAGAAGTATCTGACCTTTTTTATCATACGCTGGTTTTATTGAGTGAAAAAGGGTTGAAATTAAGTGATGTGGAAGATGAATTAAAAAAAAGACATCAATGACGCGTATTTTTTACGCAATAGACTTTATCAGAAATTAAGGTTAAGCCGCTAGGATACCCCGTTCCCTTGAAGGGAACGGGGTATCCTAGCTTATTTTTTATAGGCTCTAATATACAACACAAGTTGAAATAACTAAAATCTCGAAAACTCTAACAACCTCAAGGGAATTTAAAATGCAGAAAAAAATCATCATCTTCGATGTAGATGGCGTTCTCATCGAATCACATGGATACCATCAAGCCTTTAAAGATACTGTTCGAATCGGCGCAAAAGAATTGGGGTTTGATGTTAATCTTTCAGATGACGACATAGCTCAATTTGAGGGCATGGGCATTTCTAGTGAGTGGCATTCATCTGCCGCATGTATGGCGGTGCTGTTGATTAACGGCACGTTCGATTTAGCCCCTCTCTTCGCGTCTATTGCCAAAGAGCAAGCTAAAATTCCCGTTCGTATCCGTTTAGAGCGAGCGGTTAAACGCATGGCAAAAGAAGCAGGCGTTGACCCCGCGCGCCCAGTTGCCATCATCCAAAACAGTGAGACCATTCAATCTTTTCCTTTTGACATTTTTCAGGAAATGATTTTAGGCAGTTTAGGGTTTGAAGAAATTTACGGGATAAAATCTTCGCTAGGTGTAGAAAGTTATCTTTATGAATATGATAAGCCTTTGCTCAGTGCGAGTTCTAAAAATGGGCTTTTTGAGTGGCTCCAAAAACATGAGCGCGGCTGTGCTATTATGACCAATCGCCCTACACGCGAGATGCCTGATGCAAAATATGCACAGAAACTAACAGGGCTGGATGAAATCCCTGTATCGGGATATGGTGAGATGGGCTGGCTGGCAGAAAAGTTTGGTGGCGAGGCGGCCAATTACTCAAAACCTTCGCCAATTCATGCGTTGTCGGCAGTTTTAGCGAGTTTTGGTAAAGAATCGAATCAATCTTTGCTAGAAGCCCACGCCGCAAGCAAAGGTGAATTCTCTGAGGATATTATGCGCTTAGATGGCTATGAATTTTGGGTTTTTGAAGATACCCCTGCCGGCATTATCAGCGGAGGAGCAATGGGAGAATTGTTATGCGGTCAGGGACTAAATGTAAAAGTAAATAAATTTGGCATCACAAGTTCGCCCGTTAAAGCAAGGTATTTAAAAGCACAGGGGGCGCAAGTTTTTGAGAATGTTGACATTGCATTGGACGAAATACTCTGAGCGCATCGTTAATAAAACCCCAATACCCCCATCTCTTTCTCTCTGTTATAATCGCCCCTTGAGAGGAACCCAACTATGTTAAAGAAATTTGTAAATATCTTCGGGGGCGACCCCAACCAAAAACGAATAGATGAGCTTGCCCTCATCGTAGATGACATTAACGCGCTAGAGCCAGATTTTGAAAAGCTCAGCGATGCTGAGTTACGCGCCAAAACAGATGAATTCCGTGCGAAAATTCAAGATGCAGTAGAAGGTATCGAAGATAAAGACGAGTATTTTCGCCTAGAACAAGAAGTGCTTGACGAAATCACGTACGAAGCCTTCGCCACTGTGCGTGAAGCATCCAAACGCACCTTGGGCATGCGTCATTACGATGTCCAGTTAATTGGCGGAATTACGATACATCGCGGTGAAATTGCAGAAATGAAAACGGGAGAGGGGAAAACCCTCAGTGCGACTTTGCCCGTATACTTAAACGCATTAACGGGACGTGGGCTTCACCTCATCACCGTGAACGATTACCTCGCCAGACGTGACCCGCGCTGGATGGGTCCCATTTATCATTTTCTTGGTCTCAGTGTGGGGATTCTACAATCTGCCGCGACCACAGAACACGGGAAGAAAGCCTATCTCTACGACCCCGAAAAAGAATCATCTCAAGAAGACCAACATCAGCTTAAATTAGTAGACCGCAAATTGGCGTATTCAGCCGATATTACCTACGGTACAAATAACGAATTCGGCTTCGATTATCTCCGCGACAATATGGCGATGGAATACGAAAAACGAGTTCAGCGGGGACATTATTTTGCCATTATTGATGAGGTCGACAACGTCCTCATTGATGAAGCCCGCACCCCGCTCATTATCTCTGGACCCGCCCAAATTGATATGGGCGACTATACGCGTATGGCAAATGTTGCCAGAAACTTGCGCGAAGAAGATTATGAGCTTAATGAGAAAAACCGAAGTATTTCCCTCACCGAAATTGGTATTGTTCATGCTGAAGAATTACTCGGTGAACCTATGAGTGACCCCGACCGACCTGAAGATGTCACGCCTGAACAGGCGCAAATTATGGCTTATCTTGAACAAGCCCTTCGTGCAGAATACCTTTTTAAGCGAAATAAAGATTATCTCATTCAGGGTGGTAAAGCCATTATTGTAGACCAAAGCACAGGTCGTCAAATGCCAGGTAGAAGATGGTCAGATGGTTTGCATCAAGCCGTAGAAGCAAAAGAAGGCGTAGAAATTGAACCTGAAACCGTCACCTACGCAACTGTTACTCTGCAAAACTATTATCGAATGTACGAAAAACTCTCAGGTATGACAGGCACAGCGCTAACAGAAGCCGAAGAGTTTTCTAAAATCTATAGCCTCGAAGTTTTGCCCATCCCGACCAACTTAGATCATCAATCTGCTAGCAATAATTATGCTTTGGATGCACGCACCGCAAAAGAAGAATATACGGGATATGAATATACTTATTATGTCCCTGAAAATTCTCCAGAAGATACGATTGGGGAACTTTGGAAACGCAAAGATTACCCTGATTCTATCTACAGAACCGTAGAAGCAAAATTACGTGCCATAGTCAAAGAAGCGGCGCATTTCTATATTCTTGGCAGACCGCAATTGATAGGGACAACCTCCGTAGAATCATCTGATTTATTATCGAGCCGATTGCGCGCAGAGCCCGTGCGCCGCCTTCTACAGAGCTTGCTCATCCGCCATATTTGGATGAAAAAAAACGACCGCATAGAAGATGGGCGTGCTATTAAAGAATTACAGCCCCTGTATGTCCCGCTCGAAACGCTCACACCTAAAAAACTGCGCGAGTTTGCAAATCCCCTTGATTTAAATATCAGCCTTAATGCTGTTGAAAATCTCGGCACTTTGCTTTATCTCTTAGATTTAGAAGAAAAAGATTCAGAAAGACTCCAGAACCTAATTAAAGGCGGTGTTCCGCATCAGGTTCTAAATGCTCGCAAGCATACCGAAGAATCGCAAATTATTGCTGGGGCGGGAGCTTTTGGCGCAGTCACTATCGCAACAAATATGGCTGGGCGTGGCGTAGACATTAAGCTCGGCGGCGATATTGCCGAAGAAATTCTCTCCACCGTCAATCGCGTTTTACGCAAAAACGATGTTGAAAATGCTTACAACCTCACACTCGAAGAACAACGCCAAGTTCTGCTCCAGCGAGACGATATAGATTACGGCATTTACGAAACAGAAATCAAACATTTCCTCCAATACTTTGAAGAAATGGAGCACGTTAAAGCGGTAGGCGGACTCCACGTTATCGGCTCAGAACGGCACGATGCACGCCGCATAGATAATCAGCTACGCGGTCGTGCTGGTAGGCAGGGCGACCCTGGCTCCTCGCGTTTCTTCCTCTCTCTCGAAGATGATTTAATGCGTCTTTTTGGGGGTGAGCAAGTTGGCAATCTCATGCAACGTCTCAGTGTAGACGATACGCTCCCCCTTGAAAACAAAATTGTCTCTAATATCATCGAGCAGTCCCAGCATCGCGTTGAAGGGGCAAACTTTGACACCCGTGAACATTTACTTGATTACGATAATGTGCTCAACAATCAGCGTGAAAAAATTTACGCTCAACGCGATCGTATCTTCCTTAAGGACGATCTCAGCGAAGATATTGCCGATATGCTCCGTGTGGATGTAGTAAAACGCGTCCACACTACGCTAGATGATGATTTTGAAAGCGAAACCCCGTGGGCATTATTGGCATGGACAAGCGGCGTTCAACCCTCCTTCATGGATAGCAAGGACAAGATTTTCCCCTCCTTCACCATGAGATTGCTCCTTGATGAAATAGAAGAAGCCGAAAGAGAGGGAAGCTCCCCGCAAGAAGCCATGCTTAATTTGCTTGGTGAAGTTATCGAATCTGAGCAAGAGCATATTTTCAAGGCTATCGAAACCGCCGTTTATAGCACCAGCGACTCCATTGAGAGTCTCATCGAAACCCGCTACGATTTACTCGATACCTTCATCCAAAATCAAAATGATAGTGAAGAACTCCAACGTCCCCAAGACGTTTTAGACAACCTCAACGGCGCGCTTGGTATGCGCCTAACCCTTAGCAAAAATCAACTTCGCATTCTCATGGAAGATGCCTACGACCTCGAAGATGAACTACGTGAAAAAATAGCCATCCAACTCAATTTCGCCAATATCAAACGTATGGTTGCTACAATCGAATATCGTTTGGGTGAAGTGCTTGATGTGAACGCCAATCAACTCGCTGAAATGGAGTGGAATGAAATCGAAGAAGAAGTTATTTCAGCTACCAACCAAGCCCTTAAAACGCACCTAGAGTCCATGATGGGGGAGGACGGCAATCTTGCTAAAGACCTCACCAAAGCCATTAAGCAGGAGCATGTTGAAGTTTGGAACGATACGACAAAAATTCGCCTACTTTTGGGGCTGTCGCAGGGGATTATCACCGGTTTCGACCCGCGCACCCATCGTCAGGTCCAACAAAAAATTGTCCGTTTCAGATATATCTACCGAGCCGCCCAAGCTTTAGAAGATGCTGAGCCAGAAAATCTAATCGCCGACGTGATGGAACATTTTGCACAAGCGGAAGAGAAGTTAGAAAACGCGTGGGGCGATGTGAGATTTAGAGAAGGAGCAACTGCCGCTTCGCTCGTAGATTTAGACTTGCCAGCCAACTTATTAGCAGAGGAGCATGCCCAAACACCCCCTGCCAAACTGCCCGAAGAGCAACGTGCCATCGTCATCAAGGCGCTCGGCGAAAAACGGATGCTTGAAATTCAGCGTCACCTTTTGCTCAAAGCGATTACCGACCAATGGGTAGAATACCTAACAAAGGTAGAAGCCTTGCGTGTTTCAATTGGCTTGGAGGCTTACGCCCAGCGTGACCCGCTGGTACAATATAGGCGCAAAGCCTCTGAGATGTTCAACCTTTTGCTCGATGATGTTCGTGCGCAAGTCGTTAGCCGCGTTTTTGCTTACCTACCTCGCCGTTGGGATGCAAAACCCATCGGCACCGTAGACGTAGTGCTTTCGCCAAGTATAGCGAAAGGAAAAACTGAGAAAGAAAAGAAAAAACGAAAACGGCATAAAAAATCTCGCAAGAGGCATTAGGGAGTAGATTCGTAAAGCAGATATTTCTTCTTTGCTTTCAACCCATAAAAAATGGAACCATCCTACGCACCAACATCCTCACTAAATATCTTTCTTGTCCTTCCAAAGGCAGAATTGCACCGCCATTTGGAAGGTTCTTTACGCATCGAAACAATGCTAGATATTGCGCGAGAGCATGGATTGACAGTGCCCGTGAGCATTTTGCGTTTGGCGGGCTTGGTACAAATCGGGGATGATGAACCGTATAATTTTACTAATTTTCTTGAAAAATTCAAAACGCTTAGACTTTTCTACCGCTCCTCCGAAGTGATTGAGCGCGTTACACGCGAAGCAGTTGAAGATGCGGCACGCGATAATGTGCGCTATATGGAATTACGCTTTACGCCAGTTGCCTTAAGTCGTGTAGAAAACTTTCCTCTCCAAGATGTGATGAGTTGGGTTTGTGATAGCGCAAATAAAACAGCAAAAAAATTTGGCATTGATGTAAAGCTGATAGCCAGTGTGAATCGTCATGAAAGCCCAGAAATGGCAGAGCAAGTGGCACAGTTGGCTGTAGATATGAAAGATAAAGGCATTGTAGGCTTAGATATTGCAGGAAACGAAAATGATTTTCCTGCCAAACCTTTTGCGCCAATTTTCCGAGAAGCAAAAGAAGCAGGTCTTAAAACCACCGTCCATGCAGGGGAGTGGGGCGGTGCTGAAAATGTGCGAGAAGCAATCGAAATTTTAGGTGCAGACAGAATTGGTCATGGGGTACGCGTTTTAGAAGATGAGAATGTGGTTGCCTTAGCAAAAGAACGTGGGACAGTTTTTGAAGTTTGTCCAACCAGCAATCATCAATCTGGTGTTGTTCCTGAATTGGAAAAACACCCCTTAGCCAAAATGATTGAATCTGGTTTGATAACAACGATCAATACCGATGACCCTAGTATCTCGAGAATTTCTCTGACCAGTGAGTTTCAAATGGCAAGTGAGAAGCTCGGGCTTTCTATGTTGGCACTTAAAAAACAGACACTAAATGCGGTTAACGCAGCTTTTGTTTCAGAAGAAGAAAGAGAGAGACTTGTCAAAGAGTTCAAAAAGGGGTTAGAATAAGGGCATCCCCATCCCAACCTTCCCTCTAATGGGAAGAGACTATGGAAATAATCAGTTAGGACAACAAAGGCGCACCTTTGGGTTCTTCCATCTTTAGAGAAATTTATTAAGATGGAGAGAGCGCAGAGGTTTTTTTGTTTTTATTGCGAGAACTGCATTGCATCTGCTTTTAGATGCGTTGCAGTTCGGGTTCAAAAAAACACGCGTATTCTTACAAAACCCGATGTGCAACGCATTTTTCAAATGCAACGCACATCTAATATGATGACGACCAGTACGAAAGCTAAAGGAGTTAGACATGACCCAAGATAATTTCAATGCCCGTGACACCCTCAAAACAGAAGGTGGCGAGTACACTTTTTATCGACTAGATGCCCTTGAAAAAGAAGGTTTAGTTGACCTAAAGAAACTCCCCTTTTCGATTCGCGTTTTGCTCGAATCTGCCCTCCGCCAAGTGGATGGGAAAGGGATTACCGCCGATGATGTAAAACGCATAGCGGCATGGACACCGAATGGTGAACGCCCCGGCATCCCTTTCAAACCCTCGCGCGTGGTGATGCAAGATTTCACCGGCGTGCCCGCAGTCGTAGATTTAGCCGCAATTCGCTCTGCAGTAGACCGTCTCGGCGGGGATGCTTCTAGCGTGAATCCGCTGGTACCGGTCGATTTGATTATTGACCACTCGGTACAGGTTGACTTTTTCGCCACACCCGATGCCGCACAGCGCAATACCGAAATCGAATATCAGCGCAATAAAGAACGCTACGAATTCCTAAAATGGGGTCAAAATGCTTTCAAAAACTTCCGCGTTGTGCCACCCTCCACTGGAATTATTCATCAAGTAAACCTCGAACATCTCAGCGATTGTGTTCCCGCCCGTGAAATTGATGGCGAGTTGCAAGCCTTCGCCGATACCCTCGTTGGCACAGACTCCCATACCGTGATGATTAACGGTCTTGGCGTTCTCGGCTGGGGCGTTGGCGGAATCGAAGCAGAAGCCGCCATGCTCGGACAACCCATCGACATGCTCCTCCCAGACGTGGTTGGCTTCAAATTAACGGGCGAAATGCCCGAAGGCGCAACCGCCACCGATTTGGCACTCACCGCTGTTCAGATGCTTCGCCAAAAAGGCGTTATTGCCAAATTTGTTGAGTTTTATGGTCCCGGGCTTGATTCTATGCCTCTTTCAGACCGTGCAACGGTTGCCAATATGGCACCCGAATATGGTGCAACGATGGGCTTCTTCCCTGTTGACGAAGAGACTCTTAATTATATGCGTCTCACTGGTCGCTCCGAAGAGACGATTGCGCGCACAAAAGCCTACCTTACAGAACAAGGCTTATTCCGTACCACCAGCACCCCCGACCCCGAATACACCTCCACCCTCGAACTCGACCTCGCTACCGTTGTGCCATCGTTGGCGGGACCCAAGCGTCCCCAAGATCGAATCGCCCTATCCGATATGAAATCTGAGTTCAATAAGGCACTCAGAGCCGAAGAAGGGCTGCACGGTTTCGGTCTATCCGAAGAAGAAACGAAGAAAACCGCCACTGTCGGCACAAATGGCGAGAGCTACGAAATGGGTCACGGCGCAGTAACAATTGCCGCGATTACATCCTGCACAAACACATCGAACCCCTCAGTTTTGGTTGGGGCGGGATTGCTGGCAAAGAAAGCACTCGAACTCGGCTTAAATGTTGCTCCCCAAGTCAAAACTTCGCTCGCACCCGGCTCACGAGTGGTCACAGAATATCTAAAACAAGCAAATCTTATAGAGCCGCTCGCCAAGCTAGGCTTCGGTGTTGTCGGATTCGGCTGTACAACCTGCATCGGCAATTCGGGTCCGCTCCCCAGCGAAGTGGCAAAAGCGATCACCAGCGAAGACCTGATTGTTTCGGCAGTTTCATCGGCAAACCGCAACTTTGCGGGGCGCGTACACGCCTTGGTGCAAGCCCATTATCTGGCATCCCCTCCACTCGTGGTCGCCTACGCGCTGGCTGGCACGGTCGATATCGACCTCGCCACCGAGCCAATCGGCACGGGCAAAGATGGCAATCCCGTTTATCTCAAGGATATTTGGCCCTCCACAAAAGAGATTATGGAGGTGGTCAGTGCGAGCGTGAAATCTGAGATGTTCACAGAAAAATATGCCGAAGTTTTTGCGGGCGATGATTTGTGGAGAGGGATTAGCGTGAGCGAGGGCGATATTTACGAGTGGGATGAGGCTTCAACGTATATCCATCACCCACCATTTTTCCAAAACGTGACCCTAGACTTGCCACCGATTGAGAACATCGAAGCGGCGAGAGTCTTGGCACTGCTAAAAGACTCCATCACGACCGATCATATTTCACCCGCTGGGAATATCCCCGCTGACGGACCTGCTGGAAAATATCTGCAATCTCGCGGCGTAAAAGTGAGCGATTTCAACTCCTTCGGCTCGCGTCGCGGCAACGATTTAGTCATGGTGCGCGGTACTTTTGCCAATATCCGCCTAAGAAATCAACTTCTGGACGATGTAGAAGGTGGTTATACCCGAAATCTGCTTGATGATAGCAAGACATCCATCTTTGATGCTTCTGTCAAATATGCTGAAAATGACATCCCACTAGTCGTGCTGGCTGGTGCGCTCTACGGAAACGGCTCCAGCCGCGATTGGGCGGCAAAAGGGACACATCTGCTCGGCGTGGAGGCGGTCATCGCCAAATCCTTCGAGCGCATCCACCGCTCCAATCTGGTTGGGATGGGCGTACTGCCCCTCCAATTTGCGGATGGTGAAAGCTACGAATCGCTTGGGCTGACAGGGGAAGAGACTTTCAGTATTGCGGGCTTGAGCAACGACATGAAGCCGCTGAGTGATGTGACGGTTGTTGCGACTTCTTTGGACGGCTCTAAAAAAGAGTTTACGGCGAAGGCTTTGCTGAATACTGAGATTGAAGTTGAGTATTATCGCAATGGCGGTATTTTGCATACGGTGTTGAGGAATATGGTGCGGTAAAGAACCAGACTACAAAAGTCTTCAAGACTTTTGTAGTCTCTCGTTTGCAAAGAAGAATCCCTCCGAGATTTTTGGTCTCGGAGGGATTTTTGATTAATACCGCACGGACGTGAACATCCACGCTCATAGCTCAACCCCGCTAAAGCGGACTCTGCAAGCGAGTCGACTTTAGCCGGCTTAAGCCTTTTAGCACGGTCGGTTTACCGCCGTGCGATGGTGGTTTGCAATTTCGTATCATTCGTCCAATTCGCGTAATTCCTGTTGAAAAAATCTGCGCGTTCAGCGAAACTTACCACCAATCATCATCCCCAAAATCAACAGCATCTAAAATCTCTTCTTTTCTTTCTTTGAGCATTTTTCGCACATCATCTTCTATCTCTTTATCCACCCGTTTACTCTCAACAAGAAATTTAAAGAACTTTCTGAACGATCCCATATACGATTTTGTATTAGATACGGATGCCCACATCGCCTTGCGAGGATACCAGTCTGCTAGGAATCCATAAACATCTACAGCGTCGGCTTCATCAAGTTTGTAAAGGGGTTCATAATAAAACAAATAATCTGCGAGAAAATCTACGTTCTGAATATGATTTGCAACCGTTTTCTCAGTTAGTCCTGTTTTCTCGAGCCAAGCCTGAAAACCATCAAGAATAGGTTGATTATATTTTCTGATTTCTGCCACTTCTTTGTCGTAATCTTCCATGAAGGGATCTTCCTTTTGTGAATTTGATTTTGGAGTAATTCGTGTTGAAAAAAGACGCGCTTTCAGCGAATCTCGGTGTGGGGATTATAGGGGATTAAATTGTCAATGTGGGGAGCAATTTGCGGTGTCCGCACGGACGTGAACGTCCACGCTCATAGCTCAACCCCGCTAAAGCGGACTCTGCAAGCGAGTCGACTTTAGTCGGCTTAAGCCTTTTAGCACGGTCGGTTTACCGCCGTGCGGTGGTCGTTTGCAATTTCGTATCATTCGTCCAATTTGTGTAATTCGTGTTGAAAAATCTGAGCGTTCAACGAAACTCGGTGTGGGGAGGAAAATTTAATAATCTGTAAGATGCAACTTCAACCAATCTCTGAACCCATCTCGCCCCAATTTACTCGAAGCAACCTGAAGAATTATATTTTCCTGCTCGTCAATTAGCGCATCAATTTTATGCCCATTTATTCTGAGGAAAATCTCCATCGCCGCGTGTCCAATACGCTTATTCCCGTCTACAAAAGCATGATTTTGAATCAGAGAAAATCCAAGTGCAACAGCTTTTTCAACAAGAGTTGGATACAACTCAATTCTGCCAAAAGTCGCGCGTGGTTGAGCAATAGCCGACTCTAAACCTCCCATATCGCGGATACCGCTTGAACCCCCAGAGCGTTGAATGTGAAAATTATGCAGTTTGATAACTTCTTCGAGGTTTAGATAGCGCATCAGGCAGCTAATCGTTGATAAAGTTCGCCATATTCTTCTAGAACTTCTTCCATAATTTCCTGAAACTTCTCATCGGGAAGAGAAAGTAGTTCCGTAATACCACGAAGCGCAAATTCTTCAGGGGTTATATTGAGTTGTGCAGACTTTTCTTCTAGTTCAAGAAAACGCTCATCAGGTAAATTAAGTGTAAGTGTGGTCATAGGAACCTCCGTATGGCTATTATACGGGATTAAATCGTCAACGTGGGGTGCAATTTGCGGTGTTCGTATGGACGTGAACGTCCACGCTCAAAGCTCAACCCCGCTAAAGCGGACTCTGCAAGCGAGCCGACTTTAGCCGGCTTAGGCTTTTAGCACGGTCGGTTTACCGCCGTGCGGAGATGGTTCTAAAATTCGTATCATTCGTCCAATTTGTGTAATTCGTGTTGAAAAAAATCTGCGCGTTCAGTGAATCTCGGTGTGGGGATTATACGGGGGATTAAATCGTCAACGTGGGGTGCAATTTGCGGTGTCCGCATGGACGTGAACGTCCACGCTCAAGGCTCAACCCCGCTAAAGCGGACTCTGCAAGCGCGTCGACTTTAGTCGGCTTAAGCCTTTTAGCACGGTCGGTTTACCGCAGTGCGATGGTGGTTCTAAAATTCGTGGCATTCGCATTGAGAAGTATCAAACACATCTTTTTACATTCTGCCAACATTTGCGCGCTCACTAGGCAAGGTATAATATGCGCTTGAAGCGTTTATACAAAATTCATGATTAGGCAAAAAATATGAAACCACAAATAAAATTAGCAACAACCCAAACGCCCGACGGCGGAGAAATGGACCTTTACCAGCATGACCAAGATTTTTCTATTAAGATCAATGGGATTCAATTAATGAGTAGCAGACAACACGAATCGGAGTTGGCTTTGGCGCGGTTGGGATGTATACATATTTCCAGACGCACAGCTCCGCACGTATTGATAGGCGGCTTGGGGATGGGCTACACCTTACGTCAGACTTTGGAGATGCTAGGTGACGATGGAAAGGTGATTGTCGGCGAGTTATTGCCCGATGTACTTGAATGGAATCAAGGTTTTCTAAAGGAACTTAACGGGAAGTCTATAGAAGATGAGCGCACTGAAATTAAGATTGGCGATATTTTCCAATTGCTCATAAGTTCAGCAGATAGTTTCGATGCAATTCTGCTAGATATTGATAATGGTCCCAGCGCAATGACAGATACCGGAAATCATCAACTCTATACACAGGCTGGGATCGAAGTTTGCCGAAGTGCGCTCCGCAAAGGCGGAACACTATCCATTTGGTCGGCTGAGCCGAGTCAAGAGTTTGAGCAACTTTTGATAAGTTGTGGTTTTCAGGTGAAACGCTATAAAGTCCCAGCTTACACAGGCACAAGTAGAAATTCACGCTTTATTTGGGTCGCGGCAGAGAATAAGGGGCTTTTACCGCCTGGGGGCAGTGAACCGCGTCCATTGAAAAAGAAAACACCGAAAGCGAATCGTAGGTATCGAAAGCGATAGTTAGGGCTATATCAAGCTCTAATACTCCAGCCGAAAAATAGATATGCCTTATATCTGAAAAGATGCAATGCACATCTGTTCTAGCAAAGGTAGTTGAGCTAGAGCACCCTAAGACTGAAGGTTGCGAGAGAAAATCCCCGTCTCAGTTCATGGAGAGATGACTGCACGGTCGGTTTACCACCATGCGGAGGTGCTTTTGAAAACTCATGTCATTGCCCAATTCGCGTAATTTGTGTTGAAAAAATTGAAGCGTTCAGCGAAGCTTGATATACTGCCACCTCGAATATCAAAAGAATAAACAAATGTGTATCCGCTTATGCGAACAAAACCTTTAGATTTTGCATAAAATTACAAGCGCAATCTCAAGAATTGCATTTTTTTCTCTTGACTGATTTATCCCACTGTATATTTAATCATTTTCAGTACAAGCGTAAAAAGATACCTTGATGCACAAATTCTGATTTGCTGATTTGCATTTGTTTCGCAAAATCATTGACGGTTTTTTCTAACTGAGGGTCAAGTCGTAGAGTAATCATTTTTATCTCCTATCTACATTTGTGTTACTTGTTGTAATACAAATGTAGGAGAAAAACAACATAAACTAAAACTGTCTTCTCATGAAGGTAAATCCACCGCGCTAAATTGTGGAAGCCGCCATTAGATATGCTCCCATTTGATTTCTTCTAAAGAGAAGGAAGAATCTTCAAGCGATTTAATAATCCCATGGGCTAATTTATCTGTAATGCCTCGATAACGAAGGCGCAGAGATAATTTAGTGAGTAAGGTACCTGTTTCGTAATTTTTCTCAATATCGCAATTCAAAACCTTCACTCGCTTATCTTTGACAATTTCGATAATTTGAGAGGCGTCAACGTCAAGCGATGCGCGAACGCTTAGAACTCTGTAGGTATCTTTGGCATAAAAACGTTCAAAAAATTTAAGGAAAATAAGGCTAAGCAAAGAAATGCCTGTCGTGACAATAGCAATCTCATAATAACCACTCCCTGCTGCCATGCCAATTGCGGCAACACTCCATAAAGAGGCGGCAGTTGTTAGCCCACGAACATTTGCGCCTTCCTTAATAATTACTCCAGCCCCCAAGAAACCGATTCCGCTTACAACCTGCGCCGCGATTCTCGCGGGGTCAGCGGGGAAGCCAGATGCGTGTGTGCTTTGTGAAATGATCTCAGATAAGATTGTAAAAACAGATGCACCCAAGCTAACTAATAAATGAGTACGCAAGCCTGCCGCTCGACCGTGGACATCTCTTTCAAGTCCGATTAGCCCGCCGAGCAAAGATGCAAGTAGTATTCTGATGAGGAAATCGCTGTAATGAGCAAAAGATAATGACATTGGAGAACTCCTTATAAATAAGATATAAAGTTTATTATAGTCCTTTTTCTTTCTCCCAATTTTTTTTATCACGAACGGCTATTGCACAGGATTATTTGGCTCAACGTGAATTAGCATGATAATTCATGCCTGAACCGATGATTGAAATCATCATCTGAAACAAGAAGTGCGATAAATCGCACTAAAAATCGCGCAATATAACCCGCTTCAACGGGTTTTGCATATTAGCCTTATGTTTTCAACATAAGGCAATTGGTAGCAATCACGTCAATTCACGCTGAACCAATTATTTTTATACAAAATGCTTCACTTGAGAATCAAAAAGCGGCATTTCTGCCGCTTTTTCTTTTTTCTATTCTCTAATTTGTCTACCCCGCCGTGCCGTGCCCTGTCCCAGAACGATAATCATATTCTGAGCCAAAAATGCTGTGGGGGATAAAATAAACCAGCAGGGTCACAAATCCAGCCAAAAGCACGGACTTTCGATTTTCCAATTCGCCACGGTTAGCATAAGCCGCCCAGAGCCAGAAAACCATTTCAACCACAACTTTATTATCCGTCCAATCGTAGCCGAAGGGGATTCCAGACCACAACACGCCAAAGGCATACCATTGCACCAGCGGACCCAAGATAAATGCGCCCACAATCAAAGAGATGATAGTCGCCTTGATTAGCCCTTTGAACTTTTCTTCTATCAAAGCGGCAAAAATTGTCCGAACGGCAATCATCATGGAGAGAAAAATAGTCAGGATGTGGAAAAAAAGCACGGTCATCGGAACAGCGGCTTTATAACGAGCAAAGATAGGCTTATCGCCAGTCACTGAAACCGCTTCATCAATCCCATCATCAATATAGACGAAGAATTCATACTTCCCGGCTCTTTCTGGGAGGGATGGTAATTCTGCGCCAAAACCCTCTACTGATTCTGAGCTGCCGCGCCGCGAGAATTCAAACTTGCCAGCCGCCATCGGCATCTCTGACCAGTCATCATTCGATTTATAACGCCGATATTGAACATATCCAGAAACACCTTCAGGAACAGGATCAAGAAGCATAATTTTCAAATCTGTGCCGATAGTTTCGCTACGCAGAAACTGAAAATTAACTGTACCAGACGCTGTATCGAACTCTCCCTCCAGCGGGTAGGTGGGTCCAGTTTTATCCTGATACATAAAACAACCAAGCGTAATAACAGCAGATAAGACCCATAGCAGCACGCTGGTCAGCTTGGGTTTTTGTAGAGCAAATTCTTTGAGCTTTGACATTTAAAAATCTCCTTGTTACAAAATATGATACGCTATTTTACAACTAAATTTCATTATTTGATAGATAGGTTTACTTAATGCTTTTAGTAAATAACACCAAGAAAAGATGACTGAAAAACGGTCATCCTGCATTTTGCTCATTATCAGAAAACTTTAGGCACCAAATCTACATACTTACGTCATACGCTGTCTTCTCTCTAAGACTTTCTGTGGATTTATCAGAAAATTGAAGTGAAGTATACTTAAGGGATATAAACCTATTTTTCGAGCAGTCCCCTTACCATCTTATTACCCCTTTCAACTCTTATAATGAAAAATTTCCCTGGTCGCCTTGCCATCCAACAACGTGTATTGCCCCATTATCGCGTCCCCTTTTTTGACACACTTGCAGAATCTTGTGAAGGCGGGGCATCACTTTTCGCGGGCAAAGCGCGTGAAGAAGAACATATTTCCACGAATAAAAACCTTAGTATCGCCAAATATGCACACGCTAAAAATCGCCACCTTTTCAAAGGCTCCTTTTATTTTTGCCATCAAGAAAGAATAACCGATTGGCTTGAAAAGACCAATCCAGATGCGCTCATCGTGGAGGCAAATCCGCGCTATTTATCTACCCCCTCTGCCATTAAGTGGATGCACTCACGCAACCGTCCCGTTATTGGATGGGGATTAGGCGCGCCGCAACGCTCTGGTCTCTTGGCTGGGGTGCAGAAAAAAAACTGGATGCGCTTCCTCAACAAATTTTCTGCCCTCATCGCCTATAGTCAACGTGGTGCCGATGATTATGCCGCATTAGGGATTGACAAAAAAAAGATATTCGTAGCCCTCAACGCGGTAGCACATAAACCCACAGGCGGGCTACTAACACGCCCCATTCGGAAAGATTATGAGCCATTAATTGCTCTTTATGTCGGTCGCTTACAAGAACGAAAGAAAATAGACAATCTCATTCGCGCTTGTGCCTCCTTACCCCAAAATATACAACCCAACTTATGGATTGTTGGCGAGGGACCTGCACGAAAATCACTGGAGCATTTGGCAAAAGAAATCTACCCAACTGCTCGCTTCTTTGGCGAAAGGCATGGTGTAGAATTGAAAATGATTTGGGGGGAAGCAGACTTTTTCGTCCTCCCCGGAACAGGCGGGCTTGCGGTACAAGAGGCTATGTCTCACGCGCTCCCTGTCATAGTAGCAAAAGGGGATGGCACCCAAGACAATCTCGTTCGCCCAGAAAACGGCTGGCAAATCCCCGATGATGATGAAAAAGCATTAAAAGAAAGCATAAAAGATGCCTTAGCAAACCAACATCATTTACGCGCTATGGGCGTGGCATCCTATAATATCGTTTTAACAGAAGTAAATATAGAAAAAATGGTCGAAGTTTTTCTGAGGGCGTTAGAGCAGGTTTGCAAAAAACCCCGTATAACCAAATAGAATCTTACTTTTACTTTTTACCATATAAATACCTGTCCACATCTTTTCATCCCAATATATAAACGTCTCAAGGCGTGCAGTTTCTCTACGTCTCATTTTATATGAAGCTTTACCTCACTCATATTAAATTCAAAAATACCTAACTCAATTCATTTTAGTCTCATTTTCAAATTTCTTCTCTAACGCCAAATGCTTCCTTCGTAAAATTCGGAGTGATGAACGGGCTCAGTTCAGAATCATTTTTCCATTTGCTCAAGTGTGTTGCAATCTCTAGAGAGGGCCAGATGCTCATTAACAGCATCCTCAAAACTTTTCCTGCTCTATCGGGTTTCTCCTGTATAATAGAGCAACGCTCTGGCGTCCCCTACCTTTTCGTACAAAAGAATATTTTTCACCCCATACCTTAGGAGGTCTGTATGTCTGATAAAGAAAATTATGAAGGCGAAGTTTTTTTTCCTTCAGAAGAAGTTGTTAAGAATGCCAATGTGCAAGATTATGATGCATGGTATAAGCAATCGATTGATGACCCCGAAACTTTTTGGGCAGACCGCGCCAATGAGTTAGAATGGTACGAAAAATGGGATAAGGTCCTAGACGACAGCAACGCGCCTTTTTATAAATGGTTTGTAGGCGGGAAGACGAATATCGTACATAATGCAATTGACCGCCATTTAGTCAATTCTCATCGTAATAAATTGGCGTTAATTTGGGAAGGTGAGCCGGGCGATAAACGCACATTTTCTTATCACGCGCTAAACCGTGAAGTGAGCAAGATGGCAAATATCCTGAAAAGCATGGGTGTAGTCAAAGGCGATATTGTCACAATTTATATGCCCCGTATTCCTGAACAAGTTTTTGCGATGTTGGCTTGTGCCAAAATTGGTGCGGCGCACAGCGTGGTTTATGGCGGGTTCAGTGTAGAGGCTTTGGCTTCTCGCATCGAAGATGCTAAAAGCCGGGTGCTGATTACAGCAGATGGCGCTTGGTTGCGCGGCAATATCATCAAGCTCAAAGATATTTCTGATGAAGCAATGGCACGCCAAGCAACAATTGAGCATTGTATTGTTGTAAAACGCACAGAAAATGAAGTTTATATGGAACAAGGACGCGATTTTTGGTACCACAACCTTTTAGAGCTACCTATTGCCAGCCCAAAATGTGAAACAGAAAAAATGGATGCCGAAGATTTACTCTTCATTCTTTATACTTCTGGCACAACGGGCAAACCAAAAGGCATTGTGCATACGCACGGTGGCTATCAGGTTTATACGCATACCACGCTGAAATCGGTTTTTGATGTCAAAGATAACGACCGCTGGTGGTGCGCCGCCGACCCAGGTTGGATTACGGGACATAGCTATATCGTCTACTCGCCTTTGATTGCAGGCGTGACTTCTTTCATGTACGAAGGTGCGCCGACTCACCCCTACCCCGATAGATGGTGGAAGATGGTCGAAAGATACGGCATTACGATTTTATACACCGCCCCGACCGCGATCCGTGGCTTAATGCGCTTCGGAGACGCGTGGGCGCAGAAATACGATCTCTCCTCCCTCCGCTTATTGGGCAGTGTCGGTGAACCCATCAATCCTGAGGCATGGAAGTGGTATCACGAAGTGATCGGCACCGAAAACTGCCCCATTATGGATACATGGTGGCAAACCGAAACGGGCGGATTTGTGATTACGCCCCTGCCCATCACACCCCTTAAACCTGGCTCAGGGACAAAACCCTTCTTCGGTCATGAATCTGAAGTGGTAGATGATGATGGCAACCCCGTAACGGCTGGTGAAGAGGGCTTCTTGGTTCTCAAACGCCCGTGGCCTGGCATGTTGCGCACCATTTACGGTGACGATGAACGCTATAAGGAACAATACTGGGGCAAATTTGGGAATATGTACCAAACTGGCGACTCAGCCCGCAAAGATAAAGATGGCTATATCTGGATTATCGGCAGAATGGATGATGTTCTTAAGGTAAGTGGATATCGTTTAGGCACGGCTGAGGTAGAGAGTGCCATCACATCACATCCCAGCGCAACAGAATCGGCGGTTGTTGGACTCCCGCATGATATTAAGGGCAACGCCATCCACGCCTATGTTATTTTAGGCGCAGGCCAAACAGGTAGCGATGAATTAGCCGCAACCTTGCGCAACCATGTTGGCAAAGAATTGGGTCCCATTGCTAAGCCAGAATCCATCACCTTTGTCGATAGTCTCCCCAAAACGCGTAGTGGCAAAATTATGCGCCGCTTGTTAAAGGCTCAGGCTCTGGGCGAAGAAGTTGGAGATACAAGCACACTGGCAGATTAAGATTATTTTAAATTTTTATCCCCTAAAACAGACCGTGTTTGCTCTAAAACTATAAAAGAAAAAGAAAAACCAAGTGTCTATCAGAAATTAAAAAGCGGACTTCTAAACGAAGTCCGCTTTTTTCTTGGATGAAGAACCGTGTAGCGCGTCACTTCGACAGGCTCAGCGTACACGATTTCAACTTGCGTGCCTTCGGTCAACGTAATCTAGGCATAGAGCATCGCGATGCCTACGCCGCATATCAGCTTATTATTCCGTACCCCAGCCTAAAATCACGTTTGACGCGCCAATCTCTAAAATGCAAAGCAAATCTCGCACTGCAAAATCCGCTTTCTTTAAGTAAATTTTCATATAATCCACCCAATAAAGAGTAAAATAGAAAATAGGATGAGAGTTGCTCAAAAAAGATAAGTAAAATTTATAAGAAAGGAAAAATTATGAGAAAAAAGTTCAAAAAATGCTTAGCTCCCCCTATATTTGAAGATGACGAAGAAAAAACATGGCACGCAAGCTTAATTAATGCCACTATTCTTGTTTATTTAGGAATCATTTTTTTCGGCGTTATTGGCAACTTGATTGGGGGAAGAATCCAAACCTCAGTATATATTGTTGATGCTATCGCATTTCTTTTTATTCTTTTATTGCGCCGTTTACTTTTTACAGGAAGAGTCTCACAGACAGGCGTATGGCTGATTTCTAGTACCACCCTTATTGTTACAGTTGCTATCGCTTCCCTGGGCACTATTCGTACACCTACAACGATGGCTTTTCTAATTTCAATCATCATATCAGGGCTGATTTTTGGGCGAAGAGGACTTTTCTTTAGCATTACATCTAGTTCGTTAGCTGTACTTGGCTTGATAGTAGCCGAAAAATTTGGGGTATTGCCGCCTCCCGATTATGTTGTCAATATTACTCAATGGATAACCACTACATTGATATTCAGTTTTATTGGCGGGCTGGTAAATTTTTCATATCGCTCTACTCGCTATGCATTAAAACGCTCAATTGAAGAAGTTGATGGGCGTAAAAAAACAGAAAAAGCATTGCAAGAAAGTGAAGAAAAATATAGGCTGTTGTTTGAATCCTCCCCCGATGCTATCTTTATTCGTGATACTCAGAAAATTCTTCATGCGAATGCCTCCTGCATAAAAATGGTTGGCGCAAAAACACTTGGAGAGATAGTCGGTACGCAACTTGAAAATTATATGTCTAAGGAGGTAGTAGAAAAAATAAATATACGAACAGAAAAAATGGTCCTAACAGGTGAGCCAGCCGCCCCTATGGAAGCGAACTACCATCGTTTAGATGGAACCCCATTTACAGCAGAAGATTTGGCGATACCCATTGTTTTTGAAGGAAAACCAGCTTTTCAAGTTATTACGCGCGACATTACTAAGCGTAAAGAAACAGAAAAAGCATTGCAAGAGAGCGAGGTATTACTAAAAAACGCTCAAAAGTTAGCTCATATTGGTAGCTGGAAATTAGATTTACGAACAAATGAACTAACTTGGTCGGATGAAGTCTATCGGATATTTGGCCTCGAACCTCAAGCCTTTGGCGCAACCTATGAATCATTCTTAGACACAATTCACCCAGATGATCGAAAAATGGTGGCAGAAACCTATGAAATTTCTGTGCAAGAAAAACAACCCTATGACCTTGTGCATCGTATTTTGCGTCCCGATGGCATTATTCGCACAGTTCATGAAAAGTCAAATAGTATCCTCAATGAAGCGGGAGAAGTTATTATATCCATTGGCTTTGTGCATGATATTACCGAGCGCATTCAAAAAGATAAAATTATTTATCAACTTTCTCGCGTTGTTGAGCAAAGTGCGAGCACAATCGTTATTACAGATTTAGATGGCAACATAGAATTTACAAACCCCGCTTTTAAAAAAATAACAGGCTACACGGCAGAAGAAGCTTTGGGGGAAAATCCGCGTATCTTAAAATCAAACCATACGGCTCCAGAAGTATATGTTGAAATGTGGGACACACTCTTAGCAGGTGATGTTTGGCAGGGAGAGCTCCTCAACAGAAAGAAAGATGGAAAACACTACTGGGAGCTTGCAACCATCTTTCCAATTAAAGACAATATGGGAGAAATAACCCATTTTGCCGCCGTAAAAGATGATATTACATCTCGAAAAAAAATCGAGCTAGATCTAAAAGAAAGCGAAGAAAAATTCCGCAGTTTGGTTGAACAATCTGAAGATGGCATCGTGATCGTTACTCAATCAGGAATTATTATTGAATGGAATCTGGGGATGAGCAATATCACCGGCTTGGCACGCGAATATATGCTAGGAACTCTGCTCTGGGAATCTCTATATCAACTTGTGCGCGATGAATGTAAAAACCCAACACGAGCAGAAAGAATGAAAGCCGGGATATGCGCAATACTAAAAAATAAAAATATGCTTAGAAATGAAGAAAAGAAAGAGTATATTATTCAACGTAGCAACGGTGAGATACGTACTATTCAGTCAACAGCCTATCCCATTGCTGTAGGGGGCGGGTTTATGGTAGGTATTATTTCACGAGATATTACTGAGCAAAAAAAATCTGAAAGAGCATTAGAAGAAAGTGAAACCCGCTTTCGTGGTGCATTTGAAAATACGTCCGTTGGAATGAGTCTAACAACCCCAAGAGGAAATATACTAAAAGTAAATGATGCTCTTTGCAATATCATCGGATACTCAGCCGAAGAACTCCATACGATGACTTTTTGGGATTTCACACACCCCGATGATATGAAAGAGAATCGAAAGCTCATCGAAAAATTATCATCGGGAGAGCTTTCAGGCTTCAAATTAGAAAAACGCTATATTCACAAAGAGGGGCATCTAGTTTGGGTTTTACTCAATCTTGTTTTGGTGCGAGGTGAGCAAAATAACCCTCTATATTCCATTATTCTTACGCAAGATATTACGGAACGTAAAAAAGCAGAATCCGAACTGAATAAGCTGGCACAGGCTGTCAACTTTTCAGGTAGTTCTATTATGATTACCGATTCAGATGGAAAAATAGAATTTGCAAATGAAGCCTTCTCAGCCGTATCGGGATATAGTGTCGAGGAAATTATCGGGGAAAAAGCAAGTATCTTAAAATCAGGGAAGGTTGAAACGAAAATCTACGAAGAACTCTGGGGGGAAATCACACAAGGCAATATCTGGCGTGGAGAATTGCTCAACCGAAAAAAGACAGGAGAACTCTATTGGGACGCAATGGTCATCTCTCCCATTATAGATAAAGACAATAACATAACCCATTATGTTGCCGTGCAAGATGAAATAACAGAACGAAAAGAAGAAGAATATCGCCTTATCCACCTGGCTACGCATGACATTTTAACAAACTTACCGAATCGAGCCTTTTTCAACGAACGTATAAAGCATGCTTTAGCCTTGGCAAAACGAAATAATTGGCAAGTTGCCCTTTTCTTTATTGACCTGAATGACTTCAAAATTATCAATGATAAATTTGGGCATAATGTAGGTGATAATGCTCTTCTAGAATTCGCAAAACGCCTTCAAGCCAGTGTACGAAATAGCGATACAGCCGTGCGCCTGGGGGGAGATGAATTTGTCTGCTTGCTCGAAAATATCCCCGCTAAAGAGGATTTGGCACTCATTGCAGAAAAAATCATAGCCAATATAAAAGTACCTTTTGACGTGAATGAAGAACTAAGGTTAGAACTCTCTACCAGCATTGGCATCAGCATTTTCCCGCAAGATGGAGAAAATATCGAAACTCTTTTAGAAAAAGCAGACCACGCTATGTATAACGCAAAAAATGAAAAAGCTAAGGGATATAAATTCTACAACGCCAGCAACGGCGCACTTTTACGCTCAAACTTAGACGAGGCTCATTAACTCTGCCATTACTTCATCTTTATTTTGAAAATGAAGACCATTCATCCCTAATTTTCGAGCCGCTTCGATATTTTCGATGAAGTCGTCTATAAAAACTGTTTCTTCGGGGGCAACGTCTAATTTTTCTAGGACCATTTTATAAATTTTAGGGTCTGGTTTCGCTACACCCATTTCGGCTGAGATGAAAATCTCATCGAAGGCATCGGCTATTTTCCATTGGGTAGCAAGCACTTTGCGTAGATTGTCCCACGCGTTGCTAAGCAAGACTGTTTGGTAACGCGGACGCAAAGATTGAATATAGTCAATAATTCCCTTGTCTACTTCATCGCCGTGGAAGAATTCATCTACAAAGTTGTTGATGGTTTCATCTGTTTCGGGGAGGTCGAGGGTGCGCATGACGTGTTGCATGTGATCACGCGCACTAATTTCTCCACAAGAAGCGCGCAAACTGGATTTATTGGCGAAGACGATTTGGTCTAGTTCTCTGTAGGTTTTGCCAAAGCGCAAGCCCAAAGCCGCGCGCGGGGCGGTGTCTTCTGTCCGTACTAAAACGCCGCCCATATCAAAGATAACGACTTTGATACTCATCGTTTTCGTTTTCTTTTCTTTTTTTCTTTTTTAGGTTTGCCTTTATTGGCTGATGCTAGTTTCTCTAGCTCTGCCTGCTTTTTCTCAAATTCATCTGCCCGTGCCATCATCTCTTTATATTCCTCTTCCCAATTTGGGTAAGTTTCTTTCATTTGCTCATCAGAAACGCGCACAGAGCGTTGACAGTGGACACAGGTGGCATCATAATGGTTTAGCCCTTCGGTGTGGATGGCGTACACCCCAGCGAGGGCGGCATCTTTATTTTCGGCGAACATTTTACTGCAGTGAGAACATTTGAGTTGCATGTTTTACTCCTTTTAGGTAGAAAAATACGAGTTAGTTTACTTGCTAGTTTTCTTAAGTATAATACAAATACAAAATACTAAAAAAAGATTTCAAACTAGTTGCCTGATAGTTTGATAAAAGAGGCGTATGGTTAGTTGAGTGACTGCTGAGCCAGCCAAAGTGTAGGCGATGCTTTTCGCCGTATCGAAACCAATGGCCTGCATAAATTTATGCTATTTCATGGTTTCGATACGCCCTCCGCTACCGCTACGGACTACTCAACCACCTTTAAAAATGAAACTGTCGAATAGCTAGATTTCAAATTGAGAAATCAAAGAAAACAGAAATTAAAGGAAAATATGGACTTCAACGACTATCAGAAAAAATCTCGTAAAACGGCTAAGTACCCCTCGATTGGCGACCCCATCGTTTACCCCGCGCTGGGGCTTGTGAACGAAGCTGGTGAGGTGGCTGGCAAAATCAAAAAAGTCTTCCGCGATAAAGATGGCGAAATTAACGGAGAGACCCAATCTGCGCTTAAGGCAGAGTTGGGGGATGTCCTTTGGTATCTCACACAATTAGCCACTGAATTAGATTTAACGCTCGAAGAAATTGCTGAATATAATATAGATAAGCTCTATTCACGTTTGGCGCGTGGCACGATTCGTGGCGATGGCGATGATCGGTAAGATAATCAGGAATGTGGTTCTCTCCTGCCAAATATCTTTTGAGGGCAAGCAAGTTGAATTTGAGCGTGTTGCATAGTATCCCATAATCCCACTACGTTAATCATATTCCTATAATTGCCTCTTAGCCTTTTTGGTATACTCAAAGGGAATTTATCAGAATTAGGAGTTTATTATGGCAAGCATGGAACGCTTTACTCAGCGTGCTCGCCGATCGCTCAGCCTTGCACATCTTGAGGCGGAGAAAGATCGCAAAGAAAATCTTGGAACAGAATACTTACTGCTCGGTTTGCTCGTTGAGGGTGGCGGTGTGGCAGGGCGTGCGTTAAATGAACTAGGCTTGGATGCAAAGCGCGTTCGAGAAATTGTTCAACGCGTTAATAAAGATTACCCCACTAAACCCGCCGAAGGAAAACTTAGCCTTGCGCCCGATGCGCAACAAGTGCTTGAATTTGCTATAGAAGAAGCGCGTTCTATTGGGCATCATTATATTGGTACAGAACATCTTTTGCTTGCCCTGACAAAGAGTGAAGGCAAGGTGAAGCTGATTTTTGATAAAGTGGGTTTATCCTCTGAACAAATTCGTAAACAGGTACGGCGAATTTTAGATGAAGGAACACCTTCGACAACTTCACCCTCTTTAGGGAAGCAAAAACAACTTGCTGGTGGTGGGACAAAATCCAAAAAGAAAAAAACGCCACTAGTAGATCAACTTGCAACTGACCTAACAGCCTCTGCTGAAGACAAAAAACTTGACCCTGTTATTGGCAGACAAAATGAAATTGAACGCGTTATTCAAATTTTGGCGCGTCGTACGAAGAATAATCCTGCGCTGATTGGTGAACCAGGTGTTGGCAAAACTGCCATTGTAGAAGGACTTGCCCAGCGCATTATCGAAGGCGATGTGCCTGCCCCTTTGATGAAGAAAAAAGTTTTACAACTTGATGTAGGTTCTTTGGTTGCTGGCACAATGTATCGTGGTCAATTTGAAGAAAGACTTAAACGTGTGATTGAGGAATTGAAAAAATCAGGGGCAATTCTCTTTATAGATGAAGTTCACATGCTGGTTGGTGCTGGCTCTGCTGGCTCTGCGGTAGATGCGGCAAATATCCTTAAACCCGCGCTATCTCGTGGAGAACTGCAAGTGATTGGTGCCACCACAATGGATGAGTATCGCAAAAGCATCGAATCAGACGCCGCGCTCGAACGCCGTTTTCAATCGGTTTTGGTTAAAGAACCCTCAGAAGAGGAAACTGTTGAAATACTTAAGGGCATTCGTAAAATGTACGAAGAGCATCACCATTTGGTCATCTCCGATGATGCGCTCACAGCGGCAACCCAGCTCTCGTCACGTTATATCTCGGAGCGTTTCCTCCCCGATAAAGCCATTGACCTGATTGACGAAGCATCTTCGCGGGTGCGGATGTATAAATCTCCTGCGGCAAAAGAAGCCAAAACCCTCTATACAACACAACGTAAAATGCGCGCAGAACGTAATCTGGCACATGAAGAAGGCAATGAAGATGAAGTACAAGCCTTCGATACCAGTTTGGCTGTAATTGAAGAAAAAATAGAAAAACTACGCACTGGCTGGGACAGGGCAACTTGCCCAGTTGTAGACGAAGAAGACATCGCAGAAATGGTTTCGATGTGGACGGGTGTGCCGCTCATGCAATTGGCACAAGAAGAATCTGAACGTCTGTTACAAATGGAAGACGAGCTAAGCCAGCATATTGTTGGGCAAGAAGAAGCCATAGGCATTATTGCTCGTTCGGTACGCCGTGCCCGTGCGGGGTTGAAATCTCCCGAAAAACCGATTGGCTCACTCATGTTCTTAGGACCAACCGGGGTTGGCAAAACTGAGCTCACCAAAGCTCTCGCCAAATTCATGTTTGGCAGTGAAGATGCCGCCATTCAGCTTGATATGTCCGAATTTATGGAAAAACACTCTGCCAGCAGGCTCGTGGGTGCCCCTCCCGGCTATATCGGCTACGACGATGCCGGTCAGCTTACCGAAGCCCTACGCAGACGGCCTTATTCGATTGTCGTATTTGACGAGGTTGAAAAGGCACATGGCGAAGTGCATAATATGCTTCTCCAAATCATGGAAGAAGGGCACCTCTCCGATGCACGCGGGCGCAAAGTAGATTTTAGCAACGCCATTATCGTAATGACCTCCAACGTTGGCGCAGATATGATTAAGAAGCAAAGCTCACTCGGCTTCAATCTCAAACAAGATAAAGAAACAGAAGAACGCCTTTCTTATGAAGATATGCGCAAAAAACTCACCGAAACGCTCAAGCGCGCCTTTCGCCCTGAGTTCATCAACAGGCTCGATGGCGTGGTCGTTTTCCGCTCACTCAACGAAGAAGATATTCAAGAAATCGTTAGTCTCGAGTTAGATAAAGTGACCGCCCGCCTCGTTGAGCATGGTCTTGTTTTAGAAGCAACCCAAAATGCCCTTACCCATCTCGGCGAGCTTGGCTACGATCCTGAGTTTGGCGCACGTCCGCTAAAACGCGTTATTCAACAAGAAGTGGAAGATGCTCTCTCGGATGCCCTCCTTGCCGAAGAATTTACAGACGGCGATCACATTCTCGTAGATTTGGATGAAGAGAACGGAATCGTCCTTATAAAACAGCTTGCATCCACTAAAGAAACGGATGCCGCACCTGTGGCTTAGTACCGTTAAATTTTGTCACGAGTCTGAGTAGGGCATAGCATGCTATGCCCTACTCAGACCCTCCGTTTTTAAAGGAGAGTTTTATGTCCCAAGAAATCACAACCCTCGCGGGTGGATGCTTTTGGTGTCTCGAAGCCGTATACGCTGACTTAAAAGGCGTTGCTAAAGTAGAATCTGGTTATTCTGGCGGCCTCACGTCAAATCCCAACTATCAAGCCATTTGCACGGGCGAAACAGGGCACGCCGAAGTAGTACAAATTAGTTTTGACACTATAATCATCTCTTTTGATGATTTATTGCGCGTCTTCTTCTCTATCCACAACCCTACCACCCTCAATCGTCAAGGCGCAGATGTGGGGACACAATATCGCTCTGCCATTTTCTACCACTCAGATGAGCAAAAAGAAAAAGCGGAAAAAATTATAAAAGAAATTGCGGGAGAATGGGAAAACCCTATCGTGACAGAAGTTGTTCCCTTCGAAAAATTTTATAAGGCAGAGCAGTACCATCAAAATTATTTTGCAACCAACCCCAACCAACCCTATTGCCGCGCCGTTATTTCGCCAAAGGTAGAGAAATTCCGTAAGAATTTTGTGGTCAAGCTAAAATAAAATACTAACTTTCTCTAAAGGGGCAATAAAATCTTAAAAGTCGCCCCTTTTCCTACGCCCTCACTCTCTGCCCAAATTCGCCCACCTTGTGCCTCTATTAATCCCTCGGCAATGGTTAGTCCAATACCCATGCCGCCATAATGACGCACATTATGATTTTCGACTTGATAGAACTTATCAAAGATTTTTTCTAACTCTTTTTTAGAAATACCAATCCCTTCATCCTTTACCGAACATAAAAGTGCTTCGTTTTTTTCTGCAACGCCTAAAACTATCTTTGTTTTTTCAGGAGAAAAGCGCACTGCGTTATGCAATATGTTTGCAATTGCGGCACTAAATTTCTTCGCGTCCAACTTAATCTCTATAGCTTTTTCGGGGAAATCAAAAATAATTTTTTGCTCTTTTACCCGAGCAAGCTCCTCGATCTCACTTGCCGACTTTTGCAATACATCTTGAATAACTGTCTTTTGACGCGAGAAAGAAGATGTTTCACTTTCGAGCATGGTTAAGTTATTCATATCTTCGAGCAAGGTGCGCATTTTTAATGCCGCAGTTAAAACATGCTCTGCATGTGCCGATGTTTCACTGTCTTCTTCTTCACCTAAAAAGGTAGCATACCCAATAATGATACCCAAAGGCGTACGAAGCTCATGAGAAGCCAGAGACAAAAAGGTGCTTTTCAGTTCATCCGCTTTTTTTACATCATCATAAGCTTTTTCAAGTGCCTGAACCAATTGCGCATTATTAATCGCTACTGCCGCATGAGAGGCAATTACACTCAATGTAATAATATCCGATTCTGAAAACCCCTCGCCTTTTTTATTCAATGCCTCTAAAACCCCAATAGTACGCTCCTGAATTTGTAAAGGAACACCCAGAAGTGTACGTGGCTTAAAGCCAACAGAAGCTGAAATCTTTTTATTATGGCGCGGCTCATCTTTTAATTGATTAATCACCAGTGGCTCATTTGTCATAAAAATAGTTCCCGCCAAACTATCTTTTAGTGGCACAGGAATTTTCTCCAACTTATTCGCATCCTCCCCCGTAGAAGCGGCAAAAAAGAGAGCGTCCTTCTTCTTATCATAAAGCAAAAGAGACGCGGCTTCACAATCTAAAATTTCTGCCGCGGTACGAATAATAAGCGAGAGTAAATCTTTTACATTAAGCGTAGAGTTCAATGTAACGCTCAACTCAACCAACCTACGCAAACGCGAAAGAGATTCTTGTATTTTCGGATCAACTTCTAGTGGGATTTCTTTTGACATAGCCCAAGTTTAGCTAAAAAAAGAGAATTTCACAATCCCCAATTTTACACAGAACAGATGTTCTTTTCGTAGATGAAATGCGCACCCTATTCGCTCGGCTCGAAAGCGTTTTATACTTGTCTGCCCTCAATCAGCATCTTCTGATATGAGCGCTTTTTCAGCCCCCACAGGAACGCGTCTCGTAGCGACCAACCACCCTACAAAAACGGCGAGGGCTATCCATCCAGAAACACTAGCCAAAGTCCCACCTAATGCCTGATTAAAACCAGGGAGCAAAAAGAGCACGGGTAATCCAGCAACGGCGTTAATCGAACCATGTGCAAGGGCAGGCACCCACGGACTTTGCGTATTGAGGTATAACCAACTCAATATGATGCCAAGCAAAAGAGTAAATACGAGCATCATAAAAACACCAAGAACAGGGTATCCTGGATAGTTCAACCCCTGCACAATAGCGGGGGCATGCCAGAACCCCCAAATCACAGAGCTGAGGGCAATGGCTTTCCACTGCCCCAGAGGAAGAAGCTGAGGGAGCAGAAATCCGCGCCAGCCAAGTTCTTCGCCCATAGCAAAAAGTGTATTGATGAGCGGAGCGATAGTAAGGGCGGCGAAAACCTGAGCAATAACCAGCAGCGTAGGAGTAAGACCTGTCCCTTCTGGTAAAGCATAGTAGGCTTCATTTATTAGCGTCAGGTCGGGGTCAAAGTATCCGAATCCGAGAAGAAGAGTCACCAAGCCAGTTACCAGAGCTAAGACGGGGAAAAGCAACCAAGCCCAAACCAAGTACCGCTTCGGTCCCAGTCGTCCTAAATTCAGATCACTAAACTTCCCACCTGTGGTTAATGTTGCAACGATTGCACCAATCCCAGGTCCCCACATGGCGAGGGCAAAAGAAATCGTGGTAACGATTTGGTGTGTCTGAGAACCTTGATTCTTGAAGGCAAGCGGAATCAAAAAGAGTATCCACGAAACGATAAAGGTGACTACCAGAAAGATGGTAATTGATTTTTTGTTTTTCATTTAGTTTCCTTTTGATAGAGAAGGTAAGAGTAGATGTAGAGATAAGCAGTTGTGCCAAGAACGGGCAGGAGCATAAACCACACGGCGTACTCTTCAAAGAAAGCCCCAAAAAAAGAAAGTGCCCCTGATACGATGAAGAGTTTGCCGCCAATGGCGTGCGTTTTCTCCCAAACAGTGTCACTAGAAAGCGTCCACGGATTGCGGATTCCAATGAACCAATTCTTCTTTGCATTATCGAGCATATAGCCAATAAATATATAGAGAAGCCCAATTGCAGGGGTGATGGCTAAGCTCATATTGAACTCGTAGAAGTTCCATAGCATAGTCAATGCCCAAACATAGCCCAAGAAAAGGATAAAGAACAAAATGAAGAGATTGAAAACACGGCGAAACTCTTCGATATTTTCTCTGAGCGGGTCAACTTTTGGGATAACTAGAAACATGCCCAACAAGAGTACCGACATCGTGGGCATCAGAAAAACACCCCAAAACTTATCCATATAGCCATCCACTTCACCGTCTTTGCCCCAATGCGAGGCAACTTGGTCTGGCAATCCATCGTAGAGAAATGCCCCCAAAAGAAAAGTAAATGCGATTATGATTACTGCGATGATTGTGGTTGTTTTTGTGCTCATCAAGAACTCCTTGAGATTTTATGTTTCACGTGAAACACAAACAAAAGTACTATTCGTGTTTTTTATCAAGAGCAAGATAAATCGTAAGCGTTCAGGGGTTTCAAAACAGAACACGGATTTTACAGATTAGACAGATTTTCGCGGATTTTAAAAACTTTTTTGTTTTTTATATGTGCAAAGATCACAAAAACATATAAACTTTCTGGAAAAATGCAGCAAAAGCATTAAAGATTCGCGTCATTCGCTCATTCGCGTATAGCGTAGCGGCATTTGCGTTGAAAGCTTTTAATATGGCTGAACGCTTACGATAAATCTTGTATTACAACAAAAGTGTTTCACGTGAAACACAAACAAAAGTGCTATTCGTGTTTTTTATCAAGAGCAAGATAAATCTTGCATTACAATAACTGTGTTTCACGTGAAACACAGTGACCTACTTTTTGCTTTCTGTCCTCTCTTCATCCCCTCTCCAAACCCAATAAGAGTAACCAAAAAGAAGAATAACTGAGATGAAAACCATCCCCAAAAGCAACCCAAATGTAAGCTCTGCGTTATGAAAAAAACCACTTAAGAAAACGAGCAATCCAGTTAGAAGAAAAAGCCATCCACCTAAACGATGCGTTTTATTCCATGATGATTCACTAGAAAGCGTCCAGGGGGTGCGGATACCGAGTATGAAATTACTGCGAATTTTTCCGAGATAGTTGCCTATTGCCATGAAGAGAATGCCTAATCCGAAAGCCATTGCAGATGAAATATCAACATCGTACCCCAACGCAGTCAGAATTGTGAATATATGCAAGCCCGCTACAAAGAGAAGAACACCACCGATAATGATTTTATAGGCTTTCTGAGACTGCGCAAAGTTTTCTTTGCGTGGCTCCATTCGAGGAATAAAGAGCAATAGCATTGTCAGGAAAAGAACAGTGAAAGGACCTACGAACAACCCAACTGTTTTCTTCGCATATCTGTCTATTTCACCTTGTACATTCCAATGAATGGGGACTTGAGCATCAGCGGGGATTTTCCCCCACGCCCAAATTGTCAATGCAAGAGTGAAGAGAAATACGACCCCACTGAAAATTAATATATTTTTATAATCGTTTTTATTTTTCATCTTTCATCCCTCTCGGCTCAATTTCAAACATCTGCATCATGCCCCACATCGCTTCTTCTAAGACGCTGACGTTAAGTCTGTAAATAATAAAATTTCCTTCACGCGTGCCTTGAATCAAATCGGCTTCTTGCAAAACAGAAAAATGCCGCGAAAGAGTCGGTTTAGTAGAATTAAAATGCTCGGCAATTTCCCCCGCGTTCATATTTTTTTTGCGGAGCAACTGCAAAATTCTTCTACGCGTAGGGTCAGAAAGCGCCTTATATACTTTGCTTGCCATATTTCTCCTTTCCAATTAGCTGTTTAGCTAAACGTCTAATTAGAGTGTACATGAAAATCACAGAGGAGTCAACAAGGGTAAAATAGTATATGCATATTCTTAAAAGCTTCTTATTTGACTCTCTTTCCAAAATATGCTATTTTCACTCTATATTACCCAATTACTTTTCTAAAAATAAGGATAAAAAATGGACACTAAATCTATTCCCCTTCACCCATCTGAAGTGACGCCCAAAGACCAATATCTCTCAAGACGGGATTTCCTCAAACAAGCGGGAATTGTCACCGCAGGCGCGGCACTTTTAGCGGCGTGTGGCACATCTGCAGATGAAACACCCGTTACGCCCGTGCCCCAAAACTTGAGTGCCGACCAAGAAACATCTTCTCTATTCAAAGAGCTGACTGCCGAAGAATCCATACTTAGCTATAATAATTACTACGAATTTTCTACAGACAAAGAGCGCGTGGCAAAACTTTCTAAAGACTTCCAATCTTCTCCCTGGACGATAGAAGTAGGCGGCTTGGTTAATAACCCTCAAAATTTCAGCATCGAAGAAATCTTAGGGAACTTCTCTATTGAAGAGCGTATCTACAGAATGAGATGTGTAGAAGCCTGGAGCATGGTCATCCCGTGGAACGGCTTCCCCCTTGCCGAATTATTGAAAGCAGTAGACCCAACGCCTGATGCAAAATTTGTCCGCTTTGAAACCCTTGCCGACCCCGACCAAATGCCAGGATTAAGCAACGGGCTTTACCCGTGGCCCTATCAGGAAGGTCTCCGTTTGGATGAAGCGTTAAACGATCTCACGATTCTCTCCACGGGGCTGTACGGGGAAACGCTCGCAAGCCAAAATGGCGCGCCGATTCGGCTTGTCGTCCCATGGAAATATGGGTTCAAATCTATCAAATCTATCGTAAAAATCGAACTGACCGCTGAACAGCCATCCACTTTTTGGGAGGATATTGCCCCTAAAGAATATGGTTTCTATGCCAACGTCAACCCAGAAATTGACCACCCGCGTTGGTCACAAGCCAGCGAACGCAGAATTGGAGAGCTACAACGCCGTGATACACTTCCTTTTAATGGTTACGCCGAAGAAGTGGCGCATTTATATGAAGGAATGGACCCCGCTACACTCTACTAGAAGGAAATATGATGACATCAAAAGAACACTGGACAAGTAAAAATATCCCTGACCTGCGGGGAAGGGTAATTCTTATAACAGGCGCAAATAGTGGCATAGGCTTTGAAGCCGCACGTGTCTTTGCCCGCAAAAACGCAGAAGTTATTATGGCTTGTCGAAATATGGAAAAAGGGAAGAAGGCTACGGCTGAAATAATGCAAGAGACACCCACAGCGCAGATTGCGTTAAAAGAGCTAAATTTAGCATCATTAGATTCTGTGCGTAATTTTGCAACAGAAATTAATGAGGAATATGAAAAACTGGATATTTTGATTAATAATGCTGGTGTGATGGCTACGCCCTTCTATAAAACCATAGATGGTTTCGAAATGCAAATGGGCACCAATCATTTTGGTCATTTTGCATTAACTGGGCTTTTGCTAGAGAAAATTTTGAAAGCTGAAAAGTCTCGTATTGTCTCTGTTAGCAGTAAGGCTCATAATATGGGCAAGATAAATTTTGACGACATAAATAGCCAGAAAAACTATAATAAATGGGGTGCGTATGGGCAAAGCAAATTAGCAAACCTTCTCTTTGCTTATGAGTTAGACCGTAAACTAAAAGCGGCAGATAGAAATACGCTGAGCCTAGCGGCACACCCCGGCTACTCTGCGACCAACTTACAAGCAACAAGTGGCATCTTTACCGTGATGAATAATCTCATTGCCCAATCTCAAGAAATGGGTGCCTTACCGACTCTCTTTGCCGCAACCAGCCCTGAAGCTAAAGGCGCAGATTTTATTGGTCCCCATGCTTTGGGCGGTTGGCGCGGATACCCCATCCGTAGCAAATCAAATGAAAGATCCCATAATGAAGAAATTGCTAAGCATTTGTGGGAAGTCTCAGAAGAATTGACCCAAGTGAAATATAGTATCTAAGCATGAAAAAGCTAAAACCACTCTCAATTTTAGTACATGTTGGCAGTTTGCTCCCTCTTGCTAAACTGATTTTCGATTTCCTGACCAATAACTTCAGCCCTAATCCTATTCAAGATTTAGAACAACAAACAGGATTCGCCGCCATCACCTTGCTTATTCTTTCTCTGGCGATTACGCCGCTACGAACGCTTTTCAACTGGCGTGCTCCCGCCAAATATCGGCGCGTCTTGGGGCTTTATGCCTTTCTATATGCTACCTTACACGTCACCGTTTATTTTGCTATAGACTATGCCTTCGATTTTAGTTTGCTCTTTGAAGCAACACTCGAAAAACGCTATACCCTAATTGGCACTATAAGCTATCTTTTGCTCATTCCCCTGGCAATAACTTCTTATAAATGGGGGATGAAAAAAATTGGCAAAAACTGGAAGAAGTTGCACAAGACTGTTTATCTAATTGCCCCTATGCTTATTCTTCATTTTGCATGGGCGCGTAAAGGGGATATTTTCTCTTTGCAAGGGGATGTCTTACAACCTTTGATTTATGGTGTGCTTGTTATTTTGTTTTTGGTTGTACGCATCCCTGTTATTCGTAGGAAACTAATTTCTTTGCGTAAATAGTTTTTTGATTTTTGTGTAGTGTTTTTGCTCTTCAGAAGAATCTTTATCCATAGTTATAATATGTATATTAAATTAGTCGTCTTAGTAGGGGGTGTGGATGATGGGGATAAGCTGAAAAGCACGCCAAAAAACACCCTATTTGCTGTGCACGAAGCAATTTATCCCCCATATACAGGGGAGTGGAGAGAAAAGAATATGGGGATAAGTTTTGGGATGAATTAAGGATAAAAAAAGGCTCTTTTTGATAAAAAGAGCCTTTTTCTATATATGGGGTGTTTTTATACATAGCCCATATATACAGAAAAAGTTTTCAGAAATTATCCACAGATATTATTCTTTATCTACAGTTTATGCGCTGTTATCCACAGTTTTCTCCACTTTGGATAATTTTACCGCCAGCGTATATTGAAGAGCCACGTGCTCGTTTTACACATAAGCGTTGCTAAAGGGTAGGCAAGCCTAAAGCACGTTTGAAGCGGCACTTCATCCCAGAAAAAGAAATTAAGATATAATCCGCCCCATGAATGAAGAAAAAAAAACTACAAAAAAAGAAAAGAAACTCGCTACAGTAAAGCGTAGCCAATTCAATGCGCTTACGGTAATTATTACATTTGCGCTTGGTATTTTGGTTGGTTATTTTGTCTGGGGAAGCGATTCTGCTGATGCCCCAACTCAGTTTCAAGAGGCTCCCCTTGCCGCCGAAGCCCCACAGCAAGCACCTGCCGAAAATGTGGATATTCCAACAGAGGGGTATCCCAGCCAAGGACCTGAAGATGCACCCATCGTCATTGTTGAGTTTAGTGATTTTGAATGTCCCTTCTGCACTAAATGGCACAATGAAGTTTATAAACCTTTACTCGAAGAATACCCCGACCAAATTCGGCTCGTTTATCGCAACTTTCCCCTTGTAGGCTTGCACGCAAACGCCTATCTTGCCGCCGAAGCTGTCTTGTGTGCGGGCGATCAAGATTCTTATTGGGATTATCACGAAAAACTTTTTGAAAATGAGCTTGGGTTACGAGAAGCCGCATTGCACGAATACGCAGAACAACTAGAACTCGATGCCGATATCTTTAGAGAATGTCTTGTTTCGGGCAAATATACAGAATTTGTCAAAAACGACATAGATTATGCCATGAGCATCGGTGTGCAATCGACCCCCACTTTTTACGTAAATGGAAGAGCGGTAATAGGCGCACAACCCCTATCCGTTTTCCAAAGTATTATAGAAGAAGAGTTAGCAAAATAAGTTCTTTTTTGGATTAGGATAAAAGACCGCCTCAATGCCCTTAGAGCATTTTGGCGGTTTTCTTTTATCGGATGAAGAAAGAGCGCACCACGCGTGACCTTTGACTTGTGTGCCCTTTAATCGGCATTTTTCTAAAGAGAAAGAGGCGCGCCCGTAAATCTATCAGGACACTCGGTTTTTATCTTTTAAATGGAAGCGTTTTTTTATTACTACTTTCTACGGCTTAAGAATATGCTTGCAAAGAAAAAACTGAGTGTCTACTGTTGAGGATAAATTATGAAAAAATTCGTTGCAGTCGCCGGCAATATAGGCGTAGGAAAATCTACACTCGTTGAAATGCTCTGTGAAAAACTAGGCTGGGAACCTTTCTACGAGCCAGTCGCCGAAAATCCCTACCTTGCAGATTTTTACGATAATATGCCCGCCTGGTCTTTTCACTCACAGGTATTCTTTTTATCACATCGTCTGCGTAGCCATCACGATTTAGCCAAACATCCCACTTCTGTAATTCAAGATCGTAGCGTCTACGAAGATGCCGAAGTCTTTGCTCAAAACCTAGCGAAACAAGGGCATATAAAAGAACGCGATTATCAGACCTACAGAGAACTCTACGAAACCGTGATAGGCTTTCTCCCTCCCCCCGATTTGGTCATCTATCTGCGCGCATCTGTGCCTACTTTACTGAAACGGATTGAGTCTCGTGGTCGTGATTATGAAAGCGAGATTGCTCCCGATTATCTATCGGGGCTAAACGACCTCTACGAATCATGGATTACCAATTTCACCCTCTGCCCCGTGCTCACCGTCCCCGCCGATGATTTAGACTACGTCGCCCACCCCGGGCATTTGAACTTGGTCGCCAATAAAATAACCGACATGCTAACAGGGAAAAAGGAAGTCATCTTTGCCAAAGACGAGGTCGCAAGGGCGACAGGTTAGGGGGCTTTGTGGGCTTGTGGCGGATAGGGTTGCCTCATGCTTCGACAAAGAAAATCTCATCCCCAGCCATCCTTTTGCTGTATAATTTCAAGGTCGGGAAAATCACCATCTTTCTAAACACGAAGGACACCAAGTTCCACAAAGTTAAAAACAAAACTAAAAGCTTTTTCTTCGTGTTCCTTTGTGCTCTTCGTGGTAAAAATATTCTGTATTCAAAATTCATCATTCATCATTTATGACTCGCCCCCTAAAAGTTTTCCCTTCGACAAGCTCAGGACACCGCCTCTCTTAACGCCCAAAGGTGCGCGCACACCGATGCGACTCGCGTCCGCGCCCTCCACAACCGCTTGACGCAACCACAATTTGTAACTACAATATGAATATAAACTTTGAATGGGATGAAAATAAACGTCAAGCTGATATCCGCAAACACGGCATAGATTTTGTGGATATTCCGCCCTTGTTTGAAGGAGATATTTTTACAATCGAAGATAAACGGTACGATTATGCAGAGACACGTTTCATTACATTTGGATTGTTGAATGTTCGTATAATTGTTGTAATTCACACAGAACGTAACGGAAACCTTCGAATTATTTCAGCCAGAAAGGCAACTAAAAATGAGTCAAAACGATATATCCAAAGAATCGCAAACTGATTGGGAGCGTCTCGATTCCATGACAGACGATGAGATTGATTTCTCCGATTTAGAAGAAGTCACGCCAGAACTTTTCGCGCAAGGAATTGTACGGCGTGGATTAAAACCTACATCTAAAAAAGAGCAAATCACCATCCGTTTAGACAGAGATGTTTTGCTCTGGTTTAGATCACAAGGTAAAGGTTATCAAACTAGGATTAATGATCTTTTGCGGGCTTATATGACTGCTGCTGAACAAATATAAAAAAACTTGCACCCTCCACAACTGCCTCGTAGCAGACGGGGTTGACCAAAGAAAGGTTCATCGTTAGGCTCTGCGGTATAATTCTTTTGCAGCAGTTCAACTGTGAAGGAGAATACTATGTTCCAACAAATTTCCTATAACCCAAAAATCCTAAGCGGGAAACCACATATTCGTGGCACGCGCTTAAGCATTGAATTTATTTTAGAGCTTTTTGCTAGTGGAGCAACGCGCACCGAACTTTTAGAAGCATATCCACAATTGAATTTAACTGCGATAGAAGAATCTTTAAGGTATGCTGCCTCAACCGTAAAAAATGAAATTCTTTTAGATTTGCAGGTCGAGGCGTGAATTCTTTTGATTTTCCGCTATTTGCAGATGAGAATATCCATCCTGATGTAGTTGATTTTCTACGAGAATCAGGTTTTGATATTACCTCCATCGCAGAGCGGGGGGAATTTGGTGTTACAGATGAATATGTCCTTTTGAAAGCATCTGAAGAAGGACGCGCTGTATTAACGCACGGCAGTGATTTTGGTGGATTAGCTCTTTTTGGAGCACAATTTGTGGGTATCATTTATCTACGTCCTGGGCATATTCGTCCTGAATTTACAAAGCAAACATTGAAAGCAATTTTTGAGCGCGATTTAGAAGTAAATCCTCCTTTTATTTTAGTTGCCGAACGAAGAGCTTTTGGGAAAGTGAAAATCCGAATTCGCCAGTTTTAAATACTCTCACCACAAAGGACACCAAGACCCACAAAGTTAAAAACAAAAACCAAAGCTTTTCCTTCGAGAATCTTCGTGCCCATTGTGTTTAATCTTTTCATTCCGCATTCAAAATTCATAATTCATGCCTCGCCATCTAAAAGTCTTCCTCTCCCACGCCGAAAGGCGCGCCCACACCGATGCGACTCGCGTCCGCACCCTCCACAACCGCCTCGTAGCGGACGGGGTTGACTCATGGCTCGACAAATGAGCGGGGCTAAAGCCACCTGCTCAAACCATGGAAGCCCTTCGGGCTGAAACTGAGTCCGCTTCAGCGGGCTTCCGCTATTTAGCACGGTCGGTTTACCGCCGTGCGTTCTTGGTATAATCCCAAAGTCGGGAAATCAAACCTTCACACCACCCATAAAGAAAAATGACAAAATCAAAACAACCTAAAGTTTTTATTTCATACGCTTGGGAAGAAGACACCAAAATTTGGGTACATGATTTTGCTACACGTTTACGTTCAGACGGCGTTGACACCATTCTTGACCAATGGCACGTTATTCCAGGAGATTCACTACCTGAGTTCATGGAAAAATCAGTAAGTGAAAGTGATTTTGTCCTAGTAATTTGTACCCCAGCCTATAAAAGAAAATCTGAAAGCGAACATCCTAGCGGCGTTGTTTATGAAAAAGGCGTTATCACGGGCGAATTATTCGTTAAGCGTAATCAAAGAAAATTTATTCCCATTTTGCAAAAAGGCAAATGGCGAGATTCTGCCCCTTCTTGGGGACTTGCAAAAACATATATTGATTTAAGCGATAATCCATATAGTGAAAACAATTATATCGACTTATTAAGAACGATTTATAAAAAAAGAGAAACTGCACCGCCATTAGGAACTCCCCCAAATTTCAAAATAGAATCTACAGAACCGAGAATATATATTGAAGAAAAAGTGGGGAAAGAAATTGAACAGAAGAGTTCTTTAGGGCAAAAATATCAACAAGGGAATGTTAGCATTAATGGTGATGTATCTAGTAGCGTTATCCTTACAGGAAATAACAATGTTATAAATCGAGGAATGCCAGAAGAGAGTTTAAATACAAAAATTGAGGATATTAAAAACTTTATAGAGTTTGGGAAATACGAAAAGGCTCATGAAAAATGTGTCTCTCTCTCATCGCAAGAAAGGATTAGCCCGATTGTCAACCTTCTCGCGGGTATTGCTTATTATCGTAATAAAAGAAAAAGAATGCGAGGAGACGATTGGGAAATAGTTGAAAAGCATATCTCTATCGCCATCCAGGATGAAGAGATACGTCCAACCGCATTAGCCGTTTTGGGATGTATAAAATATGTGCCATTTCATCTTAGTAAATTACATGATTCATCATCCTTAACTTTACAATTTATAAAAGAAGAACTTCAAAACTATTCTTCTATAGATAAAGAGTTATTGGAATTAATTGACCCTGTGTCAGAAGAACTAGAATACTTAAACATTCAAATGTGAGGCATCTGATGCCCGAATACAAAAAATACTCACGGGATATATGGGACTATATTAAAGAATTGTCATATATGCCTTCTCGCGAAGATAGGGGGAATTTATTTTTAGACAAAAAAAAGCGAGATAGAGTAAAACTTTGGGATTATTTTTTCAGAATTAAGCCAAAAGATGCGGGGATACCTCAACGCAAAGAAATTGCTTCTATAAAAAAAGAAGTGAGGGGGGCTATCAGAAAATGCGAACAGCGAGAGAATGAAGTTCTTGATAAAATCGATTTTTTAGAAAAAAAAGCTCGCAAAAAAGCCTTTTTAAGGGTCATTTTAGGACTTGTTTTTCTGGGGACTTCCATATTGCTTATTCGCTTACTTCCCACAACAGAAAGTTTGTCAGAACAGAAGAGATACTTATTTTATATTTCCTTCTCATTTGCTTGGCTATTTGTTGGGGGATTGCTAATTTCTATTTTGTATATCAAGGGAGGGGAGAAAAAAGAAATCAATGAATTAACATTAGAGTTAAAAGAGCTAAAGAAAATTCTTTCTGAAAGAATTCTCAAAGCAAAAAAACGAATTAGTACTTTAAAAAAAGAAGTTGCTCGGTTAAGAAGGCAAATTCCCAAGCCATTATCGGGTAAAAAAGTGCGCGAGTGGCTTGATGAAGAATTTAATAAATTATGGCATTATACAAAGACTGAAATCGCTTTGGTTCGAGAAATAATAGAGATACAAAGTAAAGACCCTGAAAATAAAATAAAAAACCCTTTATCTATATTGGGACCAGGGGAATTACAACGAGAGTTCCCAAGACGGTTTTTAGAATCTGTAAATAAAGATTTGTACAAACATATCAGAGCAAGGCAAACATACCCCCTGGACCATAATAAATATGGTGTTTTATATGATATTTTATATGGAGTTTATTTTCTTGAATATATTGTTATAGCCGAAGATATGTTAGTCACACATTGTTTTTTTTATGATTTTATTGATGACAGAGTTTCATCAGAATACACAGCTGAGCAGTACTACACAGATGTCGTAGCTTTGTCCATAGAAAAAAAAGATAGAAAACTTCCTGTAGAGAGCAATAATTATGTTGGAAACCCAGAAGTTGTTCACATTGAAGATTCTCCTACATTCACACTGTCTTTGAAGAGTGGAGAAATTCACAAAGTCACTTTTGTTAGTCAGAATTATTTTGAAAGTATTAAAACAAAGCTACAGATTAATCCTAACCATATTGATAAAATTTACTGGATAGGGCAATCTCAAAGAACAGCAGAGCATGTTATAAAATCTTTGAGAGAGTATCTAAGGCATCACAAAGCTTTACCGTAATTTTATGTTCTTAGGGAGTATTTTCCCCAAACACGGTATAATCCCCCCGATAAAAAAAACTTCGTGAATCTTCGTGCAACTTCGTGGATTCTTCCAATCACCTAACCCCTAAAACCCTATGACCCAACAAAAAAAATCCCTCCAAACCATAATCCTCCAACTCCAGCAATTCTGGGCATCCCACGGATGCACCATCGCCCAACCCTACTACACCCAAGTCGGTGCGGGGACAATGAACCCCGCCACCTTCCTGCGCGTCCTCGGACCAGAGCCGTGGAACGTCGCCTACGTCGAACCCTCCGTTCGTCCAGACGATGGGCGTTACGGTGAGAACCCAAATCGCTTTCAACAGCACACCCAATTTCAGGTCATCCTGAAACCCGATCCTGGCGATCCACAGCAACTCTACCTCGACTCGCTTAAAGCCATCGGCATAGACCCGCGCCAGCACGACATCCGTTTTGTCGAAGACAACTGGGCACAGCCTGCCATCTCCGCTTGGGGGCTGGGCTGGGAAGTCTGGATGGATGGGCAGGAAATCACCCAATTCACCTATTTTCAGCAGGTCGGTGGCGTAGCCCTCGATCCCGTTTCGGTCGAAATCACCTACGGGCTAGAGCGCATCCTGATTGCCCTCAACAACGCCGCCGCCATCTGGGATGAACCCTGGAGCGAAAGCGTAACCTATGGTGAAATCTCACATCAAGGAGAATTCGAGCATAGCAAATACTATTTCGAAATCGCCAGTGTCGACCGCCTCCGCCAGATGTACGAAAACTTCGATGCCGAAGCCAACGCCTGCCTCGATGCCGGTCTCGTCCTCCCCGCCCACGATTACGTCCTAAAATGCTCGCACACCTTCAATATCCTCGATACCCGCGGCGCAGTTGGCGTCACCGAGCGTCAAGCCTTTTTCCGCAAAATGCGTACGCTGGCTCGAAAGGTCGCAGAAAGCTACGTTGAACAACGCAAGGAACTCAATTATCCGCTTCTTGAGACCTCAGACATCAGCCCTAAGACCTCAGCTAAAACCAAAAACCTTAAATCTGAAGCCTTAAGTCCTAAGTCTTTTGTCTTAGAGCTTGGAATCGAAGAAATGCCCCATTCGGATGTGGAATCCATACTTGGTCAGCTCCGCAAAGGGATTCCGCTATGGATGCAGGAACTGCGTCTCAAACATGGTGCGGTGCGGATTCACGCGACACCTCGGCGTGCTACCGTGTGGATAGAGAATCTCGATCCCAAACAACCCGACCTCGAAGAACTCGTCAAGGGACCACCCGCCTCCCGCGCCTTCGATGCGGAGGGCAACCCCACCAAAGCCGCCATGGGGTTCGCCCGCGGCAAAGGCGTTGATATTAGCGCATTAGAAAAACGAGAAATTAACGGCGGCGAGTACGTTGTCGCAGTCGTCAAGCAAGATGGCAAACCCGCAGGCGATGTTCTCCTCGAAGCTCTGCCCAAATTAATAAAAGAAATTCACTTCACCAAATCCATGAAATGGAATGATAGCGGCGTCGCCTTCTCACGCCCTATTCGCTGGTTTGTTGCCATGCTCGGTGAAACCATCATTCCATTTGAATACGCCGGAGTCACCGCCAGCAACACCACCCGCGGCTTACGCCCTTACGACTCTCCTGAAATTGAAATCACTTCGGCAGATGCCTATTTTGAAATAATAGAAGAAGCTGGAATCGTCCTAGACGAAGAAAAACGCAAAGCGATGGTCTTGGAGCAAGTCAAAGCAGTCACTGCATCTGTCGATGGTGAAGCTCTTATTGACGAAGCCCTTCTCCTAGAAGTCAGCCATTTAGTAGAAATGCCCACCGCATTTTTAGGCAAATTCCCCGATGAATATCTTGAATTACCCCGAGATGTCCTCATCAAAACTATGCAGAAACATCAAAGATATTTTGCGGTTGTTGGGGCTGGGCTTGCCCCTGCCCAAGAACGGGGACAGGGGCAAGCCCCATCCCTACTGCCTTATTTTGTTGGCGTTCGCAACGGCGACTCCAAATATCTCGACATGGTCACCGAAGGCAACGAACACGTCATCAACGCCCGCTTTGCAGATGCAAACTTCTTCGTCCGCGAAGACGTGAAGAAATCTCTCGAAGATTTCCGCCCAGAACTAAGCGGGTTGATCTTCCAGACAAAACTCGGCTCCATGCTCGATAAATCGAATAGAATGTTGAAATTAGGCGCAGAACTTTGCTCCTTATTTGGCTTTAGCGATGTCTCTACCATTAAACCCCTAGCTCGCTCCATTTATCTTGCCAAAGCCGATTTAGTGACACAAATGGTCACCGAAATGACCTCCTTGCAAGGCATCATCGGGCGTGAATATGCCCTCCGCTCTGGCGAAGATGCCGAAGTCGCCACTGCGATTGGCGAACAATATCAGACCGTTCCACAAAGTAAAATAGGGATGGCTCTGGCGATCACCGACCGCCTTGATTCTTTGGTCGGGCTTTTTGCCGCGGGGCTTGCCCCAACGGGCACAAAAGACCCCTTCGCATTGCGCCGCGCGGCAATTGGCGTTGTGCAACCCCTTTTAGAGCATGATTTAGATTTCAATTTGCGTATTGCCATTGAGAAAACCGCCAAAGAACAGCCCATAGAAATTAGCGATGAAATCAAAACCAAAGTGTTAACCTTCATCGAAGGCAGATTACGCGTTGTCCTTCGGGAACGTGGAAACGCTCATGATGTAGTAGATGCTATTTTAGGGCAAGCGAGTCAAAATCCCGCGCGTGCCGCCAAGTCTGTCGAAGAATTATCCGCTTGGGTTTCGCGCGACGATTGGGAGCAAATCCTTCCCGCATATTCGCGCTGTGTAAGAATCATCCGCTCGGCAAAGATAGAAAACGAAGAGTGGAAAGTAGAAAGTGGTTTGTTGGTCGAAACCGCTGAAAAAGAATTATATGAGGCGATACTTAAGACAGAAGATGCCGCCAGCAACACGGTAAATGAAGTATTGAGTGTTGTCGAAACGCTTGTCCCCGCCATCAATAATTTCTTCGACAATGTGCTGGTGATGGACGAAGATGATGCAGTGAAAGAAAATCGGTTGGCATTGGTCGGAAAAATCGCTTCGCTCACCGATGGCATTGCAGATTTGAGCCATTTGGAAGGGTTTTAAAAAAGCGCAAAGAAGTTTAATGATATACTTTTAAAAAATAATTTAACGCATTAAATAAAGAGGTTTGGTATGAAAATAACCGTCCTGCAAGAAAATTTAGCACGTGGCTTGGGCATTGTCTCTCGCGCAGTTTCCCCTCGGAGCACACTCCCTGTTTTGGCAAATATACTAATTGCCACAGACGAGGGACGTGTGCGACTCTCGGCAACTAATTTGGAGTTGGGCATTACGGCTTGGATTCCTGCAAAAGTTGAAGAGGAAGGGACGACTACCGTGCCTTCACGTACTTTTTCTGATTTGGTGAATACCTTGCCGGGTGCTCAGGTGCTATTAGACCTTGATGGTGAGACACAGACATTAAATATTAAAAGCGGGGCTTCTGTGAATGATGTCAAGTGCATTGATGCTGAAGACTTCCCTCCCTTGACTACGCCTGATATGGAAGATGCCATTCAACTAAACGTAGTTGATTTTAAGGAAATGATTCATCAGGTGGCTTTTGCCGCTTCTTCGGATGAAGCTCGTCCCGTTTTGATGGGTGTTTTACTGACTGTAACTAACGATCAGATTATCATGGCTTCGGCGGATGGTTTCCGTTTGTCGGTACGCAAAGCTACGCTTTCTGTGCCCATTGAAAAATCGATTAATGCCATTATCCCCGCTCGTGCGTTGAGCGAGTTAGCTCGCATTGCTGGGGATGGGACGGATATGATTTCGATGACTGTTCCTGATGGGCGCGGTCAGGTTGTCTTCCGCGTGAAGGATGCCGAGTTGGTTTCACAGTTAATTGAAGGCACTTTCCCCGATTATGAGCAAATTATCCCGCGCTCGCACAAATCGCGCACCATTGTTTCGACCGCGTCACTGTTGAAGGCATGCAAACAAGCCGAAATTTTTGCAAGAGACGGAACAAATGTGGCTCGCTTAGAGATTAAAGCCAGCGAAGATGATATGGCACCAAGTGAAATCGAGATTTCAGCTCAATCTGAAGAAACTGGTTCAAATGAAACTATCGTTGAGGCAACCGTAGATGGGATTGGTTTATTGATTGCCTTTAATGTCAAATTCTTACGAGAAGTTTTGGAAATTATCAAGACGCCTAATGTGGCAATTGAGACATCTGCACCGAATGCTCCTGGGGTTATCCGCCCCATTGGTGACGATGATTTCACTCATGTCATTATGCCGATGCACTTGGGGTAGAGAAAGCAACGAGTTTGCAAGTGTTAAAGTATAAGTGTCAGGGAAGATAATTGCCCTGACACTTTTTTTATCCCAAGGGAGATACTATGACTTTAGCCCCGCCCTCATCAGATCGTATTTTAAATATCTATTTAGCGCTTAATCGTTATCCTGTATTAAGTAGCCGTATTCGTGCGCGGATGAGAAAGAAAATTTTCAAGCACGGGGTTATCTCTCGCAAAGATTTTAATGAGAAGGCAAGAAAAAAAGCCATTCATTCTCAAACGCGTGAAGGGATTCAAGATCCTTTCTCAGAAGAAAGCTCAGAAACCTGGGATTTACGCCTTGCTCGTGTACGAGATTCTTTGACAGATTTCTATTTTTCTTATAGTTTTCCTCAAGAAATATTACAAGAAATTATTGATCAAATTCTATTTGAGCGCGGCGTAGTAACGCCAGAGTTAAGCGAGTTTGACCCTGATTTTTCTTCTCAAGATGTAGCCATAGATAAAGCTTCAACGATAGAAAAATTACCTTTAGAAAAACGTGCTCCTCTAGAGCCTCGTCTTCAAGATACGAAGGTTGTATTAATTCGGAAACTAATTAGCGATCAGTTAGCTTATATCAATGTTGCAAAAAAATGGTTTACTATATCGGATCTTAAAAAAATTCGTAATAGAAAGATTGGGCGGGGGAGAATTGGTGGGAAAGCCGCAGGAATGCTCCTTGCCGCTCGTATCCTTGCAGAAGTTGCCCCAGATGAAATCAAGAAACATATCCGTACCCCTGATTCTTATTACCTTGGCTCAGAGGTAATGTATGATATGTTGGAAAATAGTGGGTTGATGAAGTGGGTAGATCAAAAATATAAAAACGAAGAACAGATTAGAGAAGAATATCCTGTTTTAGAAGAAGAGTTTAGCAAAGCCACTTTTTCAGACGAAATAGCAGAACAACTCGAAGACCTTATTGAAAAAGCAGGCAGGCAACCGATGATTGTTCGTTCCTCTAGCTTACTTGAAGATAATTTTGGACATTCTTTTGCTGGCAAATATGAAAGTTATTTTTGCCCTAATCAGGGGACTACAGAAGAAAACTTTGCTTATCTTACTCGTGCAATAGGTCGTGTATATGCCAGTGCGCTGAGAGCTGAATCTATCATTTATAGACGACAAACGGGGCTGATTGATTATGATGAGCGGCTTGCTATATTAATCCAATTTGTTGAAGGAGAAAGAGTAGGGGATTATTTCTTCCCGCATGGTGCAGGCGTTGGGTTTAGTCGCAATATCTATCGCTGGTCGGCAGATATACGTAGCGAAGATGGTTTTTTGCGGCTAGTTTGGGGGATGGGAACACGCGCTGTAAATCAGACGGGCAACGATTATCCCCGCCTTGTTGCACTTAGCCGCCCTCTTTTGCGCCCAGCAGATAATATTAAGGCTATTCAACGCTATTCACAGCAATATGTGGATGTAATTGATCTCAAAGCCAATAAGTTTAATACCTTGCCCGTGCATAAAGTTATTAAATCTCGCTATGCCCCCTTACGTTATATTGCCCAAAATATCGAAGATGGCTATCTTTCAGCTTTGCATACCAACATTATTGATAAAGATAAATTGGTAATCACCTTTGACGAACTTTTGCGCCGCACACGCTTCGCAGAGGATATGAAAATTGCGCTTCAACTTCTTGAAAAGCATTATAAATCGCCCGTTGATACAGAGTTTTCGATAAGACTTCTCAACCCGCGTGCTGTTCAACCTGAAGTAGAAATTACTATTCTTCAGTGCCGTCCGCAGAGCCATATAAAAGACAATAAAGAAGTTCGCTTGCCGGCTAAAATTGCAAAGCGAAGAATTATTTTTTCTACAAAGCGGATGGTGCCACGCGGAAGTGTTTCTAATATCCGTTATGTTCTTTTTGTTTCACCAGAGGGATATTTTGGCATAGAATCTCAGGTAGAGCGAAATAAATTGGAAAGGGCGATTGGTCGCCTTAATGCGGTTTTGGATGAGGAAGTCTACATAGCCGTGGGACCTGGGCGTTGGGGAACCTCCTCCCCCGATTTGGGCGTGCATATCGGCTACGGAGACATCTATAATACCCAAGCATTAATTGAGTTATCTGGCGAGGAGATTGGTACCTCCCCTGAGCCTTCTTTTGGGACACATTTTTTCCAAGACTTAATGGAAGCTCAAATTTACCCCCTAGCGATTTTTCTTGATGATGAAGATGCTGTTTTTAATAGAAAGTTTTTTTACGGAACGCCCAATCGTCTCGAAGAGCGCATTAGTGCAGATGAAAACTTACTCAACAGTCTAAAGCTTATTGCCGTTAACGATTTTCGCCCCAACCATCATTTGACTTTGGTCATGGATGATGAGAAGGGGCGCGCTGTAGCATATTTGGAGAAGAACGAGGAAGAAGATTAAACTAAAATCTGTGCCTTAGTCTCTTTAGCAAATGCCAAAGCCTTTCCCCTAAGTTTGACGGTAATACAGTCGAACTTAGGGAAAGGGTTTATTTCTTTCGTTCTTTAGGTGGATTATAGCCAAAACGTCTCAAATAGCTTTCATTATTTCGCCAATCTTTGAGTACCTTTACGCGTAAATTGAGGAAAACCTTACGTCCGCTCATTGCCTCTATTTCTTTACGGGCGGCAGAGCCAATTTTCTTAAGAGTTTTCCCGCTTGCGCCGATGACGATTCCCTTTTGCGAATCGCGTTCTACAAAAATAGTTGCTGCGATATACGCACCTTTAGTGCCACGCTCGGTAAATTCATCTACGCGGATGGCAATGCTGTGCGGGATTTCGTGACGCAGGAAGATGAGGCAGGATTCTCGGATTAGTTCTGCGGCAATTTCACGTTCGTAGAGATCGGTGACTTGATCGGTGGGAAAATCGGGAGGGCGTTCTTCGAGGTTCTCAATGATGGTTTTAAGCAGTTTTTCACGCCCATCGCCGCGCGTTGCGGAGAGGGGCAAAACCAACTCTACAGCCGGGAAAATGTTTCGGTACGCGTTTTGACGAGATTCTGTTTCAGCCTCGGTTAATCTATCTGTTTTATTGGTAGCAAGTAAAATGGGCGGGCGATGCGTAATTTCCAATAAAAGGGAGGCAATCATCTTATCTTCTTCGGTTGGTTCAACCGAGGCATCTACCATCCAAAGAATTAAATCTACGCCATCGAGGGCTTCTTCTGCATTTAGGTTGAGTGCTTTGCCCAATTTGTGATGTGGGTTATGCAACCCCGGCGTATCAACAAAGATAACTTGTGCCGCATCGGTAGTGAGAATGCCAAGTTGAGAGCGGCGTGTTGTCTGTGGACGGGGTGAAACTGCCGCTATTTTTTGACCAAGAAGAGCATTAATTAATGTGGACTTGCCAACATTTGGGCGTCCTATAACGGCTACAAAACCAGAGCGAAAATTATTATTCATAGGGGGAGTTTACCACGCAAAGGACTTAGGAAGAAACAAATTATCAATTATTGAAGCAAGATTTGAGTGAAAATTCTGTAAATGCGTAAGTTATTTAATTCTAATTCCTAATGGGCTGTGCTTTTTTTAAAACTTCGATAAGCCTCTCTACATTGATTGGCTTGCTAATATAATTATTCATGCCGCGGGCAATATATTTTTCATGGTCGCCTTTTAGTGCATGGGCGGTCATGGCGATAATATAGGGCTGGCGTTTTTCAGGAAAAATTTTACGAATCTCTTGGGTTGCCTCATTGCCATCCATTTCTGGCATTTGAATATCCATGAAGACAACATCATAAATCTTATTTTCGAGAGCTTCAAGTGCTTTAATGCCGTTATTTGCTAAATCAATTTTATAACCCATACGCTCGAGGAGTTTTGATGCGACTTTTTGGTTGATGATATTATCTTCGACTAGCAAAATTCGTAGCGGGTGCTTTTCACCCAGAGAGAAATCAATTTTGGTGCTACGCTGAGATTTGAGTTCCTTTGCGGCTTCTGCCAAAATTGTAAAGAAGAAGGTTGAGCCTTCGCCCTCTTTGCTTTCAACCCACATTTTTCCACCCATCTTTTCGGCAAGTTCTTGGCTGATAACCAAGCCCAAGCCAGTGCCACCGTATTTACGCGTGGTTGAAGAGTCTACTTGGCTAAAACTCTCAAAAAGTTTGTCCATTTTATCCGAGGGAATTCCGATGCCTGTATCTTGAACGCTAAAAAGTAATTCGTGTAGATTGTTTTCTACAGCGCGTGTTTGGACGTGAATCACGACCTCGCCCTTGTCTGTAAACTTGATAGCATTGTTCAACAGGTTAACCAGTATTTGGCGGAGACGCGTTATATCACCAATAATAATAGGCGGAGTGCTTGTTTCAATGGAGCAAGCTAATTCAAGTTTTTTATTGGTCGCTTTCTTTGAGAGAAGAGAGATGGTATCTTCTAGGCAGGTTCTTAAATTAAAAGGATTCTTCTCTAACTCCATTTTTCCGGCTTCTATTTTTGAGAAATCTAAAATATCGTTAATCACTTTAAGGAGTGTGTCGCTTCCACCCTGTATTATTTTAATAAAATCTTCTTGCTCATCGTTCAGGGGAGTATCGAGCATGAGATTTGTCATCCCATAAATCGCATTAAGGGGGGTCCGAATTTCGTGGCTCATATTAGCAAGAAAGTCTGCCTTAGTTTTAGTCGCATTTTCTGCCACGTCTTTGGCAGTTTTAAGCGCGATCATTGCATTTTTTCTGTCTGTAATATCAAGGGAGTATTCAATCATCTGGCTAACATTGCCACGCGAGTTAAAAATGGGGTAGCCATAATATTCGAAGTGTTTTTCATTGCCTTCTTCATCGTAATGGCTATGTTCTGTACGCACGACCTCTCTTCTTTCTACCACTGCCTGAATTGGGCAAGGATGTTTTTCTCCATGACAAGGACTATTTCTTTGATGCGTTAATGCGTAGCAAGTTGTTGCTGTTTCTAGGGCACTATCTCCGCGTGCCGCTGAGTTAGCAATAGCAATAGAGTAGTCAGCTACATTTACGACATAAAATGGTTGTGTCAGTGATTCGATAATATGAGAAAGAAATTGGTGATGTCTCTTTATTTCGTTTTCATTGAGCCTTTGCTCTGTAATATCCCGAATAACAATAACCAGTCTTTTCTCATGACCAATCATTTGAACGCGTCCAGATACAAAAACTGAAAAGTATTCCCCGTTAGCGCGTATATTTACCGTTTCGAAGGTTTTATTAAAAAAATCAGCTTCTTTCTGTCCATTAGGAAGTAAAATTTGGTATTCAGGTGGCACCATATCTTTGGTTGTTTTCGTTAAGAACTCTTCCCGTGTCCATCCAAACATTTCACAAGCACGAATATTAACATCAAGCACATCCCCTTTTAGAGTCTCTACTAATACAGCGTCATTTACGCCATCGAAGATGTTGCGATACCACAATTCGGTTTGTACGAGTTTTTCTTCAGCAATTAGTCGTTCTTTCAATTCCTTTTTCATTTCATTGTCTTTATCCGTTGTCCACCCGACAAAAATGCCAACCAAAATAAGAAAAATAGAGCCTAAAGAGATCCCGGGATTTTTGATATCGATTGTGCCAGATATTTGATATATTACCCCCATATTTATGAAGAAAGTTATGAAGGCAATAGATCCGCCCCCATATCGCCCAAAAAAAGAAGCGGCTACGATGATAGGTATCATAGAAAACATGATTCCTAACAATCCCATTTGATGATATAGAAAAATGAAACTGAAGAAATAAAGAATCAATAAAACGAAAACAACCCCCATTTTTTGAATTTGTTCTTTTTTATGAGCCATAAGGTTGCTCCCAATAAGCAATTCTCTAGCCTAAAAAAGTAGTCTTATTAGGCACTTTCTAAGATTTTTTTAGTGTTTTATATCAATTTCTACAGGAAAAATTTTAACGTTGCGGGGAAGGAGGCGGTTGACGAAGCATTAGCTTTCAATACAAATAATAGTGTAAACTATTTTCTGTAAATTCATAAAAAGAGTAGGTCAAGTGTTATCCTCTAGTTGATCAAAACAAATAA
>JADGEO010000060.1 GCA_016744335.1 Anaerolineales bacterium
GTTCAATATCTTTTATTTCGTCTTCTGACAAGATTCCAATTTTCCCTATAAACCTGACTTCTGAAAGTGAACGCACCTGAAAAGTATCAGCCGCTGATTTCTTATGTAAACCATTCTGTTTAGATACTTCGATAGGAACCAACCACCTTGCTTGAGAAAATTTTTCTTGCCACCCCGTTAAAGGAACAATAATCTTAAGCGGTAAAATTCCAATAGAGTCGTGGTTAACAATTACGCAAGGGCGACTCTTTTTTTGTTCTGAGCCAATGGTTGGATCAAGATTAATGCGCCAAACTTCCCCGCGTTTCATAAGAAATCATCTCCATCAAGGGCGGTAAAAGCAACTAACTCTTCATTTGTCTCATATTCATCATAAAGAAAACGAGCCGCTTCTTCTAGTTCTTTTTCTATCATTTTTTTTTGGTATTCAGCAAAAATTTCCCGTACTAATGCTGAGAAACTTAAATTTTCCCGTTGAGCAACAGAATCTAAGAAAAACTTTTGGTTTTCTGGAATTAAGAATTGGATTCGTTTTAGTCTATTTTCTGCTAACATAATACACCTTCCTTTATGCTACCATTATACACACTCAACATACACAATGTCAACACTCAATTCAACGCTTTCACGCGGCAGGCAAATCCCGCTGAAAACGTGCAAAACTCTCACCGCATGGACGTAAACGTCCACGCTTAAAGCTAAAGTCCACTCAAGCGAGCGCACCGTCTCACTAACTTTCCTCAATCTTCACATCGTTTTTGGCTAAACTAAAGTTAAATAAAAAAAGAGCCAGAGATTTTTCTCTGGCTCTTTTTATTTTTGTGTTTCTTTCTAAATTTCTTACTTCGCGTAATCTATTGCCCTTGTTTCTCGAATCACAATCACCTTAATCTGACCAGGGTATTGCATATTCTCTTCGATTTGCTTGGCAATATCACGAGCCAATTTCCCTGCTGTGAAATCGTCAATATCATCGGGGCGAACAATAATACGAACCTCACGCCCAGCCTGAATGGCGTAGGCTTTTTCAACACCCTTGAACGATGCCGCTAAATCTTCAAGCGCACGAATTCGTTTCACGTAAGCATCTAAATCTTCACGGCGAGCACCGGGGCGTGCGCCAGAAATAGCATCAGCCGCTTCAACAATAACTGCCTCAACCGAAGCCTGATCTTCCTCATGGTGGTGAGAAGCAATCGCGTTTAGTACCTTCTCATTTCTTATACCATAGCGTCTACAAAATTCTGCGCCAAGCTGGGCATGAGTACCCTCTTGGTTATGATCCATTGCCTTGCCAATATCGTGCAAGAAGCCGCCCAATTTAGCAACTTCTATATCTGCGCCTAATTCTGCCGCAATAATGCTCGAAAGTTTCGATGATTCTACGGCATGAGCCAATTGATTTTGCCCATAAGAAGTGCGGAACTTAAGCCGCCCCATCATACGCAAAACTTCGGGTTTCAAGCCACTAATACCAGCATCGTAAGCCGCTTGCTCACCAGCTTCTGCCATCACTTTATCCACGGCTTTGGTTTCTTGCTTCACAATCTTTTCAATATGTGCGGGGTGAATACGACCGTCTAATGTTAAGCGTGTCATTGCTCGTCTACCAACTTCACGGCGTACCGAGTCGAAACAAGAAATAGTCACCGATTCAGGGGTATCATCCACAATCACGTCTACGCCAGCGGCTTTCTCAAAGGCTTTGATATTGCGCCCATTTCTGCCCACAATGCGTCCCTTCATGTCATCATTAGGTAGCGGAACAAGCCTAGAAGTGACTTCAGAAACATGCTCAGAAGCCACACGCTGGATAGCATCTGCAACTAGTTTTCTAGCGCGTTTCTCACCATCGGCTTGGGCTTCGGCTTCAATTTGGCGCACAATTCGTGCCATATCACCACGCGCATCCTTTTCCACTTCGGCAAGCACTATTTCCTTTGCCTCATCACGGGTCATTTGAGAAATCTCTTGCAATTTCTTCATTTGAACTTCGTGTTGTTTATCTACCTCGTTCGCACGGCGGTCTACAGCACTCTGGCGGCTATTAACCTTCTGTTCACGTTGTTCCAATTTTTCGGCACGCTTATCTTGCTCGTCACGCCGATTTTGAATTCGGTTTTCATCTTGGTTAAGCTCTTTACGGCGTTGGGCAATCTCTTTTTCAGTTTCTCGCGTCAAGTTTAGGGCATCATCTCGTGCCTGAATTTCAATCAAACGCGCCTGTTCTTTAGCCCCGCTGATAATATCTTCGGCAGTTGTTTTTTGTTTTATTTGCTCTTGTTCATTGAGATAGCGATTGACCATAAAGCCAATGCCTGCACCTATAATTAGGGCAATTATTCCTATTACTATTTCCATGATATTCCTCGTTTATTATTTTTATTGGGATTAAGAAGTCCCGTCCAATTTTTCTTTTTTTAGGCTAAAACCCAGTTTTTACGCGTTTCAGCTTGCGTGCCTTCGGTTTACATCTCTTTAAAATAGAGACAAAACTTGCCCCTGTCCATTTGGGCGATCGCAAGGGTGCGCCCCTACTTTTCTTGCACTTCATCCCACAATACTGAAAGTACTGGGGAAATAATACCGTAATTAAACCCACGTCTTGCTAAAAAGCTGGCTAATTTTTTACGAAAATCTTGCCATTCGAGATTGCGTCTGGCTAATTGATTCGCTTTTTTTCTACCAGCCTGATAAACCAATTCTTCTTCATTGACCATTTCTTCTAGCGTAGTTTCTATTACCTGATTCGAGATTCCTTTTTGACGAAGTTCATAAGTCAAGGCTCGTTTTCCACGCGGACGAAATGTATTGCGGTTTTCTACCCAAGTTTCGGCAAAATCTTTATCGCTGAGGAAGCCCTGTTTTTCTAGGCGTTCTATGGTTGGCTCAATGCACAACTCTGAGATTTCATGTTTGCGTAGATTTTTGCGTATCTCTGCTGAAGAGCGTGCTCTATAACTGAGAAAGTTGATTGCTTTCAGGTACGCGCTCTCAAGTTCATCGGCTGCTTTTAACGCGGCTATCTGTTCTTCGCCGAGCAACTGCCCAACTCGCAGTGAGCCAGCTAAAACACGCGCGATCCCAAAATCGTATTTCCCATCCAAAAAAACACTTGATCTTTCTATATTTTTATGCTGGGTTTTGATGGCTGTGATTTTTTTCATCCTTAAAAACAGACAGTCGTGAACCTACCATGAGGTCACGACTGTTAAAAGTTTCTGTTTGTGGGTATACCTATAGAGCATCAGAAATAGGCAAAAAGAGACGACTTAGGCCGTCAGATATGATGTGCGATTTATATGTTTTTTTCCTTGCTCACATCATAGTCCATCATTTATGGCAGATAGACATCCCAAATAAAATCAAAGAGGGCGAACCCTAAAGTTTTTCAGAAAATCTGTTTATAGCGGTGACCGCAATTGGGCGGCAGAAAATTTATTTTAATAATCCATAAAGGATTGCATCTATTATACATGAAAAAGGTATTAATATGTTTTCTTTTTTAGTGCGGTAATACTTTGTGTTTTTTAGGAACTACCTAACATTGCATTTTAAGTTGAACAAGGTAGAATAAAGGGCAGGAAACACACTATGACAAAAAACCTATCATCCAAAGAAAAACTTCGCTTCTGGTTTCGCAAAACCCTCCCCCCTATAGACATGGAGCGACGCGTAAAAGTGCGTGCACGTATGCGTGAAGAAGCGCATCCAGACTTCGATTATTTCTTACTCGTTGTGCTGTCTAGCATCATCGCCACATCGGGGCTACTCACAAACTCTGGGGCGGTCATAATTGGGGCTATGTTAGTTGCGCCACTTATGTCGCCAATTATTGGTTTGGGCTTAGGGGCACTAATCGGTGATGAAAAACTGCTCAAAACCTCTGCTTCTGCTCTTTTTCGCGGGGCTTTTATTGCTATAATTGTTGCGATTCTTTTAACATGGTTTAACGAATCCCTCCCCTTTATCACCTTACAAACCCTTCCTGAGCAAGTTATATCTCGAACAAGCCCTACCCCCATTGATTTAATGATCGCCCTCGCAGGCGGTTTAGCGGCGGCATTTGCTATCGCACAACCATCAATCTCTGCCGCATTGCCAGGCGTTGCCATTGCTACTGCCCTCATGCCTCCGCTAGGTGTGGTTGGAATAGGCATCGCCATGGGGCGTTGGGAAGTTGCAGGTGGTGCGTTTTTACTCTTTATCACCAACGCTGTCACCATTGCATTTGCTTCTATGCTGGTCTTTTTTGCTTTAGGCTTTAGCCCCGGCACCAAAAATGGTGTACGTGTGCCGAAGGCATTGTGGCTTTCAGCATTTGTCACCTTTCTTATGCTATTACCACTTACCTATCTTAGCATCAACGCTTTTCAAGAAGCTAGTAGAGAGCGAGAGATACATAAAATTGTCTCCGAAGAAATTCACGCGCAAAGCGCAGAACTACTAACGCTAGAAACAAGCATAAATGAAGATGATATTCTCAACCTAGAAATCACCTTACGCACGCCACAACGCCTATATTATAGTGATGTAGATAATTTACAAGAAAGTATCGCTTTACAGCTACAAGAAACAGTAGCTATTGTGGTCAATCAGATTATTGCCGACAAACTAGACCCCCTTATTCCGCCTACATTCACTTCTACACCTACACGAATTGCCAAGTCTCCTACGCCTACAGCAACAAAAACATCTACGCTTACGCCAACGCCAACGGCTACATTTACCCCAACATCAACCTTTACCCTCACCCCAACACCAGAAACCGCGAAAATACAAAATATCTTCACTGATTACAACCAATGCCTAGAATTAAGACAAAGCGCAGGGTTCACACGTCCTGTTATTGGGCGCATATACAACGGGCACTATATCACCATACAATATGCCGAACGAACAATTGAAGGGCTGGTTTGGCTAAAAATAGAAGATGAAGAAGGTCGCTTAGGCTGGTTGCCAGAAGTTTGTTTCAATGTAATTACCCCCACCCCAACAGAAACCCCCATCTACAAAACGCCAACCCCTGAAGAGAAGTAATTGGCATTATTTGGATATGAGACTGCAACGCGCGTGTTTTAGGCTTGTTCATTGCACCCAAGCTAATCTGCGGTGGAAACAAAACTGGCTCAACGTGAATTAACATGATAATTCATGCCTAAGCCAATGATTGGCATCATCGTCTGAAACAGAAAGCTCTGTCTCATCGGCAAAAATATTGACCGAAGGCACGCAAGCTCAAGACAAGTCTGTCGCGGTACTTCATCCTAAAACCTAATATAAAATATGGCTATCCTATCTAAAAAAGGCAAGAAAATAACTGAAGGAGAAGAATAATGGAAAACGAAACTCAATCAACGCCATCCTTTTCGTCCCGTCTGGGACGAGCATTTATAGTGATATTGCGCGTGGTATTCTTTTTGGCAATACTCGCCATTCTTGGTTGGCTTATCTATTTTGGCACACCCTATATTTATGAAAACGTACTATTGCCGATTGAAAATAATACCGCTCGTATAGAAGAGCTTGAATCCCAACAACGCTCAGAATTAGAACAATTAGACGATCAGGTCTCTGAGATGCAAGAACAAGTGGAAGCTCTCGAAACAGAACTTGAGGACGCTATTTCAGCACACGATGAAACACTTGAAAATTTAGATAAAATAGAAGCCTCCTTAGACACTCTCTTTGAAATAAGTAAAGAGCAGGAGCAATTATTAGTGCTTAATGGCACTACCATTGCCGATGTGCGCCGTCAGGTTAATTTGAGCCGCACAATAGAATTGCTCACCCGCGCCCAACTTTATCTCTCTCAAAACAATTTTGGCTTAGCTAAATCTGATATTGAGAATGCAAGAGATATTCTTATATCCTTGCAAACTGAAATGCCAGCAGAAAGAGTTGAGGCTTTAGAGGTAGTTATTGACCATCTTAATTTTGCGCTAGAGAATTTGCCAAAATATCCTATTATTGCGCTTGATGGTGTAAATATCGCTTGGCAGTTATTAGTTAACGACTTACCCGATTTACCAGAACTTCCACCCGTTGAAGAAACAGAAACGCCAGAACCTGAGCCTACGCCTACGGAAACCCCATAAAGTTATACTATGCACTAACTTTTTCTTAGAATAACCTAAAAACAGAGAAAAGTATTATGAAATATACCCGAATAATTTCAGTATTGGCTATCACGACCCTATATTTATTATCAGGATGCTCTTCGATAAGCATGGTTTCTCAAATTGCTGAGGCACTGCCAGAAGATGCAATAGGAACTGCCACCCCAGCCCCAACCGCTACCCCAGCAGCAATTGATGAAGCCGTCAACAATATCGCTGTATCCTCGGGCATAGACCAAATTGAATTTTTAGGCTTAACAGGGGAGGATTGGACTAATTTAGCCATATCAATTCTTATGGTGATTCTAGGGTCTATATTATCTCGCCTCTTTGTACATTATGGTTTATCCATCGTACGAAAACAAATAAAGACATCTTTGTGGGATGAGTTTATCTCAACAACAGTGGCAACTGCATCAAAGTGGCTATTGCTCATCTTTATCATTGAATACGCAACCGACCGTTTAACCTTTATAGATGTACAGACCAAAACCCTCTTGTCGAATATATATTTTTCTATAACCATTTTCATTTTAGCCTATATCGCCTGGAATCTAACTAATTTTTTAGAGTATCTTTACCGAGAAAAAGTAAAAGAAACCAACGAGAACGGACCAATAGACCCCATACTCACTGTTCTTAAAAGGATCCTGTTTTTCTTTATTACCATTATTTCTTTTTCATTCTTATTATCTCGTTTCGGGCTGAATACCAACGCTTTAAATATCACCTTAGGTATTGTAGGCATAGCCCTTGTCTTTGCGGCACAAGATACGCTCGCAGATACAATCAGCGGTTTTACTATCTTAGCCGACCGTCCTTTTAGAGTAAACGATACTATTGAAGTCGAAGCCGTTAGAGATTGGGGAACTGTCAAGGAAATCGGATTGCGCACCACACGTATTCTCACGTATGACAACCGCATGGTGATTATTCCAAATTCATTAATAGGAAAAAACCAGGTGGTTAATTACACTTATCCCACCCCTCACTATCGAATGGAAACCAAACTCGATATTCCTTACGGCACAGATATTGAAAAAGTTCGCCAAATTATAAAAAAAACTATTGCCCCAATAGATGGTATTTTAGCAGATAGCGTAGTTGAAGTACTCTGTCACGAGATGGGAGAATCAGCAATCGTTATGCGCGTATGGTGGTGGATTAATAACTATGATGACACTCCTTTTATTCGTGGAGAAGTGCTTGAATCCATAGAACGCACCTTACTTGAAAATGGCATTCAACTAGCCTACCCAACACAAAACATCAATCTCGTGAATGAACTCAAAATTGCAGAGCAAAAGCATAATGATCCAAAAAACACCTCACCCGCGTCCCCCAATACGTAAAACGCAAAACCTAAGTGCAAAAAACACTACACCCAAGCCCCTAACGAAAAACGCCAAAGTCGGGAGACTTTGGACTCCCTTTTTACCTTCATCGCTTACTTAAAGCCCATTACTAAACACAAAACTAACCGACTAATATGGACAAAAACACAACTATTCTTTTCGCTTCCCTCGTTATCGTTATGATGGGATTTGGGATGATTATCCCCATTTTCCCTTTTTATATTCAATCATTTGGGGCTAGTGGCGGCTCAATGGGGCTGGTGATGGCATCTTACTCCATTATGCAATTTCTCTTTGCCCCTTTTTGGGGCAGTCTCTCTGATAAATATGGCAGAAAGCCCCTACTCATACTCGGTATGGCGGGGAATGGTATAGCCATGTTTTTTGGCGGGGTAGCCTCTACTTTATGGATGCTCATCGCCTCCCGTGCTCTTGCAGGAATGCTCTCCTCTGCCACCCTCCCTACTGCAATGGCATTTATCGGTGATACGACTTCAGAAGAAGATCGCGGTGCGGGGATGGGCAAAATGGGTGCGGCGATGGGTGTGGGCATGGTGCTAGGTCCTGGCGTTGGCGGTTGGCTAGCAGAAACAGATTTATCCTATCCTTTTTACCTTGCTACCGTGCTATCTTTTATAGGTATGTTGGCTATTTTTTTGTTTCTCCCCGAATCACTGCCCCTCGAAAAGCGCACCCAAACCAAAATCGCGCGCGGCCCCGAACTTCGTCCCATGTTGGACGCGCTCTCTAGTCCCATCGGCATTTTACTTTTTCTGGCATTCCTTCTCAGCTTCGGCATGACCAATTTTGAAGGTATTTTTGGCGTATATGCACTGGCACGCTTTCAATATAGTCCCAAAGAAGTAGGCTCTATTCTCACCGTTATTGGTGTTGTTTCTGCCCTTATGCAAGGGGCAATGGTGGGACCTTTTACAAAAAGATGGGGCGAAAGAAAAATTATTATCGTTTCTCTTTTAGGTGGCTCGTTGGGTTTTTTACTCATGCTCACTGCCTTTAATTACCTCACAGTTTTGTTCACCGTTAGTCTCTTTATTATGAGCGTTGCCATGTTGCGCCCTTCGGTTTCGTCACTTACCTCACGCCGCGCCGGAGAAATTGGGCAAGGCACAGCAATGGGGTTAAATAGCTCATTCATGAGCTTGGGGCGTATAGCGGGTCCACTTTGGGCTGGTTTTCTCTTTGACGTGAATATCGCCCTTCCTTATTTAAGCGGCGCAGTTATCATGCTGGCTGGCTTTGGCGTGGCGTTGAAAAAATGTAAAAAACAGGAGTAGAAAATGCCCGAGAACTTTCGTATGTGGTTTGAAATTATCTTCACCCTCAGCTATTTGATTGTTTTGTGGATTCTCTTCTTCGCCATGAAAAACCGGATGGATAATGTGGCAAAGGGCGATGAAAAAGTCACTCGCCGCTTCACCCTTGCATTCGGCTTGCTTGCCTTCGGTGACAGTTTTCACATCCTTGGGCGGGTTGCCGCCTATGCGCTCGGAGGCTTGGATGCCCACCCCGAAATTTTTGGTTCACCTGTGGGCATTGTCGGGATCGGCTCATTCGCCACATCAATCACGCTCACCATTTTTTACGCCCTCATGGTCACAATCTGGAAAGAGAAATTTAACAAAGAATATAACTGGTTTAGCTACTTTCTCTTCGCTATGGGTGCCATTCGCCTCGTTATCCTTTTCCTCCCTGGCAACGATTGGCAAAACGCCTCACCTTATAATTACGCTATTTATCGCAATATCCCCTTCTGGATTCAGGGTTTAGGTGTAGCCTTCCTCTTCTGGCAAGATGGGCGCAAAGCGGGCGAAAAACTCTACGTAAAATTGGCGTGGCTTTTTGTGCTATCTTTCGCCTTTTATACCCCCGTTGTACTTTTCGCTCGCCAAATCCCTATGCTTGGGATGTTAATGCTCCCCAAAACACTGATCTATGGGATTGTTGCGTATATTGTGTATAAAAATTTATTCAAAGATAATGCATAGAACGTGAACATACCGCGTAAAACTTATGAAAAGCATTACGCGATATATTCTATCTAACTCTTTCCGAAAAGGGATTTCTCATGCCTGAAAACTTCCGCATCTGGTTTGAAACCATCTTCAATATCCTCTATCTTGCATCTATTTGGTGGCTAACCTATGCCATGTATAAAAAGCTACCCAATGTAGATGAAAAGCAAAAACCTGTTGCACGTCCTATTCTCGCCGCTTTCGCGTTGCTGGCATTGGGAGATAGCGGTCACGTTGGATTTCGTGTCTTAGCCCTCATCATGGGAGGACAAGAAAGCACCGTCTCTATCGCTGGGACACCCATCCGCTGGATTAGCTTAGGGACATTAGCCACAACCGCAACCGTCACCATTTTCTACGTGCTTGTTCTAATTATCTGGAAAAAACGTTTCAATAAAGAATACGGCTGGTTTGGGATTTTCCTCTTCTTCACAGCAATCGTGCGGATGGTGATGACCATGCTCCCCATCAACGATTGGAACGCGTCCATGCCTGCACAACCTTGGGCAACCTATAGAAATATCCCGCTCATGATTCAAGGCTTAGGAGTCGCCTATCTCATTTTGCGCGATGCGAAGGCAGAAAAAGACAAAGCCTTTATCCAAATCGGGTATATGATTTTAGTCTCCTATGCCTTCTTTATCCCTGTGATTCTCTTTGTGCAGAAAATGCCCCTAATTGGCATGTTGATGATTCCCAAAACATTGGCTTATGTTGCCATTGCGGTAATTGCCTATAAAAACATCTTTGTAGGCGAAAAAGTATAAACATCATGCTACAATAATATCGAACACGCTCTCTTCTTTTTAGCGAAAATCCTAAATATATTTTGGAGTAAAACCATGAAAAAAATATACCTTGTTGTCACCGTTATTGGAGCAGATAAACGCGGTATTGTTGCCGATATAACCGAATCCATTCTTGATAATCAAGCCAGCATAGAAGAAAGCCGCATGACTCGCTTAGGTGGGGAATTCGCGATGATTATGCTCATCACTGTCCCAGCAGAGCAAAGAGAATCATGTTGCAAAAATCTTGAAAAATTTAAAGAAGAGGGTTTAACAATATCCAGCCGTGAGACCGATTTTGCACGTCTGGAAAAGTTTCAGGGATTTGTCCCCTACGAAATATCTGTTTGGGGTGCAGACCACGCCGGCATTGTCCATGCCGTGGCTGATTATCTCAGCGAGGCACATGTTCAGGTTGAAGATATTGAGACACACGTCACCAAGGCTCCCCTTTCTGGCGCGCCACTCTTTTCTATGAACGCAGTCGTGCAAGCTCCCCCAGAATTGTCTCTTCCTGAGTTTAGAGAAGAATTAGAAGATTTAGGTGATGAGTTAGGGGTTGATATTGATGTGAAGGTGAGGATGGATTGAAGAAGTGAAGCATAAAATATGAAAATAAAAACGCCGAGAAAAAATTTCTCGGCGTTTTTTTGTTTGATAATTATTGTTTTTCTCTACTCAAAGAGCTTCGAATACTCTTCATATCCTTCTTCTGTCATTTTTTCGATGGGAATAAAACGTAAGGATGCCGAATTGATACAATAACGCAATCCCGTTGGCGCAGGACCATCATTAAACACATGCCCCAAATGCGAATCGGCATGTTTTGAGCGAACCTCAGTGCGGGGCATACTCAATTTAAAATCAACTCTTTTTTCAATATTCTCTTCTAAGGGTTGCGTGAAGCTGGGCCAGCCACAGCCTGCATCAAATTGATCGAGGGAACTGAAAAGCGGCTCACCTGAAACAATATCAACATAAATGCCAACTTCTTGATTATCCCAAAATTCATTTTTAAAAGGTCGCTCAGTGGCTTCATATTGGGTAACTTGATATTGCTCAGCGGTAAGGCGTTCTTGCAGTTCTTCATCAGAGGGTTTAGTATATTTTTTCATAAGATTATTATCTCTTAAATCTTCGCCCTCTTCAACCACAAACTATTACTCACCACCGAGACGCTACTGAACGCCATCGCAAACGCCGCCAGCATGGGGTTTATCAATCCCATCGCTGAGGCGGGGATTAGGATGATATTGTAAATAAATGCCCAAAAGAGATTTTGCTTAATCGTTTTCACTGTTTTACGTGAGAGTTTGATGGCGCGCACTACGCCGCGTAAATCTCCGCTCATTAGGGTGACGGGGGCGGCTGCCATAGCAACATCTGTGCCTGTGCCGATGGCGATTCCTACATCGGCTTGGGCGAGAGCGGGGGCATCGTTTATGCCATCTCCGACCATAGCCACAATCTGCTGTAGGGGCGCAGTATGCTGTGCCCCTACAGTTTGTATTTTTTTCACTTCATCTACTTTGCCCGCGGGGAGAACTTCGGATACAACTTTATTTATGCCAACTTGGGCGGCGATGGCTTTGGCAGTTTGCTCGTTGTCACCAGTAATCATAACGACTTCTAATCCCATTTCTTTGAGTTCGGCAATGGCTTCTACTGAGCCGTCTTTGAGGGTGTCGGCTACGGCTATCACGCCCACGACTTCACCGTCAACGGCGACCAGCATGGCGGTTTTGGCTTCGGATTGAAGACGTTTTATTTCCGAGAGAAACCGAGTTTTTTGAAAAAACTTGATTTCTTCCTTTTCCATCATGCGTAAATTGCCGACTGACACATCGTGTTCATCTACACGAGCGGAAACGCCAAACCCAGCTTGGGCTTCAAACCCTGTCAAATCAGTGAGGGCAAGTTCACGCACGGTCGCCTCTGCCCAAATCGCTTCGCCCAGGGGATGCTCACTGCCCTTTTCCACCGAGGCGGCTAAAGCCAGCACGGTGTCTGCATCCCATTTATCTGCCACCACAATATCGGTCACAGCAGGCTGACCTTTGGTAATTGTGCCCGTCTTGTCGAGCACCACTACGGTCGTTTTTCCCGCGGTTTCGAGACCTTCGCTAGAACGAAAAAGGATGCCCATTTCTGCGCCCATGCCCGTGCCAACCATCACGGCAGTCGGCGTGGCGAGCCCCATCGCACAGGGGCAGGCAATGACGAGCACGGCGACCATATTGACGAGCGCACGAGTAAAGATGCTGATTTCGGATGTGGGCGGAAGCGGGATGAGAAAATACCAGACCACAAAAGTGAGTGCGGCAATGGATAGAACTGCCGGGACGAACTTGGCTGAAACTTGGTCGGCGAGTTGCTGAATCGGGGCTTTGGACCCCTGAGCATCTTCGACCAGCTTAATAATTTGAGCGAGGGCAGTTTCTTTACCAACTTTCGTGGCTTCAACTTTGAGTAGCCCCATTTTATTGAGCGTTGCGCCGATGACAGGCTCGCCAATCTTCTTTTCTACGGGCAGGGATTCGCCCGTGAGCATAGATTCATCTACAGAAGAATTGCCCTCAACCACAACGCCATCAACAGGGATTTTCTCGCCAGGCTTGATGAGCAAAATATCGTCTGTGACCACATCTTCGAGGGGGATTTCGATTTCTTGATTATCACGAATAACGCGGGCGGTTTTGGCGCGTAAGCCCATCAGCTTTTTAATGGCGTCACTGGTATGCCCTTTTGCGCGGGCTTCAAGAAATTTACCAACACGGATTAAGGTAATGATAACGGCAGAAGTCTCAAAATAAATGTGCCCAGGAAGGATATTGAGCATAACGACGATAGAGTAAAAATACGCAACTGATGACCCCATTGCAACGAGAACGTCCATATTCGCAGAGCCGTTGCGCAGGGATTTATATCCACCCACATAATACTGCCAGCCCACATAAAACTGGACGGGAGTCGCGAGCGCGAACATAAACCAATTTGACCAAGCTCCATGCGCCCATTCGCCAAAGATCCCCATATCTCGTCCCATTGAAAAAATGAAAAGTGGGAGGGTGAAAATTAGCCCGATAACTAATAATCGCTTTTGTTCGGCAGTTTCTTGAGCGCGTGCTTTGGCTTCTGCATCTTCTGCATCACCGCCCAATTCGAGAGAATCAAATCCCGCCGATTTGACCGCGCGGCGTAATTCCGCTTGCGTAATAAGCGTGGGGATATATTTGACGTGCGCTTTCTCTGTAGCAAAAGTAACTTGTGCTTCAAGAACGCCATCCAGTGCGCCCAGCGTTTTTTCTAATCTGCGAGCATCGCTATCATCAGAAAGACGCTGAATGATTAATTCGGCTTCGCCGGTGGCAATTCCGTATCCCGCGCGTTCGATGCGCGCAATCACATCATCTACGCCGAGTAGAGAAGGGTCGAGTTCAAAGGTGGCACGCTCAGAGGAGAGATTAACGACTGCACTATCTACACCATCCAGTTTTTTTAGGTTTCTCTCAACGGCGGCGACACAGTTAGCGCAAGTCATGCCAGTGATGGGGAGGGTTAACTGTTTTCTGTCTATCATGAAGAATACCTTCTCACGCAATAACGCCAAGTCGTTAAGAGAAACTTAAAAGCTTGGCATCTTTGCGTGAGTTAAAAATATTTTTTAAATTAAGCCGCAACGGGGAAATTAATCTCAGCCATCAATTCTTTGATAGCCGTTTCGTTGGTTTTATCGTTAAAAACAACATCGACCATTTTCGTCTCGGCATTAGCAGTAACGCTTTCAATGCCCTCCATTTCGCCAACTTCCATTTGGATGGTATTTACGCAGTGTCCGCAAGAAATGCTGGGGACAGAATAGGTTTTAGTAATCATGGCTTACTCCTTAGATTTATTTTTATTTTTTACGACAGAAGGGTTTGGGTCTAGCAAAGCATCGCGTGTATTTTCAAGACTCGGTGTGCAACGCACCTAAAAGCAGATACAATGCACATCTATAATTTAAACTTTTGTAGACATCTCAAAGACTTCTTTGATTTCACCCCTCACACACTCATAGGGGGTGGGGGATTTAATATATCTAAATTTATCCAAAATGTCAACATTCTGTTTTATTCTCACAAATCTGCAAAATCTGCGCTCTATTTATGTAGAGTATTTGTAGGAGAAGCGTATAGTAAGCGTCAAGCAGACTATATATCTCCATGTTAATATATAGTCAGTTCAAACGAAACATTTTCTCTTCTCCTCCTTTCAAACGAGAGCCAAGGCCGGACACCTTGGCTCTCTCGATTTAAGGAAGTGGCACTACCCTTTACTGCAAAAAAAATGTTGATGGGGGCACTCAAGATGATTTTACGCGCGTGCCGAGTTTTTCATCCTAAAAAAATCCCTCAAATAAAATCTAAAATGTGGGTTAGAATGGGAGAAATTTTCTATCTAACCTTCATCACCATTTTTTATAGGAGCATCCTTATGCAAGAAAACAAATCGTCTGGCGCAAAAACTGTTTGGATTATTGTTGGCATCGCTATCACCTTACTTTGTTGCTGTCTCATACTCTCATTTGGTGGTATGTATTGGCTCTACCAAAACGGTGATGAGATTGTAGCCGATATTGAAGGAAATCTTGATATTCCTGATTTCCCCACCGCCGTTCCTACTGAACCTATTGTAGTAGAACGCCCCCCAGCTGAAGATGTACCAGTAGACACGCTTAGCACCCTAGAAAACACCCTTGTTCCTGCCAATAATTTGCCCGAAATATCTTGCCGGCTTAAGGGGATTTGTGATATTCCCCTCACCCTAAAAGAACACGAACCCCCGCGTGCCCTTGGTGACACAGATGTTTTTTGGGCAACGGATGTTGGCTCTAATGAAAATTTTGAAGTCGATGCCACGCTTCAATATGTAACAGAGCATTCATATTTTTGGGTACAAGATGGCGTCTCTTTCAAAGAAGATGAAATGATAGAGCTTATGGAAGCCTTTGAGAATAAAATCTACCCCACCACTCGCGCTTTCTTTGGCTCAGAATGGTCGCCAGGTGTAGATGAAGACGAGCATATTTATATTCTCTACGCACGCGGCATTGGCTCTAGCATTGCGGGCTATTATTCATCTGCCGATGAATACCACCCTCTTGCGCATGAGTACTCAAACTCTCACGAAATGTTCCTCTTTAACGCCGACAACACTTACCTTAGCGAAGACTTTACTTACGGCGTACTCACCCACGAATTTCAACACATGATTCACTGGAACCAAGACCGCAACGAATCATCTTGGCTTAATGAAGGCTTCTCAGAACTCGCCACTTTTCTTGCCGGCTATAATCCTGGCGGCTTTGATTATGTATACACCAACAATCCTGATTTACAACTCAACGATTGGCCCAACGACCAAAACGCCACTACCCCACATTATGGCGCGGCGTTTATGTTCACCACCTATTATCTCGACCGCTTCGGCGAAGAAGCTACCCAAGCCCTCGCTGGCAACCCCTATAACGGCATGGATAGTGTAGATCGCGCCCTCAACGATATTGACGCTACCGATGCACTCACGGGCAATCCCATTGGCGCAGATGACCTCGTTATAGACTGGCTCACAGCAAATTATCTTAAAGACGAAAGCGTTAGTGATGGTCGCTACACCTATCACAACTACCCCTCTGCTCCTCAGCCCAGTGCCACTGAAAGCATCTCCTCTTGCCCTACAGCGGCACAAGATTATAGCGTCCACCAATATGGTGGCGACTACATTCTCATTAACTGCGAAGGCGACTATACAATTCATTTTGATGGGGCGACTCAAACGGGATTACTGCCCGCGGACGCGTTTTCTGGCAACTACGCTTTTTGGACCAACAAAGGCGACGAATCGGACATGACCCTAACGCGGGATTTCGACTTTAGCGCGGTCACGGGAGAGATTCTTTTATCTTTCCAAACTTGGTACGATATCGAAACAGATTACGATTATGTCTATCTCGAAGTATCTGAAGACGGCGTACATTGGGACATCATTACAACCCCCCTCGGCACCGATGAAGACCCCTCTGGCAACTCTTATGGTTGGGCATTTAACGGCATTACAAATGGCTGGGTGCAAGAAAATGTTGATCTCAGCGCATACGCTGGGAAAGAGGTGCAAGTTCGTTTCGAGTACGTCACGGACGCGGCAGTCAACGGCGAAGGGATGCTCATAGACGACATCCGCATTGATGCTGTAGATTACTTCTCAGATTTTGAAACCGATGATGGCGGCTGGGAAGCAAATGGATACGTCCGCGTTCAAAATATCCTTCCGCAAACCTTCCAAGTTGCTTTGATTTTGAAGGGTAATGAAACCACAGTAGAAATCATCCAACTCACTGATGAGCAGACAGCCGAAATCCCCATCTCATTGGGCGATGAATACAATGAAGCGATTTTGGTCGTAACAGGCACAACCCGCTTTACACGAGAGTTAGCAAATTATTCAATTGAAATTAAATAGTAGGGGCGCACCCTTGCGGTCGCCCAATCAGGCAAGGGCGGTCGCCCAATTAGACAAAGGCGGTCGCCCAATTAAACAAAGGGCGGTCGCCCAATTAAACAAGGGTGGTCGCCCAACTAGACAAGGGCGGTCGCCCAATTGGACAGGGATAAGCCCTGTTCCGACACCATTATAGGAGAAAAAAATGACCGAAGCAAAGAAAGCTGAAATACTAAATATCACCGAATTAGCAAACTATCAAGATGGGGCAGTCGTTAGCAGTCAAGTATTGCACGCCGAAAAAGGGAATATCACCCTCTTCGCCTTTGACAAAGGGCAAGAGTTGAGCGAACACTCAGCACCCTTTGACGCGCTGGTGCAGGTTTTAGATGGAAAAGCAGAGGTTATCATCTCTGGGAAATCTTATATGACAGGGACTGGCGAATCTATCATTCTTCCCGCTGATGAGCCACACGCCATAAAGGCGACCCAGCAATTTAAAATGTTATTGACTATGATTAGAGCGTAAAACCTTCACAACACCCCCACCTCATAACGAGATAAAACTAAAAACCGTTCCTGCACAGGGAACGGTTTTTTTATACTTGCATCGGCTCAACTTAGCAGTATTATGCGCTTAGTAATACTAAGAGCTTAACACTGTCCAAAAACAAAAGGAGTAAGTTCCCGTTTTACGCTCACTAGAAAAAAACGCCCTGCTTTCTAGCCAAGTTGAGGCATCCGTTTCGGTACCACCCCGCCGATATTATCAAATCACAGAAGAAGGGTGCGAAACACTCAAAACTTGGATAAAAATATGGGGTGAAATGAAAAATTCGTAGATAATACCCTCCAAGGAGAAAGCCATCCCGATCGTATAAGAAGTTTTTCACTTCCCAATGGCACAAACGCTAACTACACACTACTATATGCCCCAGTGGGGATATCCCTTGGTCATTTTGGCTGGGGTTATTCTCTGGACGGCAACGATGCACATCATCAAATTTGTTGGCAATTTGCACAGGCGTTATGCCAAAGCGATGCTGGTTGCCGAACAAGATTAGCTTCTCGTCACGCGCCCACGTCCATAATGGAAGCAAATCAAGTCGAGAGACGCGTATCAAGTTTGAGCCAAGTGCGATGCGGTTTCTCATCCACTTTTAAAAATCTTTTTTAGGTTGATGTACGACACGAGAATCAAAAACAAGAGCATCAAAACCCCACCACCACCAAAAACAAATCGCCCCAAAGAAGCATTTCCACTTCCGCTGGTGGTCGTGGGTCCTAGCGTTGTGCTGGTTGAGAATTCGCGTTCCCCTTCACCAAACCCGACCCACAAAAAAATAGATGCGAAAAGGAGCATAAATACCAAGCCTACCAAAAATTGTAACGATAAATATAGTTTAGACTGCATGCCCTCGGGACCAAATGCGCCCTGAAGGGCAACCATTGTGCCAGCCAACATAAAAACCCCACCTGCCACACCAATTACCCAGCGCGGTGCATTAAACGAACTTGGATCAGCATAGATGACGCCAACAGCAACAAGCACGATGAAACTGCCTACAAGAAAAAAAACACCCCCAAATATCATGCCACCTAGTAAACTTTTTTGCCCCTGAGACACGTTATTGCTCATAAGATTTTCTCTTTCTTATTTACTAGTATCCGGCTTTCATCTAATCATTAAAAATCCTGTTCCCTTTCATTGAACAGGCTTTTTGCTTTCTCTTTCTATTCTCTCAAAAACTCCCCAAACTCTTTTAAATCTACCCGTGCACTAAAATCTAGCGTTAGAGGCGTAACAGAAACTTCTCGCCTTTTGTGTATAGCATAAACATCGGTATCATCTGGCTCAATTTCTTCATTGATACCTACTTCATAATCTAAAACACTTGGCTCATCCCAAGGTGCATTTCGATCAGTAACGGCACGATAATAAAGATTAGGACTCAAACGCGTCATTCGCCATGGTGTTTTCTCGTCTGCTTGGCTGGGCACATCGACCTTAAGCAACTGAACTTGTGGCGGAAACTTTTTCTCTAATATCTTTTTGGCAAAAAGGGCGGTGAAATATGCCGCGGTTGAAAAATCAACATCGTCAGAATAAGAAAGATGATGCTCTTTTTTTGTTTCCAAAGAAATAGCTAAAGCGGGTGCGCCCAGAGAAACGCCTTCCATTGCCGCACCTACTGTGCCTGAAACCCCCGTCCCAAAGGCAAGGTTTTCACCATAATTAATGCCTGAAACAACCAAATCTGGTTTTATATCTAAGATTCGCAAAACGCCATGTTGCACAGCTTGTGCGGGGCTTCCACCCACTGCATAAACCTGCCAATCCTGCCCATTAACATGAACAGTCTCTTCTTTGATAATACCATCCGAAGTAATCGGCATCGCTCGGCTCATTGCCGAAGATTGCTCACGCGGCGCGGCAACAGTCACATAGCCAATTGTAGAAAGAGCCTTAGCCGCCGCCCATAACCCTGGAGAGCGAATACCATCATCATTTGTTAATAAAATTTGTTTTTTCAACATTTATCCTTCCCAAAACTTAAAAAAAAAGAAGCGGGGGTTTCCCGCTTCTTAATCAGATGCCCTCGGCGCGACTCGAACGCGCGACCTATTGCTCCGCAAGCAAGCGCTCTAATCCACTGAGCTACGAAGGCGTTTAGCGAAGGGTATTCTAATCTAGTTTTTGGGTAGGGTCAAGTGAAAATTTTTGAGTGTTAGCGTTAAGTAGTAATGTCCTGTTTCCCATAAGTTAAAATGTCCCCTTTTAGAAAAAGGAGATATGGAGAATG
>JADGEO010000061.1 GCA_016744335.1 Anaerolineales bacterium
TTTGGGTGCCTTCAATGCCGCAATTGCACAGAGAAAGCGTAGAGAAGCTATCGCCGCGCGTACAGCAGAACGCGCAAAAAAGGAAAACAAACGCAGAGAACTACAAAAGATTTGGGATGCAAATGGGGCGGCGATCTATGCGGCTAACCAGAAGTTTAAAGAAGAGCATGGCAAGGAGATGGATGCTGAGGTTAGAGAAAAAGTAATAGTTGCAGCTACGATAGGGGGTGTCTTCAATACCCATGAGTATGAAGGGATGTTAAACGCTACTGAGCAAATTCAACAACAAGTATCAAAAACAGGTGGTGGGCAAGGAGTGCTATTCAGCCCAGTACAACAATCAGGTAACGATGATGAAGATGCAGCGACAAGGCATTATAGGAAAATGGCAGAGGCAATTATGGCTGATCCAAGTCTATATGAGCGTATGACTGGGAAACCAATCCCGCCGCATTTTTATGCACTGCACGGTGGGCAACTAGCTTCTCCAACGCATACCCCAGCCCCAACATGGGACTACTATAAGCAAAAAATTGTTAATGGCCTAGATGCAATGCTGTTAAATACAGACGACTATTTTGTCTGGAATTCAGAGATAAATGGCATCCCTGAGGATCAATGGGGTGCTCCTCCTAGTCTGCAGCCGCAAGAAACTCTAGACGGAAAAGTACCTGTGGTTTGTGCGGATATCGTCATTTTGTCTTATCAGAATGCAGGATTAGACTTATCTGCCGAGGTTATAGAGTTCGCTGAGGCGAATGGTAGCTATCCATACCCAGATCATGCTCCAAGAAACTCGGTAGCACTGAAGGCTTACCTAAATTCTCAAGGACAATTGAATATTTTTGGACAAAGCGACATACGGATTAGTGCAGGAGATATGGTTTTTTCTGCGGATGCTAGTCATGCTGGGGTTGTTCATTCAGTAGCAGACCCCCAAGACCCGTCCAAGGTTTTTGTTGTTCAAACTAGCGGTAGTCAAGGCACCATAAACAAGATTACCTTACAAGAATTTCATAATGGCACACCAACTGATCCACCATCTGATATTTCGGAGATAACGTATGGACATCCGCAAGTCCCATAGTCAATTAATCCTTCTTGTAGTATTCATCTTGCTAGGGTCCTGTCAAGGTGTGTCCTCCCAAAATTTCGACGGAAGCAATCTACAACCTTCGGGAAAACCATTTTGTTCAACTTTTGTGCAATTACAATGGGGAAATGGTGAGATGGATTTAGGTTCTCCAGAGCCTTATACTCTATTCAATTTTTCGTCATCTACAGATACCATTCCATCAGTTGTTTTTGATGAAGATGGCAATATTTATCTTTATGATGTGGTGAATAGCAAAGTGATGGTGTTTGATGTACGAGGTGATTTTATTAAAAATATTCCTGTGCCAGAACATTTTACAATAAAGGCGGTTGATCTTGTGTATGTTGTGGACGGATTGGGACTTTATTTCGGGGATATTGCGGTGAGGGACGATGAGATAGTCATACGGTGGGTTAATGAAAATATGCAATCCCAATTAAGTTTTCTGTCACTTTCTGGAAAAGTGATTAATGAAATTTCTTTGTCTACCACAACCGTAGATATGCAAGCCCCCGTCTTACAAACCGACTCTTATGGTGGCATCTATATTCGAGCAGGGAATTCGTTCACGGCAACGGCCGAAAGTAACGGGCTACATTACATTTCTCCTGATTTAAAGCAAGAAGTTGTTGACGTATCTTTTCGAACTCCAAGAAATATACCACCTGCTTTTATTATCGGATGGGACGGATACTTGTATAAAATAACAGATGATAAGGCTGACTTCAGTGGCTTTCTTAATAAGCCTGTAATTCATTATGAAAGATGGAAGATTACTTCTGATTTTGAATACTTCAAAACAAAACCAGAAATAGGCGAGTTCGTTATTCCTGATCAGGAATCGGAACATCAATTTTCAGGTAATTTCTTGGGAGTTGATAAAGATAGCTTTGCTTATATTGTGCATAGAACAGGTATTACTATGGCTGATAAAAAAGGGTATCTTTTTAAGGAATTCCCAGAAGGCATAATAACTAACGGTTATTATGGACTTCCAATGATGAGCCTTTCACCATCTGGAGATATCTACCATCTTTCTTACGATATAGAAGATATGGATGTGCAGCCATCTATTAAGAGATGTAGCTTTATTGAACAATAAGAAATAATGTCACAAAACAGGCATCAGTGTAATGCTAGAAGCGGCGATGATAAATACCCTCCCCGCTATTTAGGATGCTAGTTGTAATTTTGTGAGAATATACCCGTCACAAGACTAGGAGACATCTCATGCTAAATCTGCTTCAAAAATATGCTCTCACCATCTCCATCCTGCTTCTCGTTGCGCTACTCACCGCACTATTCTTTTACCCGCCCTCTTCGCGCATACTTTCAACCATCATTATCGTTTTCGGTATTGGGACTGCTATTATTTTCACCGTGCATGGTAATTGGCAGGAACACAACCCTTCGACAAGCTCAGGGCAAGAGAAAGGCAAAACAACCCGCTCTGAGTTTATACGGAACACCATCATTGATTTACTCGGTCTGGCTTTGGTGATGGGCGCGGCAATGTTCTTCGGTAGCACTTCGGCTAGGCTCAGTATAGAGCTGGCGGGTGGCTATGCGGGGGGAAATTGGGGCTTATGGATGGGCATCATTGCGGGAATGGCAGTTGGTTTTGGGGTTGCTTTTCTCGTGCAAAAAGTTTGGGGGAAAGTTACAGAGCCAATGAAAGCGTAAAAGGCATTATTTAGAACTTTCAAAGATTCCAACCTTCGACCTTACTTACGCCCGCCAAAAACCCCGCCTGACAGGGCGCACATCTTCTGAGGTGATAAAAGCATCTTCATCTGCTTCACGGGCAATTTTCTCGACTAAGGGGGCGCGTTTACGACGCACATTGCAACTGAGCATACTCACCATCCCATCTTTACCGCGAGCAGAGATTTCAGTAACCGCAAAGCCTTCTTCCCGTAACTCTTCTGCCAATGCCGCCCCGCGCCGCGAGGAGGTAATTTGGACATGAGTAAAACCAAGTGCCAATTTTTCTTCTAACCACATCCCCACTACGCCGCCAGTCGCGTATCCCGCCGCATAAGCAATTATATTTAAAACATTATCTAAACTATTCAACACAGATGTAATTGCAAGTACAAAAACAATTGACTGGACAAATCCCAATATCCAAGAGAGCCATTTGTTACCGCGCATACTGACCATAATACGCAGTGTACCAATAGACATGTCGACTACGCGCAAAGAGAAGATTGTGAGGGCAAACGCCCAAGCGGGGAGAGTTAAAAGGAATTCTTGCATTTTTATTTTCCTTATAGGCTTAAATACAACGGGCACAAAGTTTCACGAAGAAAACCTTTGTGCCCGTCGTAATTAGTATAAATTTATTTTACAGCGGGAATATATAGATTTTCTGCATATTCTTTTACCATCCGTCTCATGGAAAATTGCGGCGTGATGGTGCGGAGGTTGTTTTTCATCATCTTAATCCACTGCACAGGGACGCCCTGCGCATTACGCTCATAATAGAGAGGAATGATTTCATTCTCTAATGTAGCATAAAGGCTTTTTATATCGCTTTCATCTTGCGATTCACTGTCTGGAGCAACATCATCACCAATTGCCCAGCCGTTATGCCCATTATAGGCTTCACGCCACCAGCCGTCTAAAACGGAGAAGTTCATTGCTCCATTCATTGCCGCTTTCATACCGGAGGTGCCAGAAGCTTCGTTGGGGCGGCGAGGGGTATTAAGCCAAACATCCACGCCTTGAACAAGATAGCGAGCTACGTTCATATCGTAATCTTCGAGGAAGACCAAGCGTCCGCCTGTTTCGGCTTTTTTGACGGCACGATAGACTTCTTGGATTAATTCTTTGCCTGGTTCGTCAGCGGGATGCGCTTTACCAGCGAAGATGATTTGCAGGGGCTGATTGGATTCATTGAGCAAGCCCAACACACGGTCGAGTTCGGACAGAATCAGGTTAGCACGTTTATAAGTAGCGAAGCGGCGGGCAAATCCAATGGTCAGCACATAGGGGTCAAGCAACGCACCTGAGGCAATCGCCTGCACGGGGTGGAATCCACCTTTCATCCAACGCCGGCGGGTGCGCTCCATCATATAAAAAACCATTTTGCGCTTGAGGTGGTTGCGCACTTCCCATAACTCGTTGTCGGGAATTTCGTCCACTTTATCCCAAAATGCGGGGTCATCAAGATGGTTGAGCCAATCTGCACCAAGATGTTTTTCGTAGAGAAGCCCCAAACGACCTGCCAGCCAGGTGGAGGTGTGCACACCGTTGGTGACATAGCCAATGGGAACATCGGCGGGTTTTTTATCTTCCCAAAGGAAGTTCCACATTTTACGAGCGACGCGACCATGTAACTCGGATACGCCGTTTTTCCCATCGGAATGACGGAGTGCAAGAACACCCATACTAAAGGTCTCACCCCAAGATTGTTGATTGCGGGCAAGATTGACAAACTCATCTCTACTGAGATTGAGTTCTGTCCAGTAGGAGGAAAGATATTTATCAATCATCCAGAGCGGGAATTCATCGTTTCCCGCGGGGACGGGGGTGTGAGTGGTGAAAACATTGTTGGTGCGGGTTTTTGCGATGGCTTCTTCAAAAGTCTTGCCTTCGGCAACTAACTCACGAGCGCGCTCCAAAATTTGGAAAGCGGCGTGCCCTTCGTTCATATGCCAAACACCGGGATTGTGCCCCAATGCACGCATAACACGTACGCCACCCACGCCAAGCAAAACTTCTTGAGCAATGCGGAAGTTGATGTCACTCCAGTAAAGACGTGCTGTGAGTTGACGATCTTCTGGCGCATTTTCTGGAACATCCGAGTCCATTAAATAGAGTGGAATTCTGCCCACGCGCACTTCCCAAAGACGTGCAGAAACTTGGCGGTCAGGGAACTCTACGCTCACCTTAACAGCTTTATCGTTCTCATCCATTACAGGAACAAGAGGCAAATCATCAAAGTTTAATGGATTATTGAGTGCATCTTGCCAGCCCGTTTCAGAAATTTGTTGAGAAAAATAGCCTTCGGCGTAGAGCAATCCGATTCCCATGAGGGGCAAACCCAAGTCGGAGGCTTCTTTAAGGTGATCGCCTGCTAATACGCCTAATCCACCCGAGTAGATAGGGAGGGTTTCATGCAAGCCAAATTCCATTGAAAAATAAGCTATTGTTTTTTCACAAAAATCTCCGTGATTATCATCACACCAAGAGCCTTTTTTCGCCATATAAGAATCGAAATTAGCGAAGACTTGGTTATAATTTTCTTTATACGCACGCTTTTGCGCGGCTTCGTTCAAGCTAGAGCGATTCGCCTGTCGCAGAAAGAGAATGGGGTTGTGCGCCAATCGCTCCCACAATTCGTTGTCTATATCAGAAAAAAGTTTCTGGGCTTGAGGTTGCCATGTCCACCATAGGTTATAAGCTAATTCGCCAAGTCGGTTGATGCGGCGGGGAATGTCGAAATTATTGGGGGTTTTAGTTTTAAATTTAGTCATTTTTTTGCTCCGTGTTTCGTGTTGCGTATTTCTATCACGCTTCACGTTTCACTCATTATTTTAGAAATCGCCGCAATCATACCACCCTTTTCCTTACTATCAGGAATTAAAATAACCATCCCATTCACTATTATTTCTACCCTAATAATGAATGTGATGCCGCATATTCAGCAAAGAATTGCTAATATTTTTAATTGACGAATAAAGCCTGCGTATGTTAGAATAGCTCCGCTATGCGCCCCCATCGTCTAGCGGTCTAGGACGGAGCCCTCTCAAGGCTCAAACAGGGGTTCGATTCCCCTTGGGGGCATCAAGCTATAGACACAGTATATGTGTCTTAATGGTAATTCGCCCGAGAGGGCGAATTACTAAAGAAAAACGACCTTAACGGGTCGTTTTTTTTTGTTTCTTCACCATCGATAAATTGAAATATGGAATGCTTTTTGTATCTCATAATCAACTATTCATAAGATTCTCATCACCAATAAATATAAGTGTTTTCGTTTTACGATAAAAGCGACAACAAAGTAAAAGGATATTTTCATTCTTAGATTTTATTGAGTGCGCAATTTTATGTTGGGAAACATGGTCCCACCTTTTTGCCCCTTCATTTTCGCCTCCACCTTCTTTGCACCCACCATCCAAAAGCCCTTATTAGCATTCCCTAACATTGCTTATCAAATCCTGCATAACAAAAGACCTTTTATTTTGTGAATACGGACAAACTTCTGTTGTCCTTCTGTTTTCTTAAGTGCCTGTCGGTTAACGAATCAGCAATCAGGCGACAGGCTTTGAGGGGGGAAGTCCGCTGTTTTGCTTCAGAATAGAAAAAAGACCGCAAATTTGCGGTCTTTTTTGATTGAAGTTCTGCGAAAAGATAAATTTCATAAATACGCCAACAAAGATGCCAGCGCTACCATAGGATAAACCAAAGTTGCCGCTAGTTTTGTAGCACTCCCCCCTCTTTGCTCTATAATCTTGAAGAAACCAACTACTAAAAGCAGCATAACGGGGATAATCATAAAAGTCATCAGAGATTTACCACTTTCTGGTCTAAGTAAAGAAAATACCAACATGGCGATAAAACCCAGGGTAGTGATGCCCCCCACCCAAACCTGCCAACGCTGAAAATTGAAGCCCTGCCTGCGCCACCAAAAACTCGTTATCCAAACGATTAAATAGCCCGCCCCTACTGCCAAGAGAACGCGCTGAAATAAAAACCAAGGCTGAAAGGGAATGTCATAAACTGAAATCCCAATCCCTAAATTTGCACCAAGCAACGCCCAATGCAACATGAAAAGTGCCCCCATCCAGAATTCTTTTATGTTTTTGCGTTGCAAAACGCCAATGATGATTCCGAAAAGGATATTGATGCCCAAACCCCACCATATCCAACTCTGGGGAACATCCAGCGCCGCAACTTTAGCTGCAGAAAAGATAAAGAGAGCGAATCCAAATAGCGAAAGCAAAATAAAAATGGGCTTCACCCAGGATATTTTCTTTACTTGTTCAAAAGGTTCTTGCGCTTCACTCTTCTCTGCCATTTCTTGCGCCTGCTGAGGAAATAGCTCATGAACTTTTTCCATAGAGGGGCGCACAAAGATTGTGCCATCTTCTAATTCAAGCGCAGGTACCGTCAAATCATTTGTCAAATCATAAAGCCGTTGTCCTGCATCAGCATCTTCATCAATATCTAATGTGGAAAATTCAATCCCAAGACGTTGAAGTTCTGATATCAGTGGAATCACTTCGGGGCAAGATTTCGTTATATAAATTTTTGTCACAATATATCCCATTACGTAGTTTTTTTACTATTATTTAGCTATGTTAAGCCCTACAAATGCTGCAGCAACGGCTTCAAAAGCTGCTGCAACAGCAGTACCAATACCCGCCGCTCCCGCAAGAGCAGCAAGAATAGCCTCATAAGCTGCTACAAGCATCAGACCTACATAATAAATAAGTAATGCTGCGATAACTACTGCTGCGGTAGCTGCAACTGCAAGCGATTCTGCATAATACAAGGACAGTAAGCTTTCTAAGTGCTGGCAAAAATTATAGGTTGTTTCATAGTAGATCTCGAACTTGTTGGACACACTCATTTCTTCTGGAAAATAACTAGGTTTAGATACTGTTCCAAGTTCTGAAAATATTCCTCCAGTGTAAATGCTGCCTACAGCAAAAGGTACATCTCCCCATGAAGATGGGAAAACAGCAGCGCATAAGGATCTTCCATTACTAAAGCCGAACTTGTTTATTAGAGGAGATTTAAACAACTTGCCTATATCAAGTGCAGTGTTTATCTCAAAACCTAGCCCATCAATTTTTAGGCCAGATTCCAAATATTTACTTGCCGTACTGATTTCGTAATCACCAAAGAAAGCCTTGTCGGATGAAAGAGGGATGTCTATTGATAAACTCTTTTCGTTGCTACCAGTAAGAGGCTTATCAATTGTTAGACTTGGTTCATACCTGATTCCTAACTTAAAAGATTGTGCTGACGTAAAATACTCTTCAATAACAGCTCCTCCAAGGATATCTTTCATCCATTCAGGAGCTATGCTTTCGTATTTTGTTCGCATTAGGACAGGGACCCCAGCAAGGAAAGTCTGCAAAGCATCATTTATAGTATTAGCAACTTCTAATACAGGTGTATCAAGATTATCACCTAAAACTTGTGCCATTTCTTCATATAGTTTTTGAGTTTTCTCTTTAAGTTTTTCAATTGATAGAAGCATTAATGTTTGCTTAGATACTCCTGTATATTTATTAATAAAGTCGACCAATTTTTCTTTTTCTTTTGCACTTTGTTCCAACTCGTTCTCTAATTGTGTAATATCGTGATCAACTCCGTATTGAATCCAATAGGTTCTATCTGCACTACCAAGACCTTTTGTTAGCTCTATGAGTTTCCATACATGCCATTCATTCCAAGAACCATGCACGACATTATTTGCAATTTGTTTGCGTAAGTCTTTAGAAATGCCCCAATCTTTCATCTTGGCAAAACGCTCTTGCAATTTCACCACAATATCTTCTTTGTTGCTATTAATAGGTCGATTATCTCCTAAAGCACTTCTAGGCGCATTTATCCAGTCATAAGCAGAAACTCCTGTAAGGGCGTCCAAATCTAACCCATGTTGAATCCACTTAACTTTGCCAGCATCATTAAAATCTTTAACAGATTGCGTCAATCTCCAAACATGGTTCTCATCCCAGGAACCATGTACGACATTATTGGCAATCTGCTTACGTAAACTTTTAGGAACACCCCAATCTTTCATTTTTGTAAAACGGTCGCGCATTTTCGTCATGTCTGTAGCTTTGTCGAAACGACCTAACGTTTCATCGGAGGCATTTAGCCAATCTTGTTCACTAACGCCTGTTAGGCTGTGTAACTCTTTGGCTATGCTACTAAAACGCGGGGCAATGCCTAATTGATCTTCACACTCACCTCTGTAACGATATACTAAATTTACAGCGTTATTGCGGTTTTGAATTGCCGCATCCCTTTCTCTTTTAAGCCTTCTTGTTTCGTCATCAAAATTTTGCGCATCTTGTCTGTATTTTCGTGCTCGATTTGCCCATTCTTCTTTTGATGGCAAATTTCGGATTCTTTCAAGCAGGTTCCCTTTTTCTTTTTGTTTTTGTTGCAGTTTTTTGCGTTCACTATCATGATTATCTGCAAAGTTACGATAGACATTATAGAATTTTGATGCCTTATCTTTGATCCAGTTTATTGCATTATTAGCGGCAGACCTTAAATATCTCGGTACATAGTTCCAAATTTTCTCTGTAAACCATTTGAACCACGATGTAAAGCTACCTACTATTTTAAAAAGTGAAGCTGGTAAAAACTTAATAATTGTTTTCACTAATTTATTATCCGATAGAGTGGATTTCCAGTCTCCACTTCGAACATAATCTTCTGCTTTACTGGCTTCCTTGAATAAAAAGCTAACGCCCGACTTTAACCCGTCGATAACACCATTCAACAAATCTAATTCTTTTATATTTGCCTGAATAGTATGAAAAAGAGATTCGCTGTTTTTCTTGGCATAACGATAATTATCCCAAGCTTGCTTGGCAGCTCGTTTTGCTTTTTCGTATACACGGTGTATTTTATTTGAGTTTTCTATAGTTTTATTAGCATTTCTCACAACTTCGTTCAGCTTTGGGCAACCATCAACAATAGGCAAGGGTAATAACCCAAACAGTGGTGTGTTATCAGGAATGGGAAGCGGTGACCCCATAATTGGATCTGTTCCAGGAGGCGTTGTCGGAGGTTTTGTATTCGAACAGTCAACAGGCAAGGCGTTTATATTAATATTTGACCAGTCAGGAGCCATCCAACCCCAACTTCCATCGGACATTTGTTGATAAACCCACCAAGGGTAACTGTTTCTAGTTGCCGATACATAACATCTCTTATGCGCGGTAAATGTTGTGCCTCTGGGATATCTATTTACGGTCACCCCTCCAGTAGCTCTCCCGCCAGGTGTTGTCATAAGGTGAACAACAGCTGTGTTGGACACAAGTTTGCCTTGAACTCCAGAAACTTTTGTCGTTTTTCCTAAATCTCCCGCGGCAATCGCTGTCATAGTTGCAACTGCGGCACCGCCTAGTAAAAGCAATAAGGTAGCGGGGGTGGTATCTGCTTCTGGTTTTCCATCATCTGTTATAGGTGTAACTGAACAGTATTCAGCCCCCGGCACCACTAGAGCGGTTCCATCCCACAGGTCAAAATTTTCACGGGCAATACTATGCTCAATGCCCAATCTGGGATCACCATAAGTAATTTCAGTATCAGTTATATCTACAACCACAACCGAGTGCAAAACACTCCCTTCTGCAATTTCTAAAGGTAAAACAATCTGGTATCCCTGCTCATGAAGCTCGGCAATCTCTTCATAACTTAGGGCATATTTTACTTCTGCCTCATTGCGCCCATAAGCCTCCAGAAAAAGGGGCGCAATCTCCAGCGCGGCACCGCCCGCATCCATCACGCCCGCTTCTTCCATCGTTTTACGTATATCAGAAGCACAATCAGCACCCATATTATGAGAAGCCGAAAGCACCGTGCATAAAGAAGCAGATAGGCAAGAATAAGAAGTATCCTGCCCGTAGAGCGTCATCCCGCAAGCATTTAATGGGATGGATGGAGGTGTGATATGGCTGCTGACAGGCGTTGGCGTGCCCGCTTCATCGCTATTCTCCCCGGCACCATCGGGAACGGACTCGTCCCCGGGCAGGGGTGTGGGCGTGGACGCTTCGTTTGTCGGAGGCGGAGGGAAGTGATGCGAATCATTAGGCGGATTCTCCCCACCGCTGTCAGGGGTGGGCGTCGGGGTCGGAGGATCAACGGGTGTATCAACAATTTGACCACTATCTAAAAGCGTAATTGGCAAAATGCCTACTACAGGTTCCCCCGTTGTTCTCTTGGCAACCAAATAAACGAAAAAGTCGCCAGCGTCATCAAATTTATGACAAGGAGATTCCAGGGAGCTACTCTCATTATCCCCAAAAAACCATTGGAAATCAGCAAGTCCGGCATCGTCAATAAAGAAACAGGCTACGCCACCGCCCTCAGAATTAAATGAAACATTAATCAAATCCAGAGAAGGATCAAAAACACGGATAGTCGTCACCGCTTCACCTATCCCCGCAGGACCAGATACTTTATGAATTATTCGATAATCGCCCTCTGAACCATAGGTATGGCAAACATTTTTCCCTGAGCCTGTGGAACCGTCTCCAAAATCCCATTGGTAACCTGTAATTTCTCCGCTACTTAAAGAGCTAAAGCAGGTTTCTAAGGGTGCTAATCCGCCATAAGGGTTAGCACGAAAAGCGGCTTGGATATCGCCTGCTTCCACTACGCGGATATTAATAGTTTTTACGGCTTCTCCAGCAGGACCTTTTGCTGTAAGAACTACTTCATAATCTCCAGGTGACATATAGACATAAGAAACATCTTTTCCCCAACGAATAACACCGTTCCCCAAATCCCATTTCCACGACCATACAGCCCCATTTGCATCGCCGCTTAAATTAATCCGCATTGGTGCTACGCCTAGGGTTGGCTGTGCATCAACAGTAATTGCCAAAGGCTCTAAAGCAGAGACTATCTTTGTAGCAGTACTGGTTTTCCCTGAAATCCCAACCACAGTCAAGTTGATTTCAAAAGAACCAATATTCGGGTAAGTAATTGCATCTGGGCTTCGCAGATTGCTGGTACGCCCATCGCCAAAAGTCCAAGCGTAAGAAGCTATATCACCCAAACTGTTTTCGGTAAAACTCACATCATGGGGAATGGGTCCCTCCTGATCAGAAACGCTAAAACGAGCCAAGACATCATCCAAAGCAATAATCGTTATTTTACACGTGTCCGTATCCGTATCCCGATGACCATTGGCATCTTCTACCGTGAAAAAAACTTCATAATCCCCAGGTGTTGAGTATGCATAATCAGGATTTTGAAGGGTGCTGAAATTGCCATCCCCAAAATCCCAATCCCAAGCAACCCCCGGCAATCCCCAGGAATTATCTGTAAAGTTAATTATATCCCCGACAAAGGCGGCATCGGTAGAGCACGCGATTTTGGCATGAGCTGTAGCAACTTTGATATGAACGACATCATTGTGGGTGGTTAGATTATCATTTTCATCTCTAATCGTCAGCGTGACATCATAATCGCCAGGCAGAGTATAGGTATGAGATGGGTTCTGTTCATTGCTATTCGTACCATCTCCAAACTCCCAATACCAGGAGATGATAGGGACTGTTCCGGGCATACTTTCATCACGAAAATCTACATCTAAAGGTGCATCACCATACCCGGGCTTTGGACTAAAATCTGCGGTAGGAAGTTGATATTGAATAACACTAACTTGCACTACTGCCGAAGATGTGCTCCCATCCGTCCCCGTGATTGCCAAAGTGACAGAATAAATCCCTTCATCTGTGTAAGTGTGTTGAGGATTTGTTTCTGTGCTGGTATTACTGTCTCCAAAGTCCCATGCGTAAGAGGCGATATCCCCTGTGCTATCTCCACTATCAAAAACATAAGTCATCGGGTTTGCTGGTGCTTGAGAGAGTGGTGTAAAAGCCGCTTGCACTTCAGAAGATGCGCTGCTGACATAAATTGTTTTCTGAAATTGCCCAACACCATCTGGACCATTTACTGTTAGGACAGCAATATAAGCACCTTCTTCTAAATAAGTGTGTTCAGGCTCTCGCGCCGAACTTTCTTCGCCGTCACCAAAAGCCCAACTCCACGCCGTGATTGCACCTGTACTTAAATCTGTGAAAGCCACCAACAAAGGGGCTTGTCCTGAATCTGGAGAAACCGAGAAATTTGCACTTGGTGCTTGAGAAGGTGGGGAGACAATAACTTGCCCGGAAACGGATACCGTATCTACACCATCGCTAATGGTTAGGAGTACGTCATAAGTACCAGCGTCAGGATAAGAAATTGTAATTATTTCTTCCGTGCCGCTATCGCCATTTCCAAAATTCCATTCTCGAGAAGTAACAGCTCCTGAAGATGTATCTGTAAAAGTGACAGAACAAGGAGCGGTGCAAGTCGCGGGAATAGTTTCAAAGGAAGGATCTAATGTTTGAGACTGATTTGCTCCAATCGTGAGTAAAGCCGTATGACTGCTTTCTCCATGAGGACCGCTGACAATTAATTTGATTGTATAAGTTCCTTCGGCGTTGAAAGTATGTAAAGGTGAATCTTCTGTGCTAGTCCCTCCATCTCCAAATTCCCAGAGAGTGCTTGTGACTTCACCTGTACTTTGATTATTGAAGGTAACATCCAGAGGAGCTTGGTCTCCTGTATAACTCATTTCAAAATCAGCAATTATAGGGAATTCAACGGTGATTGTTTGCCCAGCTGAAGTATATTCTTCTGCTCCCCAAACTGTTAGAACAATCGTATAAGTTCCTGCTTCTGTATAGGTATAAGTGAAATCGGTTTCATCACTGGCACCCTGCTGATCTCCCATATCGAACAGGAAACCATCAATAGTTCCTGTGCCTTTAAATACAACATGAAATTCTCCGTTAGCAATATGTGTAACTTCAAAATTTGCTACAGGTGGAGGTAAAGGCGTAGGTGTATGTGTGGGTGTGGGAGCAGGATCATCTTGTGCGTTTTGGCTTCGATTTTCAGCCGCGTAAACAGAACCTGATAAGGTTGTCAAAATAATAGCAAAGAATATTAATAATGAGATAACAAACCAATTTGTATTTTTCCGTTGTTTAGCCATATTTTTCCCTATAGAGCAAATAAATTCATTTATCCTTAGGGAGTATCCCCCTGAAGATTTAGGTACTATTATATGAGAAATCAATAACTTCTATAAGTGAAACCTTCTATTTCTCTTAACAGAACTGCAAGGGTATTGCAACAAATCAGTCAAAAACTTAGTGTAAGGATATAGTTTTGGCTTAAATAGAAGAGCCCTCTGAAAATCTCTAAATCTATTTTTGAATGCGCATTGCATCTTTCGCAGTGTCATCAGACTAGGCAAACTCTATATCACAAAGCAAGCACTCGGTGATATAGAGTTTTGTGGTTAGCGTATATACTACGCCTTATGTGAAATAGAATCACATTGTTTGGGTAAAAGTTTGTACGTCAATGCCATGTTCTTTACGGAGAATGAACTTTAGTAAGTGGCTGGTCATTTTAGCAATAACACGAGTAATCAGTCCAATTACGGTTTTAGCCAACAATCGCTCGATATTTCTGCCAGTATTCTGGATTTCATTGAAGACACCTTCAATTCTTTCCCGAATACTATTAAGCCAGCGATCAGCCTCAACAGGATTTTGTTCTTTCTGGTTATATCGTTTGGCAGTAAGAACACGATTGCGCGTATGCCGAAATATTTTTCTTTGCCAATCTTCTCCAATAAAACCTTTGTCAGCATAAATATTGCACCCGCTTAGAGCGTATAAGATGCTTTCAGCGGCTAGACGTTCATCGGTATTAGCTGGAACCAATTCATAGACTATGGGAATGCCTTCTAAGGTACAAACAGCGACCAGCTTATAGCCGAAATACTTCATTTTTCGACTTGAACAATAGCCATAATTTGCGCTACCTGAAAAATCGCTACGTTTTTTGCTCCGCTTGTAACCTACCACAGGTATTGGTTTGGTATCCAAGAGTAAATCACCGTGCTTTAGAAAGCCCATATCTCGCAACCAAGACCTACGCATTTCCTCAACAAGCAACCGTAGATTGCGAGCACGTCGGTTAAATTGGCTCTGAGTGATTAGATCAGGAAACAAATCTAAATAGTTTGCCTTGATATAGCCGATGAACTGATTTTCGCCTGGATATGGAATAAAATCTTGAACCAGAGATAATGTAATAACTTCGCTATCTGAAAAACGAGGCTTTTTGCCAGATTTTCCTTTGAGAATAGCTTTTCCTTGAGATAAATACCAATCATCTACAAGGACATATACAACTAACAAAAGTTCAGGTATTGATATACTGTTCATGGGAATAATCTCCTAAGGTTGGTTTTCTCACCTTAATCCTGGGGATTATTCCCGTTTTGTCCAATTTTAATTTCACATAAGCCGTATACTATATATATTCGTGAAATTAATGCGATTAATGAAGAACTCAATTATGAAAAAGGTCTCCAGTAAGCACGTTATTGTTGGATACCAATGAGGACATAGGAGCAATAATTATATTGCCTTCTAATATGCCTTGTGCGAGGGTATTCTCTAAAAAATGGTGAATAAGTGCCTGTTTTAGGGATGTTAGCGTGGGAAAATGATGTCGTATAATCAGTTCTGTTGTATACTTTACGGGAAACTCCGTTATGCAACAGGGATCGAGCGGGGAAAATGTTTCAAGCGAAAGTAAAAAAATGCAATAATACCTAATCATTATGCCCTCTGATAAGCAAACTACTCCTCCAGAAAATAAAAACATCTCCATCAACGGCGATGTCGTGGAGAGTGTTGTCATTGCAGGGGATCACAACACCGTTAATCAGACCATCATCCAGAAAATCGTCAACATCTTCAAAAGTGAAGCGAATTAACAGCAGGATAAAATTCTAATTATGACTCCCGAAGAACTAAAAACCCTCAATGATAAATTATGGGCTAGCGCGAACGATTTACGCGCGAACTCTGATCTTAAATCTAGCGAATACTCGACCCCTGTGATGGGATTGATTTTTCTCAAGTTTGCCGATAATAAATATCGCAAGCATGAAGATGCGATTTTGGCGGAATATCAGGAACTTAAAGGCACGCGCCGAGAGAAATCTATTCACGAGATTGCCATTGAGCAATGCGGATTTTATTTGCCAGAACATGCTCGTTATCAATATCTGCTGAATTTGCCCGAAGAAGAAGATATGGACAAAAAGCTCAAAGAAGCGATGGTCTCCATCGAAGAATATAAACCGGATTTGGATGGCGTTTTGCCGCAAGATGAGTATTTCAGGCTCACGCGCACAGATAAAACCATCCCCAGCCGCTTATTGCGGAATTTTGCGGATATTCCCGATGACGCAGATGGAGATCTCTTCGGTCATATTTACGAGTATTTTCTGAGCAATTTCGCCCTCGCAGAGGGGCAAGGCGGCGGGGAGTTCTTTACGCCGCGCTCGGTGGTGCGATTAATGGTCGAGATTATTGAGCCGCATCAGGGAACGGTTTTTGACCCCGCCTGTGGATCGGGGGGGATGTTCGTGCAATCTGCCGCTTTTGTAGATGCACGCCGTCAGGGGCAGGGACAGCAAGCCTCTGACGCGCTCTTTGTTTACGGGCAGGAAAAAGCTTCGGAGAATGTCAAGCTCGCGAAGATGAATCTCGTCGTAAACGGTTTACGGGGCGATATCAAGCAGGCAATCTCTTATTATGAAGATCCCTTCGGCAGTTTCGGAGAATTTGATTATGTCCTCGCTAATCCGCCTTTCAATGTTAAGGATGTTAATCTCAAACAAATCGAGAGTGACCCGCGCTTCAACACCTATGGCGTGCCACGCAAAAAAAGCAAATCGAAGAAAGCGGATGTAGGGAACGAGACTGTCCCGAATGCCAATTATTTGTGGATCAATCTCTTCGCGACGTCGCTCAAAGACCCCTCAGCAAGTTCGGGTCAAGGTGGACGCGCCGCGTTGGTCATGGCAAATTCTGCATCAGATGCGCGTCATTCAGAAGCGGATATCCGCCAACGCTTAATCGAAGAGAATCTAATCTACGGCATGTTGACTTTGCCCTCGAATATGTTCTGGACGGTGACTTTGCCCGCGACACTTTGGTTTTTTGATAAGGGCAAGCAAGACGAGCGGATTCTCTTTATGGATGCCCGCAATATCTTTACGCAAATTGACCGTGCACACCGTGAGTTTTCACCTGAGCAGATTAAAAATATCAGCATGATCAGCTCTTTGCACAAGGGGCAAAGGGACGAATTCATTGCCCTGATCGACGAGTATTTCAGCGCAGGCATGGCAGAATTGGCTGAGAATGCGACTCTGGTTCCTGAGATTTCTGGCCAATTATTGGAGGTGCTCACGGATGCCGAGGGACAGCAAGCGGTTGAAGCCTTGACCGCGCAATGGGCGGGATGGAGCCAGCTCGCTGAGGCTTATCAGAATTACCTTGCAAAGAGCACCGATTTGGCAGAAATTGGAGCCAAAAATGACGCTCAACATGCCCTGCAAGCCCAATGCGACCCTTTCTTTGCGACCCTGCATGAGGGCTTGAAAGTCCTTTATAAAATTCTGCGCGGATACGAAAAAAGAGCGCGCGAAGAAAATGGCAGACGCGGTATTTCACGAGATCTAAAATTGCTAAAAGAAGCATTGGATAATTTGCTCGAAAGAGTAAAAACTGCCGAAGCCTTCTTTGGGCATATTCACTGGTTGCAGGAGCGTTTTCCGCAGGCAGAATATGAAGATGTAACGGGCTTATGCAAACTGGCTAGTTTGGACGATGTAAAAGAGCAGGATTATTCGCTCAACCCGGGACGTTATGTGGGCGTGGTCATCGAGGAAGATGGCAGAACGGAAGAAGAGTTTATTGAAGAGCTGTTGGGCATACAGGAAGAACTGGAAATTTTGAACAAGCAAGCAAAAACGCTGGAAGATGTAATTGGCTCTAACCTGAAGAAACTAGCGGGGGATGAATGACTGAATCCAACACTCTGAACTCAACGAGAATTTGCAAAATAAAGGAGTTTTGCGATGTTGGCGATGGGGCTCATGCAAGCATAAAACGCCAAGATACTGGCATTATGTATCTCTCATCCAAAAACTTCAAAGCATCTGGGCTAGATTTGTCTAATGTTGATTTCATTACTGCATCTGACTACGAAAAACACTTTTCCCCTTCAACAAAAGCAATAAAACAGCTTCAACCTGATGATGTGCTTTTCGGAATTATTGGGTCATTGGGTGTTCCCTACGTTTTCAAACGAGATGATCATTTTGGTATTTCAAGCAGTGTTGCCATTTTGCGCCCCAAGAAGAACTTAAATTCGTATTATTTATATTATTTCATGACATCTAACTTTTTCCAGCAAGCTATAGATGCTACAAAAAGTGGTGTTGCTCAAGGTTTTCTAAGCCTTGAAATGATCAGAAATCTGCCATTTATAAATTTAGCTGAAAACACCCAACAAAAAATCGCCGCCATTCTCTCCGCCTACGACGACCTGATCGAAAATAACCAGAAGCGCATCGCACTGCTCGAAAAAGCCGCCGAAGAGATTTACCGTGAGTGGTTTGTGCGGATGCGTTTCCCCGGCTGGACGCAGACGAAGTTTGAGAAGGGGATTCCTGTGGGGTGGGCTGTAGACAAGGTGAATTCTTTGGGAAAAATTGTCACAGGGAAAACGCCATCAAAGAAGGTGCCAAAATATTACGATGGACCCTATTTATTTGTAAAAACTCCTGATATGCACGGGAATATGTTTGTCCATGAAACGGGAGAGACCCTAACAGAAGAAGGTTTCTTATCTCAGCCATCACAAACAATTCCAGAAGATAGCATTAGTGTTTCTTGTATTGGCACAGGTGGCGTTGTTTCCATTACAACGAGCAAATGCCAAACGAACCAACAAATAAATTCTGTGATTTTGCGAGACCAAAAAGATTTGGAGTGGGCTTTTTATACTTTGCGTTCCTTAAAAGAAGCCATTCAAATGTTTGGTGCAACTGGTGCTACGATGACAAACTTAAGCAAAGGAAAATTCTCTGCACTGAAAATTATTCTGCCTGAAAAGAAACATAGAAAAGCCTATCATCGATTAGTTAACCCTATCTTCAATCAAGTTCAGGCACTAATGAAAAGCAACTACAAGCTCAAACAATCTCGTGATTTACTGCTCTCCCGCCTGATCTCAGGCAAACTCGCTGTGGATGAACTCGAAATCCACTTCCCGCCCAGCATGAAAAGCAATTAGGTTCGTTATGAAAAAACCTTTAAACACGAAGGACACGAAGAAGCACAAAGTTTTAAAGCTTTTTCCCTTAGAGACCTTTGTGCTCTTTGTGTTAAAAAATAATCAGGGGTAAACCCATGCCAAATTTCATCTCAGAAGACGATATTGAAAGAGCCATAGTCCAAAAACTGGTCAAGGAGTATGGCTATGATTCGTTGAACGCTGGCACTGCCGATCGTGACGATCTCAACGACGGCACAGGGCGGGCAGATAAACGCGAAGTCGTCTTGCAAGATCGACTCAAAAGAGCGGCTCTGCGTCTTAACCCCGAAATCCCCGAAAATGCCATTGATGAAGCCCTCATCACTTTAACGGCTTCGCGCGCGGCTATGTCTACCATCGCCGCCAATCGTGAAATCGACTCGTTAATCCGTGATGGCATCCCTGTTGAATACGAAAATGAAAAAGGGCGCACCGAACACGCCCGCGTGCGCGTGCTCGACTTTAACG
>JADGEO010000062.1 GCA_016744335.1 Anaerolineales bacterium
CAGAGATTTGTTCCATGCGAGTAGCGTTAATGATAAAGAGGAAAGCATTTTTGTCTTCGGCAACTTTAGCGTAGCCGAGATCGGGTTCACGGAGATATTCTATGCCTTCTTTGGCATCAATTTTCTCTGCGCTAATGCCTAAGACATGCTCCAGCAAGAGTTTATGTAAAATGCTGGCATCGAGGTTGCGCCAAACATCTGCCCGTTCGGGGGATAATGTATCCATAACGGAATCAACTTCCAATTTAAGGGCGTATACGCCGCTATTGGTGACTAATCCGTAGCATCCTTTTTGTCCCAACACAGAGTCCATGCGGGATTCCAGCGCAGTGCGGTCATCCAGTTTTTCTATCTTGAAGTACTCATCTGCTTTGGCGAGGATGGCTTCTGTATCCATTTTATCGTAATCAAAAATGAGACGATGCGTTGGCAAAATGGTAAGCCCGGGATTGCTGGTGCTAACAAGGGCGACCATGAGGTAATTGAATGCGGCATTGGCAGGCGCATCTGGGAATTTGGCGCGCATTTCTTCACGATAGGCGATGGCGGTTTCGTAGCGGTGGTGACCATCGGCAATGATAAGCCCTTTTTTAGGTGCCATTTCTGCTTGAACAGCTTCTAAAACTTCTTCATCGGTCACAACCCATAATTTTTGGCGAACATCTTTCTCAAAAAGTTCGGTCACGTCTATATCAGGGTCACGTTGAATAGCTTGGTCGAGAAGGGTATCCACTTTGTTTTCAGCATCAGGATAAAGGATGAAGATATTGCCGTAATAGGCTTCTGTGGCGCGAGTAAGGTTGAGACGATCCATTTTTGGACCATCGTGCGTGCGCTCGTGGGGAAGGACGATGCCTTCTTCAAATTTGGCGAGTTCGAGGGCGGTGATCATTGCTTTGCGGGTAATTGTTTCGCCGTTGAGTTCAAAATCTTGGTGATAAACATAGAGAGCGGGCTTATCTTCGTATTTCAAAACGCCTTTGGCAAGCCATTCACTCAAGAAAGCCTGTGCGCGAGTATAGACGCTTCCACCGTTATGATCACTTTCAAATTCTTTGCCTTTAATCATACGAACAACATTATAGTCATTCATATCGTAGTATTTTTCTTGCAAACCATGCCGTACGCGATCGTAGGGCTGGCTGATGAGGGTGGCTATATCGCCGGCTTTTTCGGGGTTGTAGCGAATGCCTTTGAAGGGTTTTATATTTGCCATTTTTTACTCCAGTTACTAAAACAAACCGCCAAGACGCGGAGAACGCCAAGTTTTCTTATTAATCGCCAAGTTAAAATGAAGGCATATCATGCAAAATCAACTTGGTTAGAGTAGTTTTAAAACTCTTTTTTTTCTCTGCGTCTTGGCGGTTCAATAATTATCCTTTAAGCACGTTAATCACGTTTTTGGCGACTTCGGTACCAACACGGGCTTTTGCTTCTACTGTGCCTGCGCCGATATGGGGTGAACCGATGACTTGCTCTAAGGTGTAAAGTTTATGCCCCATGCTCGGTTCTTCGGTATAAACATCAAGTGCCGCACCTGCAACTTTTCCACTTTTAAGTGAGTCAAAGAGGGCATCTTCGTCAATGGTGCCACCACGTCCGCAGTTAATGACGTAAACGCCGTCTTTCATTTCAGCAAAAGTATCAGCATTAAGGATATTATGCGTACCTTCATTATAAGGGACATGCAAACTGATATAGTCAGCGAGAGTCAGGAGTTCTTCGAGAGCAACTATTTTGATTCCCTCTGCTGATTCAACGTAAGGGTCGTAGGCAACTACTGCCATCCCTAACGCGTTTGCCTTTTGCCCAACCGAACACGCTATACGCCCTGCTCCAATTAGCCCTAAGGTTTTTCCAGCTATTTCTGTACCAGAAAAGGATTTCTTTGCCCACTCGCCTTCTTCCATTGAGATGGTCATTTGTGGGATGTTGCGCGCTAGAGCAAAAATATACCCTATCGCCAACTCGGCAACTGCGGCTGTGGAAGCTGTAGGGGTATTGAGGACTTGAATTCCCTTTGAGCCAGCATACTTCACATCTATATTATCTAGTCCAACACCACCACGAACGATAGCTTTGAGCTTGGTTGCCGCGTCAATAACTGGCTTACGGACTTTCGTTCTGCTCCGCACGACCATTGCATCGTACTCAGCAATTTCTTCTAATAATTCTTCAGGGGTAATAGCAGGCTTGTTGACAACTTCTATACCAGCTTCAGCAATCATATCTAGTGCAGATTGTGCTGTTGCATCGCAAATTAGTACTTTCATCATTTAGTATCCTTTTTTGGCGCACGCAAAAACGCGAAAGCGCAAAGAAAAATTCTTTAAAAGTTTTTCTTTGCGTCTCTGCGGCTTTGCGTGATACCTATCTCTATAGTTCCAAAATATCTTCAATCTGGTCAGTGAGCCATTTCAAATCTTCCATTTGCAAATCGCCCATATGGGCAATACGGAAAGATTTTTCTTTTAGCGCGCCATAACCATTAGAAAGCATTGCGCCACGCTTGGCAAGTTCTTTATTTAAATCAGCCACGCTAATACCACGTGTGTTTTTGATATTTGTAATCGTTGGGGAAAGATATTTTTCATCTTTAACATAAAGAGCGAAATACTCTTTTGCCCAATCTTGTACATATTTTGCCATTTCAGTGTGACGAGCAAAACGATTTTCAACACCTTCTTCGATGATTCTATCCATTTGAACATTGAGTGCATTAACTAAACTCAAAGCAGGTGTTGCAGGAGTCTGGCTTTTTACGGCTTTGCCTTCAAGTGCCACAAAGTCGAAATAATAGCCTTTGTTTTCGGTTGTTTTTGAGCGTTCAAATGCGGCATCGCTCACAGAAACCACACAAAGTCCTGGGGGTAATGCGAAGGCTTTTTGTGTTCCAGCCAGAACAACATCCAAATCCCAATCATCCACCTGAATTTCTGCACCAGACATAATACTCACTGCATCTACGAGAACTAAAACATCAGGATATTTTTCTTTTACTAATGCGGCAATCTCTTTAAGCGGATTTGTAACACCTGTTGAAGTTTCATTATGGGTAATACAAACGCTGTCGAATCCACCCTGTGCTAATTTTTCATCAACCATTTCGGGGGTAATGGCTTCGCCCATTTCCACTTTAATGACTTCTGTTTCTTTGCCGTTAGCCGTTGCAATTTGTGCCCAGCGTTTTGAGAATGCGCCACAATCTGTCATGAGTGCTTTAGTTTGCACACAGTTACGAATTGCACCTTCCATCATCCCTGTTGAGGAAGATGTTGAAAGATAAATACGATTATCGGTATAAAGCATTTTTTTGAGTTTTTCAACTACCGCCCCATGCATATCAGAATAGAGAGAATCGCGGTGCCCAATCATAGGAATCGCCATTGCCTCAAGAATTTCATCAACAACATGAGTAGGACCAGGAATAAAAAGTTTTTTGTACATCAAAGTGCCTCCAAAATAGGGTTCTAATAGTTAAATGTGAAGTTGTCAGACAACTTCGCCGATATTATACCTTAATCCACAAAGAAAAACTCCCGTAAAAAAACCTTTACGGGAGCTTCGTTCCATCTTTTTTTTGGCTCTATTTCACACGTACAAACTTCCGTTTTCCAACTTGTAAAACACCTGGGTTCGGAAACTCAATTCGCACATCGTGCAACCTTTCTCCATCTAATCGCACGGCGTTTTGTTTTGCCATTCGATAAGCGTCTGAATTACTACTAACTAACCCAGACTCCCTAAGAACGTCTAAAATACTTTGCCCTTTCTGTAACTCGTATTCGGGCATATCGTCTGGGATGGCCTTCTTCTGGAAGAGGGCTATGAAAGCATCTTCTGCAGGTTGGGCGGATTCTTCTCCGTAAAAAATGCTAACAATCTCGCGGGCAAGAAGCATCTTCACGTCACGCGGATGTTTACTGCCCTCAGCAAGCTCACGCAAGAGCGTATCGATTTCTGCTGGAGAGAAACGTGTTACAAGGCGGAAGTAGGCGTCCATTGCCGAATCCGGAATAGACATCAATTTCCCGTACATATCTTCTGCGCCGGTATTGATGGGGACGATATTACCAGTAGATTTTGACATCCGCTGAACGCCATCGGTGCCCGGCAAGATGCCGCAAATTACGCCCACAAGGGGTTTTTGACCCATTGCTTCTTGAAGTTTTCGCCCGCCCATCATGATATTAAAGAGTTGGTCTGTGCCGCCAATTTGCACATCTGTTTCCATTGCAACGGCATCGTAGCCCTGCATGAGGGGGTAAAAAGTTTCGTGCAAATAAATTGGCGTGCCCGATTCCATGCGTTTGGCGAAGTTTTCGCGTGCCAAAAACTGCTGTATAGTGAAGTTTTGTCCCAAACGAATCAAATCAACCAAAGTGAGTTTTGAGAGCCATTCGCCATTGTAGCGAACAATGGTCTTTTCTTCATCGAGAACGCGAAAAGCCTGCTCAGCATAAGTTTCTGAGTTTGCCAGAATTTTTTCTTCGGTAAGAATGGGGCGAGCTTTATTTTTATCTGAGGGGTCGCCAACCAGTGCAGTGTACGAGCCAATCAAAAAGGTAACTTCATGCCCTAAATCTTGAAATTGGCGCATTTTTCGCATTGAAATTGTATGCCCTAAATGCAAATCGGTAGATGTAGGGTCGTAGCCGCAATATACACGCAATGGTTTGCCTATCTTTTCTGAGGTAATTAGTCGCTGACGCAATTCCTTTTCCATAGCGGCTTGCATTGTCTCATCGCCATATTCTGTGCCTTGCATTAAAAGTTCAACTTGTTGGTCTATATTCATTTTTCTTCCTTATCATACTATTTTTTTCATAAAGAAATTTTCTAATCTTCGTTTTTTTACACGTGGGAATAATAATAACTACCCTTCTCTTCTTTTTCTAAGCGCAAATTGGTCTTTTTTAAGATTTCCTGAAGAATTTCTTCGCCCTCAACAAACCCCAAACGCCCTTCTACTTCTCCCTGATATTGGACTTCGCCAAGCGTACGAAACTGGAAATGGGTTTTCTCGCCGAGTACCTGAACTTTTCTCCCCCACCGAGCAGGTGTGACGTTAACGCTCTTAACCTCAAGCCAGGTCAGTGCCACCTGCCGAATACCATTCTCAAACGCGATGCCGCTATCGCCCACCTTCATCACTGTTCTGCGATCCATCCAATTACCAAAAGATGTGCTCAACGCGGCAAAAAGCAAAAATGCCCAGAAAACCCAAGCAATAGTGGGAATACTGCCCATAGACCAATACATTATGGCCGCGGCAACAGAAACTACGCTGGCAAATGCCCACGCGTTCAACTCTCCACGACGGGAAATTAGTTCGGGGTTGTGCTCTTTATTTAACATGGGAAGTATTATACAACAGAATAGTTTTTAGTTTCCTAGTTTTTAGGTTCTTGCCGAAAACTCCCCAACTATTTAAGGTTTAAATAATTCAACTAAAAAACCAATTCCATCAAATCATTAGCAAGTTTCACTTCCCCATCAAATTTTTTACGCGCATCATCTAAAAGACTTCCATGCTCAAATTCCCCTGTAGGATAATGGATAAGGTAAAGTTCCTTAGCGCCTGCTTTTGTAGCAACTTCTGCGGCTTGAGCAGAAGATGTATGCCCTTTAAAGGCACCAGAAGCTTCATGGATAAGAATATCTGCATTTTTGGCTAGCTGTACAACTTCATCACAGGGTTCTGTATCACAAGAATAGGTAGCAACCTTGCCATTCTCTTTAAACTCAACCCGCAATCCAATAGTAGGAATCATGTGCCGAACCTGAGAAGCGTATATATCGAAGTCGCTAGAGTTCAATACGGGTGAAATGCCTACATCTGGTAATCTGTTAAAAGTCACAGGGAAAAAATTGGGCCAATTCTCCCAAGCAAAAGCGTCCATTAGGTTCTCAAGCCGTGTTAACGCGTGGTCTAGCCCATAAATATCTAATGGCGCATTTCTACCACGTAGCCACATATCCATCAAAAACAGCGGCACCCCTGAAACATGATCTGGGTGAAAATGTGTGACTACTAAATCTGTGATTTTATTATAATCAACGCCAATCTGCTTTAATCTCAAAAGGGGGTTATGCGGGCTATCAACCAACACTGTGCGCGTTTCCCCAACAAAAACCATATAAGCATTATCGTGGCTTTCAGTTGCAATTGCATTAGACGAACCTAAAATAACTAACTTTGCCATTTTTTACCGAACCTACTGCACAAAATACGCTAAAATTTGGGGCGTTATATACGCCTCAATCAACGCCGCTATAAATAAAAGAGGAAAGACAATGCCTACACCTATTTTCAGCCAATCCGACAATGCATGAACAAAAACAACACCCATTGTCCTTTCTGGATTAGGCGTAACCATGATGGCGCCAAAATAAAGAATAGCGGCACTCACAAAAATAATTGCTGGGATTTCAAAAATACCATGTGGCAAAACGCCTGCCATAAACAAAGTTGTGGCGGGCATCCCCATGCCATCTAACACCGCAAAGACTGCCCCGATAATACCAATATTAACCACAAAAGCCAACTCACCCAAAATACCCAAAGATAACAAGCCTAAAAGGAACATAACTAAAACCGCTTGGATATTATGAAAAAAAATGAAACTAAAAGTGATTTCTGTTTCGTCAGCGGGCAATCCCATAGCTGATTGAAGTTTGTCTAAAGATTGCTCCTTTTCTTCATCAGAAAATTCCATTTTTTCGGCAAATTCGGGGGGAAGCAAAGCAGACATGACCTGATAAGAGGCAACACTTATAAAAACTGCCGATATGCTAAGAATCAAAAGAGGGGTTTTTATCTTCTGCAAGCTCGCCCCAACCTGAACTTTGTACCATTCAAATGGCGTTTTCACTTCTCCAATAAAAGAATCGAAAAGAGTACGCCCTATCCACTTCAGATTTATTGAATCTATCTCTCTTCCCAAAAGATATTCTCGCTGGAAGTGAGCAAGCCCCACCCTAATCAACAAGATTGCCATGATCAGCACCGAAAAAGCCACTAGCCAAAGGAGATAGTCGTTCCCCCAAAAAACAAAAAAGCTCTCTGCTTGAAGAAGAAAAGCAACGGGCAGAATAATAAAAGATGCTAAAAGATTCGCCGCCCGCACTGAAGTCGACTGAGTAGAAATAGCAATTGCACCAGCAACCATTAACAAGGCATGCGCCGCGGCCAGAATTAGCAATTGTGCCATTAAATTGGGAGAAGGCAAATTTAAGTCTTGCTTTTTAACCATATAAACATAAATAGCAATGGATGTATAACTAGCTAAAAGTGGAAAAACTACCCCAACAAAAAACTTCCCTAAATAAAGTTGCCAATCAAGAAAAGGTGTTCCTAATAAGGCTTCGATAGTACCGCGCTCTTTCTCTCCGACAAAGGCTTCAAGTGCGACCACTAGCGCAACTGTGACGGGAAAAAAGCCAATAATTAGAATAGAAAAAGGCACTAATCGATCAAGGATTAATTCTCCACCATACTTAGCCGCAAACTCGACTGCGCTTCCTGCGACAAGATTCATTAGAGGAGGAAAAAGGAAAGTAAGAACAACTAAAGGAAAGAGAATGCGCCAATCTCTAAATTGATCCTTTAACTCACGTTGAGCAAGCCACCAAACAGGGATTAATTTTTCTTTCATTGTATCTCCTTTCCTTGCGCCTCTGCCATTACTTTTAGATAGGCGTTTTCTAGTGTGCGTGATGTTTTTTCTAAGGTCAAAACTGATGCCCCTGCAACAGAGAGTTCTTTTAGTAGTTTGGGGTTATTTTCCTCAGGATTCTCTGTAGTGAAGCGAAGTTTTTGGCTATCTTTCTCAAGTATCTCTATATCTTTAGGGATTTTCAGATTAACAAAGTTATAAGGTATAGAGAATTTGATTTCATATTCAGTTGGACCAAGCACCTTGTCTTTCAATATATCTAAAGTCCCTTTGATGAGGATTTTTCCGCGATAGATAATAGCGATTTCATCAGCTAGTAATTCAGCTTCTGATAAATTGTGAGTACAGATTACAATAGCGCGCTTTGACGAACGAAGATTTGCAATTTCATTGCGAACGAGACGTGCGCTTTCTGGATCCATTGCTGAGGTAGGCTCGTCTAAAAGCAAGGCGGGCGGTTTGTGGATAAGCGTGCGCGCCAATGCCAATTTTTGTTTCATTCCCTTTGAGTAAGTTCCAGATGGCTGATTAGCAACTTCGGCTAAGCCAAAATACTCAAGAAGATAGTCGCCCCGCTTTTTACGCGTGGGTATATCAAGACCGTAGACTTTGCCAAAAAAGTCGAGGTATTCTACAGCGGTCATTCTCAGGTATAAGCCGTGTTGTTCAGTTAGCACGCCCACAGACGCGCGTACCTGAGTTGCTTCTTTCACAACATCATGCCCGTTAACACGCGCCCAGCCTTGAGTTGGGCGCAAGAGTCCAGTTAACATCCGAATTGTGGTTGTTTTTCCTGCGCCATTTTGCCCCAATAAGGCTAGGATTTTTCCGGGTTTCACATCCAGCTTAACATCGCTAACAGCCCAAAAGTTATCGAACTGTTTACCTAGATTTTCAGTTAGGATCATATTTTCACCTGTATAAAAAAATGCCTAAAAAGGCAAAGGATTAGATAGTAATTGTCATAATAAAAGGGTGCATCTTGTTTTACTCAGCCTTTTTACGATGCCGAAATAAGAGTGTAAATAAAGCCAGTGAGGCAACAATTGCCATGACCGTTTGATTGGCATTAATCCCGTTGAGTGTAGAGGCATCGAGACGCAAAAAGTCAAGTAAAAAACGGCCAAGGGGATAGATAACCAGATAGAGCAAAAAGATATCGCCGTTTTTGATGCGATCAGGAAAACGGCGAGGTACCCAAAGTAAAATAGCCATATTCCCCAAATTCCATAGTGATTCATAGAGAAAGAGGGGGTGATAATAGGCTTGCTCTTCAAATCCACTTAGGCGATGTTGGGTATCTATAAAGATTTTCCATGGGAGCGAAGTAGGTGCGCCATAAAGTTCTTGGTTTATATAGTTTCCCCAGCGCCCAATTGCTTGTGCTAAAGCAAGTGCTGGAGCACTTATATCTGCCCATTCCAAAAAGGAAAGTTTATGTTTGCGAGTGAAGATATAGAGCACAATCAATCCGCCAATAATGGCACCGGGGATTCCCAAGCCACCATTGCGAGTGTTGATTAGATCGAAAGGATGCGTAAGGTAGTATTGTGTTGTGAAGCCTTGCGCAATAGAGGAGGGTGGCGGTGTAAAAACGTGCCAAAGGCGCGCACCTACAACGCCGCCGATAAGAAGCCAGACCATCATATCCCAGATGATTTCGGGATCGTGACCATGCCGCTTGGCTTCTTTTTGTGCGAGGAACATCCCTGCTAACGCGCCGAACATGAGAATGATTCCGTAGAAACGAATTTCAAATGTACCTATAAAAAAACTTTGAGCCATTTATTTACCTATTTATGGTGCGTAAAGTCCAAGGGGGATATATTTGAATTCCCCTTCATTCTTAGACACTCACTCAAAAATGCTTATGTGCCTGCTTGCGAACATAAAAAATTCGCTGAAGTGCAGTGAAATTCGCTAGAATTGCAATAATCCACATGGCAATCAGCGGAATATTGAAAATCAAACTAGGTGCCAAAACGAGATACCGCTCTACGCGCGTAAGCGCTCCTATTTTGGCATCAAAATCTAAGGCTTCGGCACGTGCTCTTGTATATGAAACTAAAATTGATCCCGCGGCAGAAGCAAAGACAAGCATAGCGGCTAAAGTATCACCTTGCATTGAAAAATAATAGAGCAAGCCCGCAAATATAACTAATTCAGAATAACGGTCAGTAACCGAATCTACAAATCCGCCAAAATCAGTTGGATCGCCGCGGAGCCGCGCCATAGTGCCATCCAGCGCATCTACGGGCCACATAACCAAGACGATTACACCACCCCAGAAAATTTCTCCCTTAGCGAGAAAAAACGCGGCAACGATATTACCTAGCAATCCTAGCATGGTAATTGAATTAGGCGTCAGCCCCGTCTTATTCAAAAGCTTACCAATTGGCTCTAGAACCCCTCTAAAGATTCTACGCAAATGGTCTGTTAAAGAAACTCTCTTCTTTTCTTCGGTATTTTCCATTAAAAACTCCTCTCATTTTAAGATTGCATAATGATACTACAGTGAAGCATCTAAAGTGAGATAGAACTTATTGCTTTTTACATTTTATCTTGGTGTCTTTCACGCTTCATCTGGAGCAATTAACACATCGCGTTCGCGCCCGCCCCCCAGTGCTGGACCTACTACGCCCATATCTTCAAGAGAATCTAATAAGCGCGCTGCACGCGGGTAGCCAATTTTTAAACGGCGTTGAAGAAGAGAAGCGGAGGCACGCTGGGAAACCTTTACCAACTCAATTGCATTAATGAGCAGTTCTTCGTCTTCGTCTATATCACCTTCGCTCAGCATTTTTTCCCAGGGTGGTTTTTCATCTTCGTTAGGGCTTTCTTCTTTCCAATAATCAATTACTTTTTCTATTTCCTTATCTGTAATCATTACACCTTGCAAGCGGGATGGGAATCCTGCTTCGGGACTTAAGAAGAGCATGTCTCCATTTCCTAACAAGTTCTCTGCGCCAACACTATCTAAGACAACGCGAGAATCGATACCTGATGTGACAGCAAAAGCAATTCGAGCGGGGAAATTGGCTTTAATCAACCCGGTGACCACATCTGTACTCGGGCGTTGGGTTGCCATTACCAAGTGGATGCCTGTTGCACGCGCCATTTGTGCCAAACGAATCAAGTTATGCTCGGTTTGGTCTGGCGCGTGCATCATCATATCTGCCATTTCATCAATTAAAACAACGATACGCGGCATCGCAATGCCCGCTTTACGGCGCAAAACTTTACGGTTATAGATTTTAATATCACGCGCACTTTCTTTCTCAAGCAATTTATAGCGTTGCTCCATCTCGAGCACGACCCATTGCAAAACGCCTTGAATACGATCAATATCTGTTTCTACTTTTCCATAAAGATGCGGTAAGCCGTTAAAGCGAATCAACTCAACCATCTTTGCATCTACCATCACAAGGCGCAAATCTTCAGGAGAATTGTTCATCACCAGCGAAGTAGCAATGGAGGTAATACAAACCGATTTGCCCGACCCTGTTGAACCCGCAATAAGGAGATGAGGCATTTTTTCTAAATCTGCAACAAAAGGGTGCCCAGAAACATCTCGACCTAATGCAAGAGCTAAAGGAGAACGAGATTTATCAAATACAGCAGATTCTAAAATGGAACGCAAACGCACAACTTCAATACGCGCATTCGGCACTTCGATACCTACAAAAGCACGCCCAGGCACAGGGGCTTCGATGCGCAAACGTTGCGCCGAAAGAGCAAGGGATAAATCCTTTTGCAAAGAGGCTATTTGAGCAACGCGCACCTTCATCAGGCTTTCTTCTTCGCTATTTCCGCTTTTATCAATAAAGCCAGGCTGTACGGCAAATTGGGTGATTGCAGGACCCACTCGAAAACCTATTACTTTCGCGGGAATACCAAATTCGTCTAGCGTTTTTTCAATTAATCCTGCTGTTTGATTTATAGTTCGTTCGTCTAAACGAGATTTTTTCTCATTTATCAATAAGCTCAGTGATGGAAGGCGGGCATCACGCGGGCGCGGTTTAGCAGGACGCTCGTCATCTTTTTTAGGCATAGAAAGCGATTTTCTAAACCCCAGTGGTAATTTTGTTTTGGGCGTTTTCCTTGTTTTTTTCCCGTCTTCTGCTTCTTCTTCTTTCTTGAATATCTCTTCCTCAACCACAGCAGTCTCTTCTGCTTCCCCACCTACACGAAACAACCATTTTTCAAGGCGTATCCATAAATTAAACCCACTCATTATTGCAAAAATTGTGCCAAAAAGGAAAAGAAGGAGCGCACCCAAGGGGGTAATTAATTTACTTAAAATCTGGTCTAATCCCCACCCCAAGCGGCCGCCACCATAGCCAATTTTAACATTCTCTATAGAACGCCCAGCAATAATATTCATCAAACCCAGCATTAAAAATGCGGCAACTTCTAATATAAAAATACGTCCCCAAGGAAGCGCGTCGTCAGAGCGGCGCAAGACTAAAATACCAATCATCCCCAGCGAAGCAACCACAAGATAACTGCCCCAACCAAACCATATCTCAAGTTTTTCTATCCAAAATGTTGTTAAGTTTCCGCTCGTCAAACCAAGGAGTGCCAATAGAGTAATTAACGCAAATGCAAGAAAAAACACGCCTCCGACATCGCGGGCAAAGCGTCCAAAATGCCAATTTACTTTTGCTAAACTATCGAGCACGTCTTTAGATTCGGGGTCTTTATTTTCAGTCATAATTCTGCTCCCTCACCTTCTGAAAATCGATGTTGTTTTTTTGATTATTTTTACTCATAATTATTTACTTTAATTGGATGAAAGAAGGATAGGACGCCGCACCGCACGCGTTTTAGGCTCGCTTGCTAAATCCCCAAAACGGGGATGTGATGTGAACATCTCTGCACAGTGTCGTTTACGCCAGGTAGATGTTATTTTGCGGCACTCAAGTTTGGGTCATATTTGTCGCGGAACGTTATCCGAGATGAGATTTTATCAAATAATTATCCGCATTTTATAATCTCGCGCTATCTCCCAAAAATTCATAGAGAAGGGCATCCTAAATTTGGAGATTTGGGCATTTTTCTACAAACACGCCGCCAAGAACGGTGGCTAGAGCACAGGTCTAATTAAATAGCTCATACATTTGAAGCATATTTCACTCAAGTTTCGTCTCATTAATAGATAATTTATTTCTTCCTAAGTCCTTATCATTCGCCTCTGCTTCTATTTCGAAAATTCTCTTGGCTACCGCCTCCACCGCAATGCGTTGCTTTCGGTATAAATCTGCTTCTGACATAGCCAGCCGAGAGGCAACCTCGCGCACTTTGTAGCCTTCTATAAATTTCATTTCAAGGATATTATAGAGCATCCATTCCGTTGTAAAATGCCGTTGCCCTTCGGGGCGGATATTCTCTACACTTGTGCGCAAAATTTCTCGTAGTGCGTTTACCGCATTGCCTTTGTGCTCTGCGGTTTTTTGTCGAACAATTTCTAAATCCATTAGGGGACTATCACTTAGTTTAGGTCCGCCCCAATAATGGCTAAGTGCATCTTTAACCCAAACAGAACGGTCTTTTTCAGAGGTTGCTAAAATGCTGGTTTTACTATCATAACGCCCAGATGTGCGCCAGCGGCGCAAAGCCTCAGCTTGGGGTTGTAAATCTTGTAGTGATTGAAAAATTCTGTGCTGTAGTTGGCGATCTTCTAAAGCAAGGGCGGCACGATCTGCTAAAAGCCAAAGAGCTTCTCTTTGGTCATCTTCAATTTCTTGGTCGGGTTGATAGGTTACGCCTAAAACCCCCAATAAAGGCGGGGTTTCATCCCTGTCCATTTCTTTTTTACGCATTCGTAGCGGTAGTATCCAAAAATTGCCCCAAACAAATTCTCGGCGTAGTTGTTCTTCTTCAATTTCTGATGCGCGTAACACTTCGGGGAAATCATCTTGCTCTAGCATATTTTTGCTTCCTGCCATTGCTACCATAGCTAAATCTTCACTATCGACAGCGGCAATGAAAGCAGATGAGGCTTGTAAATGATCTCGTACTGCGGCTAAAACTGCCTCAAGAAATTGCTCTAAGTCACTACGAGTGAGTAACCGCTCTTCGATATTTTGTAAAAGGAGCAATTCGTCACGGTCGCCGCCAAAAAAGAGATTACGCTCCCAGATAGGGGCAAGGATTGTAATTGTATGCTCTATCATCAAGACACTAACCACCATGGTTAGGGGAACAAAAGCTGAGTAAGGCGTGTCATCATAGAGCACCCCTGCACGCCGAACGATGGTCATTAATCCCAATGTGATCGAGGCTGTCGTGGGACCGCGCAAAATCCATTTGAAGAGGCGTGTTTTGACTAATCTATCGGGCCACGAAACGCCAAAAAAGGCAACGGCATACGCCATGACAACTATTAATCCGCCCACAAGGAGATTTATGAATAGAGCTAAACTCCAAAAAATAAAGGGGTGCTGTGCCGCAAAAGCAGAGCCGTACATTAGATAAGGAAAAGACCCCAATGCTGGCGCGGTTGCCCCCGCCATAAGGTAAACCATTCGCCTACGTCCAGAACGAGTGAGCAATTGCCTGAAAGCGCGAATAAAATTAACCCCTGCCCAAATCATCGCGGCGATATAAAATAGGGTGAATACCTCCGTCCAAATTGTGCGTTGTAAATAAGGAGCTGGTTTTCCGTGCGCAAGAAAATCTCCCAATAAATACCCTGATAGGAGAAGAAGTAAAAAAGCACCCGATACAAGATAAATAAAGCGGATTGCCCATTTTCTACGTCCACGCGAGGGCATACCGGCTGTAACGAGTAGCGCATCTGAAAGATGCAAATAGGCGGCGGGCAGAAAAATAATGCCTATCCATTGCAGTTGAAGGAGAAGCTCTTGCCCCCAATCTGGCACGGTTTCATTTTGCACAGCTTCTGCGGTAAAGACAACGACAACACAAAGCATAATGATGGCAAAAGAGCGCGCTACGCGATTGCGTAAATTAAATGTTAAAGCATAAAGAAATAATGAGAACGCCGTAATTGCCACCCCAGCTGTCAAAATCTCATTTAATACGCGTATCCCTGATAGTAAATTACTCATTCAATTGTAAAACTCCAATCATTAAATACGCTTCTGTGAATGCCGCCGCTGAGAACAATGGCGAGAGTAAGGGGAATACAATTATTTCAGGAGTTTCCCGAAAAAAAGAGCAACATCTTGGGTGGCGTAGTAATGATCGTTATAGCCACTAAATTCAAATCCCATTTTTTTTGCTAGACTAATTGCAGGATGATTTTTAGAGGACATTTCAACAAAAAGTTGTCTGTGTTTTCTATCCATAGCCCAATTCTCTACATAACGTATCAGCTCTGTGGCGACCCCTTTTTTACGCACTTCTGTGGCGATAACAAGATCAATAATCCACACAGATTCTGCTGTCGCTTGCTCTCTAAAGCGAATATAAGCTATCGGTGCTCCTTTATTTAAAGCAACGAGGGTATGCGCGTTCTTGCGCCACTCATCAGATAATGCAAGATGGTTACGCGGATATTGCACTTGAACCGAGCGCGGGAGCCGCACTTCTCGTAAGATGACGTTGATTTCTCCTTCACTTTTATCTAAATCTAGTTGCCAGACATAATCACTGTTTGATGTGTGGTTTAACCCAACCAAACGAACTATATCTGTAGACATTGCTGATCGAAACTTAATATCCATTTTTTTGTTCTCGTTGAATTTTCAGGTAGTGGTTCTAGAGTAAGTGATAAGGTTTTTCGTAAAAACGGAGTCCAAAGTCTCCAGACTTTGGCTTTTTGCTAAAAACCCGAAATCGGGAGATTTCGGACTCCAAGCCATCTTAAAGACCACTATCAATTTTTATTTAATCACTGATGTTACGCAATTAATTTTATTGGTAAAAAAAGGGCGATTTATCGTCCTTCTGCTATGAGCCTGTCGGGTTTACCCACAGGCGGTGCAGATTAATCTAGCCCGCCTGCCCGTAAACGGAGCAGGCTCATAGCGGAAGTCCCGTTGGGACTGAAAGTTGCTCTTTTTGCGTAACATGAGTTAATCACACTTGCCCCACAAAAGTTGCTCTAGCCGCTGAAGACAGTGGCTGGAGCATAGCAAGGGGAGGGACTGATTATCAATAGAAAATGCTATTCTTCTTGCCCAATCACACGAATCTGAATAACACAAGCTGGCAAAGATTTGCCTGTATTATCTGCCGCGACTAAACGCAGTGAGTAATCTCCAGGAACTAGCTCACTGGTATCTATGCGCCCCAAAATATCGTCCTGAATAACTTCTCGCCCAGCGTAGATGGTAGACCATTTTTCTGCCCCAACGGGGGAAACTTCAAATTTATAAAAGCCAAATCGTGGAATATCTACTGTGCCTACTAACTCAACAATGCCGCTTAGTGATTCCCCCGGAATGGGAGAGGTTACTGTTAGCTTATCGGGGATACAACCATCGCTATAATCTTCAGCTTGCGGGGAGGGTCTGGCTTCTAATGTTGCCGCCATTTCCGCGGAGATAGTCCCGGTAGGGGTGACGAGCAAATCTACTGTTGGGGTTGCGATAAATGTTGATGGTGGCATCGAAGGGATAATGAAGGAGATGAAAATAAAAGTGCCTAAGAGGAGAGCAAGCCAAAACGCGTTCGCCCCGATAGAGCGGGCAAATCGTTTCCGTGAAATATCGCGTTCTAATCCAAAAACGGCTCCATCCCAATCTTTCCACGTTCGCCAAAGCCAACGCCAAAAAAAAACGCCTCCGAGAATGATAACGAGGTAAATTAATACTTCGTAGGCAGAGAGAAAATTATATACAGCTACCATGAAATGCCTTGAAAAAATCTTTTCTTAAATGGCGCGTAGAACGCCGCGAATAATTGTCTCCATTTTAGGGACAATTTGTTTGCCTGCTTCAAGGACATCCTCATGGCTGGCAACAAAGGAGAGTTCTGTGTGGGCTTTATTGCTAATACCAGAAAGCCCTAAAACGCGTGTGCCACCATGCCGAGCAACAGAGACCTCGGTAACTGTAGACATGCCAACACTATCTGCGCCAACCAGTTTTAGGAAGCGAAGCTCTGCAGGCGTTTCAAAAGAGGGACCACTTAAGCCCATATAAACGCCTTCATGGAAGGGAACACCTTCTTCTTTGGCTACTTTTCGTGCTAAGTCAAGCAGTTCGGGGTCATAGGCTTGAGTCATATCGGGGAAGCGGGGTCCAAACTCATCGAGATTGGGTCCGTGTAGCGGACTGTTTCCAACCAAGCCGGGGAAGTTGATGTGGTCGGTGATGAGCATGACATCACCTGGTTGATGTTCGTCTGCGATGCCGCCAGCGGCGTTGGTAACGATCATAATTTCTACGCCCATACGTTGCATGACGCGCACAGGCAAGGTGACTTGCGCCATGGTATAGCCTTCGTAAAAATGAATGCGCCCTTGCATAACAAAAACATCTTGCCCTTCAAGTTGCCCGATAACGAGTTGCCCAGCATGTCCTTTGACTGTAGAAATGGGCCAATGTGGCAAATCGCTGAAGGGAATCACAACGGCATTCTCAACACTCTCAGCAAAATGACTTAAGCCAGAGCCTAAAATCATACCTACGCGTGGCTTTGTATCTACCTTAGCCCTAATTGCGGCGACGACATCGTCTATTTCTTGAATGGTTATTTTTTTTTGCATTTTTGCCTCTTTGATTGATATTTTCTTTGTTCTTTTTAACGGCTGAATTATATCAGAGAAAGGTTTTTGTGCTCTTTTTGGCATGTTTTTGAAACACGCCTTTTAAGCAAGAAAAGCACTTTGAGCTATAGTGACCCCCATTGTCAAGACCACAAAATGACAAAGTTATGGAAGATAAACGAGGTGGGGAGATTAAATAATTGAAAATCGGGTAATGTGAAGAAGCTGAAAAAGCCGCTATTCTCTCTGGTGGGGGCAGCGTTCGGGCGGGTAAAATTCATAGCCAAATTATAAGGCGTTTTTCAGGTGGCGGGAGCATGTTTTTGGAGGGTTTTCACTGATACCTCTTATCGCCAATCTGGTGTCCATCCATGAGTTAGATAAACATTTTCACCAGTTTCAATATTAACTTTATAAATTTTTCCTTCTGGAGTGTTATATACAAGCCATCTGCCATCGGGGGACCAGCCAGGCATTGAAACATCGCGCATTAATGATTCAATATGCTTGGACATAACATTAGTAATTTTTCTTTCATCGCCTGTTTGTAATTCTTTGATAGTTAGTGTTCCGTCAAATGAGTAATACGCTAAGAAATCACCTTTATAGTTTAAGGATGGATGAAAACCAAGAAATGTAGAGATTTTTGTCGTGTCTGATTCGTAAATCAAAATTTTCTCTGCTTTTTCTTCTGAATCAGAATAAGCCATAACTAACGTACCGGCAGAACTTTCGCTTATTTCTCTAAAAAAGAAACCATTAGGAGCTTCAAAAGAAATCACGGAAACTATTTGACATGACATTAAATCATAGCGAGCAATAAATATTGTCGCGGAAGAAGCACGTTGCTTATAAGTTTCATATACTATATCTTCTTTTCTTATTTCGACTAGGATGTATCCGTTAGTGTCAAATGTCAAATTGGCACCATTTATATCTAAGCAAGTTTTTCCGTACATCTCCCCCCGGGAGTCAATCATACGCATATTAGGAGCTGTATCACGAATAGAAAAGGCTAACTCATTGCCCAAGGTTGACCAGCGAGGGTGGCTGGCAAATTGAGTAAAGTGTCTACCGCCTCCTGTCCCTCCTGAAAAGGAAAAAGTGTATTCTTGGCGATTTGAACCATCAGGGTTAATGAAACCAAGGGTTACAGAATCAACACTGGCACTCGTTGGGTTAGCATCTGGCATAAACACAATATCGTTTTCTGGAATTCCGTCAGGTAGCGGATATTTTGTTTCTTTTGCACAAGATGTTACAGTCACAACTAAGAGGAGTAATGTTAATAAGCGAGAACAGTTTCTTAGAGACTTCATATTTTTGGTTTTTATAAAACTATGGCGTTGAAGAAATAACTGTGAAATTCGGTTCAGAAAGTCCGATAGGGTCTTGTACATAGTCCTCTATCTCAGTTTCAGTTTTCCATGTGAGATCATTAGGGTTTCTCTGCGCCCCTGAATTTAGAAATCCGAACTCTCCAGTTGCTGCGTCATAAGCTACTAATGTAACCACATGCCCTCTAAAAACATTTCCTGTTTTAGTATTATATGTAAATAAAGCAACTTTATTTGGGTCAAGAATTGTTTGGCGCATTTCCTCTGGAGTTAGATGCGTTGTTTCTGCTATAGGAAGGTTGTCGTTTTGTCCCAAAATGTTGCCAGAAAAATCATTAATAATTCTTGCTTGTTGCGAAGGTAAGGTTGCACTCCCACTTGGTAGGAATGAGTATTTAGGTACTCTTGGGAATAATTCTGACAGAATGCCAAAACGTGATGCAGTGAAAGCATTGAGAACATCGTTCCCCGTTGTCTGTGCTCCATATAGCATGTTTAGACTAGTACACTTAGGCTCAAATAGTCACTAAGTGGTTTTCAAAAACTAAGGGAGTTGGTAAACTTGGCAAAAACCTA
>JADGEO010000063.1 GCA_016744335.1 Anaerolineales bacterium
ACGCTTCAAATGTGCTTTGAGCACCCAGTATCTTGAAAAGGTCTTGTTAGGGGCTAAATTTCATGCGTAAGCCCTGATGCTGAAATACCAAGTCTGTTTAAACGGACTTCCCGTATTATACTTGGCACGGTCATAAACTTTCATTTTGATATGGTTGGGATTGAGCGGGGCTAAAGCCGCCTGCTCAGCACATGAAAGTCCGCTGGACTGAATTCTAGCCCGAAGGGCTTCCATGAACTGAGCAGGGGATTAATCCCCGCTTAGATGATAGCACGAACATTTTGAGCAATTATGTTGAAAGTTTAAGGTTTAAAGTTGAAGGAGGCTCTTGGATGAGAGCCTCCTTTTTTGTTTTCTTCGTGTTCTTTGCGTCTTGGCGGTTAAAATTTAAGGACACTCCGCTCTATATTCATCTAAATTTCTATTTTTTAATAAAACGTAAAATCCTAACTCTTCGGCTTGGGGGCAAATATCGGCAATAAATTCTTCGTAGCTGATTTCATCGGTGTATTCTGCTGAAAAAACGGGTTTTCCCGCTTTAATTAGGGGGAGCATTTCTTCGCACCATTCACCCACAAAGCAATCTTCTGTAAGCCCCCAATCGAAGTAGGGGAGCAAATCTATGGTTTGGTCTTCGGTGTTTTTCTGCCCGATGCTTAATCCCCGCGCGTGGGCTTCTTCTGCCAGCCAGATATTATAGGCAAGCTGGTCTGCGTAAGAAATATCGAAGCCCGTATCTGCCCAATGCAAATTCATATTATCAGGCTCTATGCCATCGAATCCTTTTTCTACGCACATATCTAGCCTAGCGCGCATGATGGGGGCAAGTTGGTCGATTTGGCGGATATCGAGCCAATTTTCACCTTCCCAGCCTTCATAATCTTTGCCTATTATTTCGGATGGGAAGTCATCTGCGTCTGGTCGCCAGTCTTCCCAGCTCCCAACAGAGATATAGCAAAAGGCTTTTTTGCCCTTCGAGTGCAAACTTGAAATTAGGCTTGGTGCCGTTTCAAAAGCATCGAGGTCGAAAATATCCGCGTTAAATTCGGTGTTCACTTCTTCGCCCAATTGCCACGAGAAGGAGCTTCCAAGGGGTGGAAGCCAAATCTCTTTGGTGGTTTTGGTGGGTGCTACATCCGTGGGAGGAGGGGCTGTTTCAGGCGGCACAGGTGCTGATGTTGCGGTATCAGGTTCAATACGCGTCGGTGTCGCTGGCACAGCTGTTGGGGATGCGCATCCGCTGGTAAAAATGGTCAATGCTAAAAGCAAGACAAATGTTGGTTTCATTCTAAAAAATCCTTTGCCCCTATCGGTTTGGGCGACTGCAAGAGTGCGCCCCTACGTTAAATAAAAATGGCGCATCTGATGATGATGCGCCATTTATTTTACTTTATTTTCTTTATGCGGTGGCTTTGTCTTTTTTGAACCAAGTTTTCCATTCTTTATTTTCCCAAACGACTAGCACGGGGGCGGCGATGAAGATGGAAGAATAGGTGCCGCTCATAAGCCCAACGAGTAAGACGATGACGAATTGTTGCAGAGTCACGCCGCCAAAAAGGGCGAGTGCGAGGAGCAGAAACTCGACTGTCATGAGTTGGGTATTGATAGAGCGTTGTAGTGTTTGAACGATGGAGTGGTTGACGAGGGTTTCGTATTCGAGACGGCGCAGGGCTTTAGAGTTTTCACGGATGCGGTCGAAAACCACGACTGAATCTTGCATAGAGAAGCCGATAACGGTGAGTAATGCGGTGAGGAAGAGGGCGTCTATTTCCCAGCCGAAGAATAAGCCACCGAGGGCGGTGATGCTGAAAATAACGGCAATATCGTGAAGCATGGCAAGGATGGCTGAAACGCCATAGCGGTAGCCATTTTTAATGCTACGGAATGACCATGCAATAAAAATTAGCACGATAAAGGATGATACCCCTACTGCCATAGCGGCACGGGAGGTAACTTGCTCGCCGATGCTGGGGCCTACGCTATCGAATCGCAAGACGGTGACTTCACCGAATTCTTCTTCAAGGGAGCCAAGAACGGCATCTCGTTTTTCATTGTCTAAGAATTCTGAACGGATGACAACGCTTCCTGTGTCTGTTGTTTGAACTTGGGCATCTTTGATATTTGCTTCATCGTATACAGCGAGGACTTCTTCGGGTTGAGGCATTCCTTCTGCAAAGGTGACTTCGAGAAGGCTTCCGCCAGTGAAGTCGATCGAGAGGGAGATGCCGCCTGTAGCAAGTACGAAAAGACCGGGCAGAATGACAATCAAGGAAAGAGCAAAGAAAAAATAGCGTTTTCTGAGTAAATTCATGATTTTGCTCCTTTATATACCAAACCAACGTGGGTAGTTTTTGATTTTGAGTTTATCAAGTGCTACAGCCAGCAGGGTTCGAGTGATGAAGAGGGAGGAAAACAGGGAAATGAGCACACCTAAGGCAAGGGTGAGCGCAAAGCCTTTTACGATAGTGGCACCGAATGCACTCCCAAACCAGAAGAGGATGAGGGAGGTAATGAGCACGGCGGCGTTAGAATCGCGAATTGAGGGCCAAGCACGTGACCAAGCCATGTCGAAGGCTTGATTTAGCGATCTACCATTTCGTAATTCTTCTTTGAATCTTTCAAAGACGAGGATATTTGCATCTAGGGCAGAGCCTGTACTAAGCATGAAGCCTGCAATGCCAGGGAGGGTGAGAGTTACACCAATCCATTTGAAGATGGCAAAGGCGATAATGGCGTAAAAGATAATGGAGATATCGGCTACGATGCCAGGTAAGCGGTAGTAGGTTGCCATGAAGAGAATGACGATAATCATACCGATTAAGCCCGCTTGCAGAGAGCGTTGTAAAGAATCTTCACCGAGGGTGGGTCCTACAATTCTGCTTTCTACAATTATGAGCGGCACAGGGAGTGAGCCATAGCGCAATTGAACGGCGAGGTTGTTGGCACTTTCGTAGTCAAATTGCCCTGTAATTACACCGCTTCCGCCTGTGATGGCAGTTTGAATGCGAGGTGCAGAGATAATCTCTTTATCTAAAACAATGGCAAGATATTGACCGATGTGAGAGGAGGTATATTCGGCGAAAATATCGCTTCCGTCATCTGTGAGGGTAAAGGCGATTTGAAGTTCACCAGTTTGGCTTTGAGAAACGCCAACTTCATCTAATTCACTCCCGGTCATCACAGTGTGGTACATGGTTGGTACATCGGGATCTTCGTTATATTCGGCTATGGCTTCATCAGAAAGACCATAATCGGTAACGAGAATTGTCCCTGCGGGAAGTGGTGTGGTACCCATATCAACAAACTCGAGTTGTCCTTGTTGTTGAATGGTGTCGATAATGCCTTCTACCTTTTCTTCTGCGCCCGGAAATTCCCCAACAATGCGGCGTGAGCCTGCAACCTGAACTAGGTTTTCAGAAACGCCTAAGGCATTGGTACGGTTTTCAATGACGCTTCGGGCAACTTCCATTTGCTCTGCTGAAATTTCGGCGTCTTCAGGAAGGTCGGCTTCAAGCAAAACTTGTAAGCCACCGCGCAAATCAAGCCCGAGTTGCGGGCTAACATCCTGTTCGTAAATCACTTCTCCGCTAATGGGATTTGTGATGGTGATTGTTTCGCTTAGACCAATCCAAAGCGCAAAAGCGACTAGGATGATAATCACGACCAATCGTGTGGTTTGATTTTTTATCATAAATTTCTACTCCAATTCATAAAAAATACTGTCAAGAACCTTGACAGCGGGGCGAATTATACCTCATAGAAAGAGTCTGGGTAAGGTAGATTTTAGCTTTTTAGGGTTGCAATAAACCTTAGCACTTCATCAACTATTTCTTCGGGCGTTAAACCATCTGTTTCGAGATAAAAATCGGCATATTTGCGCGCGCTCCTAAGGCGATGTTGTTGTGTTTCGTATTCTTTAGGAGACCAGTTGAGTTTTCTGCGTTCTTGGGCTGTGGCGTATGAAACTTGTAAAAAGATAAGCGTATTCAAGTTGATTGTTCTTTGCCACATATCTTTGACATAAGAATGTTCTTGCGCAATTTGTTTTGCATTAAAGCCGCGTTTTTTTAGCCCCGCTACTAAAGTTGATTTTCCCGCTGAACAGGGACCAACAATACCGATTAAAACCTTTTCTTTATTGGTTTGCATGAACTGCTAAGCTGATTTTGTCTGGATTGCCGAGAATAGCGATAATGTCATTTTTTCGTAAAATGCGCATTCCAGCGGGGTGCATATCAATTTCTTGATTGCGGCGCAAAAGAACCACGCTTACATCATAATCTTTTTCAATTCTAGCAACTGATATTTGTTTTAACGCAGAGTTTTCGCGAATACGGAGTTTTGCCAAGCTGAGGGCTTCTCCTTCTACCGTAATTGGGCGTGTAATTTCTACACCCGCTGATGCGGCGGCAAAGGCAGGGGCAGAAATACTGGTTGCGCTAAAGGCAGTAAAACCAAATTGCTTTTGAATTGATTTTGCAAACTCATCATCAAAAATCCGCACAATAACATTGATCTTAGGGTTGAGTTTTCGAGCTTTAACGGCAATTTGAAGGTTGAGCGCATCGGCTTGCATACAACAAGTGATTGTACTTGCTTTATAGATGCCCGCTTTTTCTAAAGATGATTGCCGAGAAGCATCATCGTGAATAACAGGAATACCCATTTCGCGCACAGCGTCTACTAAATCGTCTTTGGGATCAAGCTCGATAATGGCGATTTTTTTGCCAAGATCAGTTAAATGTTCTGAAACGCGAAAACCAAGATGCCCTAAGCCAACTAAAATGGTGTGATTCTCAAAAGTGGATGCTATAGCCATTTCCCATTCCTCATTACGTGCATTACGATTAAAGAGCATGATACCAAAATCCGAGAGTCCCTGCGCAAGTATCCCCAGCCCGATAATAGGCATGATAAAGTAAAATGCCTCTAGAAAAGGGCTATGAGGAAACTCTCCACTTGGTTGTAGAAAAGATAAAGTTAAAACCAAATAAACGGCTTGTGAATAATCGTGTAGTGGTTCTCCAACAATAAAGGCAATTCTTTGATATAGCGCACCGCCCCCAAGCATTGTCGCTACAAAAATAAACAAGGGAATACGAAACTCTTTTACTAAGAGATTTGTATCACGCCAAGAGGCTTTCCATTTCCCTAATTTTTTCATAGTTGGTATTTGAATTCAGGATAGTTGAAGAGTGTGTGATAAAAGGAGACGATGAACCGTTACGCCCGCGTTTTAGGCTTGAGTGCCGAAACTCAAGCGTGGAATTCGGCGTGAATATCGGCGTATAACGCGTTTACGCCCGCACATTGTTGATGGTGAGCGTCCAAACTTAGGTCACGTTTGTCGCGGCGCACTTAATCTGATTTGTTAATACTTCAAATTGGAAGCTCAACATTCATTCGCCGAATCACATCCCCTTCTTCAGAGGTAACGCGAATAACGACCACACTAATATCATCGGCAGGTCGATTATCATCTAAGCGCACGGCATGTGCAAGAAGCGCATCGGCAATTTCTTGTGGGTGTGGGTTTTCGGTATCTAGTGACGCCTGAATAGCCTCACTGATGCTCATTGCTTTTCCATTGCGTTTGCCCGCGTGGGTGAGACCATCGGTATAAATAATAATCGTTAAGCCAGGTATGAGTTCAATTTCACTAATTGCAGGGCGGATATTGCGCGCAATGCCAATTGGGGAGCTATCTGTTTTTAAAACATCTAATTTATCGCCATGACAAATATAGGTCGGTGCGGGGTTGTTGCGCGTTAGAACCACAGTTTTCGTATTTAGATCAATAGAAGCGATATTGAGCGTTGAAGATACCCGCCCCATTTTCTCTGTATACAAATAATCAGATGCGGCTCGCGCGGCAGCCCCATCTCGCACGCCTTCGGCAAGAAGCCCAATTACTTTGCGAACAACCATCATCGAGACAGCTTTTGCCCCTCGCCCCGATGTTTGACCGTCTGCTAAAACAACAGAAATACCGCCATTAGGTCGCTCAATAATCTCGAGCGTATCACCGCTTTTTGAAACGGCATATTTTTTTACTTTTGAACCTGCAATTTTGATTTTCATAGCCTAAATTGTACAACAAATTGGGCTTGACGTCACTACCCAAGACCACTATAATCAGCCCGCTTGTTTAGAAGAAGAATTTATTAGGCAATGTTCGCATTGTCCGATATTTGTATTAAGGAGAAAGCCCTATGACCCCATTACCAAAACGAAAAATTTCTAAAGGTCGCCGCGATCGCCGCCGCGCCCATGATGCTCTTAAAGCCCGTAACTTAACCACCTGCACAAACTGTGGCTCTGCACGATTGCCGCATACCGTTTGTGCCGAATGTGGATTTTACAAAGGTCAAGAAGTCGTTGAAGTTAAATCAGCCAAATAAGCAAAATAATTTTTCAACAAAAGAGCCGTGACTATCTCGGCTCTTTTGTGTTTTAAGGGGGAGATATATGATAAAGGAGAAAAAATGAATCTCACCCCTCAAAAAACGGCCTTTCTTTTTCCCGGTCAAGGCTCACAAGCACTAGGCATGGGCAAAGAACTAGCATCTACTTATACTATTGCCCGCGAAACATTTGAAGAAGCCGACCAGATTTTAGGATTCTCCCTTTCAGAAATGATGTGGGCTGATGGGGATGCGCTCAATGATACCGTAAATACCCAGCCTGCACTATTTGTTCATTCTATCGCCGCGTTACGCGTTTTTATGCGAAACGCCCCCAACTTTGAGCCTGCGTGCCTTAGTGGACATTCTCTCGGAGAAATCACCGCCTTGTGCGCCGCGCAATCTATTAGCTTTAGCGATGGCTTGAAACTCGTTCGCCGCCGTGGGGAGTTGATGCGCTATGCCGGCGAGATAGCTCCTGGTGGTATGGCGGCTATTTTGGGGTTAGATATACCCACATTAGACAAAATTTGTGCCGAAGCCAGTCAGGGCGAAGATGCTGTTCAAGTTGCTAATGATAATTGTCCTGGACAGGTCGTAATTTCGGGAACAAAACCCGCACTAAAACGAGCTATAGATTTGGCGAATGATGCGGGTGCAAGGCGAGCAATTTCCCTTCCCGTTAGTGTTGCACCGCACTCAGTGTTGATGCGCACGATTCAACGTGAATTTGATGAAGCCCTCGCAGATGTTGACATAGCGGAGGCAAGTTTCCCCGTAGTCGGTAACGTGATTGCACAGCCTTTATCCACTGTAGCAGAAATCGAAGCTGATTTGCGCGCCCAACTCACATCCCGCGTTCGCTGGACAGAATCTATTCAATATATTATTGCTCAAGGTGTAGAAACTTTTGTTGAGTTGGGTAGTAAAAACGTGCTAACAGGCTTATTGCGAAGAATTGACCGAAGCGTGAAGGGGATCCCGCTAGGGGAAGCAAAAGATTTTGAGAGAATGATTAAGAGCTAAAAGCTAAGGACTTATGGGCGTAGACAGTTTTTAGGGTTGCTTTCAGATTAACTTTCGCAACTTATTTGTTTTTTTATTCCCTAGAGGGTCTAATACCCCGCCGCTTGCGGCATAAGTATTAAGCATTTTAAGACAGATACCCCGTCCGCTTGCGGCGGGGTAATTCATTCCTGTGTAGCACTTTTTTGAGGGGATTGATGTCCTTGTAATGAAATTACAATGTCTGGGGGCTTTTTTTCTTGTATACTGCGTGTAGATTGATAAAGGCAAACTCAACAAAAGTTGAGGACGCAAAGCTATGGGTCTAAAGCTGATAAATTCAGCCATGATTGCCAAGCCGCCTGTTGAATGGACTATAAAAACATGTGGTTTGGATTTTATCCGAGCCACATGTTTTTTTATACAAATTGGAGGTACCTATTGAAAATTGAACTGGTGTTTATAGAAATCCAATTAAAGTGCTGATAAAAATATACAAAAGGAGTGTAAGATTATGAAGACCAAAGTGGTAGGTATCTTGTTAGTATTTGCTCTCTTAGCATTGAGTGTGGTTGCTGTTGGTGCTGAGACGGGAACGGTTACAATTACAGGTGGTACACTTAGCGTTACCCCTGTAGATGTGACCCTGAGTGGTGTGACCCTAGACGGAACTGATAAAATTTCGACAAGCGCATCTGGTTCAAACTCTTGGAGTGCGACTGATGCCAGAGGTACCGGGTTAGGATGGAACTTAACTATAGGTGCAACTGATTTTGATGACGGTGTAGATAAGAACATTGATATCGCACAGTCAGATTCTGAGTTCAAAATTCAATTGCTTGATGCAAACGTTACAGTTACTGCTGGTAATACAAAACCTGTTTCTCAGGTAGCAACTTTAACAGCTATTCCCGATACGGGTTCGTTGAAATTCCTTTCAGCGGCAACTGATACAGGGATGGGAACCTATGCTATTGCGCCAAACTTTGAACTGGAAATCCCCGCCGAGACCTATGTAGGTAGCGGTACTTATACATCGACGATTACTATTACGGCGGCAACTGGTCCATAAGTTTAGGAAAATGATTTTATGAAAGAAAAGCGGAGTGTGTATTTAGGAATTTTTATAGCCATATTTTCTGCAAGCCTATGGTTTACACACTCCGCTACTGCCTTATCTGTCTCTACTTCTGCAGTAAGTTTTCCGAGCGTAAGTTTGAATGGATATGATCAAACGCTTCTTGGTTCTACAAGTGCTTGGCAAGCAGATGCGACAGGTGAAGCGGGGGGGTGGAATATAATAATATCAGCAACAGATTTTATAAATGGTGTTGGTGGTTCAATTTATGTTTCTAATCTTGAATTTCGTCTGGCAGATGCAAATATAACGCTTGTTTCGGGTGATGCAACTCTGCCTATCTCCATGCAAACTAGCTATACACCTTTGAGCGGGACGACACTGAAGTTTATCTCTGCCGCAAGTGGAACAGGGGATGGCGTTTATGATCTATTGCCAGAGTTTCGTTTGATTGTGCCCGCTGAAACTTATACGGGAAACTATACAAGCATGATGACGATTACAATGAGTACAGGTCCCTAAGTGAGCACCTAAAAACAATTTCCCGAAAAACACATCACAAAGAAACGGAGACTATAAAGTTTTTCTCTGTGGTCACAAAGAAGTTCTTCGTGTCCTTTGTGACTTTGTGGTGAGGCTTTAGGCATTTATATCTAGAGGATTCCTAAGTAAGGAGAGATTATGATGATGAAAATACGTAGAAATTTTCAAAAAGTAAATTTTATTATAGTGCTTAGTCTTCTTATGATTGTTTCTGCTTCTACCCCAGTTACAGCGCAATCGTCCACAAATATCTCTTTTGGTATTAGACCAACAAAGGCTTTAGAAGGACAAGAAGAAACTTTTTCTTATTTTTCTTATCACCTTTCTCCAGGAACTGTTTTTAATGATGAAGCTCTTGTTTTAAATGATGGGAATGAATCTATAACATTAAAAGTATACGCCGCCGATGGGATAACGCCACAAAATGGAGGCACAGACTTTTCAAAAGCAGGAGAAGAGACGCTTGGAATGAGTAGAGGGTCTCAGGCTTGGATATCTCTCTCTGCAACAGAAGTTACGCTTGCGCCTGGTGAAGAAAGACTTGTGCCATTTCAAGTGAGTATCCCGCTTGATGTGACAGCTGGTCAGTATGTTGCTGGCTTAGTGGTTGAGGCTTTACCAGAGGAGCAGAGTTTAGAATCTGGGAGTGATTCAGCAAATCCGGATGAAGCACAATTTTCAGTAAAAGTTGTGAAGCGTGTTGGGGTTGCTGTTGTTTTTGATATTCCGGGTGAGCAGGTAGTTGGGCTTGAAATAAAGAATATCTCCCTGTATCAGCAAGATGATGAAGGGGCGACTTTTGCCATTGAACTCAAAAACACAGGCAATACCTTTTTTCAAACACAAGGTTTTTTCATTGTAACAGATAGAAATGCAGAGAGAGTAATTACAACAACCCCGCTTGAATTTGATACTATTTTGCCTGGTGACGTAGCTACTTTTTTTGTCCCGCGCTCAGCACGTTTTGCAGATGGAAAGTATTTGCTTTCTATTGTTTTAGACTATGAAGGAAAAATAGCCACCCTCGAAGGGATTGGCATGAATATTAAGGATGGCCAGCCCCAGATCGAGGGGCAAGTTCTAGACAATCTCTTTACGCCAGAAGAGATAGAAGTTTTCTTTGCAAAAGAAGAAAAAAGTAGTAGCTTTATCTGGTTGATGATAGCCGGTGTTACTTTTTTCTTGGCTCTTGGTGTAGCTGGGTTTGTTTATTGGGCAGGGGGGAAGAAAGAAAGCACAGCATAAGATATTTTCCTTTGAAAATTGGCACTCTCAAGTTTCTTTTATGAGCCAAAACCTTTAAGGTTTTGGCTCATCTGTTAAAATTGTGCTAAAAGGCAAGATAAATTATGCGCTATAGATCGTAGGTAATTGGTCACACTCCCCCCATAAAATATCGCTCCCGCCGCCGTCCTCGGCGGCGGTCTTCTCATAAACCGCCGCTGGGGACAGCGGCTAGAGCAGAGGGGGTGACCAATTACGATCGTAGTGTGGTGTTCATGTCGTTCTTATTTACTCCCAAACCAGCACACCGCTAAAGCGGTAATTTTGTGCTAAAATCTCTAAATCTAAAAGATTGATAATGCCATCGCCATTTAGGTCTGCTACCTCTGGAGAAGCGGTGTTGTAATTCATGGCAATGCCGAGAGCATCGAGTTGGTCAATTACGTTATTATTATCAATATCGCCAGCAGGCAATATAATTCCTTTCAGGGCATCGGCTGATTCAGCGTTTATTGATATATTTCCCTGCGCATCTATAAAACCATTTGCTTCGGCGATGATTATATATGTCCCGATTGGGGCAAAGATAGTGAAAGTATCGTCTGCTTGTACTGGGGCAGAAGAAATCAATGAATTTTCTGCATCATAGAGACTGATAGTCGTTGCTTTACTCGCAGTTACCTGACCACTAAGTTGAGGCATATCAGCATCAACGTTTTGTGTAGATACAGGTGCCAAATTTTCTGTAGATTCTGGGGGAGGGGCGTTTGCTAAAATATCGATATTAAGACTGCTAGAGCCAATATCAACAAGTGTTCCATCGCCTTGCGATACCTTCCCTGCACAGCTTATTGTCGATTGTCCTTCTTGCAAGCCTTCCACATCAAAACTAAAAACTGCGCCATTTTCAGTAGCCTTTTGCCCGTGACTGCCTGCTATTGCGTAAATGAACGAGCCATTTTGGGGTCCGCTAATGGCAGTGACCGGGTTGGTGCCAAAGATAGTTTGGGCGATCATATTGCTGGCTTCAAGCAAGTTGGAATCATAGGAACAGGTAATTTCTGCACTTGTATATCCTGAAGGCGGGATCAAGTTAAAATAGGTTGTAACTGTGATTTTCTCGCCAACGTTCACATTTTCGGGGGCGATAATAGAAATGGCTTCATCCTCTAATTTTGTTAGGCGCAAATCATAAAATCCCTGCCCTTCTTGTGGCTGAATTTGAACAAAATAATCGCCCGCAGGTTGTACACTTGATAATAGCTCTTTGCCTCTTGCCAACTCGTTCTCCGAAGAATCTAATAGAATTAGCAAAGGTTCTAATCCTGAAGTAATAGAGCCTGTGTTTAGTGCAAAGGATGTCGTTTTATCTAACGTGAAATGCCATTTTTCATAGCGATATGCGTCTACGCTTCCTTTATAGGTGGTGTCCCAAGTAATATCGCCCATCATAATTATTTGAAGCGGGGGAACATTCAATAAAGGGTCAAATTGTTGCGCGATAACCCCATCTTTTATATACGTTGTTTGATTAAAAAGGACGTTATAGTTTACTTCCCAGCCTGCAAAACTAGCCCCTCGCATTTCGGGACGCAGGGAGAAATGCAAATGGGGCATATTGGGTTGTTCAGAGGCTATACAATAACTATCTCTTACACCATCGGCAATAATGCCAATTTTTTGGTTGCGGTGCACCGCTTCTCCCACGTTCACTTGGATATTTGCCAAAAACTGATATTCTGTAGTCCATCCGCCGGCGTGAGCAATTTGTAATCCGCAGACGTATTTTTTTACTACAGTCCCGTTTGCCGCGGCTGTTACCCAAAAATCGGAGGTATCTTCTCCCGCCACCATATCTTTACGCGGCGCAAAATCGACTGCGCCACCATTGGTGTAGCGATGCGGGCTTAAAGGTCCGCGCAATAAACCATTATCGAATCCGTCCATAGTAACCCACGCTATTCCTTGCTCCCAGGGCAATTGGAACATATCGGCTGGAGGGAGTGCGGTTTGGGGGAGTGCGTTTGCGCTATTTGCTGGGATTGATAAACCTAAAATTACTAGGATTATGAGCCATAATTTGGATTTAGATTTCATAACCGTGCCTTTTGGGGTGGGATGAAGAACCGTAACGAACGTGTTTTGGGCTTGGGTGCTGCTCCCCAGTCTTTGTACTGTCTCCACCTTTTGAGGGGAGATGTCCAATGGACAGCTGGGGAATTTTTACGCTCCTCAGATGTTGAATGGGGGCAAGCAAGCCAAAAACTAGTGCTGAACCGTGTTGAAGTGCGCGCGCGGCACGGTTGATCATCCCTCTTGAATCGTTTCTGTATTTTGCTTGCCGAGATAGGCATATACCAAAGCACCCACGATTAGGCTCATCCCTAATCCGCCTAGTGCTATAAAAATAAATAGGAAGTTATTATCGCTTGGTGCTGGGGCTGTTTCTGCCATATTGAGCGGGAGCGGTGTGCCCGCGGGGATATATTCTTGTGTATCAGCGATTGCACCATCTACCATTAGGGTAATTTCTCTTTGCGTGATGGTGATATTGGTGAGGGGGGCGGCAAAGCCTTCTTCGTTGAGGACGGCGAGGGCGGCACTTTCAAGGTATAGGTTGGTATTGCAGGCGCCCAATGTGGTGAAAGAGGCTTCGGCGATTACGCCAGAGACGTTTTGCGGGGTGGTGCTGGCAAAAGTGGCATCCATTAGCCCAGTGCTTTGCGGCAATTGCAAACCGTTCATCCCTGCTATGGGTGAGGAGGCGTTCATTGGTGTTAGGCAGGCAGGGTCGTAGCGAATTTGAAAAGTAAAGCCTTGAACGGGTATGGCTGAGATAGCATTAATGCTAACGACAACGACTTCTTTTGTTTTGTAGGCTTTTGGGGGGCTTTCTATCCAAATGCTTTCGGGTTGCTGTGCCTGCGTGGGAATGACGGCAAAGAGAAGCAAGGCTAATAGAAATAGAAGGGGAAGTGTTTTCTTCATGGGGTTTTCCTTTGTTTCGTGTAGCGTGAAAATTGAGAAGTCACGCTACACAAAACAGGGACAGTTATATTACGGGGTAGTTATTGCCCAGAGTAGGGGTCCTGTTGCGTTGTAATTGCCAGCCAGAATTTCTAAATCTAGAACATTGATAACGCCATCGCCATTTAGGTCAGCAGATTCTGGGGTAGCACTGTTATAGTTTGCACCGATGGTGGTTGCATCAAAGGAGTCAATATCGTTATCCCCATCAACATCGCCAGCAAGCAAGGCGACAAGTAGCATCGTTGTCGTTTCATCTGCTCTAATTTCTACATTTTCACCGCGGGCACTTAGGTGGCCAGATGATTTGGCTTCGATGGTATATAGACCGGCAGGGACAGAATCAATTATGAAATAACCGCCGGCATCTGCGCTTACCGTTGTGAAGAGCGTGCCATCTGGGTTATATAATTCAACACTGACTGATTTAAGAGCTTCTACTGTTCCCTCTATGGAGCCGTTTGTGCTTGTAATGGGAAGTGTGATTGGTCCAGCAGATTCTAAATCTTGCAGTCCATCACCCTCGGGTACTTTTGCATTACAGTCAATGGTTGCGTTTCCTTCTTGCAACCCTGTAGCATTAAAGGTGAATGCCGCTCCGTCTGTTGTTGCTTTTTGTCCGTTAGTTCCTGCAATAGCAAAAATAAAACTGCCATTTTGTGGGTCATTTGGAGCAGTTGCCGGATCGGTGCCGAATAAACCAGTAGCTTGGATATTGCTAATTCTGATTAAGTCAGCGGGATAGGTGCAGGTGAATTCGATGCTGGTATATCCCTCTGCCGGAACACCGCTTAAACTTGCTGTAATGACAGAATTTTCACCAACTCTTATACTTGCTGGGGAGGCTGTTACCGCCACACCTTGAATTGGGTGGTCAGTTAAGTTTAAATTATATTCACCACTGCCTGAAACAGGTTCGATTTGGATAAAATAAAGCGTTTCACCCGTTTGGGTTGTGGTAAATGAGCCTTCACCGCTCGCTAATTCGGTTACACCGTCCGCGGCTAATAGACGGACGCGGGCAACCAAATCGCCTGAAGCCGCTGTTGCTGTGGCAGTAAATTTATGCTCATGCGAGAAATAAAAGGGCCATCTCTCAAAGCGTTCGGCATCTACATTGCCCGTGTAGGTGGTATCAAAATAAGCTCTTTCCCGAATAACAACTTCAGGATTCTCTTCAAGGCTGGGCTGGGCATAAGCCGTGCCTGCACTCCCAATCATAGCTACCAAAAGGGCTATGAGAGCGAGAGCGCGAAATAAGTTTTTCGCCTTCATAGTACATCTCCTTATTAAATATCAAAAATTTCTCTCTGTATTTTGATATTTTAAAAAACACAGAGATATTCACCAAATGGTGAAAGTTGCACTAAAAATATCTTAGCATTTTGAGAGAGGTGTAAAATAACAAAAGCATTACTTTGCATTGCAAGAGCATAAGATTAATGATGAGGCTTTGATGCTTCTTTTTCTTGGTAAAATAGGAGGCAACTTATCGCCGATGCAAAATAAGGAGAAATGCTGTGGATGTACTAACCAAAAGAATTCAAAAAGTGACTGAAAGTATTTTGGAAAACGAAGCCCTGATTAGTGGCTTAGATCGTGACGCAGCCGATATTTTGCAAAAGTGGGGCGTGAAAAATGCGACCCAAGTCGCAGAGAAAACGGCTACTTTAGATGATGAACGAGCAGAAAAAGAGATGTACCCACAGCTTAAAGCTTCTCGGCGCTTAATTCGTGCTATTCGTGTTTGGATAGAGCATGAAAAAGACTCAGAACCAGAAGAACGTGAAAAACTTTGGGCTAAAGTTGAAAAGCGCGCTAAGTCTCTCTACGGGGATGGTATATCTCTCCCCGCCCCAAGTGAGTTTTCAGGAGAAAATTCGGCAGAGTTTATCAATCATTTACGAGATTGGTTAGAAGCAGATGGTAAAGAAAAAGATAATGATGAAAAGAAATCTTTTTTCTCATCTTTTTTTAATAGACCTCTTGCATAAGTGCTCTAGCCGCCGTCCTCGGCGGCGTGTTTTAGAGAAGCCTGCGCCGAGGACGGCGCAGGAAGCGTAGAGAAAACAGGCTTTTACAAGAGGTCTAATAGATAAGAAATTATTTTTCACCTTTCTTTAGCAGGAATAAAATTTCAGCGGTCAGAAGAACTCGCTCCTTTGAAGGGAACGGGTTCTTCTGACCAATTTTCGATAGAGCCTATTTTATAAAATTATGGAGCACAAATAATGGCAACAAAAAAAAGCAAGAACCCCAAAATAACTTTTTTCTTTTTACTTGGCATCGTTCTTTTGGGTGGCTATTTTATGTTAACGGGCGATGATCCGCTTGGTCTATTTGAGACCGTAGAAAATGTTGAAGTTCCCTCCGTGGCAGTATCTTTAACTGAAGGTGCTGAAGTAACACATAATCCTTCTATTCCTCTTGTAGAAAGTGCTACGCGAAGTGATTGGTGGGAAGTTTATTTTGTAGACTACGTAAATCATAATGACCCCGAGCATTACGAAAATACCATAGAAGCTGAACTTATATCAAAAATTGATGCGGCAGAAACTTCTATTCATATAGCTTCTTTTGAATTTGACCTTGACCCCGTTGCTGAAGCTCTTATTCGCGCTCACGAACGCGGCGTAGAGGTGCAATGGGTCACAGATGATGAGCACGGACTTGAAGCAGATGAAGAACCAGATCGTGGTCAGTTTGAAATGCTCGAGGACGCGGGCATAGAGCTCAAAGATGACCAGCGCGGTGCGCTAATGCACAATAAATTTTGGATTTTTGATGAAAAAACAGTCTGGACAGGCTCAACAAATATCACAGAGAATGGTATTTTTGAACAAGATAATAATGTTATAGTCGTTCATTCCCCCGCACTGGCAGAAATTTATAAGCGAGAATTTGATGAAATGTGGGCGGGTGAGTTCGGTCCCCGTTCAACATCTACGGTAGACAATCAACATATCAGCATAGAGGGCACAGAAATTCAAGTCTTATTTTCATCAGAAGATGATGTGGTCGAACACCTTTTACCCTACCTAGAAAGCGCAGAAGAGAGCATCCACTTTATGGCATTCTCATTTACCCATGATGATATAGGCGAAATTATGCGTGACAAAGATGATGAAGGCTTAACGGTGATGGGCGTTTTTGAGAAAACGGGCAGTAGCACTGAATATAGCGAATTAGGAGAAATGTACTGTGATGGTATGGCGGTTCGCCGAGATGAAAATGGTGGATTTTTGCATCATAAAGTGATTGTCATTGATGAGCGCATCGTCATTACTGGTTCGCTAAATTTCTCTGATAACGCCAACGAAAGCAACGATGAAAACGTGATTATTATAGACAACGCCGAAATCGCCTCCCTTTATATGCAAGAGTTAAATCGTATTTGGGCGATGGCATCAGACCCCGCCCCCGACAAATTTGATTGCCCCTAATCCTTTGCTCTAGCCGCTGTCCTCAGCGGCGGGGCTGTGTATTAAAGAAAAAAGCGACAAAAGATTTTCTCTTTTGTCGCTTTTTGTGTTTAAGGTTTTTTTATAAAAGTTCTTGCGGTACATTCCCGCCATTTTGGGCGAGTTTTTGCAATACGGCTTTGTGCAACCACATATTCATTTTTCCCGAATCGCCCATTATGTCGGCGGGGCAACCCAAATCGGTTGCCAGTTCTTTTCGGGATGAAAAAGAGCTGTCTAATTCGAGCACTTTTAGCAAATCTACAATAGATTGCCGCCAGTTTAGATCAGAGCCTGCGCCCATTTTGTCTAATTTGCCAGTCACATCTACTTTTTGGGCAGATGCTTTTTCTACGCCAAGTTTTTTGCCTATTGCCTGAAATGTACTCATTTTTGCTCCTTTATGATTGGATGAATATCTTTGTAATTATAATGGATAATGAGGAGATGAGACCGCATCGCGCGCATACTTCGAAACGGCTCAGTACATGTTTTTGGCTTGAATGCCCCCAATCAACTTTTGATGTGGCGAGACGCGTAGGATACCCGCCCACCTAACAAAATTGTAAAGTGCGTTTTCTTGACCCCCTCCCTCTATACTCCTATACTCACGCCAATCCTAATCAATGCTCCCAAGAGGGAAAAATGCAGCTCCCAATACCCCCTCCCCCACTAGAAAACTTGTTCTAATAATTGTTTTTATCCTCATCGGCATAGCCTTTTACCTCTTCCCTGAAAAAACAACCCAAAATTACGCCGAAATGCCTCAAGCCTGCGCTGGTTGCGCCAATGAATGTAAAATAAATGTCTGCATAAATTGGGACGCTTCGGGTGAAAACGGTTGTGTTGCAACCCCGCCCAACATTGGTTGTTGCGTGGCTTATGAAATGCAATGTGACCCCAATTGCGAACCTCCGCCACCACCGCCTTCCCCGCCTAGCATTAACGGAACGCTCAATTGCTCGGCATGGGGCGCAAATAGTTGGTGCATCGGCAACGAAACTCTCGACCTCAGCGCAACGGAGTATCAAGGAAAATTGATATTAATTAGTGGTGACTTAAACGCTTCTCTTTTCACCTGCACCCCCGCCACTTTAGGCACTGCATTTTGTGCTATTCCACTCCCCGAAGGCACTGGCATTGCAAACTATCTCGCCACCTCAGAATACGGCACCGACACCGGCACATCAAATTGGCAACGAGATACAGTTGCTCGGAGCATCAGCGGGCAGATGAGCGGCACCACTGGAGCAAATGGCTGGTTCATCTCAGCGGTAGAACTCAGAGCCTCAGCCAGCGACAGCACCTCCGCTTTGGCAACTTTTCAACACTCCCCTAACAACGCTATTTGGACAAATTACACCGCGCCCCTCAATTTTAGCGATGGGACGCACAGTATTTATTTTAGAGCTACCGACAACGCGGGGAATGTTGAAAATTTTAGCCAAGAAATCAAAATAGATAGCCAAAATCCGCAACTTTCTCAGCAAATTAATGGCACCCTGGGCGCAAATGGGTGGTATATTTCAAATGTGATAGTTGAAAATGCACAGAGTGATTCTGCGCCCTCTTCGGGTATTCAATTTTTTGACACTTCTTTTGATGGAGCGAACTGGGACGCGTATAGCGCGCCCATCAACCTGAGCGATGGCGTTTACGTTCTTCAAAGCAGAGTGATAGATAATGCGGGCAACCAAGCCCAAAACGCGGTCGCCATCAATATAGATACGATTCCGCCCACAATCAGCGGAACGCTCGTAGGTCAGCTTGGCGCGGGCAACTGGTACATCTCCTCCGTCCAAGCAAAAGTTGCCGTCTCTGATGCCACATCGGGCGTTGCCTTAACCGAATATAGCGCAAATGGCGGCGCGTGGGAGAATTACACAACGCCCGTTAATTTTGAAGATGGCACGCACCAAATCCAATTTAGAACAACTGATACAGCGGGCTTAGTGGCTGAAACGCAGATTTTCGACTTCAAAATAGACAGCAGTGCCCCCGAAATTCACCTGCCTAGCCGATGGTATATCTGGGAAAGTGGCACTTTTACCATCAAAGATTCGGGGAGCAAAATCGTTTCGCTGAGCTATCAAATCAGAGATTCTCAAAATAGATGGAAGAAGATAGAACGCGGTTGGACGCCTAGCACGGCAAACTTTTCTCACACCATCTCTTGGAACCGCGTCTTTGCCGATGGCATTGTGGCACCAGTTGGCAATTATCATGTAACGGTGTATGCAGAAGATGCCGCGGGGAATAGAAGCCAGAAAAGTGCACAAATCATCATCCCTGCACCAAATGCAACTGCGTTGCCCACTTTTACCCCTACTGCCACGCCAACAAATACACCCCTCACAACGCCTACAGCTAGAACTTATGATGCACCGCCCTTAGTTCCCACTGCTACCCAAATTTATGCTGAGCCTAGTCGAAGTACACCTTTTGT
>JADGEO010000064.1 GCA_016744335.1 Anaerolineales bacterium
GTAATGGCTCAGCTGGCAATTTCGGAGGCTCTGATGCAACTTATACCGTTGACATCACCCCAACAGCAGATGGTACAGTCACTGTGGATGTGGCGGCAAATGTTGCTCAAGATACAGCGGGCAATGATAATACCGCCGCGACACAATTCTCCATCGTTTATGACGGAACAGTGCCCACAGTTGCAATTTCCAGTACGGCATCCGATCCAACAAACACCAGCCCAATTCCTGTCACGATTACTTTCTCTGAAAGTGTGACCGGCTTTGCAATTGGAGATATTAGCGTAAGTAATGGCTCAGCTGGCAATTTCGGAGGCTCTGATGCAACTTATACCGTTGACATCACTTCAACAGCAGACGGTACCGTCACCGTAGATGTGGCTGCAAATGTTGCTCAAGATATAGCGGGCAATGATAATACCGCCGCGACACAATTCTCAATCACCTTCGACTTAGCTCCAACTGTCACAATAGAACAAGAAGCATCTCAAGCTGACCCAACAAATACCAGCCCTGTTATCTTTGATGTAGTTTTTAGCGAAAATGTGACTGGTTTCACTGATTTTGCCGATGTCACTATCTCAGGCATGGTTGCTGCACCAGGCATCACCATCACATCAACTGGCACTGGAGACACCTACACCGTTGAAGTTACAGGTATGGTAGATGGAGAAATAATTACCGCTACAATTCCGGCGAATGTTGCTCAAGACACATCTCTAAATGGAAATGAAGCTAGTACAAGTACAGACAATAGTGTTACCTTTGATACTTATGCCGTTGAAGTTATACCAAATGGCACAAGTATCCCCTCTAGTAATCAAATACTTCAAGATTATGGAGTCTATAGAATATCTTTTAGTGAATTTGATATTACCTTCAATTCAGACGCCAACAATCCCGCAGGCAATACAGACACAGATGATGTCACGAATCCATCCAATTATCTCCTCATTCAGGCAGGCTCTAATACCATTTATAATACGACATCCTGCTTAGATGTCAGCAATAATGGTGATGCTCCTCTCGGAGATGATATACGAATCCCAATAGGACCAGTTAGTTATGATTCTGTAAACTTTATATCTACACTCACTCTTAATAATGGAACACCATTGCCTTTTGGTGAATACAGATTCTTCGTTTGTGGAACTACATCCATTACTGACTTAGCAGGAAACCATCTTAATAACGGCAATGATTTGATTACGACGTTTACAATAGCCTCCACCGCATCGTCCTTGCCTTCAACCGGGTTCCCTCATGGACGCGTGAGTGCGCTCCCCGATCAGCCTGCCGCCAAAGCCTACAACGAAACAGCGATGATGCTAGAAATCCCCAAAATTGGCGTGAGCATGCCCATCGTCGGTGTGCCGCAAACAGAGAATGGCTGGGATGTAAACTGGCTTGGCAATAGTGCTGGTTATCTGGCTGGCTCTGCCTTCCCTACTTGGGCAGGCAACACCGTCATCACGGGGCACGTTTGGGATGCGTATAATAACCCCGGTATCTTCTCAGACCTGAAAATGCTGAAATACGGCGACCAAGTTCAAATCCACGCGTGGAGTCAGACTTACACCTACGAGGTGCGCGAGAGTAATTTAGTCACCACCAAAAACGTGAACGTAGTCCTCCAATCCGAAGAATTGGATTGGCTCACGCTCGTGACCTGTGAATTCTATAATCCATTTACGGGAGAGTATCTCTTCCGAAGAGCGGTGAGGGCGGTTTTGGTAAGTGTGAAGTAGAGAGACTTTAGATACCAGAGTTAATACTTAAGCAAAAAAAGCCTTCCAAAGTTTCTAAAACTTTGGAAGGCTTTTTGATTCATCGTTCAGTATTTACCACTTAAAAGTTATAGCTCTTTGATAAGTTATGCTTTCCGCGTCATTTTTCTTTGAATAAAGGCAAAAATATCTTGAATTTCATTTACTTTTAAAATCCATACCGCCAAAAGATAAACGATTCCTCCAATGGCTAGCCCGCCCAAGGCGATAACCCACGCGCCAGATTCAGCTTGGCTTTCTCGCCACCAAAGAAGCGCGATGCCCATGCCTAAGGCTGAAAGGGACGCTTGCCCAAATCCCTGTGCGATGCTTTTGCCATTTAGCCCATTTAATCGTTTTCGCATTAAAATCATTAACAAAATTGTCTCTAGTGCGGTAGCCAGGGAGTTTGCTAATGCTAAGCCCCCGTGCGGCATCCAGCCAATTTTTTCGAAAAGTTTTGCAAAGGCGATGCTAAAAACGATATTTAAAGTCATTGCGCCGATGCCAACAAAAACGGGGGTTTTTGTATCGTGCAGGGAGTAAAACGCGCGTGCCAGAATTTCCATTACTGAATGACCGACTAGCCCAATAGCGAACCAAAGTAACGCCCATGCGACTAATTCTGTGGAGCGTGCATTAAATTCCCCGCGTTGATAGAGCATGGTGATGAGCGGGACGCGCAGGATAATTAACCCCACTGTAGCTGGAACTGAAAGCAACAAAACCCCGCGAATTGTGGCTGATAAAGAGTTTCGTACCTCACCCAATTTCCCCAGCGCATATTGTGCCGAAAAGGTAGGCATTGCCGCTGTTGCAATAGATTGGGCAATCGCTACTTGCGCCATTAGCATCAAGGCAAAAGCGTACTCGATTCCCACTACTGAGCCAGCGGGCATTTTTGAAGCCAACCAGATATTGACCCAAAAATTAAGTTGTACTACTGCCACCCCGAGCAAACGGGGTCCCATTAAACGAAGAACTTCAAATACGTTTGAGTCGCCGATGCCTAAAGTAAAAGTATAAGCTAAATTCCCACTCCTTCGTAGTAAGGGCTTTGGCCCTTTTGCTCTACGGGCAGGACGACTAAAGTCGTCACTACAAGGGGGCGTGTTTTTATCTTGTTTTTTCTCCGCACTCTCAGCACTCTCCGTAGCTTGACGGTTTACCTTTATTAATGCAGGCACTTGTAATAAAAGATGCAATAAAGCCCCAATTACAACGCCCCATGCCAAGCCATAAATTCCCATAGAGGGTGCCAGCACCAAAACGCCGAAAATCATTCCGAACTGATACATAGAGGGCGTTAGCGCGGGAATTAAGAATACCTGATGCGAGTTTAAGATGCCCATTATCAGCCCGCTCATGCCAAAAAGTACCGCGGAGAAGAGTTGAATACGAAGCAAAGCAACAGTTAGGTTAAATTGTTCGGGGTTGGCAGAAAAGCCAGGGGCAAGGGCATAGCGCACGATTTGGGGTGCAAAAAAAGCGGCTAGAAGGGCAAGCAAGCTCAAAACAAGCGCGACCCAGTTTCCTACCGCACTGGCTAATTTCCATGCAGAATCTTTTTTATCTTTAGCCAGCAATCCTGTAAAAGTCGGGATAAAAGCCGATCCCAGCGCGCCGCCTGCAACCAGATTAAAGAGTGTTTCAGATACACGATTGGCGGCGATAAACGCGTCTAACTCTGCCCCTGCGCCGAAAGTTTGTGCGACGAGTATCCGCCGCACCAGCCCTACAATTTGCCCGAAAGCAAAGGCGAGCATAACGATGCTGGCGGCGCGTGCTATTTGACGATTTGCATTATTTTTACTCAAAAAATTTGCCTATTATTGGGAAAAGAATCCGTTGATAAAACCTATGCCGCGTCTTGGCGGTTCAAAAATCTTCTTTAAGCCTCAATCTCTGCAATGCACTCAATTTCGACCAGTGCGTCAAGCGGATTTTGCCGAATGGCGATCGTTGAACGAGCGGGGCGGTGGTCGCCAAAACTTTTTGCATAAATGGCGTTCATGCCCTGAAAATTATCCATATCTTTCAGAAAAACGGTTGTTTTTACCACATTTTGCAGGGTAAGCCCCAACCCATTGAGCACAATATTGATATTTTGCAAAACGCGCTCGGTTTGCTCTTCAATTGTTTCTCCAACCAACTGCATCGTTTTAGGATCAAGCGGTGTCTGCCCAGAGCAAAAGACCAAATTTCCCGTTTTGATGGCGTGGCAATAGGGTCCAATTGCTTCTGGTGCACCTTTGATATTTTTTATTTCCATTTTTAGTTCCTTCTTTTAGGTTTTTACTATAGCCTTTTGCCGATTGTATAGGGAAGGGGAGATTAAGCATTTTCGCTATGGGTATAGACCATGCACCCGCCGCCGATGATGAGAATGTCTGTATCTTGCCTCATATAAAATCTCCTCGAAAATGATATAAAGTATAACCGTATTTAACAGGAAAAATGTGGTTTTTAAGTTTTGTTTTGGAGTTTTAAGTCTCCAAAACTCACCTTTTCCTAAAAGCAACGTTTAGAGCCGCTGTTCTCGGAGAAGAAATTGTGCAAAGACCCCGTTCCCTTCAAGGGAACGGGGTCTTCTAGCCGCTGTTCTCGGCGGAGAGATTATGTAAGTAAGCGGTAGGGGAGAAACCTAATGGACTTTATATGTTTCACAATCCCTTCTTTCAGGTATAATCATGTCATGCAGAAATATACCGCTACTGAAAAAATAGATTACCTTGCTATAGGGCATTTTTCTAAAGACATACACCCCAACGGCTTTCACCTAGGGGGGACTGTCGTATATAGTGCGCTTATGGCGCGTGCGCTTGGGTTGCGAGTAGGGATTTTAAGCAGCTTTAATGCGGATGATTTAGATTTATCTGTTTTAGGCGGCATACCCATTATTAATATCCCATCAGAGAAAACAACAGCTTTTGAGAATATCTCAAGAGGTAATCGTCGCGAACAAATTTTGCATCAGCGAGCTACGTTGATTGATTTTGAGCAGGTGCCAGAAAATTGGAGACGCTCGGCGATTATCCATTTAGCCCCAATTGCTCAGGAGATGGAAGCACAATTGCCTGCTGGTTTTTTCCCTGCTCTGTTGGGACTAACACCACAAGGTTGGCTACGTGGCTGGGATGACGAAGGTCGTGTTTCGCCGAGAGAATGGTTAGAGGCGGAAGCAAGCCTAAACCACGCGAGTGCCGCCGTTCTTAGCGTAGAAGATGTAGAAGCGGATGAGGAGCTAATCGAAGAGTTTTCCCTCGCCAGTCGCGTCCTCGCCCTCACAGAAGGAAGTGAGGGAACTAGGTTGTATTGGAATAACGATTTACGCCGATTTCCCGCATCCCCAGTAAAAACGATAGATGCAACGGGCGCAGGTGATATTTTTGCAGCTGCCTTTTTTATCCGTTTGCATAGCACGCGTGACCCTTGGGAAGCGGCGCGTTTTGCAACTTGCCTGGCTTCTAAATCGGTCACGCGGGGGTGGCTAGAGAGCATCCCAACCCAGGAAGAAATTCAAATTTGCCAGATGGAGGTTTTATAGTTCATGGCACGTATTTATACTTTAGTTAACCAAAAAGGCGGTGTAGGAAAAACGACCACCGCCATCAATTTAGGGGCATTTCTTGCTAAGCATGGGCAACGTGTTTTAATTGTAGATATTGACCCGCAAGCAAATGCTACATCTTGTTTAGGCATTGATAAGCACGAAGTCGAGAAGAGTTCATATCAGGCGTTGCTAGGTGATGATGCACCAGAAAGTTTAGTTTTAAAAAATGAGCGTTTGAATCTTTCGCTTTTACCTTCTTCGCCCGCTTTAGCGGGAGCAGAGGTTGAGTTAGTAAACGAGTTAGGACGTGAAACGCGGTTAAAAAAGGCACTTAGCAAGCTGGAAGGCGACTACGATTATATTTTATTGGATTGCCCGCCCTCGCTAGGATTGTTGACGATTAACGGATTGATGGCGGCGCAGGATGGCGTGATTATCCCTGTGCAGTGTGAGTATTTAGCATTGGAAGGGCTGGGACAGTTAACGCAAACCATTCAGCAGGTGCGCTCGGCACTCTTCCCTGACTTGCGCGTGAGTGGCGTTGTTTTGACGATGTTCGACAGTCGAACAAATCTCTCTAATGATGTGGTAGCAGAAGTAAATAATCATTTTCCCGAATTGGTTTTTGATGCGATTATTCCGCGTAGCGTCCGTTTGGCTGAGGCACCTTCTTATGGCTTACCTATTTCTGAATACGCGCCAAACTCGGTGGGCGCAAAGGCATATAATGCTTTGGCAAAAGAGATTTTAGCGCGTGATGCGTGAGTAGGGGACGTTTAGAATAGAGTAATTGATTATTTTTATAGTGGTGTGAAAGTAAAAAATAAAAACCATCTAACTATAGCAGGATAAAAAATGGCAAAAAAGAGAACAGGACTAGGCAAAGGTCTAGGCGCATTAATTGTAGATACAGAAAAACCTATTGCAGTTGCAAAAGCAGAGGGTGGGGTGCAAGAGGTAGAAATAGATAAAATTATAGCGAACCCACGCCAGCCTCGCAGACATTTCGATAAAGAAGAATTGGCTGAATTGGCTGATTCTATCAGCGAGCATGGTGTTATTCAACCTTTGATTGTTTCTGCAAATGGAGATGGAGAATATACACTCATTGCCGGGGAACGGCGATTGAAAGCCTCTAAGCAAGCCAAATTAGAGAAAGTGCCTGTTGTGATTCATGAAGTTAGTGACCAGCAACAGTTAGAATGGGCAATAATCGAAAATGTACAACGCGCCGATTTGAGTCCGCTTGAAGAGGCAGAGGCTTATTATCAGCTTGAAGATGAGTTTGGTCTTTCACATGGCGCAATAGCAAAACAGGTGGGAAAGAGTCGTTCGACAATAACAAATATAATTCGTTTGCGAAAACTTTCGGCACCTGTGAAGAAAGCCTTAGTTGATAAAATAATTACAGAAGGTCACGCTCGTGCTTTGTTGGGCTTGAAGAAAGAAAATGCACAAGAGACTGCATTGAAAACAATTATTTCCTTAAATCTTAATGTACGCCAAACTGAAACATTGATAAAAAAAATGAATGGGGAAGAAGCCCCTAAAGAGGAAAGGAAAGCAACTAAATCACCCGAAACACTAGATATTGAAAACCGTTTAGAGTCATATTTTGAAACGAAAGTATCATTACGTTATACGAAAAAAGGCGGTAGTATTACTTTGAATTATGCTTCTGATGAAGATTTAGACGCTCTTTTAGAGAAACTCTTATAACACCTCAATAGCGAGTAAAAAATTATGCCAACAACTGCCAATAAATTAACACCAGAAATGTTAGTGCCGCGTTTAGGGGATCATTTGGTTAATCATGGGCATATTAGCGAAGAAGAACTCGAAAAGGCACTTGCTTACCAGCAAGAAGAAATAGCAAAGGGAGAAAGTGTACTTATTGGGCAAGCACTCCTAGAATTAAAGATTGTTACCAAAGATATGCTCGACCAAGCAGTGACAGAGCAAATTATTCAGTTGCGTAGTGCTTTGCAAGCAACCAATCGTAATTTAGAGCGGCGTGTGCAAGAGCGCACAGCCGAGTTACAAAGCGCACTTGAAAAGCTATCTGAACTCTCTGAGCTTAAGGCAAATTTTGTTTCAAACATCTCCCATGAGTTAAGGACACCGCTCACGCATATAAAAGGCTATCTTGAGTTATTGGCTTCTAAATCTTTAGGACCAGTGACAGATGAACAGTTTCACGCCCTAAAGGTTAGTCAAAAATCAACGGCACGCTTAGAAGGGTTGATAGAAGATTTGATTATGGTCTCTGTTACCTCACGCGGAGAATTAACCCTAAACCAAGAAGCTCTTGATATTCGGCGCATTGCCAACCTAACTGTAAGAGGGGTAACGGATAAAGCAAACGAGCGTGAGGTAAGTGTTCATGCAGTTTTAGACAAGAAACTTCCCCCTGTTTATGCCGATAACCAAAAAATAGTTTGGGCAATCGGACAGTTGTTGGATAACGGAATCAAGTTTACACCCGCGGGGGGACGAGTTGTGCTACGCGTTGAGCATGAGAGCGATAAATTGATATCTGTTTCTGTCACAGATACAGGGATAGGCATCCCTTCTGAAAGAATTACAGAAATTTTTGAACCATTTCATCAATTAGATAGTGCCGCAACACGCCGGCAGGGTGGCACAGGCTTGGGTTTACAACTTGTACGACAAATTATAGAAGCACACGGATCAATGCTTGATGTTAAGTCTATTGAAGGGCGTGGAACAACCGTAAAATTCCCATTATTAAGCAAGCGCCCTAAAGGCATTTAGTAAAATACTTGGTTTTCTCCTAAACTTCACCGAGAATATACGATGAAAAGTTCAGACCACTCTCTCGAATATCGTTTTTGGCAAAACGCAGTCCACGAAAAAGACTGGAAAGATGCTCTGGATTTTTTACTTGCCTCTTTGCGCAAAGAGATGGTTTTCGATAACCTCGCGATTTATATTATTGATGAAAATGGTCAAAAATCAGATATAGCCTATGCAAGAGCAATAGGGCGTGAAAAAGATGCAGAAGCCGATGCCAATTGGGGAGAAGAAATAGCAGATAAAGCAATAGAGAAAAAAGAAATTGTTTTAGAGGTCCCCAACGAGGAAAAAAGTATAGAAAAAAGAGTAAACAGTACGTATCTAATAGGATTACCATTAACGGCATCAGGGAAATTAATAGGTGCCTTTAGCCTCGTACGTTTTGGGGGTCCTGAATATACCCAAGAGGATATTAATACAGCCTCTTTAGCATCGGTTGTGATTGCCTATGTTTTTGAGAAAAAAGCACTACAAGAAAGCATAATTGAATTAGAAAAAGTTCAAAGACAAATGCGTTTGCAAGATGATTTTGTCTCAACCATCTCACATGAGTTACGAACGCCTTTGGGGTTTATTAAAGGCTATAGCACAACCTTATTGCGCGATGATACAGAATGGGATGAGGAAACAAGCCGAGAATTCTTAACGATTATTGACGAAGAAACTGACCATCTAACAGAGCTAATTGAAAATATCCTCGAGTCAGCTCGACTTGAAAGCCAAACCTTAGATATGAATTTTCAACCCTTGCGCCTCGATTTGCTCATTAGAGATGTCATTACGCGGGTAAATGCACGCTATGAAAAATTTGAAATAATCTTCAATAGTGACTGCGAACAAATCATTCAAGGAGATAATACGCGCTTAGCACAAGTTTTTGAAAACCTTTTTAGCAATGCTGTAAAATATGCCCCAAATTCAAAGGTTGAAATTTTAATACAGAGTAATTTAGATGATTTTATTCAGGTCACTTTTACCGATAGCGGGGTGGGGATTTCAGAAGAACACCTTCCATTTATATTTGATCGCTTCTATCGTGTCCCAGACCAACCCAAAAAAGCAGGTACAGGCTTAGGCTTATTTATATGCAAGCGGATTATTGAAGCGCATCATGGTAAGATTTGGGCAGAATCAGAAGATAAAAAAGGCACTAGTTTTATTATTCAATTGCCCGCCAGATAAGGAGTAGTTTTCTATGGCAAAACGTATCTTAGTTGTTGATGATGAAGTGCGCTACCAACGTCTTTTAGACGCAAATTTGCGCACCGATGGCTATGAGGTTGTCACAGCATCCAATGGCACAGAAGCCATCGAAATTTTTTCCTCACAACCAATAGACTTAATCTTGCTTGATGTAATGATGCCAGAACTCGATGGTTTTGAAACCTGTCAGCGCGTTCGCGAATACTCTAACGTCCCAATCATCATGCTTACCGCCAAGGGAGATGAAAAAGATCGCGTCCGTGGGCTTGATTTGGGCGCAGATGACTACCTTACAAAACCGTTTTCAGCTACAGAATTGCTCGCTCGCGTTCGTGCCGTTTTACGTAGAGCCGAAATCTCTACCGCTCCGATGCAAACACGCTACTTCACACATGGAGATATTCGAGTTGATTTTGCTCGTGCAGAAGTTTGGCGTGACGGAGAAAATGAACCCATACCCTTCTCGGCTACCGAATACCGCCTCTTCCTCCAATTTGTTCATAACGCAGGCAAAATCTTAAGCGCAGAAGAACTCCTCACCGCTATTTGGGGACCAGATTATCGTGATGAAAAAGAAATTTTGTGGGTCAGCATTGCTCGCCTGCGGCAAAAACTCGAAGTTGAACCCCATAGTCCCGTTCATATCATTACCCGTGCCGGATTAGGCTATATGATGCCACCTTTGGAAGAATAGGGATATTGGAGGGCAGCGCGCGTGCCCTCAACATGTTAACCATCTTCAACAGAATCTCATAAAGAATCTTGCTGAGGTAGCCCAAGCATACAGTTCACTTACCGCCTTCGATTTACCAGGAGATACCAATGAATTACGAATATGATAATAAGGGTAAAATTTTTACAGATGTGATTTCTAAAGACTTGGTAGACGTTCTTGTTCAAACCACCAAGCATCTTATCCGAGGCACTATTCACATTCGGCAAGACAAACGCCTACAAGACGAGCTAGATAGTGGGCGTCATATTATTGCACTCACTGAAGCCAGCATACTTGATCCCGAAGGGAAAACACTATATCAAAGTGATTTCATTGCTCTTCAACGAGAGCAAATTGTGTGGGTTATTTCTGAAGAAGATGACACAGAAGATAATGGGAGTATTTCATGAGTAGATTGAAAATGGGCAAAGAAAATGCCTCGCCCTCTGCACTTTCTTCCCCAGACCTTCTTAAGCTTAAATACTACCTCATCAACACAGTCTCTCGTGAGCTAGAAGGAAGTGACCTTCCCGCAGAAGAGCGCAAAAAATTTGCTGTAGAGCGTTTAGACGATATATATAAACGAGCCAATGTCAATTTGCCAGATGATATGCGCGTTCGTATGTTCAAAGAGGTTGGAAATGAGATTTTTGGCTTTGGTCCTATTCAAAAACTTTTAGGAGACCCGAGCGTAACCGAAGTGATGGTTAACGGACCGAAAAGCGTCTATGTTGAACGTAATGGGAAACTTGTAAAAACACCCGTAAAATTTGAAGATGACGACCATGTTCGTAGCATTATCGAGCGGATTATTGCCCCTCTAGGTCGTAGAGTAGATGAAGATAGCCCTACGGTAGACGCACGCCTTCCCGATGGTTCACGTGTAAATGCCATCATTCGACCCGTTGCCATTGACGGACCTTCAATCACCATTCGGAAATTTGCCGAAGATAAATTAGGGGTAACAGATTTAATAAATTTTGGCTCAATGACAGAAAGCATGGCAGAGTTTCTGCGGGCGTGTGTTGCCGCTCGGCTCAATGTCGTCATCTCTGGGGGGACAGGCTCAGGGAAAACAACCTTGCTCAATGTTCTGTCTAGCTTTATTGGGGGGGATGAGCGCATTGTTACCCTTGAAGATGCCGCAGAATTACAGCTCCAGCAAGACCACGTTGTTCGCCTTGAGACCAAGCCGCCAAACGCAGATGGAGAGGGGGGCGTAAGCATTCGAGACTTAGTGAAAAACTCCCTTCGTATGCGCCCCGATAGAATTATTGTCGGTGAAGTTCGCGGCGGAGAAGCCCTAGATATGCTTCAAGCCATGAACACTGGGCACGATGGCTCGCTAGCAACAGTCCACTCAAACTCGCCCAGAGATGCAATAGCGCGTTTAGCCACCCTTGTTCTTATGGCGGGGATGGATTTACCCATAGACGTTGTGAACAAGCAAATTGCCTCTGCTGTAGACCTTATTGTTCAGCAAACACGGCTTAAAGATGGCTCTCGTAAAGTAATTGCCGTTAGTGAAGTTGCGGGCATGGAAGGGGATACCGTCATCTTAAGTGATATTTTCAAATTTAAGCAAGAAGGAATTCGTGATGGCAAAATCATCGGGCAAACGGAGCCAACTGGTTTACGCCCAATGTTTGCTTCTAAGCTAGAAGATGCCGGTTTCAACCTTGGCGCAGATGTCTTTGGTGGAAGTGTGGCAAATATTCTTTCATCAAATCGAGATAGAAAAAGAAGACGGCGTTAGATTTTATATAAAAGTGAGGAAGAACCCGTTCCCTTCAAGGGAACGGGTTCTTCCTCGCCCCATGTACGCGTTTTGGGCTTGAGTGCGGTGCTCAAGCAGTCTCTTGGTATGAGCAGGAAAACGTTTACGCCAAAATAAAAGGGAGCAGATGGCACGCAAGTTACAATCACGCGCGGCGCGGCTTGTCGTCCCACTATATAAAATTAGGAAAACTATCCTGTAAATCTGCTATAATTGGGTTGATTTTTATTTGACTTTTCACGAGGAGATTATGGAATCTAAGACACGAATTATCTTGCGCTCAAAAACACTTGGTGCCCTTATTAAGGATGCTCGGCAAGCGTCTAATTTTAGTATGAAAGAGTGTGCCGAAGCCATTGGCGTTGGTTCAGGCACTTATAGTTCTTTTGAAAAGGGAAATAAATCGCCTTCTTTACCAGAGCTAGAAGCTTTGAGTATGTTTTTTAATTTGCCCATCGCTCATTTCTGGGGCACAGAAGCAATCTCTGACGATCCATCCCCTATATCAGAGATTGATTTAGTTCGGTTAGTTGAATTGCGCCAGCGAATTATTGGGGCTTTATTGCGCCAAGAGCGAAGAGAATCGGGTTATTCTATGAAGGCGTTGGCAAAAGAAGCCGAGATGCCAAAGGGGCGCATTAAGGCTTATGAGCTAGGCGAACGCTCGATCCCTGTCCCTGAATTGGAGATATTGATTTCAGTTCTTGGTAGTGATATAGATAAATTTTTAGATAAAAATGGACCTGTTGGGCAGTGGATGATGCGCCAAAATGCAGTCATCGATTTTCTTGACCTTCCGCCTGAATTGCAAGATTTTGTTTGCCAGCCTATTAACCGACCTTACCTTGAACTGGCACTAAAGCTGAGCGATTTTTCTGCTGAAAAGTTACGCACAGTTGCTGAAGGAATTTTGGATATTACTTTCTAAGAATATAGGTATTAGATTATGGAAAACACAGCTATAGAGCTTTCTGAAAAGGGAAAAAAAGCCTTCGGTGAAGGTGATTTTAAAAGTGCAGTTCATATTTTTTCAGAAATTGCAGAGGCTTATTTGGCAGAAGAAAACTTTTTGGATGCCGCCGAAGCAAAAAACAATCTCAGTGTAGCTCTTTTGCAGGCTGGTAAGGCTAAAGAATCTTTAGAAGCGGCAAAGGAAACAGACCTTATCTTTGAGGAAGCCGATGATAAATTACGGCAAGCAATGGCTTTGGGCAACCAAGCCGCCGCTTTAGGTGAGCTTGGAGATAAGCAAGAAGCTATTGATCTTTATCAAAAATCGGCTCGGCTATTTTCGGAGATAGGTGAAAAAGATTACGAAGAAACAGTACTTAAATCTATTGCTGCCATTGAGTTGAGTAGAGGAAAATTTGAAGATACAGCCTTTACTATGCTCCAAGCGCAAGGAGCTGTAGAGAACCCAAATATCTTCCAGCGTTTTTTGAGATTTCTTTTAGGGCTAATTACTAAATGATAAAAAACTATCAAATCCGCCCTGCGCTTGTTAATGACAAGCAAGAGATTGCTAATTTGATGTTTTTTGAAGAACGTGTGCATCGCCACCTCGATTGGAAAAACCCCACCGATTGGCTTGGCTCGCCTTTTTATTGGGTACTTGAACGAAACTCACATATTATGGCGGCTTTAGCTTGCCCTCAAGAAAAAAATGAAGGGGCTTGGCTGAGGCTTTTTACACATAAAGAGAATTTCACTACCCAAGAGGCATGGGACGCTTTATGGGAAAAAGCCAAAGAAGATTTAGAAGAAAAAGGTAAAACAAAAATCTCTGCGATTACAGTAAAGGGCTGGATGCAATCTTTGCTTAGGCAAAGTGGCTTTGTAAATGAAGAACAAATTGTAATCATGTCTTGGGAGGGAGAAAAGCCACCCTCATGGAGCCAGCCCAAAGGCATTAGATTACGAAAAATGACCGAAGCAGATTTACCGTGGGTTGTAGATGTAGATGTAGATGCTTTTGTGCCTCTTTGGCATAATTCTTTATCTGTTTTACAACAAGTTTACTCAGAATCTGTAAGTGCAACAGTGGCTGAGTCAGAGGAAGGCATTATTGGCTATCAAATTAGCACCTATAGCCCCTTTGGGGCGCATCTCGCTAGGTTGGCGGTGCGCACTAAAATGCAAAGACAGGGAATTGCCTCTGCACTAATTGGCGACTTAATTGAAAAAGTATTTGCTAAGGAAATTGCACAAATAAGTGTAAATACGCAGAGCAAAAATGAGCATTCTATTGCTTTATATGAAAAATGCGGGTTCAAGCGCACAGAAGAAGAATATCCGATTTATAGTTTTCAAATTGCAGGGCGCGATCAAGAAAAAGAGATCTAATGACAAAACATGAAGATGCCGCTTTGAAATAGGAGAAATAGGATAATGACAAATAAACAGGCGAAATTTTCAGCCAAATTATTGCAGGAAGTTGTAGACATTATCTCAGCAGAAGTTGGTGAAAAAAACCTACCCGTTGTGTTAAAGAAATCAGAACTTCCTGTAGTTTGGGCAGAGCGTGAATACCTGGAAAAAATGAGCCAAGAGGATGCCGCTGAAGCTTATGCTGGGTTACAGCAAGCGATTCGTGCCTATTATGGGCGGGGCGCACGTGGCATCTTGCAACGAATAGGGAGCAAGTTTTGGGAAAATCTGCTTGAAAATGCTTCCTTTAAAGAGAAAGCACAAGCTAAAATTTTACGGGGGATGCCAGAGATGATGAGACGAAAAGCTTCATTAGAATTGCTTGCCCGTTTATTAAATACAGAAGATGGAGAGATGAGTGTACACACACTTGACTTCAACTTGATTCTCTCCGACAATATCAGCCCGACAACATACAACCAGCGCGATGACGAGCCCATTTGCCATATTACGCATGGTTTGATGCGTGAGGCAATTTACTGGGCAACTTCAAAAGATCCCTTAATTGAAGAAACTTATTGTCAGGCAATGGGTGATACAAATTGTGAGTTTAAGCTAACCTTTGGAGAACAATAATGAGCGAAGAAAAACATAGCAAGATTAAATGGCGTTTTAAGAGTAAGGACGGTCTAGAGCTTTTTGGGCATGCTTGTCCTTCAGAAAATCCCCCTAAGGCAATTGTGTGTATGGTACACGGGCATGGAGAGCATATCGAGCGTTATGACCACCTTGCTCTTGCATTAAATAATGCCGACTATACCTTTGTTGGGTTTGACCATCGTGGGCATGGACAATCAGCTGGCACGCGCGGGCATATTCCGTCTTACGACACTTTGCTTGATGATATAGATGTTTTTCTGGCTGAAGTTGAAAATGATTATCCAAATGTACCGAGAGTTTTATATGGGCACAGCATGGGGGGGAACCTTGTGCTCAATTACGCATTGAGGCGTAAGCCTGATATTGTGGGCATAATCTCTACTAGCCCATGGATTAAATTAGCCTTTGAGCCACCTGCCTTCCAAGTTTTTATGGGAAAAATGATGAATAAAATTTATCCCTCATATATCATGTCTTCTGGCTTGGAGACTTCCAGCCTTTCGCATGATCCAGAAGTGGTGCGTGCCTACGAAGAAGACTCGCTTGTTCACGATAAAATCTCAGCCCGTCTTTTTGTTGGGATGTATGAATCTGGGCTTTGGGCATTAGAACATGCAGAAGAGCTTTCACTTCCCCTTTTATTGATGCACGGTAGCGCCGATGAAATTACTTCTGCTGAAGCAAGCCGTGAGTTTGCTGATAAAGCGGGTGAAAATGTTACGCTAAAAATATGGGATGGACTTTATCACGAAACACATAATGAGCCAGAGCATGATGAGATTTTCAAGAAAATTATTGATTGGTTGAATAAATAGCCATCTGATCGAAACTAATAATATTCAAAGTGGCAAAAAAGAAGGCTCTGCATAGAGCCTTCTTTTTGTAATTATTTAAAATCTTGGGGGTAGAACCGCATTGCATCTCTAAAGATGCGTTGCGGTGAGTGAGATTTTTTTACCAGACGTCCTTTTTTGCGCATAACCAGGGTGTTTCTCATGATTCTGGTTGATTTTTAGTGAATTAAATGCGCGTAATCATTGTTTTTGTCTGTTTTATTAGAGCATTCGCGTAACCGCCCACAGGGGTTTCGTGAAAAAATAAGAGCTGTATGGTGAAATCATCAAATTAAATATAGCGTTATACTTTATTGCTTCAGCGCGATTAAAGCACTAAAGCGTCCTGTTTTGCCTTTTTCTGCGCGATGAGAATACCAATCGTCCAGATGGCACGCGGTGCAGAGATTGGCGGTTTCTATTTGCTTTACGCCCGCCTGCTCTAGTTGAATGCGATTTGCTTTCCACATATCAAAATGCCTGCGTTTACCATATTTGGGGAGCAGGGATTCAGCGTCTGCGCCGAAACTTTTTCGAACTTGATTGATGACATCATCGCCAACTTCGTAATGGTCTACGCCGATGGAAGGACCTATCGCGGCTTGGATATTTTCAGGCTTTGAGCCGTAGTGCTCACGCATGGCGTTGACCGCGGCAGTGGCAACTCCTTTTACTGTACCTTGCCAACCTGCGTGAGCAATGCCAATAATGCCAAGGTTTTCGTCAAAAAAAAGGAGCGGGGTACAATCGGCAAAACGCATATAGAGCGTGACTTCGGGGTTATCAGTAAAAATCAAATCGCCTTTATCTTCATGCGCATTTGGCGGACGTGCTTCAGTTACAAAAACTGATCGGGTACCGTGAACCTGCCACAGGTCAAAAAGGGATTCGGGGTCACGTCCTAGTGCGCGAAAAGCTCGCAAACGATTTTCGCGTATGTTGGCGGGGGCATCGCCTACCGTCCCGCCTACGTTAAGTGAATCCCAGGGAGCGGGACTAACGCCTCCCTGACGGGTGAAAATGGCGTGCGTTATGTTGTGGGAAAAATTTTGAAATTGGAAGTAACGAACTCCCTGATTTTGAGTAAAAGGCATATTTACAAATCCGAAAATTGAAATTTAGTGAAGGCTAATTTTTTAGCATTCGCTCATTAATAAAACTTCTTGCTTTCAAATAATTCTAACTCGAAGCAGTAAAGAACGCAAAGCTGTTTTCTCGTTTCATGTGTTAAAATTGCTCTCATAAAAGATTCAACACGAATTGCGCTAATATACGAATTACGCGAATTTTTTAAAACTTAAACACATTTGCGAAATTTGCTGATTCGCGTTAAGAAAAAAAGGAAAGAAAATGTCAAAACTCATCTTCAAAGAGTTATCTCACAAAATTATGAACGCGGCTTTTGAAGTGCACAATCAATTAGGTCCAGGACTTTTAGAACGCCTTTATGAACGCGCCTTGATTATTGAATTAGTTGAGCGTGGTTTTACAGTTGAACAGCAGAAAACAGTTACAGCCAAATACAAAGACCACGTTATCGGAAAACACGTTTTAGACTTAATTGTTAATGATTCAATTGTTCTCGAACTCAAAGCTGTTTCAACTATTCTCCCAATTCACAAACAACAAGCCCTTTCCTATCTGAAAGCAACGGGATACAAATTAGCCATTGTAATTAATTTCGGCTCCCCCAGCGTTCAATCTCATCGTGTTGCGTATACGAAAAAATGAAAAGATTTAACATGAATTACGAGAATTTTTTAAATAAAAAGCTTTTAAAATTCGCGAAATTCGCTAATTCGCGTCATTCGCGTTAAAAACAATCCTCCTCCAAAACATGCTAAAATTATCCCCATGACAGAGAAAAAAAACACCCCCGTTCGCCAGCAATATCTTGATATAAAAGCCCAGCACCCCAACGCGATTCTCTTCTTTCGCCTCGGCGATTTTTATGAGACTTTCGGAGAAGATGCGGTTGTCACCGCCCGTGAATTGGATATTGTCCTCACCGCGCGCGGCATCGGGAACGGCGAAAAAACGCCGCTGGCGGGCATCCCCTATCACGCTGTGGAAAACTATCTCGCGCGGCTGATTGGCAAAGGCTATCACGTCGCGATTTGCGAGCAGATTGGCGAAAAACCTGCCAAGGGACTTTTTCCGCGCAAGGTCGTGCGCGTTGTTACGCCGGGCACCGTTGTCGAGCCAGGATTACTCCACAGTCACGCCAATAATTATCTTGCCGCGCTGGTCATGCACGATAAAAAAGCGGGCATCGCTTACGCCGACATCACGACAGGGGAATTTGCCGTCACCGAAATTGATGCAGAAACCCTCGACCCCGTCCGCGCTGAACTCATTCGGCTGAACGCCGCCGAAGTTGTGCATCCTGACACCTTAAATCTTTATAACGAACTCCCCAGCCATCTCACCGCGCAACCCGCGTGGAAATTCGAAAGCGGACGCTGTGCCGAGACTCTCCGCACGCATTTTGGTGCCTCCACACTCGATGGTTTTGGGCTAAAAAACCGCCACCTTGCCACGCGTGCGGCGGGCGCAATTTTGCAATATATCAAAGAAACCGAGCCGAACGCCCTCAGCCAACTCAAGAATCTCCACGTTTATAGCCTGAGCGAATTCATGACCCTCGATGCCGCCACGCGCCGCAATCTCGAACTCACCGAACCCATTCGACACGGCTCAGGGCTCCGCGGCAAAACCGATGGCTCTCTGCTCGGCACTCTCGACCAAAGCACCTCCCCGATGGGCAAACGGCTCATCCGCCAGTGGGTCAGCCAGCCACTTCTCGACCTCGAGCAAATCAATCAGCGGCTTGAGGGCGTGGATCATTTCTTCAGCAATGGCATGGCGCGCGCCGAACTCCGCTCTGCGCTCAAGCCCCTCGCCGACCTTGAACGCCTCACAAATCGGATTGTGGCGGGTTATGCCATGCCGCGGGATTTAGTCTCTCTGCGCGCAACTTTGGAAGAAATACCCAAGATTCAAAATCTTTTTGATGATGAAGTGCCCGCCCTCGCGCGTGCCCTAAACTTGCTTTCTCCGTGTGAAGAGGAACTTGCCCTTTTATATCGTGCTATTCCCCCAGAACCCCCAGCCACCTTGCAAAATATCGGCGTGATTCGTGAGGGATACGCTGAGGAGCTAGATAATATCCTCGATTCTACTCGCCACGCGCGTGAGTGGATCGCCAATCTCGAATCCATCGAAAAAGAGCGAACGGGAATCAAAACGCTCAAAGTTGGCTATAACAAAGTTTATGGCTATTAT
>JADGEO010000065.1 GCA_016744335.1 Anaerolineales bacterium
TAGGTTTTTGCCAAGTTTACCAACTCCCTTAGTTTTTGAAAACCACTTAGTGACTATTTGAGCCTAAGTGTACTAGGAAGGGGGAAAAGTGCGAGATATACATTTTCATACCAGTCAAAATTCACCGAGTCTTGAGAAACTGATAAAATACTCCTATGTCAAAGAATAATAATGTCTACAAATTTATATTCCTGCGCCACGGCGAATCTACAGGAAACGCCGAAGGCTATTTTCAAGGACAAGGTGACTTCCCCCTCACCGAACGCGGACGAGAACAAGCGGGTGCACTCGCCGAGCGGTGGCTAGAAGAAAAACGTGGGTTTGATCATGTTATTTCATCACCCCTTAGCCGCGCCCGAGAAACCGCTGAAATTATCACCGAAAAGATGTCTTTGCCTATAGATGAGTTTGACCCTATCTGGATGGAAAGACATAACGGCAATGTCACTGGCATGAAGCATGAAGAAGGCCGCAAGAAATTTCCACAACCACGCTACCGAAACCCCTATCAAGTTTTTGCGGGCAGTGGAGAAGGAGATTGGGAACTTTTTCTCCGTGCAGGTCATGCCCTGCAATCTTTGCTAATGCGCCCTTATGGGCGTTACCTTATCGTTTCGCACGGTGCAATACTCAACTACACCATGAAATCCATCATCGGCATTGCGCCCCATGCCAATTATCAGGGACCCCAATTTCGCTTTAGAAATACAGCCTTTGCAACCCTAAGCTATTTGCCCTACACCCATCGCTGGTATATCGAAGGCTTAAACGACCAGCATCACTGGCAAAAAAATGACTAATTCTCCCCTAAAAATACTCTCTTTTGGTGCGGGGGCGATTGGAACATACGTGGGCGGGAGCCTCGCCTTAGGCGGGCACGATGTTGTCTACGTGGAACGCCCCCAAATAGCCAAAATGCTAAACGAACGTGGTCTTCGGCTTGATCTTAGTTTAGACGCACGGCGCGAAACCTCAGCGGCAGATCTGATTCCCGCAGCTGATTTAGTTTTTGCCGATTCCCTTGAAAGAGCCTTAGATTATGGTCCCTTCGACATAGCACTTTTTGCCCTAAAATCTTATGATACCGAATCTGCTCTTCAAGGAATTTCCCCCTTCGCGGAAAAAATGCCCCCCGTTCTCTGCCTTCAAAACGGGGTAGATAACGAACCCGCTATAGCAGAGATTTTGGGACGCGAAAATATAATCTCTGGCACCGTTACATCTGCCATTGGCAGACGAGACGCAGGCGATATCGTTCTTGAAAAATTACGCGGTATCGGCATTGCAAATGAACATCCGCTTTCAGCGCGCCTTGTTAAAGCAATGAACGCGTCTTTTCTAAATGTAAAACTTTACGAAAGTGCGGCTGATATGAAGTGGTCGAAAATACTCACCAATTTGGTTGGCAATGCTACGTCGGCAATACTAGACATGCCCCCTGCTGAGATTTTTGGCAGAAAAGACCTCTATGTTCTTGAGATGAAAATGCTCAAAGAAGCCTTAGATGTGATGGATGCACAAAATATCAAGGTAGTTAACTTGCCCGGCACACCCGTTAAATTATTAGCCTTTGCCGCAAATGCCCCTGCGTGGCTACGCCCCCTCGCGGCAAAAAAACTAGGGGGTGGGCGCGGTGGGAAAATGCCCTCCTTCCATATAGATTTATATTCAGGACGCGGTAAATCAGAAGTAGATTATCTTAACGGAGCAGTTGTGCGAGCGGGAAAAAAAGAAAATATCCCTACGCCTGTTAATTTATTACTTAACGAAACTTTGCAAGCTATGACCGATAATGAAATTTCAGTAGACAGTTATATGAAGAAGCCGTTAAAGTTGTTAGCAAGGGTTTAGGTGCAAGATTTATCTTGCTCCACGAAAATTATGACAATAAAAATCACCGAATCCAATAAAGAAGTTGAAATTCACCTCACCGATGGGCGTACCTTGCGCGGCCCGCGTGGAACGAGTGTGGAAGAGTTCATTAAAGCTCTCAATATCACACCTAACGCACCAATTGTTGCCGCTGTAGTAAATGGCAGTTTGCGTGAGATGCAGTATGAAATTAATACCGAATCAACTATTATGCCCATCACCACCGCTACCGCAGATGGCGCACGAATTTACAGACGCTCACTTACTTTTTTGCTCGAATTTGCTTTTCAACAACTTTTTCCTAAAGGCATATTAACTATTGATCACTCGGTTGGCTCGGGGGGATATTACTGTCAGGTAGCGGGGCGGGAAATTCTATCTGGTGATGATTTGAAGGTGCTCAGGAGACGGATGCAAGCCGAAATCACGCGCGATGCGCGCTTTGTCCGAGAGGAAATTCCTATTGATAAGGCACTTCAGCATTTCAAAAAACTAGGGCATGAGGATAAAATTGCCCTTTTTTCACATCGTAAAAAAAACTACCTCACTCTGTATAAACTTGGCGATTATATGAATTATCATCACGGTTATATGGTGCCTTCGGCAGGGTATTTGCGCTGGTTCGATTTAGAAGCCTGCGAAGGCGGTTTTGTGATGCGTTTTCCCCGCCGCCATAAACCCACTGAGATTTTGCCAAAGAAAGACTACCCGCAATTATTAAGCGCATTTCAAATTTATGGTGGCTGGCTAAGAAAGCTGGGCATTGATAATGTGGGCGCGCTAAATAATGCTATTTCTGCGGGACGAGCACAGGAAATCGTGCTGGTTTCAGAGGCTTTACATGAACAATTTGTAGCCGAGATTGCACGTCAAATTGCGGAACGCCGTGATGATTTACGCTTGATTTTAATTGCGGGTCCTTCATCTTCTGGTAAGACCACTTTTTCTCGTAGGCTAACTGTGCAATTATTAGCACGGGGAATTTCTCCTTTTCCACTTGAGTTAGATAATTATTTTGTGAATCGTGAAGACAACCCGCGTGATGAAAATGGGGAGCTTGATTTTGAGATTTTAGAAGCCCTAGATTTGCCTTTATTAGCAGAACATCTCAAAAAACTAACACGTGGAGAACGTGTCAAAATGCCAAAGTTCAACTTCAAAAAAGGCATTAGAGAAGCTGGAGAAGAAATCCAACTTCGAGAAGGGCAATTAATTATTCTCGAAGGCATTCATGGCATGAACCAGCGTTTGGTGCCGAAATCTCTATTGGCTCAATCTTTTCGTATTTATATTTCTGCGCTCACGCAACTCAATCTTGACCGCCACAACCGTGTTTCTACCACCGATACGCGCCTCGTTCGCCGCATTGTACGTGATGCCCGCGAGCGTGGCTATACCGCCCAAGCCACTATCTCACGCTGGGAATCTGTGCGGCGCGGCGAAAAACGTCATATTTACCCTTACCAAGAAAATGCCGATATTATGTTCAACTCTGCACTGGCTTATGAGCTGGCGGCACTCAAACCCTTTGCCGAGCCACTTTTACGCCAGGTTCCCTATGGCACGCCCGAACATATCGAAGCCAAACGCCTGCTCGCATTTTTAGAGTGGTTTTTACCTATAAGCGATAAATTGATTCCCGAAAACTCTATTGCCAAAGAGTTTTTAGGTGGTTCAGTGCTAAAAAACTTTAAGTGGTGGCAAGGAAGCAATAATCAGTAGGTCGGTAGAGCCGTAAATCAGGAAACCAGTTTTTTGTTCTGTTGGTTTACTAATAGCTAACCCCTGTTTCACTGTTTTTTAAGGAGACGACGATGAGCATACGCGCGACCAAATTACTTTTACCCCTCTTGATCTTTAGTCTTGCCTGTGGGCTTGTTGTGCCCGTTTCGCCCCCAACCCCAATACCTGATTCCGCTATGGAAACATCTATGGGAGAAGTGCTTGTTGCTACTGAAACAAAAACCCCACTTACAGCTACCCCCAATATCCTCGCTACACAATTAGAAGCAGATGCGGGAACAGCAACAGCAATCGCGGCATATACATCTACGCCCGCCCCTTCAGCTACAACAGAAGTTGGTCCTGAAGATTTAATAGAAGAAGAAAATCTTGTTCCTCCACCAGCAGTCTCGCCCGGAGAAATCTATAGACTAGAAAATGAAATTCTGATTGATGCGTATGGCATTCGCTATTGGCGTCATACAGATAGTGTGACGGGCACAGATGATATTGTGCTTATTGAAAAAACAGGCATGGAGAGCATAAAAATAGAATCAGTATCTGGCATCGTCACCTTAACCGACAATGATATTAATAGCGATGGAACCCCAGATATCATTATAGAAAGCTACACAGGTGAAAATATCCATTGCTGTTATGGAACCGAAGTTTATAGTCTTGGTGAAGAAGCAATTTTAATCTTAGAAAAACCCAAATCAAATGTAAGCGGGGAATTTGAAGACATTACCGAAAACAGTATTTACGAATTTATCACCGCAGATGATGTTTTTGCTAAAAAATACTGTCCCTTCGTAAGTTCACCTTTTGTTAAAGTGGTTATGGCGTATGATGAAAAAGAAAGAAGCTACCTTCCTGCCAGCCCTAATTTTTTTGAAGAATATACACAAATCATTAAAGACGATACCTATAATGCCGAAAGAGTATCAAGAACAGGCTCTAAAGAAAATGGAGAATGGGATGAAACAACCAAATGTAGCATTTTGCCATTAATGCTCGATTATATTTACACGGGAGATATAGAAATGGCACGCGCAGAGCTAGACCGTTTATACGAATTTGATGATAAAGAGATGTTTTGGAATGACGTTATGCTAATTGTGCAAGAAAGCCCCCTCTATGTAGAGATTGATAGGTAAATGTCTATGAACTGGTACAAAACAACACTCGAAGTCCGCACTTCAGGGAAAGGTCTTTACGAAGTAAGCGCGTCCGTACGCGATCAATTGCGTGAATGGGATGTAAACGAAGGTATTTGCTACCTTTTTCTTCAACACACCAGCGCATCCTTACTGATTACTGAAAGCTGGGATCCATCTGCTCGTGCTGATTTAGAGACCTTCATGGAAAAACTAGCCCCCGAAGGTGAACGGTGGTATACGCACACCCTCGAAGGTGCAGATGACGCTACATCTCATATCCGCGCAATGATGACGGATGTGAGCATCACGATTCCCATAGACAATGGAGATATTTCACTGGGGCAATGGCAGGGTGTTTATCTTTTTGAGCATCGCAAACGTCCGCACCGTAGACAAATTTTAATGAGGGTCTTAGGGGTGGGGGATTTTTCTTTGTAGTGACTTGCTTTAGCGATTATCTTACGCTAAATAGTAATTTTTAACCGTAACTACTCAGGCTACAAGCAGAAACTCGGTTTTTCTTTCACCGAGGAGAAGATTTCTCTTGATTTTTTGGTTGATTTGCAAAGATGCCTTGTTTTCAGAGAAAAAACCGTTGGACTTAGGTGAGTAGTTACTTTTAACCTATATAAAAAGCCTCCATTCTCTTTTGAGGGAATGGAGGCTTTTTGTATATTTTTTTTCTAATAGAGTCTAATGCTCATGTTCGGCATGGTGCGCATGTCCGTGCTCCAACTCTTCTTCACTTGGCTCGCGTAAGGAAATAACTGTCACGGCAAAGTATAATTTTTTACCCGCCAGCGGATGATTAAAGTTTAATAGTGCCATATTGTTTTCAATCTTCTCAATACGGGCATAAGCTGGTTTGCCTTCATCATCCTGAATTTCTAATTCTATTCCAAGTTCAGCGGGGATGTTTTCAGGGAATTGATTGGTTGGTATTTCAAGAAAGGCTTCTTCATCACTTTCTCCATAGCCATCTTCTGGGGAAACAGCGACATCTTTGCTCTCACCTATTGCCATCCCTAACATCTCTGCTTCTAGTCCCTGAATGATATTCCCATGCCCCTGTAAAAACTCTAGCGGTTCGCGGTCTTTGGTCGAATCGATTATCTCACCGTCTACGGTAAGCGTATAGTCAATGGCTACTACGATATTTTCTTTTACAGCATTTTTTTTGGTCATTTCTTTTCCTTAGGGATGAAGTCAAATAATTTATTAATACCCATCACCAAGCAAGTGATGAGTGTAGACATGGCGTTCAAATTCTTTACATTTTAGCGATATAGCTCTTTTAGCTCAACCTCTGCTTTTTCGTAAGCCTCTTTAAGTTCAAAGATAAGGGGCTGAAGATCAGTAAGAGGCTCACTACCGCCACGCGTTTCTAAATCAGTTGCCAAGCCAGAAACGCGTAGTGCGCCGACTGTGGCAGATGTAGAGCGCAATGTATGCGCGGCGCGGGTAAATTCTTCTACATTATTTTTTACGAGACTTTTATCCAAAGTCTCAATGAGATTCTGGGTACTAATATAAAAATTCGTGAGGATTTCGGCAATGAAGCTGTCAGCTTCATCTTCCATAATTTCACGATATGCTTCGAGGGTAGAGGTATCTATTGACATATCTATCCTTTAGAGCAGAGTTGCTTCAACGTTGTTCCCACCTCTTTCTTTGGCTCTATAAAGAGCCTCATCCGCACCTTGGATGAGGTCATCAAGAAGGGCTACTGCACCAGTCATTTTACTTTGTGTTGCTACGCCCGCACAGGCAGAAAGGGAAAGAATACCGCCTTCGGGTAATGCTAATTTTGTAACGAAGATGCCTTCAACAATGCGTTGCGCTACCTTTTCGGCATCTAAGGCGGATGTACCCGGCAATACAACAAGGTATTCATCACCTGCCCATCTTCCAATACTATCGTAAGTTCGACTACGTTTTTTAATAATACGAGCAATTAATTTAAGGGCTTCATCACCAGTTAAATGCCCATGTTTATCATTAACTTCTTTAAATTTATCTACATCAAGAAAAATTACGCTAATCGGCTCAGAAACACGCCGTGCGCGTTCTAACTCGCCACGCATAAATTTATAAATAGCACGTCTGTTTAGTAAGCCTGTAAGGCTATCTACCATAGCTAATTTTTCAAGTTGGTTATTTGCTTGCATTAGCCCGTCTTCTAGGGCAAGCATTCTTTCGCCAACGGCAACACGAGCCTCTAGCTCTGTGGGATTAAAGGGTTTTGTTAGGTAATCATCTGCCCCTGCATATAAACCCGCTACGATGTCTTCATCTTTGCTGTTAGAGGTAACTAAAATAGTATAAACATAGCTGGGTAAAGTTGTAGAACGAATTCTCTTAATAAGTTGAATGCCATCCATAAGTGGCATATTCCAATCGGTGATAACAAAGCGGATTGGCTCTTCTTCTATTTTTTGCCAAGCGGCTTCTCCATTTTCGGCGAGAATAGCATCGTGCCCTAAACGGGTGAGTGTTTTTTCTACAATACGCCTATCCATTTGGCTATCGTCAACGACTAAAATTTTTATCATAACTTTTTGATACCGCTATGCACCATTTTGAAAACCTTCTTTTATTTTACTACATTCCACCAAGAAAATATCATTCTTTCAGAAGAAGCTAAAATTGGCTGACAATTGCCTAAAAGGTAGAGGGGAAGGCTAGGGCGCGGACAAAAGTGCAGGTTGCATATTTTCATATTAGTCAAAACTTAGCCAGTGCGTTCAGCCTAATCAATAATCCGCACAGGGATATTCCTTCTTCGTAATTCTTTTTTCACTTCAGCAATTGTCAAAACTTTATCGTGAAAGAGTGAGGCAGCCAAAGCGGCATCCGCACCGCCGAGGGTCACAGCTTCGGCGAAATGTCCTACATTCCCTGCGCCACCGCTGGCTATGACGGGGACGTTCACCGCATCGGCGATGGCTCGAGTGAGTTCCAAATTATAGCCAGCGAGCGTGCCGTCTGCGTCCATACTGGTGAGCATAATTTCGCCCGCACCCATTTCTACGCCGCGCTTTGCCCACTCAACTGCGTCTAAACCAGTCGCTTTTCTGCCGCCGTGTGTGTAAACTTCCCAACTTTTGCCTTTTTTCTTTGCATCAATCGCTAAAACAATGCACTGTGCCCCAAATTTTTTAGCAGATTGGGATAAAAGCTCTGGATTCGACACGGCGGATGAATTAATCCCGATTTTATCTGCGCCCGCTAGAAGAGCGAGACGCGCGTCCTCAACAGAGCGAATTCCACCCCCAACAGTAAGCGGCAAAAAAACTTGCTCGGCGACCCGACTAACTACATCGAGCATTGTTTCCTTTCCTTCATGCGTGGCAGAAATATCTAAGAAGATGAGTTCATCTGCGCCCATTTCATCGTAGGCTTTCGCCTGCTCAACAGGATCACCCGCATCTCTCAAGCCAACAAAGTTGACTCCTTTAACGACACGCCCTTCTTTGACATCCAGGCAGGGGATGATTCTTTTTGCTAACATAAGTGCGCTCCCATCCTAGCCTTCCCCCCGCAGGGGGGAGTTAGATGGGGGCTTTTTTTCATTAACATGCGATCGCCTCCTCTAACGTGATGTGATTCTCATATAGCGCACGCCCAATAATCACGCCGCTTAAGCCAGCTTCTTTAACTTCTTGCACATGCGCCAGTGTTTTAATTCCACCAGATGCGATGATGTCTAGTCCTGTTTTTTCTGCTAGTTTGGAAGCGTTTTTTGTATCGTTTCCAACGCTCATTCCATCTGTGGCGATGTTGGTATAGTTGATTCTCGTTGCACCGATGTTGACCAACGCCTCAGCAAATTCAAAGAGGGAGCGATCCGAGGGCTTTTGCCATCCACGCGCCATGAGGATACCATCCTGCGCATCTAAACCAAAAACAAGTTTCTCGGCTCCGAATTTATCAATCGCTTTCTTCGCGAAAGAAAAATCTTCAAGAATGGAGGTCCCCAAAATAACGCGCGTAATACCAAGTTTGAGGGCATTCTCAATATCTGCAAGGGTGCGGATGCCACCGCCCAATTGCGTGGAAATGCTTTCGCCGCAGACGGCAATAATTTTCTCAAGAGCGGCATAATTTGCCTGCGTATTTTCGCCAAACGCACCATCAAGATTGATGAGATGTAGCCAAGTTGCACCTTGCGATTTCCACTTTTGGGCAATTTTGGCAGGGTCATTGCTATATTCTTTTTGCTGATCAGGATCGCCCTGACTCAAACGAACAACTTGCCCCTTGCGAAGGTCGATGGCGGGGTAAATGGTGAAGGTCATATTTGCTCCTTTTTCTCCGTAACATAAAAAGCCTGCTCTGTGCAATCCGTGAAGTTCTGTGTACAAAAGTTTTTCTATATCTTTTCAACAAAGTTTTTCAAAATCTGCAAGCCGACTTTCTGGCTTTTTTCAGGATGAAATTGCACACCATAGGTGTTTTCAGCATTCACAACAGAAGTAAACTCGATGCCGTATTCTGTGTTGGCAAGTGAATGGGCGGCATTTGTAGGCTCACAATAATACCCATGATTGAAATAGACATAGCTCTCATCGGGGAGTTCACTGATGAGTGGGCTTTCTTTCTCAAATGCAATCGTATTCCAACCAATTTGTGGAATCTTGAGCGACTTATCTTCAAAATCGAAGCCCAACACACGCCCGGGCAAAATACCCAGCCCCTCGTAGATACCGTGCTCGTGCCCTTCATCAAAGAGAAGTTGCATCCCCAGACAAATGCCCAAAAGCGGTTTTCCAGATGCAGAAAATTCTTTGATAACAGGAATGAGATTATTTGCTCTCAAGCCATCCATGCCGTCTTTAAACGCACCCACACCAGGTAAAATTGCTTTTTCGGCGGCGAGAATTTCAGCGGCATTGCTCGTGATTTGTGCCTGCCCACCCACAAACTCAATCGCCTTTTGGACGGAGTGTAGGTTGCCTGCGCCGTAGTCGATGATTATTATCATAATTTTCCTTTTGAACTGGGCACCACACCCACCCGCCGCTCGTCCACCTGTGTCGCCGCATCTAAGGCACGCGCGAAGGCTTTGAAAAGAGCTTCAGCCATGTGGTGATTATCTTTTCCGTATAACACGTTGATATGCAAATTCATTCGACTAGATACGGCAAGCGTCTCAAAAAAATGCTCCAGCAATGAAGTGGGGATATTGCCAACGGATGGACTAACCCAATTTGTTTGGATAACAGAATAAGGCCTGCCCGATAAATCTAAGACGACCTTAGCCAGCGCATCATCCATGGGGACACTTGCTTCTGCCATACGGCGGATGCCCAGCTTTGAGCCGAGTGCCTGACCAATCCCCTCCCCAAGCACAATGCCGCAGTCTTCGATGGTATGATGAAAATCAATATGCAAATCCCCTTCGGCTTGAAGGTCAATATCTATCAGCCCATGCACCGCAATTTGGGTAAGCATGTGGTCGAAGAATCCGATACCGGTAGATATATTGTGTTTCCCCGTCCCGTCTAGATTGCCAGAAAGAGATATGTTAGTTTCGTTTGTCTTTCGTTGGATAGAAAATTGTCTCATAGATATTCCTTATGAAGAAAGCGTATTCTGTATCATGCTATTGCATGATGGTTTTGCTAAACACGAGATGATTTATAACTTCTGTTGAACCTCGTAACGTTATTCCCCGTCTTCCAACTTTGAGTAATACGGCCATCACCGCTCGCTTTCCACCCACATTTGTATGCCATCGGTAGAGACGTGAACCCAGCCATTTTGGTCGGTGCGCAAAAGGGAATAGTCTTCTATTGCCCTTAAAGTGGAATCGTGTGGCAGCCCAAATTCGTCGCCCGCGTCTACACTTAAGATGATAAGTTGTGGGTGCAGTGCGTCAATTAATTCAGGCGGATTGATTGACGCGTAGCCCGAATCGGTTAAAAGGTGTAATGAAACTTTACCTATTTCTTGAGATTCTTCAAGGCTCTTGAAATCCATGCCAATGGGAAGAAAAGCGCGGAATGAATTCCATTCAATGAGGATGACCGCACCGCGCGTACCCGAATCTTGAATCTCTAAAAAGAGCTTTTCTCCTAAGATCAAACGGTGTCCCGTTTCCGCGTAGGTAATCGGGATTTCGTTCTCTGTCAGATATCGTTGAAGATCGCGAGAGGCGTAAGATGCCTCGCGGTTTCCGCTCCATAAGACTTCACTAGGCGAGAATCGCTCTAAAGTACGCGGTAACGCGGCAAGGTCTTCATCTTGTGGGGATGCAACGATGAGCCAATCTAGTTCACGGTGAAAGGGTGGTAGACGTTTGCCCAACTCGGAAGAAAGGACGGAGGCGCGTTCCCCGCCATTGATGAGGATATTTGCGCCATCTGGGGTTTGGATAAGAATTGCATCTGCCGAGCCAACATCGAAGAAGGTGATATGTAAGCGTTCATCTGGAGCGGCAAATGCCACGCGCCAAACTTGAACAGTAAGAAGTGTTAGCGCGGCGATAATAAAGGTAAGTTTTAGGGACTGGGAAACTTTCTTTAAACGCACACCAGCAAAAGTCCACGTCAGCATCAGGGCGTAGATGATAATCACCGTGATTAACTTCGTATCCCCTAAAATAATTACGCCCTGTGGGAGCTGCGCGAAAAACTCCACGGCTCGAATGGTATAGGTTGTAAAAGGTAGCGCAAAAATAGCAAGTAATTGTCCTAGCGGAAAGATAAGCAGGCTTGCGATGAGCGCGATGCCACCGAGGATCATCACTGCGGGTTGAACGGGAAGAATAAAAGGATTGGCAATAAAAGAGATTAGCGAAATTTGCCCAAAATGATATGCCATGATGGGAATGGTGGCAAATTGTGCGGCGAGGGTGAAGAGGATATATTCTCCAATAGGACCCGCAATTTTCTCTGCCTTTTCTTCTGTTGTTACGCGAGTTGTTTGGCGCACAAACCAGTTTGCAAGCGGTTCAGCGTAGAGAATTAAGCCAGCAGTTGCGGCGAAGGAGAGCTGAAACCCAACATCCCATAAAACCATTGGGTTGAAATATGCCATTACAACCGAAACAAAGAGAAGGGAAGCAATGCCGTCTTGCCGTCTGCCAAATTGCCGGCCGAGTAGCCCTAATCCGCCCATGAGAGCCGCGCGTACAACCGCCGAATCTGCGCCGACTAGAATTGTGTAAAGAGCAATGCCAATCATGGCAATAATAGCCCCATTTTTTTTGCCGAAGAGATTGCCAAAGAGGGTGATAAAAAGCCCAGCTATGATGGTGATATTGAAACCAGAAATGGCGATAATATGCGTTGTGCCAGTATCTTTAAAGGCTTTTTGAAGGTCTGCGGGAAGTCCCGTTTCTATGCCGAGCAAAATGCCCGCTAGTAAAGAGGCTTCGGGGTCGGGGAAGAGTTTATAGATATTCTCGAGGGCTTGGTCTCTTAAATCATAAATCGCTATCTTTATTGGCGACCCACCGCGTGGTTCGGGGAGAAAAGTTGCCTTTGCGTTTCGCATATAACTGTGAATGTCGCTCAGCGCAAGATAATTTTTATAGGAAAACTCTTCGTTTTCTGGTGGGGTTTCAAGAACACCGCGTACGCGAATATAGTCGCCGTATTGGTAGTTTTCGCTTGCCTCTACACGTACTAAAATTTTGCCATAAACTTCAAGCGGCTCTGCTTTGCCAAGTTGGTCGAGATACTCTACATCCATTGTGAGATTGGTATAGGTATCTCTATAATCGGGGGGCTTAGAAATCATCCCCGAAACGAGACTTTCGTATTCTCTGTCGTTGTACCAGCCTATATAAAACGGATCATCAAAATCGGGTTGATTATTTTGAAAATGATAGGCACCAAAGAAAAAAGAGAGAAAAAGAAGAGGTAGAAAAAAATAAAAATGGGTTCGTGATGAATCTTTTTCTTCACGTGGCGGGATTTTTGAGTTTCTTTCGAGGATGGCTCGCAGAATAATGGCAGAAAAGGCAATTATTGCGGATGCTATAACAAGATTAAACCAAACTTCGGCAGGATTAGGATAATAGCGCGCGAGGACAATGCCGCTGAAAAAGCTTAGGGATATCCATGTGATGGAGAAGATGGCTGGTTGCATGGGGTGTGGGAGGTATTCAACCGATAATTGAAGTCATCGGTTGAATAAGAATGTGCGATAAATCGCACAAAAAAACAAGAGAGATGATCCGCTTTAATACATGGCAATTATTGTTGGTCTAAAAAAACTTGAGCAATGCAATGATGCTAAAAGAGACAATCACGACTCCTGCCCCGATAAGTGCATCACGCATATTATGCTGGTCTTCTAGTCTGAGTAGGGGGTAAACGCCCTCTACTTCCCAGCGGGGACCGCCGAACCACGAGAAAACCAACCCACCAAGAAGACCGCCTATATGCCCCCAGTTATCGATTCCGGGAGACATGCCAATGGCTAAGTTGATGATTGCAATGGTGATGATATTGCCCAATGCTTTGTTGCCGCGCGCACCGAAGTGTTTTTTGTTGAAGTATAGAAAAACGCCTTCGGCGGCAAGCAAGCCAAAAATCGCGGTCGATGCGCCCAATGAGGAGCTATCTGTAAAGTAGAATGAGAAGACATTTCCTGCAAATCCGCTTACGAGATATAAAATCAGAAAACGGGCATGTCCCATTCTGCTTTCCATTCCTGTGCCAATGGAGAGGAGGGCGTACATGTTGAACCCGATATGCATAAGGGAGCCGTGTAGCAAGAGTGGGGTGAGTAATCGCCAAAGTTGTCCTGCTAGAATGGCATCGTTGATTTTCATGCCAAAAATGGCGGGGTAATCGTAGCCTAAGAAAAATTCGCTTGCTTTTTGAAGAATATAGAAAAAGACCGTTATGCCAATGATGGCGTAGGTGACGCGTGGTGGGGCACTCGGTAAGGAAACGCGGCTTTGTTGTGGTGGTGGCGGGGGAGATTGAGGGTATTCTGTGTTCATAAACTTACCTTAGGTGGGTTGGCACGGTGATGCTCTGCTCGAATAATTGCTTCTAGGGTATCAACTGTTTCGTCTAGGGCATCATCTTTGTTGAGGACGATATAATCAAAATATTTGGCGTGTTTTAGTTCTTGGCGTGCGGTGGCAATGCGAAGCTTTAGCCCCTCGCTTGTTTCGGTCTTGCGCGCTTTGAGCCTGTTGACTAGTTCTTCTTCATCTTCGGTGGTGAGGAAAATAAGGATGGCTTCGGGGACTTCTTTTTTGACCGTTGCCGCCCCCTGAATATCGAGGCGCATAATGACGTCTTTGCCGCTATCAAGCGCATCTCGAACTTGTTTTTTTGAGTTCCCTTTATAGTCATTATAAACAATGGCATATTCAAATAATTCATCGTTTTCGATCATCTCTGCGAACTGGTCGTGAGAAACGAAAAAATAATCTACGCCATCTACTTCATTTTTTCTGATTGGGCGGGTTGTGGCGGTTACGACAAAATGAAATGGGTATTCACCGCGTTCTTCCATCATATGCAAAACAGTATCTTTGCCTACGCCAGATGGACCTGATATGACGATGAGTAAGGGTTCGGGGTGGAGGATGTTAAATTCATTTACCATAAATGTTATTGTACCTGATGAGAAGCTAACTAAACTTTGTTAGTTGTGCGTGTTTTTTTTGATGAATATGAAAAAAATGGATTTACGCCACCAAAGCCGGCATATCTTCGCCAAATAAGCCAATGCGGTCGCCGTCTTTTACGACCTCCGACAATTCCCAGCAAAGACAATCATCTTCACAAACTTGTTGATAGCCTAAAAAAGGTGCCATTTTTGTGCGCGAAGTGAGTAAGCGAGAATTAACAAAAATTGTATATAGTTCGCCAATATCAAAACCCAGTCGCTCTAAAAAATCGTAAACTTGTTCGTTTTCGAGTGCTTCGGCTTCAACAATGCTATCACCTGCGGCACTGCTTTGCTCTGCATAACGCCGTAATTTTCCATATAAATGAATGGAAACCATAATTACTCCTCTTTACTCGTTTTCATATTTAATAATAATTTTTCCTAAAGGTTGTTTTTTTCCAAAAGGTAAAATGCCTAGCGTGGCAGTTATATCATCTTTGTGAATTCGTAGGCGGGTAAAACCTACTTCCACTTGGTTGGGGAAGGGGATAAACTCACTAATCTCCCACCCAAAGTTGGGAAGCTCTCGATAGTAAAAATTTTGTAACGCGTCAAGGCCACTTTTCCCATCGTAGGCACGCCAACTATCATTATTTTTCGCATCTGGCACAAGCGTATCAGCCTCAATAGGTAAATAAGTGGGCGGGATAGGTATATTTTCGCTAGTTCTGTCAAGCCCTTTAAGGCCATCGAGAAAACGCAAACTTGAAACAATCTCCGTTACCTGTGGCTCGAAAGCATCTCGTTCTGTTTTTTTATGCGAGACCATAAAATGTAAAATAACTGTCTCTCGCGCCAAGATCCCCACCCAGAGACGGCGATTCGTTTTCTTGGGGAGTTGGATCTCTGCCTCAAAGCCGTTTGCACCGCCCATACTAAAAGGGGAGCCACCGAGTTTTTTGGCACCCAGCATGATAGATAATTTGGTGATATGCTGATTCCAGAGCGGTGCGATAGGGGAACGTTTACCGTTAAATTCGCCGCGAACGAGCATGTGTGCGGCTTGCTCATTGACAGCCCCATCTTGGTCGAAGGCGTGAGCGTTTTGCGCGAAACCGTCCATCTCACCATTAGACTTTTGTGCCCAGTCATCGGGATAGGTGAAGGAGTATCCCCAAAGCGGATTTTGAAAAATCGCCATATTTTACCCTCCCCCTACAGCGGGGACGTAGGCAATACGGTCACCATCTTCGATTTTTTCTTCTAATTCAGCCTGGATGCCGTTGCGCATAATTACTTTCACTTCATCAAGGGGCAGTTTGAGTTGCGCTCGTAATTCTTCTAAGGTTGTGCCATCAGGAAGTTCGATAGCTTTTGCTTCTCCTATGGCGTACCCTGGCATATATCGTCTTAATGTTGCAAAAACGCGGACATCTACTTTTATAATTTTCAATTTTCAATCCTTGGTTATCAGTTTTTGGTTTTCTTCTGCATTGCAACTTTAGTGCTCCCCAAGATTTCTAATAAATTCCGCGTAATTGCTCAAAATAACGGTGTTGTTGTCTATGCCACCTATAAATTCATTCATAGGCAGATACGGGAAGTCTGTTTAAATAGACTTGGTATTTCAGCATGGGATTGAAATACCACTCTAGGTAGTTTTTAATTGACAATTCTACCATTGCTCTTAAATAAAAAGAGGCTTACGCAAAAGCGCAAGCCTCTTTTACTAAATTAAAATTTTAATCGTGAACCCAAGCAAATACGCTGTCGAGCACTTCATCTTCCATATCCCATTTTACGTTATGGGGGGGAAGAGCTTCATCGCGCATAAATTCGGGGAGGCGGTCGTCTGCGGGGGTGAAACCAGCGGATTCGTTAAAGAGACGCTCGATTTTAAGCACTTCTTTACCGATGGTGAGAACGTCATCGCCAGTAATGTTGAGACCAGTTACGCCTGCAACTGACTCTGCCATGCCGGCCCAACCTTCAGGAATATCGAGGACGGGGAAGGCAATGAAGAGACAGTAGCCTGTGCTGTCGATAAAGGCAGTTGCCGCTTGGAAAGTGAGCGAAAGCTCGCCTTTGGCTGTATTGTCTAGTGGGTCTACTTTGCCGCCAACACCAGCAATCTCAGGGGCGATGGTGTATCCAGCGGTGTGGTCTGCACCCATAACTGTGGTTGCATAGGTTACGCCAATGCCTTTGATGGCACGCGGTTCATAGGCGGGCATCGACTGCCCTTTAACGGTGGGTACGCGATAAACGCCAAAGGCTTTCGCGGTTGCTTCTACACCCTGACCAAGTACTCGTCCAAGAGGGGTGCCGTTTCGCATTTCGTCGAATAACTTTAATGCACCGTCAGTGTCACCAAACTCGAGGTGTCCACCATCCATCGCTATTGCAATGGCGTTTCCGGCTTCGATGGTGTCGAGACCGATATCGTTACATTCCCAAGTGGCTTGGGCGATATATTCAATATCGTCAATGCCGCAGTTTGAGCCTAATGAGAAGGCTGTTTCATACTCAATGACAGAGACAAATTCACTGCCATCTTCGTGTGGGTAGATGCTGGAGCATTGCATGATACAGCCGGGGTGACAAGCGTGATGATATGCACCAACGCCGCCACGGGCTTCGATATTTTCTTTCACAGTTTCGCCAGAAATTTTGGCGGCGCCTTCAAATTGACCTGCGCTGAAGTTGCGAGTGGGCAAGCCACCAGCTTCGTTGACGATGTTCATGAGAACATTGGTGCCAAATTGCCACAAACCACCTTCTTTTTTGGTAAGTGCGTGTTCGCCCATGGCTTCAGCAACTTTCTTGCGACCAATTTTGAAGAGTTCTTTATCTGCAACTTCAACGCCAGGACCGCCTTTGTCGTCAACAATCATAACTTTGATGCCACGTGCGCCCATGACTGCGCCCAAACCACCACGACCAGCGTAGCGACCAGGGGAGTTTTCGGGGTCATTGACAGAAATGCCAGCATTGGAGAGTTTCATTTCGCCAACGGGACCGATGCCAATAACTGCGGGTTTGTTATCGTATTTTCCCCACATCAATTTAGCGGTTTCATACATGCCTTTGCCTAATAAATCGGCGGCATCTTCAAATTTGACTCCGTCTTTGTCGATGAAAATTTCATACCATTTGCCTTTTGCGGGCATACCTTCAATGATTATCGCGGCAAGACCGAGTTTGGCAATTTTTTGGCTGGAAAGACCGCCAGAGTTGGCTTCTTTAATACCACCGGTGAGCGGGCTTTTTGCGCCAAAAGAGGTGCGTCCGCTACTGGGAGCGGCGGGGCTACCAGAAACCCAGCCGGGGGCAATGGCGAGCTTGTTGTTTGGTCCCAAGGGGTGACAGGTGGGGTCTACTTCATCCGCAATAATAGATGAGGTCAATCCACGTCCTGCCCATTTTGCCCATTTCTCGGGGACATCCTCATAAACTGCACTGAGGTCATTCATATTGATACGTAAAATCTGTTTTGCCATAACATTCTCCTTTTTTGAACGATTGATTGGTAAAAGACGAAATTAAAAATAACGTAATATCTATTGCGCAAAGCGAGAAAACTGGATGACAGTATTTTATGCAATACGCATTATATCTTACGCAATTAATAAGTATTGTGCATTGCCCCGCCCTCGCGTTCTTTTAACTCTTTGGTAAGGGCATCAGACATGGGTAATCCATCTCTGTATTGATAGGGATACATATGTTCAGGTGAAAAAATTCCAACGCGGGAATTGTCTGTTAAAGCTTCGCCTAAAGAGGCATTCAGACCAGGCATATCCGATAATATGTTATTGATAAACAAATAGCTTTTTTGATCGTAGGGAATTGCAAATTTGTCCATCAGATCTCGAATAGTTTGACCTTCTTCAAGTTCAACTGCTTTTTGTGCAATATATTTACCGCCAGCAAACTTAGCTATGGGGCCGTATAAGGTTAGCGTAATTTTTATGGTTGACATGAGGTTTAAAAAACAATTGGGAGAATAGGTGCCGTGCCCAAACCGACTTTTAAAATATAGCATTAAATGCAGATATACACAAGAAAAAAACCAGGGCTTACGCATGAAATTTAGCCCCTAACAAGACCTTTTCAAGATACTGGGTGCTCAAAGCACATTTGAAGC